>CAWDRA010000011.1:0-58195 GCA_963804615.1 uncultured Actinomycetota bacterium
CATCTGGAACTCGCGGGCGCGCCAGGTCAGGTAGAACGGATCGACCGGCAGGCAGTGGCCGCCCATGCCGGGCCCCGGCTCGAAGCGCATGAAGCCGTAGGGCTTGGTGGCGGCGGCGTCGACGACCTCCCAGATGTCGATGCCCATGCGCTCGGCGACGATCGAGAGCTCGTTGACCAGCGCGATGTTGACCGAGCGGAAGATGTTCTCCAGCAGCTTCGTCATCTCCGCCGCCTCGGGCGTCGAGACGCGCACGATCTGCGTCGCAGACGCGGCCGTAGAGCTCGGCGGCGCGGTCGGCGCAGGCCTCGGTGATGCCGCCGATGACCTTCGGCGTGTTCTTGCAGCGTGTAGTCGGTGCGGCCAGGGTCGACCCGCTCGGGTGAGAAGGCGACGTTGAGGTCGTCGCCGACCTTCAGGCCGGAGACCTGCTCCAGCGCCGGCACCAGCAGCTCGCGCGTCGTGCCGGATAGGTGGTCGACTCGAGCACGATCAGCTGGCCCTGCCTGCACGACCTGCGCAGCGCCTGCGCTGAGGCCTCGAGCGGGCCCAGGTCGGGCTCGCGGTTGGCGGTCAGCGGCGTCGGGCACGCAGATCAGGACCGCCTCGGTGCGGCCAGCGGCGCGTAGTCGGTGCTCGCGTGACCTTCGGCAGCACCGCGCGCAGCACGCTCGGAGGGGATGTCCTCGATATATGACTCGCCGGCGCGATCAGCGCGTCGATCTTGCGCTGGTCGATGTCGACCGCGATCACCTCCTCGCCGGCCTGCGCGAACGCGACGACCAGCGGCAGACCCACGTATCCAAGTCCGACAACTCCAATAGCCATGAGGGCTGAAGGGTATCGACGAGTGCGCGGGTGGGCAGCGCTGCGGATCGACGCGAAGCCTCTAGGATCCTGGGCGGATCGTGCTAGGCGGGGTGCTAGCGGTGCCCTGTAACTCGCAATCCGCTCAGCGGGGCTGAATTCCCTCCCGAGGGGTGAACGCCCGCGGTCAGCGTCTTTGTGTGGCGGTGATGGTCCGGTCCCAAGGCGATGGAGACCCGTGAACCAGGTCAGGTCCGGAAGGAAGCAGCCTTAAGCGGTCACCTCCAGGCGCTACGGGGGCGCCGGATCGGAGTCATCAGAGGACCGCGCCGCGGGCCGACACCAGAGGAGGGTGCACGATCCATTTCGATCTGCGGCGCCCTCGCCGCGGCTTCGCGGCGCCGGTGCCGGGAGCGCTTCGGGGCATCGAACGGTTGGAGCGCATTCTGACCTAGACTCGATGCCGTGTCCGCCGGCCCCTCGCTCTATCGCCGTCACCGCCCCCGCACGTTCGCCGACGTCGTCGGCCAGGAGCACGTCGTGCGGACCCTCTCGCACGCCGTCGAGCGCGACCAGATCCACCACGCCTACCTGTTCGTCGGCTCGCGCGGGACCGGCAAGACGAGCATGGCCAAGATCCTGGCCGCCTGCCTGAACTGCGTCAACGGCCCGACCGTCACGCCCTGCGGCGTCTGCGACTCGTGCGTCTCGATCGCGAGCGCCACCTCGCTCGACGTGATCGAGATGGACGCCGCCTCCAACAACTCGGTCGATGACATCCGCGACCTGCGCGAGAAGGTCGCCTACGCGCCGGTCTCCGGCCGCCACAAGGTCTACATCCTCGACGAGGCGCACATGCTCTCGACGCAGGCGTGGAACGCGTTCCTGAAGACGCTCGAGGAGCCGCCGCCGCGGACGGTCTTCGTGCTCGCGACGACCGAGGCGCAGAAGGTGCTGCCGACGGTCGTCGACCGCTGCCACCGCTTCGACTTCGGCCGGCCCTCGGCCGAGCAGGTCGCCACCGTCGTGCGCCGGGTCGCGGAGACCGAGTCGATCTCGATCGACGACGGCGCCACGCGCGCTGATCGCGCGCCACGCGACCGGCTCGTTCCGCGACGCGCTCGGCACGCTCGAGCAGCTCGTCACCTACGCCGGCGACGAGACGATCACGCCCGCAGGACGTGCTCGCCGTGCTCGGCGTCGCCGACGCCGAGCAGCTGTTCGCCGCGGTCGACGCGATCGTCGCGCGTGACCCGGCGGCGGCGCCTGCGGGCGGCCGCCGCGCTGGCCGCGTCCGGCCGCGACCCGGGCCAGGTGCTGCGCGACCTCGAGGTCCACGCGCGCGAGCTGCTGACCGTCCAGATCCTCGGCGAGGTGCCGGCGGAGCTGCGCGTCACGCCCGAGCGCGACGCGCGCCTGGCTGCAGCAGGCGGCCACGCTCGCGCAGACCGACGCGGTGCGGCTGCTCGAGCTCGTCTCCGCCGCGCTCGAGGCGACGCGCGAACGGCGCCCAGCCGCGGATCCAGCTCGAGCTCGTCCTGATCAAGGCCGCGGCGCCGGAGATGGACCCGTCTGTCGGGGCTCTGCTGGCGCGGATCGAGCGGTTGGAGAGTCGGCGTGCGGCCGCAGCCTCGCAGCCGCGCGAGCCAGCGCCGAGCGCGCGGCCGTGCCGAGCGCCGCGCCTCCCGCGCCGATCCCGGCGCGCTCGCTGAGAGTCGAGCCCGCCGCCGCCATCGACCCTCGCCGGCCACAGTCCGACCGAGCCTTTGCGGCTTCAGAGTCCGCTGATCCGGCTCGTAACTGCCCGCTGACGCGATTGAGTTCGTCTGAGACGGCGACTCTCTGCCGTTTCAGACGAGCCCTCAACCCCGAGCGGAGACGACCACCGCCGCCGACCGCCGGACAGACCTCCAGGACATGTCGCGATGTGGCCGGCCGTGGTCGAGATGGTGCGAGGCGGCAACGCGATGCTGGCGGTGCTGCTGGAGGGCGCCAGCCCGACGCGCGGTCAGCGAGCGCGAGCTGGTGCTGGCTTTCCCGGCCGAGGCCGCCTTCTACAAGCGCAAGGCCGAGCAGGACGACTACCGGCGAGCGACCGCCGAGGCGGTGCGCAACGTGACCGGCACCGCGCTGGCGCTGCGCTACGAGTTGTCGGAGGCGCGGACCGAGGCCGACGGAGGCGCGAGCCACGCCGGACGGCGCCGACGCCGATGAGCGACGAGGAGCTGGTGCGCGGTTCGTCGACGAGTTCGGCGCCGAGGAGATTCTGCAAGACGACCAGGAGGAGGAGAGCTGATGCCCCAGCCCAACATGCAGCAGATGCTCAAGCAGGTCCAGAAGATGCAGGCCGACATGGCGAAGGCCCAGGAGGAGCTGAAGAACGAGGTGGTCGAGGCCACCGCCGGCGGCGGCGCGGTGACGGTTGAGGTCACCGGCGAGCTGGTGGTCAAGTCGATCACGATCGCTCCCGAGGCGGTCGACCCCGACGACGTCGAGATGCTCTCCGACCTGGTGCTGGCGGCCGTCAACCAGGGGCTCGCAGGCGGCGCAGGAGCTGGCGGCGCAGAGGCTCGGTGCCGCGACCGGCGGACTCGGCGGTCCGGGCGGCCTCGGCGGCCTGGGGCTGCCCGGGCTTCTGAGCCGCAGGACTTCCGGAGCGGTCTGTGAGCACCTACGCGCCGCCGCTGCAGCGGCTGATCACCGAGCTCTCGAAGCTGCCGGGCGTCGGCGGGCGCACCGCCCAGCGGCTCGCGTTTCACCTGCTGCGCGCCAGCGAGGAGGACGCGTTCGCGCTGGCCGAGGCGATCCGCGAGGTCAAGCTGAGGATCGGCTTCTGCGAGATCTGCTTCAACCTCGCCGAGGGCCCGCGCTGCCGGATCTGCGAGGACGAGCGCCGCGATACCGAGCTGATCTGCGTGGTCGAGGAGCCCGCCGACGTGATCTCGATCGAGCGCACGCACGAGTTCCGCGGCCGCTACCACGTGCTCGGCGGCGCGCTCTCGCCGATCGACGGGATCGACCCCGAGGACCTGAAGATCGAGCAGCTGTACGCGCGCGTGCGCGACCGGCGCAGCCGTGCGCGAGGTCGTGATCGCGACCAACCCGACCACCACCGGCGAGGCGACCGCGCTGCACATCGCCGCCGGCATCCGTGCGATCGCGCCGGAGGTGCGGTCACCCGGCTCGCCTCCGGGCTGCCGGTCGGCGCCGACCTCGAGTACGCCGACGAGCTCACGCTCGGCCGCGCCTTCTCGGGCCGCCGCGCGGTCTGAGCGCTCGCGCTGCACATGACTGCGCGACCGTAACCTCAGGGCGCTAGATGTTGCCCCAGGCCAACAGTGGTGATGAAGTTCGGCGGCACCTCGGTCGCCGACGCCGAGCGGATCAAGCGCGCCGCGCGGCGGATCGTCGCCCAGCGCGAGCAGGGCAAGCGCGTCGTCGCGGTGCTGTCGGCGCGCGGCCACACGACCGACGAGCTGATCCAGGCGGCCGAGGAGGTCTCGCCGCATCCCGACCCGCGTGAGATGGACATGCTGCTCTCGACCGGCGAGCGGATCTCGTGCGCGCTGTGCGCGATGGCGATCAACGACCTCGGCCACCGGGCGATCTCGCTGACCGGCTCGCAGGCCGGGATCGTCACCGACACCTCGCACACCAGGGCGCGGATCCTCGACGTCCGCGCCGAGCGCATCGTCGAGGCGCTCGACGAGGACATGATCGTGCTGGTCGCCGGCTTCCAGGGCGTCTCGACCAGTCGTGACGTGACGACGCTCGGGCGCGGCGGCTCGGACACGACCGCCGTCGCGGTGGCGGCCGCGCTGACGCCGAGGTCTGCGAGATCTACACCGATGTCAGCGGCGTCTTCAGCGCCGACCCGCGGATCGTCCCCGACGCTCGCAAGCTCCCGCTGGTCAGCTTCGAGGAGATGCTCGAGATGGCCGCCTCGGGCGCCAAGGTGCTGCAGCTGCGCTCGGTCGAGTACGCGCGTACGCACGGCGTCCGCATCCACTGCCGTTCGAGCTTCGAGGACGGCCCCGGTACCGTTGTGATTGGAGAAGACGAGACGATGGAGCATCCGCTGATCACCGCCGTGACGCACTCGACCGAGGAGGCTCGGATCACGCTCGTCGGCGTCCCCGACCGCCCCGGCGCCGCTGCCGAGATCTTCGAGGCGCTGGCCGAGGCCGGCTGCAACGTCGACACGATCATCCAGAACGAGCCGCGCACCGAGGGCGCCGAGGCCGAGGTCTCCTTCACGCTTGCCAGCGAGGATCTGCGCGACGCCGAGGCGGCGCTGGAGCCGGTGATCGCCGAGCAGGGGCTGAAGGTCGACGACCGACCGCCAGATCGGCAAGGTCTCGATCGTCGGCGCCGGCATGAGCTCGCACCCCGGGGTCGCCGCCAAGGTCTTTCGCACGCTTGCTGACGAAGAGATCAACATCGAGATGATCTCGCACCTCGCCGATCAAGATCTCATGCGTGATCCGCGCGGAGTGCGGTGCCGCAGCGCCGTGCAGCGCGCTGCACGCCGCGTTCGGGCTGTCGGCCGCCGAGGCCCGCGAGGAACTGCCGCTCGGCGGCAGGAGGCGCGATGAGCGCGGCTCCGCGATCGCGGTCGTCGGCGCGACCGGCGCCGTTGGCACCGTGATGCTTCAGTGCCTGAAGGAGCGTGGTCTCGACCGTGACAACGAGATCGTCCTGTTCGCCACCGCCCGCTCGGCGGGCAAGGTGATCGACGGCCGCACGGTGCTCGCGCTCGACGACGACGCCGACATCAGCGGCTTCGACATCGCGCTGTTCTCCGCCGGCGGCGGCACCTCGAAGCAGTGGGCGCCGCGGTTCGTGCGAGGCCGGCGCGACCGTGATCGACAACTCGTCGGCGTTCCGCCGCGATCCGGACGTGCCGCTGGTCGTCTCCGAGGTCAACCCGCACGCGCTCGACGCGGCCACCACGGCCTGATCGCCAACCCGAACTGCTCGACGATGCAGCTGATGGTGGCGCTCGCGCCGATCCACCGCGAGGTCGGGATCGAGCGGCTGATCGTCTCGACCTACCAGTCGGTTTCAGGCACCGGTCAGAAGGCGATCGCCGAGCTGGAGGCCGAGGCCCGTGCGGCGCTGGAGGGCGAGCCGATGCCGGCGCCGGCGATCTACCCAGAGCAGATCGCCTTCAACGTGATCGGCGCGGCCGGGAACTTCGTCGACGGCGACGATCACACCGACGAAGAGCGCAAGATGATGTTCGAGACCCGCAAGATCCTCGAGGACGACTCGATCGGGGTCGCGGTCACCTGCGTGCGCGTGCCGGTCCGGACCGGCCACTCGGAGTCGGTGAACATCCAGACGCGTGAGCACCTCGACGGTCGAGCGCGCCGTCGAACTGCTCTCACAGGCGCCCGGGCTGATCGTGAGGACGTGCCGACGCCGCTGCGCTCCGAGGGTCGCGACGAGGTCTATGTCGGGCGCATCCGCCGCGACGAGTCGCATCCCAACGGCCTGTCGATGTTCGTCGTGGCCGACAACCTGCGCAAGGGCGCCGCCACCAACGCCGTCCAGATCGCCGAACTGCTGATCCGCGATGGCATCGTGGCGGCGTCTCCGAGCGAGGCCGTCGGAGCCGGCGGTTAGCGGGCCGCCGGGGAAGCGAGCACCGTCTGCAGCACCCGCCGGACCTGGTCGATCGTGACCACGCCGGTGAGCGTGCCGTCGTCGTCGACCGCGACCACCGCGCCGAGCCGGCCCAGGGCCTCGAGCATCAGCACGTCGGTGAGCGGACGCTGCTCGCCGATCTGAAGCTTCGCGTTGTCGTCGGTCTCGAGGATCGAGCCGACCGTGGCGCATCCCTGACCGCCGTCGACCAGCTCCTGCGCCCGTTCGCGGCGCGCGATACCGATGAACCGACCGTCACCGTCGATCACCGGCAGCCACTCGGTCTGGTAGCGCAGGAAGGACTCGTCGAGCGCCTGCTCGACGGTGGTCGTGCCGCGAACGACCACGGGCTCGTGGTCCATGATGTCGGCGACGCGGACTCCCTGCACGCGTGAGGCGGCGGCCGTTCCGCTCAGCGCCATCCGCGCCGACTGCCAGATCATGAACGCGAGCAGAAGCAGCCAGATCCCGGCGAAGGTCGGGTCGCCGCCGACGAAGCTCGGCTCCCCAGCATGATGAAAAGGCCGAAGCCGCCCAGCAGGATCGCGAACGCCCTCGCCGATGCGGGCGGCTGTTCGGGTGCCGCGGAGCTTGTCACCGGTCACGCGCCAGACCAGCGCCCGCGCGATCCGGCCGCCGTCGAGCGGGTAGGCGGGCACGAGGTTGAAGACCAGGATCAGGATGTTCATCGGCAGCAGCCAGCTGAGCGCGAGCAGCACCGGCGTGATCGGAACAGTCCCATCCAGCGCGATCGCGTGGATCAGAGCGGTGCGGGCCGACGAGCGCGAGGTCGATCCCGAGGCACACCGCGATGAACAGCAGCGTTCCGAGCGGGCCGGCGGCGGCGATCCGGAACTCCTCACCCGGCGTCTGCGTGTCGCGGCTCATGTAGGTGGTGCCGCCGAACAGGAACAGCTCGATGCGCTGCACCTCGATGCCCTCGCGACGGGCCGCGAACGCGTGTCCGAGCTCGTGAACGATCAGCGAGACGAAGAACAGCAGCACGGTGATCGACTGTCGTCATGTACGCGACGTCAGTCAGAGGAGTGCAGCGCGGCTCGGAACGACCCCGACAGCAGGAAGATCAGCAGGAACAGCATCGCGAACCAGGTGCCGTCGACTCCGATGCGGATCCCGGCGATCGATACCAACTTGATCGACCGAGCGCGTCTGAACATGCTGCAATGGTCGCACAGAGATCGGGTCATGCGATAGGAGTGCAGTGATGGCGACAGCCTTGGCGGAGCTACGGGAGTGGTGGGGCGGGATCGAGGATCTACACAGCGCGCTCGCCGTGCTCGACTGGGACCGCAGCACATTGATGCCGGCGGGTGGCGCTGAGCAGCGCACCGAGCAGCTCGGGACGCTGGAGCGGATCGCACACGAGCGACTCACCTGCGAGCGGACCGGCGAGCTGCTCGCGGCAGCTGAGGCTGAGCTTGACGGGGTCGGCGGCGGACTCGATCGATGCGCGCCTCGTGTCGGAGGCGCGGCGGCTGTATGAAAAGGAGCGACAGGTGCCCGTCGAGCTGGCGGTTGCACGGGCCAAGGCGGCGTCCGACGGCTACAAGATCTGGGTGGCGGCGCGGAGGCCGAGAACGACTTCGCGGCGTTCAGGTCCGGCGCTCGAGCGCAACTTCGAGCTGACGCGCGACTACATCGCCTGCTTCGACGGCTACGACGACCCATACGACGTCGTGCTCGAGGACTTCGCCCCTGGCATGCGGACCGCCCATGTTGCGGCGCTGCTGGGTGAGATGCGAGACCGCCTGATGCCGCTGATCGCGCGCTCTCCGCGGCCGCGAGATCGACGTTACGCCGCTGCACGTGACCTACCCGGTGACGGGCAGCGCCAGCTCGTCGACCAGGTGCTGCGCTGGATGGGGTTCACGATGCCGGCTGGCGGCTTGGACGACACGGTGCACCCGTTCGAGGCGAGCTTCTCGGTGACCGATGTGCGGCTCACGACGCGTTACGCGGAGGATTACTTCCCGACGGGCTCTACGGCGCCATGCACGAGTGCGGGCACGGTCTGTACGAGGCCGGGATCGCTCCGGAGCTGCAGCGCACGCCGCTCGGCTCGATCCGGTCGAGCGCGATCCATGAGTCGCAGAGCCGGCTGTGGGAGAACATGGTCGGGCGCGGCCGTGCGTTTGCCGAGCGCGCTGACGCCGGCGGTCGCCGAGCTGTCGGGCGGGGCACTGAAGGGACTGGACCCGGACACGCTGTTCAGGGCGGTCAACGCGGTGCGGCCGTCGACTGATCCGGATCGAGGCCGACGAGGCGACATATGGCCTGCACATCGTCGCTGCGCTTCGAGCTCGAGCGCGCGCTGCTCGCGGGAGAGCTCGACGTCGCCGACCTGCCGGAGGCCTGGAACGACGCGGATGCGCGACTACCTGGGCGTGGAGGTGCCGAGTGACGCCGAGGCGTCCTGCAGGACGTGCACTGGTCCGCCGGCCTGATCGGCTACTTCCCGACTTACGCGATCGGCAACCTGATCGCGGGTCAGCTGTGGGAGGCGTGCGGGTCGGACATCCCGGATCTCGATCAGCAGCTCGCGGCGGCCGAGCTGCAGGGGCTGCGCGAGTGGTTGCGCGAGAACGTGCATCGCCACGGCTCGCGTTACAGCGACACCGAGCTGCTGACGCAGGTGGTCGGCGGACCGATGCAGGTCGGCGCCGTTGATCGACTATCTGAAGGCGAAGCTGAGTGACGTCTATGGCGTGGCGTTGGCGTAGCATCGCCGGCGGGCCTCCCGCCAGATCGAACTCTCCAGGAGATGAAATAGTGACCCAGACACCTGTGAAAGTCGCTGTGACCGGTGCCGCCGGGCAGATCGGCTACGCCATCCTGTTCCGGATCGCGAGCGGTGCGTTGCTCGGACCTGACACCCCGGTGCAGCTCTCGCTGCTCGAGGTCCCGCCGCCGTGAAGGCGGCCGAGGGAACCGCGATGGAGCTGGACGACGGCGCCTTTCCGCTGCTGGCCGGCATCGACATCAGCGATGACCCGAACACGGCGTTCGACGGCGTCAACATCGCACTGCTGGTCGGCGCGCGTCCGCGCACCGCCGGCATGGAGCGCGGTGATCTGCTCGAGGCCAACGGCGGCATCTTCAAGCCGCAGGGGCAGGCGCTGAACGCGCACGCGGCGTCCGACATCAGGGTGCTGGTCGTCGGTAACCCGGCCAACACCAACGCGCTGATCGCACAGCAGAACGCGCCCGACATCCCCGCGGCGCGCTTCACCGCGATGACCCGCCTCGACCACAACCGTGCGATCGCGCAGCTATCGCGTAAGACCGGCACGCCGTGCAGGACATCACCAACGTGACGATCTGGGGCAACCATTCGGCGACCCAGTACCCGGACATCTTCCACGCGAAGCTGGCCGGTGAGAACGCGGCCGAGAAGATCAACGATCAGGCTTGGCTCGAGGGTGACTTCATCCCGACCGTGCAGAAGCGCGGTGCGGCGATCATCGACGCGCGCGGCGCGTCGAGTGCGGCGTCTGCGGCCAGTGCCGCGATCGATCACGTGCACGACTGGGTGCTCGGCACGCCGGAGGGTGACTGGGTGTCGATGGCGATCCCGTCAGACGGCTCCTACGGCGTCCAGGAGGGACTGATCTCAAGCTTCCCGGTAACCACCTCGGGCGGCGAGTACAGGATCGTACAGGGCCTCGAGATCAGTGACTTCTCACGGGCCCGGATCGACGCGTCTGTGGCCGAATTGGCCGAGGAGCGCGAGGCGATCCGCTGGCTTGGCCTGATCTCCTGAGGGCCGCCGGGTCCCCCTTGGCTGGGGGCCCGGCACTCCGCCGCGGCCGCACCGTGTCGCGCACGGCGGCCGCGCGGGTTATGACGCGTTCGCGGGTTGTGACGCTATCCCGGCTGACTGACTACTTGCCTGACGCCTCTCGGCCTACTTGCCTGACGCCTTCTCAGCCGCTTTCTCGGCCGGGTACCAGCCCTGACCCTCGCGGCTGACCAGGCCGTCAGCGGTCAGCTTCGGCATCACGCGGTAGAGGTAATTCGGCTCGATCTTCATCGCTGTCGCGATCTCCGGGATGGTGATTCCCGGCTGGTTGCGAACCAGGTCGAGTGCCTGGGTCGAGCGTGTGTTGCCACCGCGCTGGCCGCGCGGCCGCCCCGGCCCACGACGTTTGGTGCGGGCTTGCAGAGCGGCTGCGGGGCGGCCGGCCCGGCCCGCGCCGTGGGGTTGCGGTTCCGGCGAGTGCTGCCCGTGCGGCCAGCAGGCGCTCCTCCTCCTGCTTGAGTTCCTTCAGACGATTGTCGATGTCCTGGACAGCCGCGTCGATAAAGCCCGCCATCGGCGCACTCCTTTGTTAAGTAAACAGCGCCTGTGATGTAGGTGCAGGCTAACTGTGGGGTTGTGGCGGCTAACCATATCGAGTGTCACACCGATTCGACCAAACGCTTCAGCCGTGTGAGTGAGTCATGCGCCTCACGTTCGGGAACATGTCCGATCAGCACGCGCGAAGCGACGCTGCCGAGCGGCCCCCCGGGCGGGTGGAACTCGTTGACATAGTCGAACGTGGTCGGGCCCTGGGACTGGCCCTGTGAGCCTGTAACGGATCAGCGCGCTTGACAGGGCTGGGCCGCGACCGTGCCACTCGGCCTCGCGCTGAGCGATCACTGACTCCAGCGTCCAGTGCACCTTGAATGAGACACCGAGGATGTGCAGCACCTGATCCATGCGCGCGCCCTCCTCACAGGGGTCGGCTGACTTGACCTTGACCGAGCGGTGGATCGTCACCCACCTCTCGAGCTGCTGCGGGTCCATCACCGTGTCCCAGACGGCCGCGGGTGGCGCCGTCGATCTCAATCTGGACGTGAACGGTGCTCATCCAGGACGCACGGTACTGCGAGCCGCCGGCGGACGGCACCTCTCAAATCGCGATTCTCGGTTATTACGCCGGAGTTATAACGGGGACTCCTCAAAGACATGCGCCGCCCGAGGCGTGCGCGGAACACACGCCGCCGAGCGGGCATGCAAGGGCACATGTCGTCGCGACGTGTGCAGGCTCTATCGCGCCCGGAGTGGTTCCGTCAGCTCCCAGTCACGCAGCGCTCGTTCGATCGCCGAGTCGAGCGTGTGCTGACGACGCGCAGAAGTTCGGTTGCGAGCTCCGCGCGGGGGAGCAGGTCGGTGTCGAGGCCTTCCATCAGCGGTCCGATCAGTGCGTGCTGCTCGCCGGCGATCACTGCCGAGACCCTGCTCGCGATCGGCGTCAGCGTCAAGCGGCTGAGCGTCACCGTCGGTCGTGGCAGCATCAGATGGTCGCGGATGCGTTCGATCAGCTCGCCGTAGGTGACGGTGTCGGGGCCCGGCCACGTCGAGCGAGCGGCCGGCGACCTCGGCTGCCGTGGCCGCCTTCGAGCCAGGCACTGAGTCACGTCGCGCTCGTCGACCGGCGCCGTGCTGTGCTCGCGCCAGGCTGGGATCAGCAGAAGCGGCAGGCGCTCGACCAGGCGAACCAGGAAGCGGAACGAGCGCGAACGCGCGCCGATCACGATCGAGGCGCGCAGCGCGACCGAGTCGGGCACCGCGCGCGAGCAGGATGCGTTCGACCGCCAGCCGGCTGGCGAGATGCTCGGAGAGGGCGGCTGCAGGGTCTCTGACACGGGCGCCGGTTGCGGCACCAGCCCGCCCAGGTAGACGATCCGGCCGACGCCGGTGCCCTGCGCCGCCGCGCGCGAAGTTCTCCGCCGCACGGCGCTCGCGCACCGTCGAAGCGCCTCGTCATCCGCCCGGCTCCATCGAGTGGATCAGGTAGTAGGCAACGTCGACCCCTGCGCAGCGCCTCCGCAGGCCGACCCCGGACACGGCGTCGCCGGTTACCAGCTGCAGCCCCGGACGGCACAGGCATCCCGCGTCGCGAGGCGTCGCCGCGGCGAGTGAGCGCGCGCACCTCATGGCCGGCCTTCAGCAGTTCGGGGGCGAGCCGGCTTCCGATCCCGCCCGTGATCCCGGTGACGAGGATTCGCATCGCTGACGAAAGCTACGGAAAATGCGGGCGAATCCGCCTCGAGACCAAGAAAGTCCCGCTAATAGCAGGGAAAACAGGAAGTTACGAAAGTGTTGCGTTTTCCGGGAATCGGATTCGCATCGGGGGGGTCAAAGCGCTTTGATGGCTGTCACCCGAGGCGAGGGTCGGCTCGGAGAGTTCCACAGCACGAGAGGTGTCTGGTCGGATGGCGAATGGGCGTGCCCAGGGTGGCGGGAAAGTGTCGTGCGAAGGCTGCTTCTTCAAGCAGAACATGCTCTGTGCGGTGAGCCAGGCGGGGCCCTGCGCGACCTATCGGCCAAACCGTCCAGAGGGGCTCAGGCCGCCGAGCCAGCTGCGCTTCAACTTCCGCCAGGAGCGGCGACTGCAGGTCGCATGGGCGTTCCCGTCCGCCAGCGAGCAGGTGGCGCTGCACGGCTGAGGCGCCGGTCGCGTGGCCCGTAGCGGAGCCGCTGACGCGGGTCACTGTGGCGAGTCCTCACAGTGACGAGCAATCGCCATCATCTAGTGTCCCTGCCCGTGCAGATGACGGTGCTAGGAAAGTCGCCCGCGATGCCGGATGCGAACGGGGCAAACAGCGGCTACCTGATGACGTCACGGCGGGTTCACGCTGCTGCTGGACTGCGGCTCCGGCGTGTTCTCGAAATTGCGCGGCGGTGGTGCAGCCCGCTCGAGGTCGACGCGGTGCTGATCACGCATCTGCACGCGGACCACATGCTCGACCTGATCCCGTACGCGCATGCGCTCGGCTACTGGTACCGCGAGGCCGGATGGCGCCCGCGGCTGCTGGCGCCCCCGGGTGCGCGTGCGCTTTGCGCGACTCGGCGTGACGCTGAGCTTCGACGCACTTCTGGAGGAGACGTTCGCGATCGAGGAATACGACACCGGATGCCGAGGTCGCGATGGGGCCATTCAAGGTGCGCTTCGCGAGGTTCCCCATTTCATTCCCGGCGTGGGCTTGCGATTTCACCACGGCCGATGGCCGTCGCTTCACCTTCGGGGCGGATTGCGCGCCCAACGATGCGATCGTCGAACTGGCGCGGGGCACCGATCTGCTGATGCTCGAGGCGACGGAGGGTCCTGAACCGCGGCAGCACCACCCGGTGCCGTGCATGGTCATATGTCCGCCCGCGAGGCGGGCGAACTCGGACGGCGTGCGAATGCGGCACGGCTGCTGCTCACGCACTATTCGGACGAGCTCGATGCCGATACCCTGCGTGCTGCCGGCCGAGGCTGCCTTCGGTCGGCCGGTCGCCCTGGCCGTGGAGGGTGCGAGCTACGAGCTGTGACGGGGCTGCGAAGAGGCCGTGCGGAGGTTTATGCTCGCTCCAACGTTCACGTCCAATCACGGGAGTGCAGATGTTCGGTAAGCGCAAGGCGAAGAAGGCTGAGGCGCAGGAAGACGCCAAAGAAGAAGAAGCGCATCCCTTCAGGAAGTTGGTGGTTCTTGCTGGTGATCGGCACCGGCGTGGCGCTGGCCGTGTCGGAGAAGGCGCGCAACAAGGTGCTGGACGAGCTGTTCGGCTCCGAGGAGGAGTTCCAGTACACGCCGCCGACTCCGTCCTCCGGAGACGACGCTGGGAACACACCCGCCTGACCTGAACTCGGATCTCCCGTCTCAGCTCGGCCTTCCCGGTCGAGGCAGCGGCGGCCTGGCTGTTCTGGAGCGAGTGAGACTCCCGGGAAGTTTTGGCACGGTTTGAGCGTCCGTAAGCTTGAACGGCTGGGTAGCTCATGAAGCCTGACGACAACATCGGAGATCGCGAAGCGACGGTGGCACGCATGCTGCGTGAGTCGGCGCGCGCTGAGCGCGCGCCGTTGCGGCTGCGGGCGGAGGTGGAGGATCTGAGTCGACGGGCGGCGCAGCGCAAGCCGTCGGCATCGCGGAGGCTGGTCGCGGTGCCGATGCGAATCGCCGCGGTTACGGCGACATCATGCGCTGCCCTGGCCGTGGTTCTGGTGCTGCTTCTGGGCGGCGGAGCCGCCGAGCCGTCGCTGGCGGCGGCCGCGGCGCTCGCCACCAAGGGTCCCACAGCCGCCGCGCCTGCACCGGATCCGGGAGCTCCGACGAAGCTCCTGGAAGCGCACGTCGGTGATCTTCAGTTCCCGAACTGGGAGGGTGAGGGAGGGTGGCGCAGCACCGGCAAGCGCGTCGACAAGATCGGCGACCGCACGGTCACGACGGTCTTCTACGCCAAGGACGGCAAACAGATCGCCTACTCGATCGTCTCTCAGCCGGCACTGAAGCAGCCCGCAGGCGCGGGTGAGCCATACGCAACGATGCACCAGAACGGACGTACGGTCGTGGTCTGGACTGAGGACGACCACACGTGCGTGCTCTCGGCCTCTGCAATCAGTGCAACTGAGCTCTGGCAGCTGGCGGCGTCGAGCTCCAGAACGTAGGCGGCTCGTCAGCGGCTCCAGAGCGTAGGCGGCTCGTCAGCGCGGGTCTCCTCGCGCGTCGATCGGAGGGATGCCCTCACTCGATATTCAGCGCGTCCGCGACCCGCTGCCGTGCGCGGTGGACGCGAGTTGTCAGCGTCGCTTCGCGGATACGCAGAGCTCGGGCGGCTTCGCGATAGGAGAGACCGACCACGTCCACCGCGATCAGCGCGTCGCGGAATGCCTCGGGCAGAGCCGAGATCGCGGCGTACAGCTCGGCGGTTTCCAGGTGTGCTTCGGGTTGGGGGGCGCGGCGATCCTCGACGGTGTCAAGCTCGTCCGGCAGCGGGTCTGTGCGCGGACGTCGGGCCGCCGCCCGCCTGCTGCTGACAAAGGTATTTCGCAGCACCTTGAGCAGGTAGCCGAGGTCATCCGCAGAGCGCACGAAGCGAGGCTTCAGCAGGACGCGCGCAAACGTCTCCTGTACCAGGTCCTCGGCCTCCTCCCTGGACCCGCAGAGGCTCCAAGCGGCACGGTAGAGGCGGTCCAGATGGTCGCCGAGTGACTCCGGATCCAGTTGATGGCCGCTGGTCATGCGCTGGCTCGGCAGCATACGGGCGACGGCGGGCTTGATTGGCGAGAGTTGGGAAGGATTCGCTCGAGGGCGGCGTCTTCATATTCGAACCGGCCAAATGAGTGTGGTGCCGGGAAGACCGAACGGAGGCAGTTTTGTCCAAGCATCGATACCTTGCAGTCGCCACCGTCGCCGCCGCCATCGGTGGGGTTGGCGTCAGCTCCGCCGCGAGCAGTGCGAGTGCGGCATCTGCTCATTCGGCCAGCGCCGCGGCCGTCAAGCTCGAAAGCGTCAACGTTATGGGTCACGGTAAGCACTCGCTGCTGGTGACCTCCTCGGGACACGCGATCTATCTGTTGACCGGCGACACCACCAAGTCGCCGAAGTGCACCAGCACGGCTTGCCTCGGCAACTGGCCGGCCGTCACCAGCACTGCCAAGAAGCCGGTGCTCGGAAAGGGCATCAAGGGCAAGTTGACCGTGTGGACCCACGGTAAGGTCCATCAGCTGGTGCTGAACGGCCATCCTCTCTATACGTTCATCGAAGACTCCAGTGCAGGCTCCGCCAACGGACAGGGTCAGAAGAGCTTCGGCGGCACATGGGATCTGATGACGGCGGGTTCTGCCGCCTACACGAGCTCGTCGAAGGGCGGTAGCTCAGGAGCCAGCTCATCCGGCAGCGGCTGGTAATCATCGGCCGCCGACCACAGCCGCCGGCCAACGCCGCCGACCACAGCTTGGTCCGATCGCCCCGGCAGCGGCAGCCGGGTGTCACACAGGACCGGCACGGGGAGGGGCGCACGAGGCGCCCCTCCCCGCAGCGCCACAACCGCTCAGGCGTCGTCGGAAAGCTTCGGCGAGCGCCAGGGCTCCCGCAGGCGCCGCTCGAGTTCCTCACCGAGCGTGTCGACCGCCACCCGCTCCTGCTGGAGGCTGTCGCGATCACGCACGGTGACGGTGCGGTCGTCGAGCGACTGGTGATCGATCGTGATTGACCACGGCGTGCCGATCTCGTCCTGGCGGCGGTAGCGCCGGCCGATGGCGCCACCCTCGTCGTACTCGACCTGCATGCGCTCGCGCAGCCCGGCCACGACCTCACGGGCAAGCTCCGGCTGGCCGTCCTTCTTGACGAGCGGCAGAACTGCCGCCTTGATCGGCGCCAGTCGCGGGTGCAGGCGCAGCACGGTGCGCGTCTCACCGTCGATCTCGTCCTCGTCATAGGCATCGCAGAGGAATGCCAGGGTGGCGCGATCCGCACCGGCAGCGGGCTCGATCACGTACGGGAGGTAGCGGTCACCGCTGGCGGTGTCGACGTACTCGAGGTTCTGGCGCGAGTACTCCGCGTGCTGGGTGAGGTCGAAGTTGCCGCGGTTGGCGACTCCTTCAAGCTCCTGCCAGCCGATCGGGTAAAGGTATTCGACGTCACTGGTTCCGGTCGAGTAGTGGGACAGCTCGTCGAGCATCGTGCTCGCGCAGCCGCAGGTGGTCGGGGCGGATACCGAGCTTCACATACCAGTCGAACCGAGCCTGCTTCCAGAACCGATACCACTCATCTGCCTCAGCGGGAGGCACGAAGAACTCCATCTCCATCTGCTCGAACTCGCGCATCCGGAACACGAAGTTGCCCGGCGTGATCTCGTTGCGGAAGCTCTTTCCGACCTGGGCGATCCCGAACGGCGGCTTCTTACGCGAGAACTGCAGGTAGTGCTTGAAGTTGAGGAAGATGCCCTGGGCCGTCTCGGGCCGCAGGAACACGGTCGAGCCCTCCTCCTGCACGGGCCCCACGGTGGTCTGGAACATCAGGTTGAAGTTGCGTGCCTCGGTCAGGTCACAGTCGGGACCCTCACCCGGGTGCAGCGATGGCTTGCGCCCACACCGAGCGTCCTCGAGCTTGTCGGCACGAAACCGCATCTTGCAGGTGCGGCAGTCCACGAGCGGGTCGGTGAAGCCGGCAATGTGACCGCTGGCCTCCCAGGTGCGCGGGTGTTGGATGATCGCCGAGTCGAGCGCGACGACGTCATCGCGTTCCTGCAGCAGCGAGCGCCACCACTCGCCTTTGACGTTGTTCTTCAGCAGGACGCCGTAGTGGCCGTAGTCGTAGCTCGAGCCGACGCCGCCGTAGATCTCGCTGCTCGGGAAGATGAAGCCACGGCGCTTGCAGAGCGCGACGACCTTGTCCATCGTGACGACGTCTTCAGCCATGGCGGCGGATGGTACCCGTCCCGATGCCGCCGGGACGCGCCTGAGCCCTTCATGCAAGGGCGCTTGGCACTCTGGCGCCGAGAGTGCCAGCTATAGTTCGGTGCCGATGCCGATCTACGAATACAAGTGCAAGAAGGGCCACGTGTTCGAGGTGATGCAGAGCTTCAGCGACGAGCCGCTGACCAAGTGCGAGGTCTGTGGTGCCCCGGTGCAGAAGGTCTTCCACCCGGTCTCGGTGCACTTCAAGGGTTCGGGTTTCTACAACACGGATTACGGCACCAAGCGCCGCGCGCGCGAGAAGGAGAACAGCAAGGAGTCCTCCTCGAGCTCGTCCAGTGAGAGCAACGGCTCAAAGTCCGACTCCTCGTCAGGTTCCTCCTCGTCGGGCTCGAAGTCAGAGTCCTCCTCCTCGAGCTCTGGCTCGAGCTCCGAGAAGGCGACGAGCAGCAAGACCTCCGACTCCTGAGCGGGGACGATCGGCGCGACTATCCGGCGTGCTCGCGGCTACCGGCCGTTCAGCAGCTGCTGAACCTTGCGATTGACGTCGGTCTGGCTTGGGACCAGGACGTCCTGGCCGTCGTAGTAGCTGCCGGTTTCGTTCAGCGTCTGCGGCTTCGATGAGCCGCCGATCTCCGCAGAGATGAACAGCTGCATCAGGTCGAGCCCGCCCATGTCGGTCTGGATCGCGCGAGGCGCGTCCCAGGCGGCCCACGGCAGGTGGAGGAACGCGTGCACGGAGAACAGTTGCGACTTGATCCCGTTCATGATCTCCTGCTGCATCTTCTCGCGCTGATGTCGTTGTACGCGGGGTTGCAGGAGTTCTCACGGGTGCGGGCAAGGGTCACGCCTGCACGCCGGTGAGGTGATGGGTGCCGGGCGCCAGGTTGAGTGTGTAGCCGCCGTCAGCGGCGCCGCCGGAGATCTTCGAGCAGATCCGTGGCGTGGTGACGGTCACGCCGCCGATGTCGTCGATGAACTTCACGAAGTTGCCGAGGTCGACCACGATCATGTGATTGATCTTCGAGTCCCGGTCAGCTCTCGACCGCCCGGATCGTCTCCTTCGGTCCGCCGCAGACCCATGCGGCGTTGATCTTCACGTGCACCACACGGCGGGGGCGAGGTCGACAAGGGTGTCGCGTGGAATCGAGAGCTGGCGTGACACACCGCCGCCCACGCGCCAGATCATCAGCGTGTCGTGTTCGCGTCCGTTTCGTCTGTAGTTGGCGCCGCCCTCCTTTGAGCTGTAGCCGCTGGTCGGGCGGTTGTCGAGCCCGACGACGAGGATGTTGTTGGGCGTGAACAGCATCGGGCCGGCACTGGTCAGCGCGGCCTCGGTCGCGCTGCCGCCGGGCAACGAGTTCGAGTGCGTCGACGCGCTGAGGAAGAACAACACCGCTGAGAGCAGGACCCACGCAACGCACGCGACCACGAAGTAGCTGAGCAGCCGCAGCGGGTGCAGCGCGCGGCCGGCGTCGAGGGGCCGAGGCCCGGGATCCGGCGCCAGCCGCGGCGCGGGGGCTTGCCCGGTCCGCCAGGTCCGCCGGCGCGGCCGCCGCCGGCGCCGTCCTGCGCGGGGCGCTCGGGCGGCTGCTGGCGCAGCGCCTGCTCGGCGCGGGCCTCGAGCTCGGCGTCGGTCTCGCCACGCAGTCGCGCGCCCAGCCCACGCGGCGATCGAGCGGTAGAGCGTGTAGGGACGCTCGTTGTCGCGAGAGTCTGGGCCTCCGCGAGCCCGGCTGCGACCCGCCGCCTCCACTCCGCGCCCCGACTGCGCCGACTGCCCCGACTGCCCGCGACTGCGCCCCGCTGGCGCCCGCGTAGGTCGCGCCACGCCGCACAGCCCGTCGTGGCTGCTCGCGGTGGTCCTGATCGCCGTGTCTTCTCGGAATTCGGACATCTGTACAACGTCTGCCGGAGTCCTGAGACCGGCTCCTTATAGTGGCGGCATGCCTTCGCGACTCGTGCTCGGCGATTGACATCGGTGGGACCAAGCTAGCGGGCGGGGTGGTCGATGATCGCCTGCAGATCCACAACCGCGTGCAGCGCTCGATGCTCGGTCAGGACACCCCCGAGCTGCTCGACACTATTGCCACATCGGTTCAAGAACTCGTTAACACGTGCTGCAGGCGAGGTTAATGCGGTCGGGTTCGGAATTCCGTCGTTGATCGACCGGCGCACCGGCACCTCGATCGTCGCGGTCAACCTGCCGCTGACCGATGTGCGGTTCGGTGCGCTGATGGCCGAGCGCCTCGACCTGCCGGTGTTCGTCGACAACGACGGCAACGTCGCCGCGCTCGCGGAGCACCGCGCCGGCGCCGGGGTCGGTCTCGACGACATGCTGCTGATCGGGCTCGGGAACCGGCATCGGCGGCGGGCATCATCATCGGCGGCGAGCTCTACCGCGGCGCGATCGGCGCCGGCGCCGAGCTCGGCCACATGGTGATCGACATGAACGGCCCGCGCTGCCAGGGCAACTGCCCGAACCACGGCTGTTTCGAGGCGATGGCCTCCGGCACGGCGCTTGCGCGCGAGGCGCGCCGGATCGCCGCCGAGCAGCCGGACTCCGGACTCGGCCAGGCGCTGACCGCCGGCCGCGAGATCGACGGCGCGCTGGTGACCGAGCTGGCCCACGACGGCGATCGCGGCCGCGCTGGACGTGCTCGACCTGATCGGCGAGCGCGTCGGCGTCGCGCTCGCGAGCTTCGCGAACATCTTCAACCCGGAGGCGATCGTGCTCGGCGGCGGCGTGATGGCGGCCGGGGAGATGCTGCTCGCGCCGGCGCGCGCGCGAGATGGTGCGGCGGGCGCTGCCGCCCGGCGCAGCGACGTCGCGGTGCTGGCGGCGAGGTTCGGCGCCGAGGCCGGGCATGGTCGGCGCGGCCGCACTTGCGCTCGACGGTCTTGCGGCCCGACAGGAGCAGCGATGAGCCCGGCAGGAGCCGCTGTGAGCGGCAAGCTGATCGTCTGCCCGACGCCGATCGGCAACCTCGAGGACATCACTCTGCGCGTGCTGGCGGCGCTGCGCGAGGCCGATCTGATCGCCTGCGAGGACACTCGCCGGACCGGCGCGCTGCTCAAGAACTACGGCGTCTCGGGCAAGCTCGTCAGCTACTACGAGCAGCAACGAGAAGGCACGCTCGGCCGAGCTGGTCAAGCGCATCCACGACGGTGAGACGGTCGCGCTCGTCTCCGACGCCGGCATGCCGTTGGTGTCCGATCCCGGCTTCGTGCTGGTTCGCGCCTGTGTCGCGGCCGGGCTCGAGGTCGAGGTGCTGCCCGGGCCCAGCGCCGCGCTGGCTGCCCTGGTCGCCAGCGCGCTGCCGGCCGACCACTGGCGCTTCGCCGGCTTCCTGCCGCGCAAGCAGGGGGAGCTCGAGGCCGCCTTCGCCAACCATGAGACCCTGGTCGCGTTCGAGTCGCCGCGTCGCGTCGCCGCCTCGCTCGCCGTGCTCGCGGAGCTCGACCCGCAGCGCCCGGTCGCGGTCTGCCGCGAGCTGACCAAGGTCCACGAGGAGGTGGTGCGCGGCAGCCGCTGACGAGCTGGCCGCGCGGTACGCCAAGCAGCCGCCTCGGGGGGAGGTCGTGCTCGTCGTCGGGCCGGCGCCGCCGCCGGGCGATCAGGACCTCGGCCCCGCGCTCGAGGCCGTGCGCAAGCTGGTCGAGTCCGGCGCCAAGCCGCGCACCGCCGCCAGTGTCGTCGCCGAGCTCACGGGCAGTCGGCCAACACGCTCTACCAAGCGCTGACCTCGTGAGGCTCGCCGCCACGGCCGCTGACCGCCGCGGGTGACCGTCTAGTCTCCTGGGCCGATGAGCTTCTACATCACCACGGCGATCGACTACGTCAACGGCGCGCCGCACCTCGGCCACGCCTACGAGAAGATCGCCGCCGACGTGATCGCCCGGCACATGCGCCAGCGCGGTGAGGACGTGTTCTTCCTCACCGGCACCGATGAGCACGGTGAGCCGGTGGCCGACGCCGCGCACGCGGAGGGAATCGAGCCGCAGGAGCTGGCGGACCGCAACGCCGCCCGCTTCAGGGCGCTGCTGCCGCTGCTGAACATCTCCAACGACTTCTTCATCCGCACCACCGATCCCGAGCACGAGCAGCGCGTGCAGGAGGTGATGCAGCGGATCTATGACAACGGCTACGTCTACAAGGGCCTCTACGAGGGCTGGTACTGCCCCCGCTGCGCCGACTTCAAGACTGGAGAACGAGATCCTCGAGGGCAACCGCTGCCCGATCCACGAGATCGTGCTGACACGCGAGTCCGAGGAGAACTGGTTCTTCAAGCTCTCCGAGTTCCAGGAGCCGCTCGAGCGGCTGTTCACCGAGCACCCGGACTTCGTGATGCCGGCACGGGCGATGAATGAGGCCAGGGCCTTCGTCGCGCAGGGCCTCAGGGACATCTCGCTCTCGCGCGCGAAGCTGACCTGGGGCGTCACCGTGCCGTGGGACCCGAGCCACGTCTTCTACGTCTGGTTCGACGCGCGACCTCAACTACTACACGGCGCTCAGCTACGCCCGCCCGGGCGAGGATCTCACCGACCGGTACTGGCCCGCGCAGCTGCACCTGATCGGCAAGGACATCGTCAAGTTCCACGCGATCTACTGGCCGGCGATGCTGATGGCGGCCGGGATCGAGGTGCCGCATCACGTGTTCGCGCACGGCTTCCTGATGGCGCAGGACGGGCGCAAGATGAGCAAGTCGCTGGGCAACGTGCTCGACCCGTTCGAGGCGATCGACGAGTTCGGCACCGACGCGCTGCGCTTCTATCTGATGCGCGAGGTCCAGTTCGGCCAGGACGGCAACGTCGGCCTCGACGGTGTGCAAGGCCCGCTACGACACCGAGCTCGCCAACGATTACGGCAACCTCGCGAGCCGCACGATCGCGATGATCGCCCGCTACGCCGACGGGATCGTGCCGGCGAGCGCGAACCGACCCGGAGCTGGCCGAGGAGTTCGGCGGCCTCAGGCCCGAGGTCGCCGAATACTTTGACCGCTTCGAGCTGACGCCAGGCGCTCGACGCTGATCTGGCAGCGCGTGCGTCGCCTCAACCGCTACGTCGAGGAGCAGAAGCCGTGGGAGCTCGCGCGTGATCCCGGATCCGCAGCCCAGCTCGAGATGGTGCTCGCCTCGCTGCACCAGGGATTGCGCGCGGTGACGGTCGAACTCGGGCCCTACATCCCGGAGGCCGAGCGGCGACCGTCGCTGGCAGCCCTGGACGCGCACCCGCTGCGTGCCGGTCCCGCCGCTGTTCCCCAAGCGCGACCGCAGGTAGACGCGTCCGATGGTCGACAGCCACACGCACCTGCACATCTGTAAACCGCCGGACGATGAGCTCGTGGCCGAGGCCGTGGCAGCAGGCGTCACACGGATGGTCACGATCGGCACCGATATCGAGACCTCAGAGCTGGCGATCGCAGCGGCCGAGCGATTCGAGCAGGTGTATGCGGCCGTCGGCATCCACCCAGCCGAGGTGCAGGCCTTCGGCGACGGGGACTACGCGGCGATCGCGCGGATGGCCGAGCATCCGCGCTGCGTCGCGGTCGGTGAGACCGGACTCGACTACTACCGCGACCGCGCTCCGCACGATGATCAGGCGACAGCGTTCCGGGCGCAGATCGAGATCGCTCGCGAGGTCGGGAAGCCGGTGTGATCCACACCCGCGACGCTGACAATGACACGCTCGCGATCCTCGACGAGCACGCCGGCGGGTCTGAAGGTGATCCTCCACTGCTTCTCGATGGGATCGCGGATCGAAGAGTGCCTTGCGCATCGCGACTGGTGGATTTCGTTCGCCGGCAACGTCACCTACCCCAAGAACGACGACCTGCGCGCCGCAGCGCTGAAGGTGCCGGCGGACCGCCTGCTGGTTGAGACCGACGCGCCCTACCTGGCGCCGCAGCCGATGCGCGGCAAGCCCAACGCGCCGGCAATCGTCGTGCAGACCGCGCAGGCACTCGCGCTCGAGCGCCGCGTCAGCTACCACGACTTCAACCTGGAGGTGGAGGCGGCCGCCGCCGCCGCCTTCGGCTGGTGATGGTCGGGTGGTGAAGCTCGGTCAGAACTTCCTCGTCGATCGCAACATCCTCGACGTGATCGAGCGGCTGGCGGAACTGAGCGACGAGGATGTGGTGCTGGAGGTCGGCGGCGGGCCGGGTGTGCTCTCCGAGCGGCTGGCCGAGAAGGTCCGAGTTCCTGCACGTGGTCGAGCTCGATTCGTCGCTCGAGGCAAACCTCGAGGGCGTGCTCGCGCCGTTCGACAACGCCGAGCTGCACATCGGCGACGCGATCCACCTCGACCTCGCGGCCTTCAGGCCGGCGCCGGACAAGATGGTCGCGAACCTCCCGTACGGGGTCGCCGCGACCGTGATCCTGCGAACCGTCGCGGAGCTCCCCAGCATCCGCTCGTGGGTCGTGATGGTTCAGCGCGAGGTGGGGGAGCGCTTCGCCGCCGCGCCCGGAACGGCCGCCTACGGGGTGCCCTCGGTGCTGGCACAGCTCGAGTGCGACGTGAAGGTGCTGCGGCCCGTCTCGCGTCAGGTCTTCCGGCCGGTCCCGAATGTCGATTCGGTCCTGCTCGGCCTCAGCCGTCGTAGTGGCCAGCAAGCCACTACGACGGTGACAACGCTGGTCCACGACGCCTTTCGTCACCGCCGCAAGGCGCTCGCCCGGTTCGCTGGCGCTCTCACCCGGGGCGCCGGCCGGGAGTCCGGGAGCGTGCGCGGGAGGCGCTCGTCGAGATGGGGTTGCCGGCCGACGTGCGCGCCGAGCGGCTTGCGCCTGAGCAGTTCGTCGAGCTGGCCGGGAGACTGTCGGCATGAGGTTGCGCGCGCTGGCGCCCGCGAAGGTGAACCTGTCCCTGTTCCTCGGGCCGACTCGGTCCGACGGGCGGCACGAGCTCGTGACCGTGTTCCAGTCGCTGTCGCTGGCGGACGTCGTCGAGCTCGAGGTCCTGGACGGGCGCGGCCGATGATGCCGTCATCTGCCCCGGTGTCAGCGGCGAGAACCTGGCGGCGCGGGCGCTCGCGGCGCTGCGGCAGCGTGGCTGGGACGGTCCGCCGGTGAGGGTCTCGATCGAGAAGGCGATCCCGGTCGCGGCCGGGATGGCGGGCGGCTCGGCGGACGCGGCCGCCACATTGCGCCTGGCGATGGCGGTTGCGCCCGGTCGCGCCGAGGAGGTCGAGGCGATCGCCGCGGGGCTCGGGGCGGATGTGCCGGGTCAGCTGCTGCCGGGCCTGTCGCTGGGTACGGGTGCCGGTGAGGTCGTGGAGCAGTTCGGAGGCGTGGGGGAGGTCGCGTTCGTGGTCGTCCCAGCCACTGATTTCGCGCTTTCGACACCGGACGTGTTCCGGGAGGCCGACCGGCTCGGGCTCGCACGCGGCCCGGCGGAGCTGGCTCAACGCTACGCGCAGCTGGTGGCGGCGCTCGGCACCGGTGGCCGGCTGCCGGACGAGCTGGTGGTCAACGACCTGGAGCCGGCGGCGGTCTCACTGTGTCCGTGGTGCGGCGTCGCCCTCGAGGCGGTCAGCGCCACGGGCGCCGATCACGCGCTCGTGTCCGGTTCCGGTCCTACCGTTGTCGGCATCTGGTGGGGCGATGGGGCAGGCGCGCGGGCCTCGGATGCCGCCCAGACACTGGCGGTGACGCTCCCTGGAGCTGTCGTCGTGGAGCCTGTTGATGCGCAATTCGCGCTGCCGTCGTTAATCTGAGGTTCGATCGCGTGAGTAACGACAACATCACATACCTCGTTGGAGCCGGTTGTGTCGTGATCGCGCCTGGCCTTCTTCATCACGCTCGTCGTCGCCCCGGCGCTGCAGAGTCACCGGCGCGGCTGGGAGCGGGTGGCCGTGATCGTGCTGTCCGGTTACCTGCTGGCGGCGTTTGCCGGCCTCGGCGTGGTGCTCGGCGCGTGGATCGTCCTGCAATGGCCAAACTGGTTCTGACGGCCGGCACATCTACCGATATGGCTGACGGCGAGGCGACAGGCCCAGTCCGGAGTGGACCGAATCTGTCTGCGTTGGCCGCGATCACCGAGGCGGTCCAGGCAGGTGCCGGCCTGCCCGAGGTGCTGCGGGCAGCCGGCCGGGCGCTCGATGCGAGCCTGATCCTGATCGATCGATCCGCCTCGATCCTGGCGGTCGCCGCGCGTCGCCGGCCGACGAGCGCTCACTGATGCGAGACGCCGAGGACGTCGATGACGATCGAGCTGAAGGTCGCCGACACGACCGTCGGGCAGCTGCGGATGCGCACGCGTGAGCATCGATCCGATCCCTCGATGCTGAGCCTGGTGACGACGCTGATCGCGTCAGAGGTGGAGCGCGTGCGTGCCCCCGAACGCGCCTCAGAGGAGGCGGCGACGGCCTTCCTGCGAGCGGTGCTGCGCGGCGAGATCACCGATCGCGACGATCTGCTCGCCCGCGGCAAGGAGCTCGGGATCGGACCTCTCACGGGGCGCGGCGGTGCTGGTGGCGCGAGCGCATCCGCGGATCCCGACCGAGGATGACTGGCGCCGGCGGCTGCTGGCGGTCGCCGCCCGTGGCGCCCGCTCGATCGCGCCCGGTGCGATCGCGGCGCCCAGCGAGAACGATGCCGAGCGCCGTGCTGATCCTGATCCCGGACGCCGACGGCGACACAGCGCGGCGCGTGTCCGCCGCGATCCTGCGCGAGCTGGAGTCGGGCCTGTCCGGGTTCGTGTTCGCGATCGGGCGCTCGCGCCGCGTCGAGGACCCGCGGGACCTGCAGCGCGCCGGCAACGAGGCGATGCTGTCGGCCAACGTCGTGGAGGGCGAGCCCGAGGCAGAGCTGGCGTTCGAGTCGACCGGCACCTACCAGCTGCTGCTGCCGTACATGAGCGACCCGGCTGAGCTCAGGCGCTTCTACAGCGACACCGTGCGGCCGCTGGTGGCCTACGACGAGCAGTACGAGACCGACCTGCTCGGCACCCTCGCGACGTTCCTTGACTGCGACGCCAACGTCAACGCGACCGCGGCGCGCCTGATCACCCATCGGCACACGATCCGGTACCGCTTCGAGCGCGTGCGCGAGCTGACCGGGCTTGACGTCCAGTCGACGGACGGTCGCGAGAAGCTGTCGCTGGGCCTGAAGGCGATGCGAGTACTCGGGATCGCGGCCCCGCGCGGTCCGGCGACCGAGCCGGGTGCTGAGGGCGGTCGCGTTCCGCGCTGAGCTCGGATGAGGGGCTCGTTGTGGAACAGAGTGAATCCGGGGCAGACCGGCCGTCCTGATCATGGCCCGCGCGCCGCGCCGCGGCGAGGTGCGCCACGCGCTCGAGCCGCTGCTCGGTCTCGATGGCTGCGTCGCGCTCCAGACCGTGCTGATCGCCGAGGCGCTGCGCTGGGCGCGGGCGCTCGAGCCCGCGCGCGATCTATCTGGCGCACGAGCCCGCCGACGCCGGCCGCGACCTGCAGCGGCTGGTCGGTGATGACGTGATGACTGTTCCCGCAGAACGGCGACGGCATCGCCGGGCGCGTGGCCGACGCCGTGGCCCGCGTGTCCTCGCACTCGCCCGGCCCGATCTTCATCGTCTGGCCCGACCTGGCGCGATTCCGGCCAGCGCACGCCGGGCTGCGCGGCTCGACCTCGCCGCCGGGGCCGACCTGGTGCTCGGGCCGGTGTTCGACGGCGGCTACTACCTGATCGCGCTGGCGCGGCCGCTGCCCTCGCTGTTCGCGCTGCCCGAGCAGGTCTGGCGCGGACCGGACTCGTTCAACCAGGTCCTCGCGGCCGCCGCCGCCGCAGGCCTCGAGGTCGGCGTCCTGCGAGGCGAGCGCGCCCTGCACCGGCCGGCCGACGTGCGCGCGGCGCTGGCCGACCCGCTGTTGCCGGAGGCGGTGGCGAGGGCGCTGGGGCGGCGGTGAGGTAACGTCCTTCGGTGCCCGTCGGGCGCCGATCGGTGGGGAGTGGTGTAACGGCAGCACCAGAGGGCTTTGGACCCTCTAGTTCAGGTTCGAATCCTGGCTCCCCAGTTCGCCGAGGCCTGGGCCGTATCCGCGAGCGGCCGGGTCGGCGCGCCTGCTCTGTCGACGTTTATGTCGAATATCTGCACAAATGCTCGACAGAGTTGCGATCCGGCGCGTCGAGCCGGACGACTGACCGCCACCGCCCGACGGCCGCTCGAGGATCCGCCCCGTGAGCGGACCCGTCGTCGTCATCCTCGCGGCCGGCCAGGGCACGCGGATGCGGTCGAAGACCCCGAAGCTGCTGCACCCGGTCTGTGGCCGGCCGATGATCGGCTGGGTGGTGGCCGCGGCCAGGCGGGCGGCTGCCAGCAAGATCGTGGTCGTGGATGCGCCCGGGGAGCCGCTGCGCGAGCAGCTTGACGATGACGTGATCACCGTCATCCAGGAGCAGCCGCTGGGGACCGCGCACGCGCTGCGGGCCGCCGAGGCTCACATCGATCCGGATGCGGCGATCGTGGTGCTGATCGCCGACATACCGCTGATTCGCCCTGAGACGATCGAGCGGGCTCGAGCAGGCGCGGGAGCATGCCGGCGCCGCGGCGACGATCCTGACCGCGGTGCTCGAGGACCCGAGCGGATATGGCCGCGTCGTCCGCGCCGCCGACGGCACCGTCGAACGGGTCGTCGAGACCAAGCGGCCCGAGGATGCGAGCCCCGATGAGCTGCAGATCCACGAGGTCAACAGCGCCGTGTACGCGTTCGCCGGCGCCCAGCTGCTGCCGGCGCTCGCGCGGGTCGGCAACGATAACGCCCAGTCCGAGTACTACCTGCCTGACGTGCTGGGGATCATGCGTGATCAGGGCCAGCTGGTGACCGCGATCGAGGTCGACGACGTCGAGGAGACGCTCGGGATCAACGATCGCGTGCAGCTCGCGCAGGTCACGGCGATCGTGCAGCGACGGATCAACGACGACCACATGCGCGGCGGCGCGACGATCGTCGATCCCGCCGGGACCGTGATCGACGTCGACGTGCGACTCGGCGAGGATGTGCTGATCAGGCCCGGCAGTGCCCTGCACGGCGCGACCAGCGTCGGGAACGGCTCGACGATCGGTCCGCACACCACCCTGATCGATGTCAGGGTGGGCGAGAGCTCGAAGGTGATCCACTCCTACGCCGTCGGCGCCACGGTCGAGGATCGGGTCAGCGTCGGGCCGTTCGCCTACCTGCGCCCGGGCGCGACCCTGCGCGACGGCTCCAAGGCGGGCACGTTCGTCGAGATCAAGAACTCGGACGTCGGCGCCCGCAGCAAGGTGCCGCACCTCTAGCTACATCGGCGACACCACGATCGGCGAGGACACCAACATCGGCGCCAGCACGATCACCGCCAATTACGACGGCGTCGCCAAGCATCGGACGCAGATCGGCTCGAGGGTCCACACCAGCGTCGACACGACGTTCGTGGCGCCGGTGACGGTGGCGGACGACAGCTACACCGCCGCCGGATCGGTGATCACCGACGACGTGCCCGAGGGCGCACTCGGGGTCGCGCGGTCACGCCAGATCCAACATCGAGGGCTATGCCGACCGAGTCCGCGCACGCCGTGAGGCGCCGCCCGCGGACCCGGCCGAGTCGAAGACCGGCGACTGAGAACTCCGGCTCGCCGCGGGCTTGACGCGGTCGAGTTGTCCGGCGTTGCGGGCTCGGAAACATTTCATCCACATCTCCGCGTACCATGCGCTGAGCGATGAGCCTCGCCGAAATGCCCCTCGAGTCCAGCGAGCTGCGCGCAGACCCGGGCAAGCGCCTGATGCTCTTCTCGGGCCGTGCCAACCGCGCCCTGGCGGCTCGGATCGCCGATCGGCTCGGTGTCGCGCTCGGGCACGTGACGACCAAGACGTTCGCGAACGGCGAGGTCTACTGCCGCTACGAGGAGTCGGTCCGCGGCGCCGATGTCTTCATCGTGCAGCCGACCTGCGGCAACGTCGGCGAGGGTCTCACCACCAACGATGCGCTGATGGAGCTGCTGGTGATGGTCGACGCGGCGGTCGGCGGCTCGGCGCACCGCGTGATCGCGGTGACCCCGTGGTACGGCTACTCGCGCCAGGACAAGAAGTCGGCGCCGCGCGAGCCGATCAGCGCACGGCTGGTGGCGCACATGCTCGAGGCGGCCGGGATCGACCGGATCCTGACGATGGACCTGCACTCCGGCCAGATCCAGGGCTTCTTTCAGAAGCCGTGCGACCACATGACCGCGCTGTTCATCCTGACCCAGTACTTCAGCGACCTCGGCCTCGATGACCTCGTCGTGGTCGCGCCGGACGCCGGGCGGGTGAAGCTCAACAAGCTGTTCGCGCACAAGATGGGGGCCGACCTCGCGATCCTCAACAAGGAGCGTCCGCGCAGCAGGTCGCCGAGATCAGCTACGTGATCGGTGACGTCAAGGGCAAGACGGCGGTGATCGTCGATGACATCATCGGCACCGCCGGGACGCTCAAGGCCGCCGCCGACGCGGTCAGGGACGCCGGCGCCAACCGCGTCTACGCAGCCGCCACCCACGGCCTCTTCTCCGGTTACGGCGTACGAGAACCTGCAGGCGGCCGGCTTCGAACAGGTGGTCGTCACCGACACCGTGCCGCTGCCCCCGGGCGCGCCGGACAACGTCAAGGTGCTCTCCTGCGCCGACCTGCTGACCAGCTCGATCCGCCAGATCTTCACCGACGGCTCGGTCAGCGACGTGTTCGGCGGGGAGAATCAGCTGTTCTGAGCGTCCTTGGCGCTCCCGCCTCGCTGGCCCGCTGGCCGCGAGGCGCTCGGCGTTGTGCCGCCGTCAAGCCGCTGCCTGTTTCTTCACCGAGTCTTAGCGTTCTCTCAAACGGTGGCCTCACTCTGAGTTCATGTCAGCAACCAGCCCTGAGACCGCCGGAGCGGCGTGAGCAGCTTCGCCACCGGGCGATGAAGCGGCGGCAGGCGGTGCTGAACAGGATCACGGCGACGCGCCGGATGATGATCGGCGGGGCCGCGGTTGCGACCTGCGGCCTTGCCGGTCTGATCGGCGCGAGCGCGCCGGGCCATTCGCCCACGCGGACGGCGTCGAGCGCGACCCCGAGCAGCTCCTCCCCGAGCGTCGCTTCGGGCAGCGGCTCGGCCGTGTCTGGGGGCTCGTGATGGCGCCGGCCACCGCGCCGGGAACCCTGGGTCGGACGGAATTCGCGATCTGGGGTGGACGGGCGGTGGTGGCGGTGGGCGAGCGCGGCGGCCTTGCCGCCGCGCTCGCCCAGGTGAAGCGAACGGTCGCCGAGTTCGACGCGGCCTGTTCGAGCTTTCGTGAGGACTCCGAGCTGACTCGGCTGAACACCACTCCCGACGAGGACGTGGTGGTGAGCTCGCTGCTGTTCGCCGCGGTCGAGGCGGCGCTGCGGGCCGCCTCGATCACCGACGGCGCCGTCAGTCCGACGGTCGCTGAGGCGCTGGTCGCGCACCGTGTGAATCCGCCCGTGAGCGGGCAGAGCATGCGGATCATGCCGGCGCCCGCGCACACCGTTGTGGTCCTGAACAAGGGCCTCTCGGCGATCAGGCTGCCCGCCGGCGTCACGCTCGACCTGGGTGCGACCGCCAAGGCGCTGGCCGCCGACATGGCGGCGCAGGCGGCCTCGGCCGCGGCCGGCTGCGGTGTGCTCGTCGAGCCTCTGCGGCGACATCGCCGTGGCCGGGACGGCGCCCCCGGAGGGCTGGAAGATCCGCGTGACCGACGATCACCGCGATGGCGACGCGCCCGGGCAGACGGTCGCGATCACCGCGGGCGGACTCGCGACATCGAGCGTGACAGTGCGCCGTTCCGGCCACGGCGCCGAGGCGGTCCACCACCTCATCGACCCCGCCAGCGGCCGGCCGGCAACCGGTCGCTGGCGGACGGCGAGCGTGACCGCCGGCACCTGCCTGGACGCCAACATCGCCAGCACGGCCGCGATCATCCTCGGCGCTGCTGCCCCGGACTGGCTGCGGGATCACGGTCTGTCGGCGCGCCTCGTCGGCCATGACGGCAGCGTCCGCCACATCGGCGGCTGGCCGCCGGAGGGCGATGAGCTGTGATCGTTGCGACGCTGACGACGAGCGCTGCCTCGAGCCCCTCGACCTGGGCCTGGTACTTCGGCCGCGCGACCGGCCTGGTCGCGCTGGTGCTGCTCACGGCGGTTGTCGTGCTCGGCATCCTCGGGCCGTTGCGAGTCGCCTCAAAGGCCTGGCCGCGGTTCGCGATCCGGACCGTGCACCGTGACGTGTCGCTGCTGACGCTGCTCGTGATCGCAATCCACGTCGTCGCGCTCGTGCTCGACGGCTACGTCCGGATCCCGCTCAGCGCCGGGATCCTTCCGTGGGGCTCCTCCTACATGGCGTTCTGGGTCGGGATCGGCGCGCTCTCATTCGACCTGTTGATTGCGATTGCCGTCACCAGCCTGATTCGCCGTCGCCTCGGCTTTCGGGCCTGGCGGTTCGTGCACTGGTTCGCGTACGTGAGCTGGCCGCTGGCCGTTCTGCACGGCATCGTCGCGGGCTCTGACAGCGGCGTGAGTTGGGCGCTCGGGCTGACGATCGCGTGCGTGGCGACGGTTGCCGCCGCGATCGTGCTGCGGTTGCAGTACGGCGCCACGGCGCGGACGCTGGAAACCTGAACGTCGGCCCTGAGGCTCCTCAGGCGGCGTCGGTCGGCTCGCTGCTCTTGTCCTCGCCCGGCCACACGCCGAACAGGTGGCGGAACAGGCGCAGAGTCAGCTGGTGCGCCAGCGCGAGCGAGGCCGCCAGACTTGCGCCCTCGAGCGCTGCGGAGACGGCGAGCTTCCCCAGCTTGACGTCGGGATCGCTGGCAGAGGGCTTTGGCGAATCCGAGAACTCGCTCCAGATCGCGCTGAACACCTGCCGGCCGGCACGCGCGCCGAGGATCCCGGCGACGATCGCGAATGGCTTGTAGAGCAGCCTCATTACAGCCCGAGCCTACCGCGCGGGCGGCGTCTGTCGCCCGCGCGACGGGCCTTTGGCGAACGGTCTCAGTCGTTCGCGCGGACCGGCTTGCGTGGCGCCGGCTCTCGCACCGGCCTGCGCGCGGGACGGGCCAGCCGGTCGGTCAGCCGACCGGGCTCGCGCAGTCTCACGGGCGACTGGTCGGCGTCCGGCAGCGGGATGCCGCCGCCGGGCCAACGGCTCGGGTCGGGCTTGACGTTGGGCCGGTTGCCCCAACCGTCGTCGGAGCTGCCGCTGTCCTCGCCGGTGTCGGAGTTGTCGTCGCGCAGTGCCGGGATCATCAGGATCGCGACCGCGATGAGCCCGAAGACGTGCACCCCGACCAGGAACAGCATCAACTGGAACTCCGTCATAGGCGTAGGTTACCGCCGCTTTATGTCTCGTCTAGGGATTTCTGCGAACTTTTCCGACTCTTAGCCAACGGCGCCGGATTGGGCGGTCGCAGGCGGTTGCGGGAGTGGCAACCGGAATCCGCCGCGGCTCGCTACCATCGATCCAACCTATGTCTGAACAGTCCACAAACCTTCTGGCCACTCGCCGCGAGCCCGTCGGCTCGCGCGGTGCGCGCCGCCTGCGTCGCGAGGGCCTGGTCCTCGGCACCGTCTACGGCGGTGGCAAGGACCCGGTTTCGTTCCAGATCGACGCTCGCGTGCTGCGCAATACGCTCGCGCACTCAGGCGCGGTGCTCGACCTGCAGATCGACGGCGACGGAGCCGAGCCGGTCGTGCTCAAGGAGCGCGTACGTCACCCCGTCAGCGGTGACACGATGCACATCGACCTGCTGCGGGTCGATCTCCTGAAGCCGATCCAGACTCAGGTCGCGCTCGAGCTGATCGACATCGACGAGTCCGAGGTCAAGACCGGCGGCGTGCTCGAGAACACGCATCCGCGAGGTCACGCTCGAGGCGGTCCCGACCGCGATCCCGGACGTGATCCAGCACAGCATCGCCGGCCTCGAGGTCGGTGGCGAGCGTCACGCTGGGCGAGGTCAAGGCGCCCGAGGGCACCACGATCATCGGTGACCCCGAGCAGGTGATCGCATCGATCCGCACCTCGCGCGGGATGATCGGCGGAGCGCGTCCGAGATCGAGCTCGAGACCGAGGTCGTCGGCGAGGAATCGTCCGAGGCCGCGGCCGACGGCGACTCCGACGGCGAGTAACCGCAGCCCGCTGAGATGCCGCTGCTGCATCGCCGCAGCGCACCCGGTCGACTGGTTGGTGGTCGGCCTCGGCAACCCCGGGGCCGCCTACGACGGCACCCCCCACAACGTCGGTTTCGAGGTCGCCGAGCGCCTGCGCGCGCGCTGGGACCTGGGCAAGCCCAAATCCAAGTACCGGGGCCTGATCACCGACGGGCGTGCCGGGCGCCCGGGTCGGTGCCCCCGGGTGGCGATCCTGATGCCGCAGACCTACATGAACGACGCCGGCACGTCAGTCGGCCCGGCCCGCGGGGAGCTCGGGTGCGAGCCCGACCACGTGCTCGTCATTCACGATGAGATCGACCTGCCCTTCGGTGAGATCCGCACCCGGCTCGGCGGCGGGCTGGCCGGCCACAACGGGTCTGAAGTCGATCAAGGCGGCGCTCGGGACCACGCGAGTTTCACCGCGTGCGGGTCGGCGTCGGCCGCCCGCCGACGACCGATCCGGAGCTGGTCGCGGCGTACGTGCTGGGCAAGTTCCGCGAGCCGCGCGACCGAGGTCAGGCGCTGATCGACTCGGCGGCGGACGCGGTCGAGCGTGCTGCTCGCCGAGCCTGACCGAGCTGCCACCCGAGGCTGCCTAGACTCGGAGCGGTACATGCTCTCCAGCACTGCTTCACCACGCCGACGACGATCCGCAGACCGCGCGGCTGCACGCCGACGGCGGACGCGCGTTCGTCTCGGTGTCGCTGCGCCCGTTCCTGATCGCGGCGCTGCTTGACCGTGATCCGCGACCACGCCCGCGATCGTCGTCGCCGGCGACGACCGCCAGGCCCGTGAGCTGGCCGCCAGCCTGCGCGCCTGGCTGGCGCCGCGCCGTGTCCGCTACTACCCGAGCCGCGGCGTCACCTACGAGTCGCACCTGGCGCCGCCGCCGCACCTGATCGGCCAGCGGATCGCCGCGCTCGACGCGCTGCTGGGAGGCGACGATGGCCTGCCGAGCAGCGAGGCCGGTGCCCCGGTGGTCGTCGTCAGCGCGGTCGCGCTCTCAGAGAAGGTGCCCGACCCCTCGCTGCGCCCGCACGGCTTCACGCTGCGCCAAGGGCGAGCTGCTCGACCTCGACGAGACCGCTGCTGACCTGGTCGCCGCCGGCTACGAGCGCGTCGACCAGGTCGAGGACCGTGGCCAGTTCGCGATCCGCGGCGGCCTGCTGGACCTGTTCCCCTCGACCGAGGACCGCGCCATCCGCGTCGACCTGTTCGGCGACGAGATCGAGTCGCTGCGGTGGTTCAGCACGTTCACGCAGCGCTCGCTCGGTGACGCCGACGAGGTCGAGGTCGCGCCTGCCGCGGAGCTCGCCGCCGAGTACCGCGAGCTGGCTGAGATCGCCGCGCTGGAGAAGCGAGGAGGACCGGCCCGACATCGCCGAGCTGCTGCCGGTCGAGGACTTCAAGAGCGTTCCTGGAGCTGATCGATCCCGTCCGCACAGCGTGCTGCTCGCCGCCGAGGAGGAGGTCGCCGCCGGCGCTGGCCGACCACTGGCAGGACGTGACCGCCGCCTTCCACGACGCCGAGGCCCACCACCTCTACGTCGCGCCCGACGCGATCACCGCCGCGCTCGACGCTCGCGCCCGGATCAGGCTCTCGTCGATCGACCAGGACCAGCCGTTCCAGTTCCGCGGCGCAGGCGGCCGAGGTCGGCGCCCGCAGCATCCGCGACGCCGAGCCGGAGCTCGAGAAGCTGACGCGCTCGGGTTACCGGACGGTGGTCGCGTTCGCGGTGCGCGGGGAGGGGGAGCGCGCTGCCTACAACCTCGGGCGCCTCAAGGTCAGCTGGCTGGACGAACAGCAGTGGGCAAGCGGGCCCAGCTGCTGTTCGCGCACGCCCGGCTCCGGGAGGGTTTCATCGCGCCCCAGTTCCACCTCGCGGTGATCCCCGAGCACCGGCTGTTCCGCCGGCGGCGGGCGCCCGAGGGGCCGGTGCGGGTCGGGCGCCGCGGGCGCGCTGCGATCCTTCGCCGAGCTGCGCACCGGGGACATCGTCGTGCATGAGGACCACGGCGTCGCGCGCTTCGCCGGCTTTGACACCAAGACGGTCGCGGGGGTCACGCGGGACTACCTGAACCTCGAGTACGCGGGCTCTGACCGCGTGTTCATGCCGGTCGAACAGCTCGCCAAGATCAGCCGCTACGTCGGCGGCGGCGGTGAGAACGGCCCGACGCTGTCCAAGCTCGGCGGCACCCGCTGGGACACGCTCAAGGCGCGCGCGCGCAAGGCGGCGCAGGAGATGGCCGGCGAGCTGCTCAACCTCTACGCCGAGCGCAAGCGCCGCGAGGGCCACGCGTTCCCGCCCGACACCGAATGGCAGCGCGAGTTCGAGGACAGCGTTCCAGTACACCGAGACGCCCGACCAGCGCGACGCGATCGAGTTCGTCAAGGCCGACATGGAGGCGCCGCGGCCGATGGACCGACTGATCTGCGGCGACGTCGGCTACGGCAAGACCGAGGTCGCGCTGCGCGCGGCGTTCAAGTCGGCGCAGGACGGCAAGCAGGTGATGATGCTGGTGCCGACGACGATCCTCGCGCAGCAGCACTACGGCACCTTCAGCGAACGGCTCAAGGACTATCCGGTGCGGATCGAGCACGTCTCGCGCTTCCGGCCCGCAGCGGAGCAGAAGGAGGCGATCGCCGCGTTCGGGCGCGGTGAGGTGGACATCCTGATCGGCACCCATCGACTGCTCTCGCGGGACGTGCGCGCCAAGGATCTGGGGCTGCTGATCGTCGACGAGGAGCAGCGCTTCGGCGTCAAGCAGAAGGAGCTGCTCAAGCAGATGAAGCTGAAGGTCGACGTGATCGCGATGAGCGCCACGCCGATCCCGCGCACGCTGCAGATGTCGCTGGCGGGGATCCGCGACATCAGCGTGATCGAGACCGCACCCGAGGGGCGGCGGCCGGTCAAGACCTACGTCGGCGAGTACGACGAGGAGCTGGTCAAGGCGGCGCTGCTGCGCGAGAAGGCGCGCGGCGGGCAGGCGTTCTTCCTGCACAACCGCGTCGAGTCGATCGACGAGACGGCGGAGCGGCTGCGCGGCCTGCTGCCGCAGATGCGCTTCGAGGTCGCCCACGGGCAGATGGAGGACTCGGAGCTCGAGCAGCGGATGCTCGTCGTTCCTGCGCGGCGACTCTGACGTGCTGGTCGCGACCTCGATCATCGAGTCGGGGATCGACATCCCGCAGGCCAACACGCTGATCGTCGAGCGCGCCGACATGTTCGGGCTCTCGCAGCTGTACCAGATCCGAGGCCGCGTCGGCCGCAGCCGCGAGCGTGCCTACGCGTACCTGCTGTACCCGTCGTCTGCGGCACTGACGGCCGAGGCCGCCCAGCGGCTGTCGGCGCTGAGCGACTACACGGAGCTCGGGGCCGGCTTCAAGGTCGCGATGCGTGACCTGGAGATCCGCGGCGCCGGCAACCTGCTGGGCGACGAGCAGTCCGGGCCACGTGGCGGCGCTCGGCTTCGAGCTGTACATGCAGATGCTCGACGAGGCGGTGCAGGAGGCCTCGGCGGGCGGACGGTGGAGCGAGGAGGACTGGGAGCCGGTGCGCCTGGAGGTCGGCGTCGACGCCTACGTGCCCGCCGACTACATCCCCTACGAGCAGGCCAAGGTCGATGTGCACCGGCGGATCGCGGGTGCGCGCGAGGTGGCGGAGATCGGGCTGCTGCGCGAGGAGCTCGGCGACCGCTTCGGCGAGATGCCCGAACCGCTTGAGAACCTGCTGCTGCTTCAGACCGCGCGGATCAAGCTCGGGCAGGCCGGCGCCACCGCGGTCTCGTTCAGGGGCGGGCGTCTGGCGGTGACGCCGATCGAGCTCGACTCGGCTCGGGCCAAGGCGCTGCGGGCGGAGATCCCGGAGGCGCTGTACGAGTCGGGCAAGTCGCAGTTCTCGATGCGGGTGGCCGGCGGACGCCGGATCGCAGTTCCGCGAGCTGGTGCGCGTCGCTGACGCGCTGCTGTCGGTCACAAGGGCCGCGGAGGCTGAGCCGGCGGCGGTCTGAGCCACCCTGATCGGGCCTGTGAGGCCCGCTTTGTTGGCTCGCGATTGCCGCAGTCGAAGAAGGTTGTAAGTAAGCCGCGGGCGCGCCGCCTGGATGTGGGCGGGCCGCTACCATCCTCCGCCGATGCGAATCTCTCGGAAGCTCGCGGCGCTGGCCGCCTTTTTTGTGATTGCGATCGCGGTCTCCGCATGTGGTAGCTCGTCGATCCCCGGCAACTCCGTTGCCAGCGATGGCCGGCAACCCGATCACGCTCGCAGGCCTTCAACCACTGGATGTACATCGCCGCCAAGGATCAGGCCAGCCAGGCCGCCCAGGAGGGCGAGAACGAGCCGGTGATCGTCGCCAACGACCCGCCGAAGTTCAAGAGCTGCATCAAGCAGATCCGCGAGCAGATCCCGACCTACGCGAGCTACCCCGCCAGTGAGCTCCAGACGGACTGCCAGGAGGTCTTCAACCAGTACGCGGCCGAGGTCATGTCGTTCCTGATCGAGGGCTACTGGTACCAGGCTCAGGCCTACAAGGAAGGGATCAAGTACACGCAGGCCGATCTCATGAAGGACTTCGCGAAGGCCAAGAAGTCGGAGTTCCCGACCGACGCTGAGTTCCAGGCCTACCTCAAGTCCAGTGGCGAGACCCAGCAGGACGTGCTGTTCCAGATTCGCGTCAACCAGATGTACTACGAAGCTGCTCAAGAAGTACCAGAAGCCGGTGACCGAGGCCCAGATCGCGCCTACTTCAAGGCCCACCAGAGCCAGTTCGGGACCCAGGCCTCACGCGACCTTCACCTCGTCCGCACCACGACCCAGGCTGAGGCCCAGGCGGCGCTGACGCGCTGAACTCCGGCCAGAGCTGGGACCAGGTCGCGAAGCAGTACTCGGAGGACGCGTCTGCCAAGGCCAACGGCGGGCTGCTGACCGGCATCACTCCGAATGAGGAGGAGGCCGCGGTCAACAAGGCGATCTTCGCGAGCCCGCTGAACCAGGTCGTCGGTCCGATCAAGGGCCTCTTCGGCTGGTACGTGCTCGAGGTGACCAAGGAGACGCCCGGCGACCCACGAGTCCCTGGCGAAGGCGACGTCGACGATCAAGACGACGCTCACGAGCACCAATCAGCAGGCGGCTGAGACCAAGGTCAACGAGCTGGTCAAGAAGAACTGGAAGAGCCAGACGACCTGCAACAAGCCGTATTCGGTCAACCTCTGCTCCGACTACATGGCGCCGAAGACCACCACCACGGCCACCACGACGCCGACGACGTCAACGACGCAGACCGGCACGGTCACGGCGGCCGACACCGGCACCGCGACGACGACGACGCCTGCCGCTTCGACCGGCGCCGCCACGACGACCACCGCCGGCTAGTCGTGAGCTCCGGCGATCCGGAGATCACGCCGGGCGGCGGGACGGGATCACCGCGGCGCTCGCGCGACTTGACGAGATCACGCGGCGGCTGCGGCGCGAGTGTCCCTGGGACCGCGAGCAGGACGAGCGCTCGATCGTCCCGCACACGGTCGAGGAGGCCTACGAGCTGGCCGACGCCGCCAACCGTGGCGACGATGCGAAGCTGCTCGATGAGCTCGGCGACGTGCTGTTCCAGGTCCACTTCCTGGCGCTGCTGCTCGAGGAGCGCGGCGCCGGCGACCTTGCGGCAGTGGCTCGACACGCGAGCGAGAAGCTGATCCGGCGCCACCCCCACGTGTTCGGCGAGGCCGAGGTCGAGAACGCTGCCGAGGTGCTGCGCAACTGGGACGCGATCAAGGCGACCGAGGCCGGCCGCGAGCCGGGTGTGTTCGGGGAGGTGCCGGAGAACCTGCCGGGGCCCCTGTACGCGCGCAAGGTTCAGCGTCGCGCGGCCTCGAGCGGTTTCGACTTCGAGGGCGTGGAGGCTGCCGCTGCAGAACGTGCGCGACGAGCTCGACGAGCTGATCGCCGCCGGCGATGACCACGAGCGCTTCCACGAGCTCGGCGACGTGCTGTTCGCGGCGGTCAACGTGGCCCGCAAGATGGCGCTCGATCCGGAGCTGGCGCTGCGCGCCGCTGCCGACCGTTTCCGCGGTCGCGTGCAGGCCGGAGTCGATCTCGCCGCATCGCACGGGCAAAACTGGAACGATCTGGCGCCTGACCAGCAGCTCGCCTATTACGCCCGGGCTCGCCTGAGCGAATAGGACACCGCGGACCGAGTTCGCAATCCGTCGAGATTGCGAATCACCTCCGAGGAGAACGACCGAAAGATGAGCCAGATCGAGCACGTACACGCCCGCCAGATACTCGACAGCCGCGGCAACCCGACGGTCGAGGTGGAGCTCAGCTTGAAGTCAGGCGCCTGGGGCCGAGCGGCGGTCCCTTCGGGCGCGTCCACGGGCGAGTTCGAGGCCACCGAGCTGCGCGACGGTGGCTCCGACTGGCTCGGCAAGGGTGTCACGCAGGCGGTCGAGAACGTCAACGGCGAGATTTCGACGGCGGTTCGCGGGATGGACGCAGGCGCCCAGGCGGCGCTGGATCGGACCCTGATCAGCCTGGACGGCACGCCCAACAAGTCACGGCTCGGCGCCAACGCGATCCTGGCCGTGTCACTGGCGACGGCGCACGCCGCCGCCGCCGAGGAGCGGCTGCCGCTGTGGCGCTATCTCGGTGGCGAGACCGCGCACGTGCTGCCGGTGCCGATGATGAACGTGCTCAACGGCGGCGCTCATGCCGACAACAGCGTCGACTTCCAGGAGTTCATGGTCGTGCCGGTCGGCGCGCGGTCCTTCAGCGAGGCGCTGCGGATGTCAGCCGAGGTCTACCACCACCTCAAGAACACGCTGAAGGAGCGGGGTCTCAGCACCGCGGTCGGCGATGAGGGCGGCTTCGCGCCGGACCTGTCGTCCAACGACGAGGCGCTCGAGGTGCTGATGAGCGGCATTCGCGCCGCCGGCTATGTCCCCGGTGAGCAGGTCGCGATCGCGCTCGATCCGGCCACCTCCGAACTCTACGAGAACGGCGAGTACCGGCTCGCGAGCGAGGACCGCAGCCTGAGTGCGACCGAGATGGCTGACTACTGGATCGACGTGGTCAACCGCTTTCCGGTGGTCTCGATCGAGGACGGGATGGCGGAGGAGGATTGGGTCGGCTGGGCGGCACTGACCGAGAAGCTGGGTGAACGCATCCAGCTTGTCGGTGACGACATCTTCGTCACCAACACCGTCCGCCTGGAGCGCGGTATCGACGCCAAGGTCGGCAACTCGATCCTGATCAAGGTCAACCAGATCGGCACTCTGACCGAGACGCTCGCCGCGATCCGCATGGCCCGTGAGGCCGGCTACACGGCGGTGATGTCACATCGCTCCGGTGAGACCGAGGACGTCACGATCGCTGACCTCGCCGTCGCGACCGGCTGCGGGCAGATCAAGACGGGCGCGCCGTCGCGCACCGATCGCGTCGCCAAGTACAACCAGCTGCTGCGGATCGAGGAGGCGCTCGGCGCTGACGCCGAGTATCCGGGCCGCAAGGTGTTCTCAGCCGCGAACCGCTAGCCCTGGCGAAGGCGGACCGCTGGCGGGGCGCGCAACCGCGGCAGACGCTGAAAGGCGCGTTGCAGCACAGGCACGGTCGCTTGCGGCAGGAAGGAGAATGCCGGCGGCGAACAAACGCAGTAAGGGATGCCGCCCCAACCTCACAGTTCCGCCGCACGCAAACGCGAGACCGGCAGGTCGCAGGAGCAGGAGACCCCGCGCCCGCGCGAGCGGCCGCGTGCAGTCGCCCGCCGGCTGCCGGTGTCGAAGGTCGCCTGGGACAAGAAGTTCCGGATCGTGATGATCGTGGTCTTCGGCCTCGTGGCGTGGATCGGCGTGAAGGCCGGCCTTGCGCTGATGGCAGCCCGCAGCCAGGCCTCCCAGGAGGTCAGTCTGGTCAGCTCACTGCAGTCTCAGCACCGCAGGCTGGTCGCGCAGGAGCGGGCGCTGCATCAGCCGGCAACGATCATGCGCAAGGCGCGGCAGCTCGGGATGGTGCGCATCGGTGAGCGCTCGTACGTGGTCGTGCGGGCATCCGGTGGCTGAGCCTGGGTGGCTGCTGACTTCGATGTCCTGCTGGGCCTCTGGGAGGACGGCCAGCGTCGCATCGCCGAGGCCGAGCCCGCGCTGCGGCGCACGCTCGAGCAGGTGGTCGATGAGCTCGTCCTGGAGCTTCGCCGCCGGGTCGGCGGTCGCTTCCTGGCCGACGAGCTGGCCGACTACTACCTGAGCGAGGGGACCGACTGGTGCTTCCAGATCGCGGTCACGGTTGCGCCTGGCGAGCCGGAGGCTTGGGACACGGGCATTGTCGCCGGAGCCGCGTTCGCTCGGTATGCGCGACAGGCGGCGGACTTCGGTGGTGGCACCAGGCGCGGCTCCGAGCTGAGTGACGCTCTGCGAGGCGTCTGAGCGATGCCGGGCCGGCGACGGCTGAGTGACGCTCAGGGTCGGGTGCGCAAGCGCCCCCGACCCCGGAACATCTCAGGACTCTGGGTCCTCGGACTCCTCGTTGCTAACGCGACGGATCACGATCTGGTCCTCTTCGACCGAGACCTCGACCGGCCTGTGGCCGGCCCAGTACTCGGCGTAGACCGGGTCGTCCTGCACGGCGGGATCGAGCCAGAGCCCGATGCCCTCATCACCGTGGTCAAACGTGGCCTCGAGTGGACCATCCGTCTTGCGCTTGCTGCGGGTGCTGCGACCACCACGCCGGCCACGCCGGCGCTTGGGCTTGTCATCGTCCTCGTCGTCCTCTTCGGACTCGGGGCTCTCAGCAGCCGCTGCCGCCTCAGCGTCAAGCTCGGCGGCGATCAGCGCGTCATCCTCGGCACGGAGGTCGATCTCGTCGTCAAAGTCGGCGAGCGCGACCGTCGTGTCCGGATCCGCGTCTGGCTCCAGCGCCTGTTCACGCTTGAAGGCTTGGATCTGTTGGACTGTGACCTCGAGCTGATGCGCGATCCAGGCATCGGTGCGTCCCTGACGCACCCAGCCTCGGATCCGATTCAACTCGGGCCGCAAAGATCGTCTTGGCATACGGGGCCCGAGGATACAGGCGCAGCCGCCAAGGGCCCTGCCCGGGGTGGACCGGGCCAGGATCGGGCCGAGTATCAGCCCGCGCAAGCGGAAGTCTCGGGCCGACGTTAATCTCGGAAATATTTGAAACTGGAGTGCCGACATCGCTATGCTCCGGCACGGGGTCGACCAGCTGCGCCAAGCTGGAATGGATTTTCGCCTTGGGGTAGAGGCGTCCGTTGCGGCCTTTCTTGCCGGGAAGGAAACCAAGGATGCTTGTACTCACACGGAAGTCAAACCAGAGCATCATGATCGGGGACGACATCGAGGTGTCCGTGCTCGCGATCGTCGGTGAGAAGGTTCGCATCGGGATCCAGGCTCCGCGTGATGTGCCGGTCTTCCGCAAGGAGGTCTACCTGGAGATCCAGGACGAGCACCGTGCTGAGGCCGACAAGGCCGATGAGGTCGTGGCGGCGGTAGACGCGGCGCTCCAGGGCCTGGGCGAGCCGAATCCAGAGGACTCGGACAAGTAGCCGGCTCGCGTCGGCTCAAGCACCAGCCCGGCAGCTCGGCCGGCCCGGCCGAGCGCATGCGATCAGGTCAGCAGCAGGTACAGCGTGGCGAACATCGCCACGGTGACGAGCACGCCCGTCAGCACCAGCGACAGGGCCAGCACGTAAAAGCGCATCGATCCGCGCTTGCGCTCGCGCGCGTGCCAGCGCTGGCGTGAACGAACCGCCGCCCGGCGCTGCTCATGCTGGCGCCGCTTCTCTTCAACCTCGGTGTGGTGAAGAAACTCCTGCTCGAGCTGAGCGAGGCTCTGACGCATCTTCATCGCGGACATCGAGCTAAGACCCTAGCGAGAAAAGCTTAAGCCCGCGAGTTTCAGAGATTGTCCTCGTATACGCGCACGAAGTGCAGGTAGTTGTCGGCGACCTGCTTCACAGCGTCCGCCCGCGACAGGCTCTGGTCGAGAAAACCCTTGAGCGCGTCCCACCAGATCGAGCGGCCGATCGCGAAGCCGATGAAACCCTCCACCGGCGCAGCCTCCGCGAGCCATTCCTCGACCTTCGCGGTCGACGCGCCACGGCCAAGCAGCACGCAGGTGACGCCTTCGCGACCGGGCCCGGTGCGGGCCTGCTCGGCGAGCATCGCTGCGTCCGCCTGCTGGTCGAGGCCCTCGATCTTCCAGATATCGACCTCGATCCCGAAGTTCTGGATGTCCTCGATCGAGCGCCGCATCAGCCCCGGGCGGAGCTCGGCGTCGTAACGGTCGCTGCTGCCATCGACGGACGCGAGCTGTTCCCCGGTGGCCGGCACGAGCAGTTCGAACAGGAACTTGCGGTCGTGCTCGTGTAGCCAGTCGGCCAGCCGTTTCAGGCGGGTCAGCTGGCGCTCGTTCATCTCGGTGTCCGGATCGTCGGGGTTGTAGCGGACCAGAACCTTCGAGAAGTCGGGGGAGAAGCGCTCGATGTGCGCGCCGAACTCCTCGCCGTACTGGAAGTCGAACTCGTTCTGGCCGGACTTCTCAACCGGCATCGCGAGGCTGAGACCGCGCCTGCCGTGCACGCTCCGGCACGTCTGAACCGAACTGTTCGTCCACCAGGACGCCGGTCGCGCCGGCCTGGGCGCCGCGCGACACCGCCTCCAGCATCCCCTCGAAGATCAGGCGCTTCGAGTCGGCGATCCGCTCGGTCTCCTCCGGGGTCGGGTCGCCCTGGATCCCGAACATGTTCTTCTGGAAGGAGCCACGATGATCAAACGCGAGGATGTAAAGCTTGCCCTGATAGCCGTAAGGCATTCTTGCCCACCTTTGCCGGGTTCGGTGAAACGTTTCGCAGCGAGTCTAAACACGGCCGGGACCACATGCATGACGGTCCGAGCCGCCATTGCGGTCGCTTTACACTTGATCGTGTGAGTACCGGTGGCCCTGATCTGTTCGTTGTCTGCAAGAACTGTGGATCAGAGGTGAGCCCGTACATAACCGAGTGCCCGTACTGCGGCACCAGGCTGCGCAAGCGCGCGCCGAAGATCGATCGCAACGGGCGCATCGCCGAGCGGGTCGGCCGCCGCACGCCGCGCCCGTCGCTCTCGCGCCTGCGTCGGGGGGAGATCCCCGGCATCCGCCATGAGACTCATCCGTACGCGACGATCACCCTGGTGTTGCTGGGTGTGGCCGGCTGTCTGCTCTGGCGCGTCAGCGCCATCAACCGCTCCGACCTGGTGGTGTACGGGGGAAGCCCGATCGGGCAATGGTGGCGTGTATTCACCGCGCCGTTCATCTATGACAACACCGGCTACGCGTTCGTCGCGCTCGTGATCATCGCCATCTACGGAGCGCTGCTCGAGCGCCGCCATGGCCCCGTCGTGGTGGTCGCGCTGGCGCTCGCGGGTGGCGCAGGCGGGATCGCGGTGGCGGGCCGCGTCACCAGCAACATGGTGATAGGTGGCAACGGCGCGGCGCTGGCGCTGCTCTGCGCCTGGGTCGTGCCCGACCTGATGCGGATGACCTCGCACCGAGACTACGACGGCGACCTGCTCGGAACGGCCGTCCTGGCCGGAGTGATCGCGCTGATGCCCGTGGCGGCGCCGCACGCCAGCTGGGTGGCTGCGGGCGTCGGAGCAGGGGTTGGGCTGCTGCTCGGCCTGCTGCTGATGCGCATTCATCACGACTAGCGCGATCGGCCGCCTTGCGGGCGCGGCTCAGGCTGGATCTGCGAAGCTGAGTGAGAGTGAGCTTCTCCGACGCCGAAATCGACGCCGCGATCACGGCGCTCAGCGACCCTGGGCGGCTCGTCGCCGCGCAGGACATCGTCGCCCGCGCCGCACCGAGCCTGCAACAGGTGCTCGGCAGCGCACTGCACGAGGGCGGCTGGTTTGACACCGCTCATGAGGCCGCCGTCAGCGAGGCGATCCAGGGCGAGGATCCGCATGCCCGTCTTGTGGCCGTGCGAACGCTGCTGGCCGAGGAGACGCGGCTGACGATGCTGGTCGGCGTCGCTGTGGGCTTCGAGCTCGCGCGGGAGCTGGGCTACGCCGTGCCGGAAGCCATTACCGAAACCGTCCCCGAGGAGGATTAGATGGAGATCAGGTTCTACGGACACGCGACGTTCGAGCTCGCCGATGGAGATGACTCGGTGCTGATCGACCCGTTTCTGACCGGCAACCCCAAGGCCTCGATCGCGGCCGCGGATCTCAACCCGACAGCGATCCTGGTGACCCATGGCCACGGGGACCACGTCGGCGATGTCGTTTCGATCTCCAAGCGCACGGGCGCGCCGGTGCTGGCGATCGTCGAGCTGGCCGCGGAGTTCGGCGAGGATGGCGCCAATGCCCAGGACGTGAACATCGGTGGCACGGTCCAGTTCGACTGGGGCTGGGTGAAGATGGTGCCGGCCTGGCACACCTCGACGACGCCGAAGGGCACCGTCAACACCCCCGCCGGTCTGCTGATCAATTTCAAGGACACGATCGTCTACCACCTCGGCGACACCTGCCTGTTCTCCGATCTGCAGCTGGTCGGCAGGCGCGCTCCGATCGACTTCGCGCTGATGTGCATCGGCGGCCACTACACGATGGACCGTGTCGACGCGGTCGACGCCAGCGCGCTGGTCGGCGCCAGGACCGTGATTCCCTGCCACTACAACACCTTCCCGGTGATCGAGACCGACGCGCAGGCGTTCAAGTCAGATGTGGAGTCGGCCACGACCTCGCACGTGCTGGTGCTCGACCCGGGGCAGACGCACACCACGTGAACCGTCAGCCGATGCGGTCGCCGATCTGCACGTCCTGATCCGGGCGCAGCAGCACCACGCCGAGCTGATCGTCGAGCGCGCCGAGCACGAGCACCTCTGACATGAACGGGCCGATCTGGCGCGGAGGGAAGTTGACGACGGCGACCACCAGCGTGTCGAGCAGCTGCTCGCGCGTGTAGGTCTTGATCTGGGCCGACGAGCGCTTGACGCCGATCTCAGGGCCGAAGTCGATCGTCAGCTTCCAGGCGGGCCTGCGTGCCTCGGGGAACTCGTCGATCGCGGTGACCCGGCCGACGCGCATGTCGACCTGGAGGAAGTGATCGAAGTTGATCAAGGAGCCTACGGCGTGGTGGCCGTGGGCGACGTGTGGTCACCGGCGACGTTGTTGTGGCCGCCGGCGCCGTCGTGGTGCCGCCGGGTACGGTGGTGGTCGCGGCCGGTGTGGTGGTGGTCGCAACCGGCGTCGTGGTGGTGCCGGTGGAGTTGTGGTCGCCGCTCGGCGCGGTGGTGGTCGCGGCCGGCGTGGTGGTTGTCGCGGCCGGTGGGGTGGATGTCGCAGCCGGACCGTCGTGGTGGCGCCCTGCGGCGCCGTCGATGGCACCGGCGTCGTGGGCGGAGCGGCGGGGCTGACGCCGCCGCTCGTGGCGTAGGTGGCGGCCGTGGTGGTCGTGGCCAGCTCCGCGGTCGTGGTGACCTGGACGTCCGTCGGCGGGCGTCATGCCGGTGCTCGTCGTCGCGCTCGGGCGGCGTGGTGGGACAGAGCCGTGGCAAATGTCTGCGCCGGCGCCGCCGGCGTGCTCGTCGCGGCGGCGGTCTTGGCGGTCGGCTGGTCAGGCTGCGACGGAGTGGTTGTCACGGCCGCCGGCGCGACGGCGGCCCGCTCGACGACGTGCGAGCTCGGCGCCGATCCGGCGAATGATCCCGACCGAGCCTGCCAGCTTCGCGCTGCCGCTGGCCGCGTTGGCGAGACCGCTGTTGACCGAGCGGGTCGACGAGCGTGCTCGACGATTGGCCGTGATGGTGGTGCGAGGTGTCCTGGCTGACGGCGACGGTTCCGGCGGTGACGAGCGCAGCGGCTGCCAGTCCGGCGGCGGCCTTGGTCGCGACGGCGCTGACGCCCGCCGTGATCAGTCCGGCCGATCCGGCGCCTGCGGCCGCACCGGCTGCGCCGGCGGCTGCCGGCTGCGCCTGCGCCGCTGCCGCGGCGCCTGCCGCGCCGGCTGCACTGCGCGCTGCCCGAACCGGCGCCGGCTGCGCCGGCGGCATGGGCGCCAGCCGATCCGGCAGCCGAGTGGCCGATGTGCGCAAGCAGAAACTTGCGGAACAGTCCGAGCGCTCCGAGCGGCGCCAGCGCAGCGAGGGCCTTGTTGGTCTTGCGCATCTCGCCCTGGAAGACGGCGCAGCGCGTGCAGTTCTTGACGTGACGGCGCGCCGACGCGCGTGGTCTTGCGGCGCATGCCCTCAGCGATCTCCGCGAGTTCCTCGCGGACCTCATCGCAACTCAACAGACGCGCCTCAGCCGCTTCGGTGAGCGACACACGCGCGCGCACGAGCAGCGACTTCACGCTGGAGACGGTCGTTTCCATCGTCTCGGCGATCTGCTCGTAGGAGAGCGCATCCATCTCACGCAGGATCAGCGCGGTGCGCTGACTCTCGGGCAGGTCGCGGATGTCATCGAGGAGCTGGCGGAACTCCTCGCGCTCATGGACCTTGTCGGCCGTGGTGGCGCCGTGATCTGAGTAGTGGATGTCCATCGAGTCGACGCCGATCGCCTTGTTGCGGCGAAGATGGTTGAGGCAGCGGTTGCGCGCGATCCGGTACAGCCACGGGCGCACGTTGATCGGCCGGTCGTCCGCGAGCATCGCGTTGTAGGAGGCGGTCAGAACGTCCTGCAGCACGTCCTCCGCGTCCTCACGCGAGCCGAGCAGATGGCGGCAGAAGGCCAGCAGGCGCGTGTGGTACCTCGCGACCAGCACCTCGAAGGCGCCCTGGTTGCCGCGTCGGATCAGGCGTGACGAGGCGTTCATCGGACTGAAGCCGATGCAGAGGCGAGCGGCTCTGAAGGCCGGTCCCGCCTGGGTATCTAAGTGCTGAAACTTCCATTCCGGCCTCTAGATCCACTCCAACAACGTAGCAATCCTAAAGTTGCGGTTGGATGTGCGCACGGTGAGCAAAAGCCTTGTGTTGCAGCCCGTTCCGGGCGCCTGTTGCGCGGGTAACATGCGCCCACGGGTCATCGTACCCCGAAGCCCGGGTAGACAAACTGGCAAAGTCGGCGCTCTTAAAAAGCGCTGCCCGAAAGGGCCCTGCGGGTTCGATCCCCGCCCCGGGTATAAAGCCGTCCCGCGACTCGGCCAGCCTCTCCGTTGTGGCGGCTACTGCGTACTGCTCAGGCGACTGCGCGCTCTGTCGTATCCATCGTCTGCGTGTCTGTGCGTCCGAGGCGAGCGATCAGATGTTCGGCGAGCTCACGGTCGCCGCCGATCGTCAGCGACGCCGATGCCGCCACCGGGTGCGAAGGCCTCAACCCAGGCGCTCGTGTTGCCGGTGATCTCGAGCTGCCGGCGTCTCCGCTGCCTGCTCGGTCACCTGGCAGCCGGCGTCCGCGAACGTGACCGTCATCGTCAGCGGGCCGCCTTCACGATGCCCGTCGGTGACCGTGCATTCGATCTGTCCGTCATGCCCATCGCCCCTGATGAGCCCCGGAACAAGCCGGAAGATCGCACCCAGGTCGACGCGTTCGCCGCTGCGAGGCGGGCTCCACGCCCAGCGGTATCCCCACAACGCGAGCTCACCCAACACGGGCATCAGGTCGCGCGCCCGCGGGGTCAGCTCGTAATCGACGCGCGGCGGTACCTCGCGGTAGCGCTTGCGCGTCAACATGCCGTCGGCGACCATCCGATTCAGCCGCGAACGCAGCTGTTCGGTTGAGATCCCGGGTAGCACTCGCTGCAACTCCACGAACCTCCGCGGTCCAGCCGCGAGGTCACGGACGATCAGCAGCGTCCATTTATCACCGACAAGGTCCAGCGCTCTCGCATCCGGCGACCACTGGTCGTACGGATGACGCTTCGGCGGTGGGACTTGGGGCATATCGCGCCTCCAATCCGGTCGATTACCCACAACCCTTGACAGGCAGTTTACGCCCCGCGCTCTACAAGCCGAAAGAAATTAAGAAAACACACTGAGTGTTGGGGGTTTGAGTACCCAGGTTTCGAACTGACTAGCGTGGCGGGCGATGGGCGTTAAACCAGCGTCCAGATCACCGCAAGCCGGCTGAGTTCGCCGTTCGCGTGCCGATAATGAGGACATGGGTGATCTTGTGTCCCTGTCCAACTGGAAAGCCGATCGCTCGCGCCCGCGGCGTGATGGCGCACGTTTCTTCTTCGCGCTTGATTGCCCGCTGTCCTACCTCGCGGCGGAGCGGGTCGAGCGGACGTTGGGCACGATCGAATGGGTACCCGTGATCGGTCCGCTGTCGGACGTTGAGGCTGGGTCAACCACGTCCAGCGACTGTGCGCAGGGTGCTCGTGAGCGCATGCACATGGCCGAGCGCGAGGCCGAACTTCTGCAGATCCCGATTGTCAGGCCGCACCGGTTGCCGATGGACAGCCGCAGGGCGGCCCGGGCAACCCTGTTCGCGAGCGATGCCGGCGCCGGACCGGGGTTTGCGCTGGCGGTCGCGCGACTGGCGTTCTGCGGAGGCTTCGACGTCGCCAGTGAGACGGTGATCGAGGAGGCCGCGGCAGGCGCCGGGCTCGATCCGCACGAGGCGCTGGCGGCCGCCCACGACCAGAGCTTCGATCTGCGCCTCGACGCCACCAGCCGTGGACTGCGTGCCCGCGGGATCCCGTCGCCGCCGGCGATCAACCTCGGGCGCAGCTGGTTTGCGGGGCCTGACGCCGTGCGTGCCGCGGCAAGTTTCAGCGGATTCAGGGCGCAGTCCGAGGCGCCCCCAGCTCCCGCCAGCTGAGCGGCGCTAAGGAAGCGTCAGCCCCGCGAGGATCGACGCATCGAGCGCCTCCTCGTGGCTCTGGTCTGCGAGCGGTGCCGCCGCCTGCGCAGCGGCTGGAGTCAGCTCCGGCAGGTGCTCGTATTCCTCGAGTCCGGCGCACAGCTCCCGGAACTGGTCCGGGCTCGGTGGGGCTGGCGAGGTTGGGTCGGTCTGGGACTGATTCTGCTCGAGCATCGAGCGCTCCTTCCTCTATCCGGAGCCACGCCCCAGCGTGGCTCTCACGAGCCTACGCCTGCATGGGGACACGGCCAAGTCTCTGCCGATCTCACCCCCCGTGTGGGGGGCCTCCGAAGACGGCGATGGGCCTCATGCCGGGCGCATTAGCACTAACTCAGTGGAGATACACTTGGCCTCAAATCGATCTTCGTGGTCTGCAGCTGTTCGCGACGCTGATGCGGCTCGGCGTCATCCCCGGAGCACGTGTGCGCGGAGAGCTCAGGCGGAATACGTCAGCGCCGCCCCTCGCAGGATGTCGTTCTCTGAGACCTCGAACGCGCTGAGGCCGAACAGGTTCATGATCTCGGTGAGGATCACGATCCCAGGCAGGATCGCGATCGCTCGGTCCGGGTGCAGGCCGGGGACGTGGCGCCGCTGCTCTAGCGGCATCACGGCGAGCGTCCTGAATATCTGATCGCGCTGCGTGGCCGTGAGCTTGTAGCCGTGCACGCGCGTGGGGTCGTAGGGGTCCAGACGCTGTGCGATCGCGGCGAGCGAGGTCGGTGTGCCGGCCACACCGATCGCCCGACCCACCGTTACGCGCCGGGTTTCCGGCACGGCTGCGGCGAGAATCGCGCGGACATCCTGTGCGACCGCCTCGAGCTCCGACGCGGTCGGCGGATCGCTGCGGATGTGACGGTCGGCCTGACGCACCACGCCGGCCTGGGTCGAGACGTGGAAGTCCAGCACTGGTCCGTGGCCGATCACGAGCTCGGTGGAACCGCCGCCGATGTCAAACACCAGCGTCTGAACGTCGGTCCGGTGGTTGACTGGCAGCTGGTCGTCCTCATGCGCGGGGTCGTCCTGCTGAACACGTGCCTGATAGGTGTCGGGGACGTCGGTCGCGCCGCGGTATGTCAGCGCAGCCTCCTCGTCGCCTGTGATCACGTGCGTGTCGAGCCCGTAGCGGTCCGCCACGGTTCTGGCGAACTCGGCGCCGTTGGCTGCATCGCGGACGGCGCTGGTCATCACCGCCACGGCCCGCTGCGGCTGCAGGGTGTCGATCTGCCGGCGGTAATCAGCCAGGACCGCATACTCGCGCTCGAGCGCGTCGTCGGCCAGCCGCCCGGTCGCATCGACACCGGCACCCAATCGGGTCACCCGGCTGATCCGAACGAGCTCCTCGCGCATTTGACCCTCCGCCACCTCCGCGACGTACAGCCGGGTGGTGTTGGTGCCGACGTCTACGACCGCGATCCGCACGGTCAGTCGATCAGCTGTGAGGGAACCTGGTAGGGGAGGGTGCGACCGTCGAGTCCGGCCAGAATATTCTCGACCGCGATCTCCGTCATCCGCTCGCGCGCACTCCAGGTCGCGGAACCGATGTGGGGCACGACCAGCAGGTTCGGCGCGTTCCACAGCGGATCGTCGGACGGCAGCGGCTCGGGCACGGTGACGTCCAGCGCCGCGCCGGCGATCTGCCCGGTGTGGAGCGCCTCGGCCAGGGCCTCCTTGTCCACAATCCCGCCGCGTGCGGTGTTGACCAGGATTGCCGTGGGCTTCATCAGAGCGAACGCCTCGGCGCCGATCAGGTTCCGGGTGCCCTCGGTCAGCGGCAGATGGATCGAGACGAAGTCCGAGCGGCTCAGCAGGTGCTTGAGGTTGTGCTCGTCGCGAGTCTCAGTCGTGAGGATCTCCATGCTGAATCCAGCCGCGCGTCGCGCGACCGCCTGTCCGATCCGCCCGAGTCCGATGATCCCGAGCGTGGCGCCATAGATGTCGGCGCCGAGGAACCCTCCGGGGTCCCAGGTGTGCCACTGACCCCGGCGCGCGAACACCGCCGCCTCGGGGATGCGGCGCGCTGCGGCCATCAGCAGTGCGAACGCGAGGTCGGCGGTCGCCTCCGTCAGAGCGTCGGGCGTGTTCCCGACGGGAATGCTGTGGGCGCTGGCGGCGTCGACGTCGACGTTGTCATATCCGACCGCATAGTTGGCGATGACGCGCAGCTGTGGCGCCGCGCCGATCAGCTCCGCGTCGACGCGGTCTGTCAGCAGGCACAGCAGCGCGTGGGCCTGGGCCGTGTGCTCGCGGAGCTGCTCGTAGGTGGGGGGCGAGGGCTCCGGCCAGACGACCGTTTCGTGATCAGCCTTGAGTCGTGCGAGCGCCGGCCCGGGCAGCTCACGTGTTACGAAGATGCGCGCCATCGGCGCATTGTCCCTGGAACTCGCCTGAGATGGCGCCCGGGTCTATGCGGCCCGGCTCGCCAACGCACCGGAGGCCTCGGCCGCCTCCGCCCTGGCGGCATCGGCGCGCTCGGTCTCGGCTATCGCGCGCGGGCTCGGCATCGCGAAGACGGCGATGAGGATGCCGAATGCGGCGATGCCCGACGCGACCCAGAATCCGAGCTGGAAACCGCTGACCAGCGCGGCGTCCGCGGTATGCGTGGTTGCGCTGACGCCCTGCAGCAGGTTGTTGGAGTGCGTGGTCGCGACCGTCGTCAGTACCGCCAATCCGATCGCGCCGCCGAACATCCGGGCCATGCTCACGACCGCGGAGGCGAGCCCCGCCTCGCTCTGGGGGACACCTGAGGTCGCGGCGATGTTCCCCGGGATGAACGCCAGCGGCAGGCCGAACGATGCCAGCAGGCCGGGGATCATCAGTTCGCCGGCGTAGTCGCCCTGCACGGTGATGTCGGTGAAGAGCGCGAGTCCGACGCAGAGCAGCACCATGCCGATTATCAGCAGGCGGCGCGCGCCGATGCGCATGGTGAAGCGGGACGCGATTGCGGATCCAACCACGACTGCAAGCGTCATCGGCAGGAATACGATGCCGGCCTTCAGCGGCGAGTAACCCAGTACGTCCTGGAGGTAGAGGGAGAGGAAGAACCACATCGCGAATGTCGATGCACCCACGACGGCGATGCTGAGGTTTGCGGCCGACAGCTGCCTTGAGCGAAACAGCGTGAGCGGCATCAGCGGCGCCTTGGCGACGAGGCCCTCGATCACCAGGAAGATCAGGAGCATGGCGATCCCGCCACCGATTGCGATCAGTGTGGTCGGATTGCCCCACCCGGTGCTGTCAGTGCGCACCACTCCGAAAACGAGTGCCGACAGCCCGATGGTCGCGGTGAACGCGCCTGCCAGATCGAGGTTGTGCCTGGCGTTCTCATTGCGGCCCTCCACCAGCAGTCTGTGAGCGAGGAAGGCGGTGATCAGGCCGATCGGCAGGTTGATGAAGAAGATCCAGCGCCAAGTGAGCAGATCCGTGAGCACGCCGCCGAGCAGGACGCCGGCGCTTGCTCCGGCACCACCCATCGCGCCCCAGATCCCAACGGCACGGTGCCGGGCCCGGGGCTCGATGAACGTGCTGGTCAGGAGCGACAGGGACGAGGGGGCGACGATCGCGCCGCCGAGTCCCTGAATCAGCCGAGCGGTGATCAAGACCGTGCGGCTGTCGGCCAGGCCGGCGGCCAGCGATGCGAATGAGAAGAGGAGCAGGCCGAAGACGAAGGTCCGGCGGCGTCCGAACAGGTCTGCCGCGCGTCCACCCAACAACAGGAAGCCGGCAAACGTCACCGTGTACGCGTTGATGACCCATTGGAGGCTGTCCTCCTGAAAACCGAGCGCATGCTTGATCGACGGCAGCGCCACGTTCACGACTGAGACGTCGAGGATCACCATGAACTGCGCCAGGCAGGCGAGGATCAGGGTGGCGGTCAGATGTGGCTTCTGCAGCGTCTTCGTGGTCATGCAGCGTCTCCGGTCGTCGGTCCGGTCATCAGCGTCGCTTCCGTTCTCAGTACGACGGTTATCGAACTGTATCACTCCGTTCGACGGTTGTCGTACTATGCTCGGATCATGTCGTCGCTCGTCAGCGTCACTGAGAGAACAGACACCACGGCCGATCCTTGTTGGGTCGGTCGGCGCGACCGAACTGGTCGACCCGCTGGTTCCGGCTGGGCTCGATGACCTCGACCTGGCCACGATCCTCCAGGCTCTCAGCGATCCGATCCGTCTGCGCATCGTGGTTGCGCTGTCTGATGGCGGTGAGCACACATGCGGCAGCTTCAACCTGCCGATCGCGAAGTCCACCTGTTCGCATCACTTCCGCGTGCTCCGTGAGGCCGGTGTCGTCGCCCAGCGGATCGACGGCAAGTGCCGCTTCAACCGCCTGCGCCGCGAGCAGCTCGAGGAGCGCTTCCCCGGCCTGCTCGACGCCGTGCTGCAGGCCAGCGACGCGTGAGCGCTGAGCCGGCTGCCCCAGTCGGGCTTGAGTTGGTCGCAAGGATCGAGGAGCACAGCGTTCGCGCCTGGCCGCCGGCCAGCGTCCAGCACACCGAGGACGGCTGGATCCTCCGCGCCACGCCTGCGCTTCCTGCCCGCGGACGCTCCAACCACGCACTGACTCCGGCCAGGCCTCTGGATCGAAGCGAGTTTGACCCGGCCATTGCGAGGGTGGCTGAGTTCGCGGCTCTCAATGACATCGCCTGCGGCGTTCAGGTCAGCCCGATCGACCTCCACATTCCGCTCCTGGAGGACATCGCCGTGCGCGGCTGGGACATCAACCAGGCGGTGCTGGTGATGACTGTTGAAACCGGCCCGCTCGTCGCTGATGCCGACCCTGCCTTCCAGCTTGAGATCACTGACACCGCCACGCCCGAGTGGGTTGCCGCCTGGGCCCACTGCGATCGGCGCCAGGACGTCCAGGAGCATGTGGAGAGCGTGTTCCCGAAGATGGCCGGTAGGGCGCGCTTTGCGCGCAACGGCGATCGCGCTGTGGGGATCAGCGTCGAGCTCGACGGCATCGTCGGGCTGTTCTGCCTGGCTGTCGCTCCGGAGATCCGCCGCCAGGGTCTCGGGAAGGCCCTGGTGCGCGCGATGCTCGCGCAGCACGAGGCGCCACTCGCGTATCTGCAGGTCTTCAGTGAGAACGCGGCAGGTCAGGGCCTCTACAACAGCCTCGGTTTCCAGGAGGAGTATCGCTACTGCCACTGCGTTGCACCGTGGACGGTCCCCGGATACGGCGAGGCGTCCACCTCGGCGCCACTGCAGGCAACGCGCACTGAACGCGACGCCGGCTGACGGCGACGCCGGCTGACGGCGGACGACGACGGCGACGGCAGGCCAGGCGATAGCGAGGCAAGAGCGAAGGTACCCGCAGAGCGAAGGCCGCGAGAGCGGAGGCACCGGGATCACGGCGCCGGCGTCCATGCTCACGCCGTGATCCCCTCATGCGTGTAGCCGCCGTTGGCATCGACCTCGCCGAACTCCTCGAGGTCGACCACGACGACCAGTTTCCGATCAAGCCAGAGGAACCGCACGCAGTCGATCCCGTACTCCACCTCATCCGGCAGCGGCAGCCCGCTGTCCTCCAACAACGCCAGCATCCGGCGCTCAACGAGCCGCTTCTGATCGATTGGTGCCATGCCGACAGCATGCGGCCAACACCTGTGACGAAACAAGACACGTTCGTGCCGACTCTGCAACGAATCTGTGCCGACTCTGTGCCAGTTCTCCCGTCCTTCTCACCGGCCTGGAATCCCCGCCAGCTGTGAACAATCTGCTATCACTAGGTGTCCGCCGCGGGGTGGAGCAGTCTGGTAGCTCGTCGGGCTCATAACCCGAAGGTCGCAGGTTCGAATCCTGCCCCCGCTACTAAAAAAGGCCCTCATTTGCAGGGCCTTTTTCTTTAATCGCGACCAATCCGGTGGACAATCGCGCCGTGGTTAACACCGTGGTTAACACTTCGCCGCCGATGGCGTGCCGAGAGCTCACGACCTTCGGGTTGATTCCCCGAGCGTTATCAGGCATATCCATGGAGCAGAAAGGCTTCGAGGTAGGGGCGGACCACGATCCACTGGCCGCCCAACTTCTTGATCGGGAAGGCCGGGTTCTTTCTCTTCCAGTTCACGAGCGTCTGTCCGCTCCACGGCAGAGAGTCCGCGGCCTCGGCCAACGTGTTGATGTCGTGCGGCTCGAGGGGCCGCTCCAGACGGTAATCCGCAATCTGATCGTGGCCATCGAGCTTGATCAACACGTCGGGGACCGCACTTGGCACCCACCGGCCGTCTCGCCGGAAGGGGCGTTGGAACGCTCACGTTGCCCATAACGAGCCCGCAGCATGTTTTGCGACGTCCGTTGTGGCACCGGCCTCCGTGACGGTGGACGGAGTGCTGAATCCGCACGTGGGCGGGCTCTGGAGGAACATGCTGTAGCGCAAAGCCCCCCGAATATGGGGGCTAAAGTAGTGGCGGACGCACAAACTACTGCAATATCCCCCAAATAAGGGGTATAATGCAGTATCAATGGATGAGAGCTCTCGAGCACGTATTGCCTCCATGGCCGAAGAGCAGTGGGGACTCATCACGCGCCGGCAGGCGCGCGAGCTTGGCATCCCGGAGACCACGTGGGAGAGGCTCATTGGCTCAGGGGGGAACTCCGCCGCGTTGGCTACGGCGTCTACCAGCTAGCCGGTGCTCCCGAGCCGGACCACCTGGAACTGCGTGCCGCGTGGCTGCAGCTCGCGCCGGCAATACCCGCGTGGGAACGCGAACCCGAGGATGGAGTTGTCTCGCATCGATCAGCGGCGGAGATGTACGGTCTCGGCCATCTTCCCGCTGACGTCCATGACTTCACGGTTGGCGGACGGCGTCAGTCGCGACATCAGGACATAAGGCTCCACACCCGGAGGCTCGCTGACGGCGAGTGGATCCGTCTCAGAGGACTGCTCGTAACGCGCCCGTCCAGGATCGCCTCGGACCTGCTCTACGAGCGCGAGGATCCAGAGTCGGTGGCCCACGTCATCGCGGACTCGCTTCGTGCGATCTATGACTATCCCGGCACGTTCGCCGACGCGCTCGCTGTCCACGCGCATCGATTCGGACTCCGACGTCACGATGGTCTCGGACTGCTCCGGTGGCTCCTAGATCTCGTCGGCGACAGCGACACGGACCTCTGGATGGATGAGGCGCGAGCACATGGTGAGGGAGCCACGGATAGAGAACGTCCTCCAAGACCACGGTCTCATGAGGGCGCTGCACGGTGAGTCGAGACGGCTTCTACAAGACTCCGGGCGACTTCCGCCGTGTCTCACGGCAAAACTCCGCGACCTCTCGAGCGAGAGTCGATGGGGGCTGGCGCAGCTCCAGCGCCAGTTCGCGTACGACCGCCTGCTACAGCGGCTTTACACCGTCAACGACGGGTGGATCGTGAAGGGAGCCATAGCGCTCCTCGCTCGCGATATCGGTGTCCGAGCATCCAAGGACATCGTCGTCTACCGCGACGGAGAGAGCGAGATGGTCGAGGCAGAGCTCCGCGCTGCGGCCTCGCTTGACATCGGCGACTGGTTCCGATTCGAGCTGGGTCCAAGGCAGGTCATGTCAGCCGCTGGCGCAGCGGTTCGGCTACCGGTTGACGCGTATGTTGGCGACAAGGTCTGGGCCAGCTTCCATATCGACCTGGTCGGGAGCGACGTTCGAATGACCG
>CAWDRA010000012.1:0-112647 GCA_963804615.1 uncultured Actinomycetota bacterium
GCGGCATGGCATGATCCGCGCGCTTGGACTCAATACCTGATCCGTACCCGCTGTCGCACGTCTATCCGATCGGCAGCCGGGTCAACGAGCGCGGCCATCTGGAGGTCGGCGGCTGCGACGCCGTCGAGCTCGCGGCGCGAGTTCGGCACGCCCGCCTACGTCTTCGCCGAGGACGACCTGCGCGCCCGCGCCCGCGCCTACCTCGAGGCGGTCTGGCGACGCGCAACGCCGACTGCGACGTGCTGTTCGCCTCCAAGGCGTTCCCCTGCACCGCCGTCTACCGGCGTCCTCGCCGAGGAGGGGCTGTCCTGTGACGTCGCCTCCGGCGGCGAGCTCGCGCTGGCGCTGCGCGGCGGCTTCGACCCCGGCCGCATCTACCTGCACGGCAACGACAAGTCGATCGAGGAGCTCGAGTTCGCGCTCGAGGCCGGGCGTCGGCCACATCGTGCTCGACTCCTGCACGAGATCGACCGCCTCGAGCGGGTGCGCGGCCAGCGGGCCGTCACCAGGATGTCCTGATCCGGGTCACCCCGGACGTATCGGGCGCGACCCACGCTGCGATCTCCACCGGCCAGCCCGACTCGAAGTTCGGCTTCGGGCTGGCGCGAGGCGCCGGCCGCGATCGAGCGGGTCGCCGCCTCGCCGCATCTGAGCCTGGTCGGGCTGCACTGCCACATCGGCTCGCAGCTGCTTCGAGCTCGAGCCCTTCCGCGGGCGATCGCGGCGCTCGCCGAGCTCGGCGACTTCGAGGTCTTCAACCTCGGCGGCGGCCTCGGCGTCGCCTACCTGGAGGCGGAGGAGCCGCCCTCGATCGACGACTACGTCGGCGAAGCTCGTCGACCGCCGCCGCAGGTCGTTCGGCGCCGGCGAGCGGATGCTGATCGAGCCGGGGCGCTCGCTGGTCGCCAACTCGGCGTCACGCTCTATACGGTCGCAGACCGTGAAGCGCAACGTCTCGACCTGGGTCGCCGTCGACGGCGGCATGTCCGACAACCTGCGGCCGATGCTCTACGGCTCGCGCTACGAGGCGCGATCGCCGACCGGATGCTCGCGACCGGCGGCGAGATCTGCCACCTCGCCGGCAAGCACTGCGAGTCCGGCGACGTGATCGTCCGCGACGCGATGCTGGCCGAGCCCGGCGCCCGGCGACGTCCTCGTGACCCCGGCGACCGGCGCCTACGGCTACGCGATGGCGAACAACTACAACGGCGTGCCGCGCCCGCCGGTGATCTTCTGCCGCGACGGCGAGGCCCGCGTCGTGGTCCGCCGCGAGACCTACGACGACCTGATGAGCCGCGATGTCCGAGCTGAGGCGACACCGTCTTCCGCATCGGCCTGCTCGGGCGCGGCACGGTCGGCGCCGCCTTCGCCGAGCTGGTCGCCGAGCACGCCGAGGCGGATCGAGCGGATCACCGGCCTGCGGCCCGAGGTCGCCGGCGTGCTGACGCGCTCGAGCGGCGACTTCGAGGAGATCCTCGACGCTCGGACCTGATCGTCGAGCTGATCGGCGGGATCGAGCCGGCCCGCAGCTACGTGCTCGAGGCGATGCGCGCCGGGCGGCACGTCGTCACCGCCAACAAGCAGCTGCTCTCCCAGCACGGCGACGAGCTGTTCGCGAGCGCCCGCGAGGCCGGCGTGCAGCTGCGCTTCGAGGCGGCGGTCGCGGGCGTGGTGCCCGTCGTGCGCGTGCTCCAGGAGTCGCTTGCGGGCGCGCGCATCGACCGCGTCTACGGGATCGTCAACGGCACCACCAACTTCATCCTCAGCGAGATGGCGCGGCGCGGGCTGACCTTCGAGCAGGCGCTGGCCGAGGCGCAGCGGCTCGGCTACGCCGAGGCCGACCCGACCGACGACGTCGACGGGGGCGACGCCGCGGCGAAGATGGCGATCCTCGCGCGGCTCGCGTTCGACACGCCGGTGCGGCTGGATCAGGTCCGCTACGAGGGGATCCGGCAGATCACGCCCGACGACCTCGCGTACGCGCGCGAGCTCGGGCTTGGCGCTGAAGCTGATCGGCACCGCCGAGCGGATCGGCGAGGCATCTGTCGGTCCGGGTGCACCCGGCGTTCCTCTATCCCGGCCACCCGCTCGCGTCGATCGACGGCCCCTTCAACGCGGTCACGGTCGAGTCGCCGGCGATCACCGAGATCACGATGTCCGGCCCCGGCGCGGGCGGCCCGCAGACCGCGACCGCGGTGCTCGGCGACGTCGTCAGCGCGATGATCCCGCCGGCGAGCCGCCCGAGGAGATGGCCGAGCTGCCGATCGTCGACCGACGTCGTCTCCGGCTTCTACCTGCACCTCGAGGTCGCCGACGAGCCCGGCGTGCTGGCCGAGGTCGCGAGGGTGCTGGCCGAGCACGAGGTCTCGGTCAAATCGGTCGTCCAGCGCGGGCTCGGCGAGCAGGCGCGGCTGGTGATGGTCATGCACCCCGTGCTCGAGTCGCGCTTCTTCGCCGCGATGAGGCGATCGCCGGAGCTCGCCGCGATCCGGCGCCCGCCGCGCGCGATCCGGGTGATCGAGGAGGAGTTCTGAGCGCGGATGCCCGGGCTGATCGAACGCTACCGCGACCGCCTGCCGTTCGCGCCGGGCGACCCGGTCGTCACCCTGAACGAGGGCTCGACGCCGCTGATCCCGGCGCCGCGCCTCTCCGAACGGGTCGGCGCCGAGGTCTGGCTGAAGTTCGAGGGCGCCAACCCGACCGGCTCGTTCAAGGACCGCGGCATGACCTGCGCCGTCTCGGCCGCGGTGCGCGAGGGGCCGAGGCGGTGATCTGCGCCTCGACCGGCAACACCGCGGCGTCGCTGGCCGCCTACGCGGCGCGGGCCGGGATGCGCGGCGTGGTGATCGTGCCGGAGGGCAAGATCGCGATCGGCAAGCTCGCCCAGGCGCTGATGCACGGCGCGCAGGTGATCGCGATGCAGGGCAACTTCGACAGCGCGCTGCGGCTCGTCCGCGAGCTCGCCGACCAGCACCCGATCGCGCTCGTCAACTCGGTCAACGAGTTCCGGATCGAGGGCCAGAAGACGGCCGCGTTCGAGATCGCCGAGGAGCTCGGCGGCGAGCTCGACGCGCTCTGCATCCCGGTCGGCAACGCCGGCAACATCACCGCCTACTGGCGCGGGTTCCAGGAGATCGGGATGCGACCGCGGATGTTCGGCTTCCAGGCCGCGGGCGCGGCGCCGCTGGTGCTCGGCCAGCCGGTCGAGCAGCCGGAGACGATCGCCAGCGCGATCCGGATCGGCAACCCGGCCCGCTGGGAGCAGGCGATGGATGCGATGACCGCCTCCGGCGGTGCGCGTCGCCGCCGTCACCGACGAGCAGATCCTCGACGCCTACCGGTTCCTGGCGCGTGAGGAGGGCGTCTTCTGCGAGCCCGCCTCGGCGGCCTCGGTCGCCGGCCTGCTCGCCCACGGCGCCGGCGGGCGCCGAGCGCGATCGTCTGCGTGCTCACCGGCCACGGCCTCAAGGACCCCGACACGGCGCTCGGTGCAGGTCGGCGGCGTGATCCCGTGCGAGCCCGAGCTCAGCGCGATCGAGCGCGCGATTCTGCGGTGAGCCGTGACCGTCCGCGTCCGGGTGCCGGCCTCGACGGCGAACCTCGGGCCGGGCTTCGACGTGCTGGCGGCAGCGCTCGGGCGCCATCTCGAGCTCGAGGTGGAGGAGACCGGCCAGCTTCGCGTGACGCACCGACCTGCACGTCCGGCGCGACCGCGAGAACCTGGTCGTGCGCGCCTTCGAGCGGCTTCATCCGGCCGACGGCCTCGAGTTCCGGGTGCAGCTCGACGATCCCGCTGAGCGGCGGCTTCGGGTCGAGCGCCGCCGGGGTCGTCGCCGGACTGGTCGCCGCCGACCACCTGTTCGAGCCGGTGCCGACCTGCTGGCGCTCGCGACTGAGCTCGAGGGCCATCCCGACAACGTCGCCGCCTCGCTGCACGGCGGCTTCGTCGTCTGTGACGGCGCCGGCGCCGCACCGGATCGACCCGCCGGACGGGCTCGAGGCGATGCTGGTCGTGCCGGGACGCGCGGTGCGCACCGCCAGGCGCGCGCAGGCGCTGCCGCGCGAGGTGCCGCTCGCCGACGCCGTCGCGCAACATCGCCGCGGTGTCGAAGCTGGTGCTCGGGCTTGGCGCGCGGCGACCTCGATCTGGTCGCGCAGCGGCCTCGGCGACCGGCTGCACCAGCCCTACCGCGCCCACCTGTATCCGCGGTCGGCGGAGGTCGTCGAGCGGGTCGCCGCTGAGCATCGGCGCGCTCGGGCGCGACGATCTCCGGCGCCGGGCCGACCGTGCTCGTCTGGGCGCGGGCCGGCCGATGCCGAGCGGATCGCCGCGACGCTGGCAGCCGACGTCAAGGGCTGGGCCGATGTGATGCGGGTCCCGTTCGAGCCCGCACGGGGCGCAGGTGCTCAGCCCATGAGCTGCTGTCAACCCCTGAGCTGCTGGAGCTTCCTGCGCGCCTGTCCGAGCTCCAGCCGCTTCAGCAGCTCGTCGGCGACGGCAAGGTAGTCGGCGCCGAGCTTCGGCCGGTAGTCGAGGATCGAGACGGCCCGTTCGGCTGATTCGGAGTAGGCGATCGACTGCCGGATCGTCGTGTCCAGCAGCCTGCTCGCCGAAGTGCTGCTCGCAGCGAGTCGAACGCCTCACGCGAGTGGCGGGTGCGCATGTCCGCGATGTTGAGCACGATCCCGAGCACCTCGAGGCCGGGATTGAGGCTGTCACGGGCGAGGTCGATCACCTCGAGCGCCTGCTCGACGCCCTGGACCGCGAAGTACTGCGCCTCGGCTGAGAGCAGCGCGTAGTCGGAGGCGACCAGCGCGTTGACCGTCAGCAGCCCGAGCGCCGGCGGGCAGTCGATCAGGACCAGGTCGTAGCTGTCGCTTGACCTGTCGCCGCAGCGCCCGGCGGAGCGTGAGCTCGCGGCCGATCTTGCCGCCGAGCATCAGTTCAGCCTCCGCCAGCCCGAGGTTGGCCGGGACGATGCCGTCGTGGTCGCCTCCTGATGCTCGGCGGTGCCCGGAGAGCACGTCGCCGATCGTCGGGGTGGCCTCGGGCTCGACGTCGAAGTAGTCGGAGAGGTTGCCCTGCGGATCGAGATCGACCGCCAGCACGCTCAGCCCGCTGCGGCGGAAGACGTCCGTGAGCGTGCGCACCGTCGTCGTCTTGCCGGTGCCGCCCTTCTGCGACAGCACTGTGATGGTCCGGGCCGCCATGCGCGGCGGACTATATGCGCTGGGCGCTCAGAGCAGCGCCCGGCAGTCGAGGAGTCGGCGGACCTGCCCCGAGCGTCGGCTTGTCAGGCCGGGCTCGGAGCCGTAGCAGGCTCGAGCTCCAGCCCCGACGGCCATCGCAAGGTCGCAGAAATGCAGGTGGTGCCGTCCGATCACGATCTCGTCGCCATCGGCCAGGGTGCTCCATTCGACGCGCTCGCCGTTGACGAACACGCCGTTGAGGCTGCGGTCGTCGACCACGCGCAGCCCGTCGGGCTGGCGCACGATCAGCGCGTGACGGCGTGAGACCGTCGGGTCGTCAAAGCGGATGTCCGCCGCAAGGCTGCGGCCGATTCGCGTCCATTCGCGCTCAAGCGTGAACGCCACACATTTCCATCGCTGCCGCGGTAAGCCAGATACTGGCCGGGCTCCTCGATTCCCTCGCGCAGCTCCGCGATCCAATCCTGGTCGCTCACATCCGTGCCGCACACTCGAATTCGCGGGCAGCCCGACCTTCGCCGTTGCGTCTGTAGTCCAGGCTTCCATGGTCATCTCCTCTGGGGCGGGGAAGACACCCGTGCCTAACGGGCACGTAACAGAATGATAGTCGGCCGGTCAATCTGGTCCAGCGGTCGCGGACGCGGTTCTTCGAGACTTCTTCGCGCAGAAACCCGGCAGCTTGCAGGGAGTCTGGCAGGAACCGATGGCTCCGGCGCGCGAATCCCGTCTGCATGGAAAATCCCATCGGTGACATGCCAGAGCTCGAACTCGCGCTGCTGCGCCGCAGCCTCGGCGGCCTCGCGGACGCGGTCGAGCACTGCGACGGCTGCCAGCGCGCGATGCTGATCGGTGAGCGCGTCTACGAGTACGAGAACGGACAGGTCGCGGTGCGCGCTCTGCCGCGACCACGAGCACGTGGCTCCGGTCGCCTCCCACACAGTCCACACGGACGCTCACGGCAACTCGATCCGGATGCTGGACCGCCGCGCCGTCGTGCGTGCGGCCGCATAGCGCTCGTCCGCGCCCGGCCATTCTGCGTTCGGCCGCATAGCGCTGATCCGCGCCCAGCCGTCTTACGCGGCGGTGCGTGGGGCGAGGTGGAGACGTTCGCGGGCCCGGAGATTTAGACTCCCGGGTCGCTGTGGAACCGTTCACCGTCTCGACCACGATCGATCTGCCCCGTGAGCAGGTCTTCGACTACCTCTCGGACATCGCCAATCACGCCGAGTTCACCGACCACTATCTGGTCGACTGGCAGCTCACGCGGGATGACAGCCGCGGCGAGGGCGCCGGCGCCCGCTTCCGCGTCAAGGCGCCGCTGAACCGGTTTGCCTGGGCCGACATGACGCTGGCCGACCTGCAGCCTCCGTACCGGATCGTCGAACGCGGCCGCGGCGGCAAGTTCAACCGGATCAAGATGATCGGTACCTATGAGCTCTTCGAAGCACACGGCGGCGGTTCGCGGGTCGACTACACCTTCGAGACCGATTCGCGCCTGCCCTCGGACACGATCCCCGAGATCCTCGGCGGCCGCAGTTGGACAAAGCGCAAGGCCAAGAAGGCGTCTGAAGCGGTCTGCGAGCGATCCTCGAGGAGGACCGCATGCGCGGCCAGCGCCCGACTGTCGCCGCGCGGCTGACCCACCCTCTCTATAGACTTCGGCGCCCGTGAAACTCGTCCTCAAAAAGCGCACCGCTCGCCTCGCTCTGCTGCTGGCGGTCGGGGTGCTCGCGGTGGGCGTGGGCGGCTGCGGGATTGATAACCGCATCGACCAGACCGGCGTGTCACAGGACGAGTTGTCCGCCGGCGCCGAGCCGTACTTCTGGGTCGGACCGATCACCTACCAGGTGCAGATCTCGCGTCAGCTGAACCCGTTCGACGCGACCGACGTGGAGTACCTGACGGGCGTCGCCGGCGCGCAGAACATCAGCCCGCAGCAGTTCTGGTTCGGCGTGTTCCTCTGGGCCAAGAACCAGTCGGGCCACCAGGCCACGACCACCGACAACATCAAGTTCGTCGACTCGCAAGGTGAGGTGTTCCTGCCGACCAAACTGAACGCCAACGTGAACCTGTATGCCTGGACGCCGATGCAACTCGCCCCGGATGCGATCGAGCCGCTGCCGGGCAGCACCGCCAGCAACGGCTCGACCGGTGGCGGTCTGGTCCTCTTCAAGCTCACCCAGAGCGTCTACTCGAACCGGCCGCTGACGCTGCTGATGTACGCGCCCGGCAGCACCAAGCCCTCGCGTATCTCCCTCGACCTCTGAGCCTCAGCCGATACCCAGGGCGGTCTCGATCACCTGCCTGACCGCCGGGGCCGCGACGTCACCGCCGTAGCCCTGGTTCGGGAAGAGGGCGCTGACCACGACCTTGGGGTGCCCCACGGGAGCGTAGGCGACGAACCAGGCGTCGGTGTCCTTCGCCGCGTTCTGCTTGCCGGCGGTGTCCTTGAGTTCTGCGGTGCCGGTCTTGCCGGCGACGGTGACACCGGGGATCTGGGCGGCGGTGCCGGTGCCGTAGGAGACGACCGCCTCCATCATCGACTGGACCTCGCCAGCGACCCTGCGCGATGTCGCGTGCACGAATCGCGGCTTGGCACCGGCGAGCATCGTCGGCAGCGGCCGGCGACCGCCGTCAGCGATCGCCGCTGCGACATCGGCCATCTCAAGCGTGGTGGCCTGGACCCGGCCCTGCCCGATTGCTGAGGCGCCGACCGCAACCGGCCCACCGATCGTGCCGGCTGAGGGGATCGTGCTCTCGAGCGCGCTGGCGATCCTGGTCGGCTGGTCGAAGCCGAAACGCCTGGCGGAGGCGACCAGTCGGGCGGCTCCCAACTGTGCTCCCAGAGGCGCAAACGTGGTGTCGCACGAGGTCGCGAACGCGTTCGTCAGGGTGCCGCCGCAGCTCTCGCCGCCGGCGTTCTGCATCTTGAAGCCGTCGAGGTCGACGCTCGACTCGTAGGGGTATTGCTTGGCCGGTGTCGTGAGCCCGGCCTGCAGTGCGCCCGTGGCTGTGATGATCTTGAAGGTCGAGCCCGGTGGCTGCACGGCCGTGAAGGCGATCCCGGCTGCGGCCTCGATCGCGCCTGTGCGAGCGTTCATGACCGTGATCCCGCCGTAGCGACCGGCCAGCGCGTCAATCGTCGATTGCTCGAGTGTCGGGTCGATGGTCGTCCTGACCGTCGCGCCGTCACCGGGTTCGGCACTCGCGAGGACCCTGGTGCCCGCCAGCAGCCTGCCACCGAGCCTGCCGGTCAGCTTGCGCTGGAAGATCTGCTCGAGGCCGTCAACCCCGACCTTGGCGTTGAGCGGGTATCCCTCCTGGGCATAGAGCGTGGCCCTGCCGGAGGGAATCGGTCCGAGTGTGCCGGCGATCGCGCCTGCGACATCGGGGATCGGGGTGTTCAGGGTGCTGCCCTCGGCGAGTGGCTCACCGTCAGCAGCCAGCAGCGTGCCGCGCCTGCCCAGCACCGTCTGGCGTGACAGCAGCTCACCCGAGAGCAGCCCCGGAAACAGCAGCGAGGTGTTGAACACGACGTGCGTGCCGTCGCCTCCGCCCGAGAGCGGGATCAGCGCCACCTCCCGCAGCGGTTTGAACAGGCGTGTGTGGACCATGAAGCTGACCCGCGCGATCTGATCGTGGATCGACAGGATCTTGAGCGGGATCAGGGCGCTCAGCGTTGCCGTCTCCGCGGCACTGCTCATCTCGGCCGTGAACTCGGTCCTCGGGATGTGCCGCTGCGACGAGGGGCTCAGGACCGCCCACATCGCGTCGTAATCCTGCCGGGCCCAGTCGGCCGCGTAGCGCCTGACGATCGCGTGCTGTTCGCGGGCGGGCGCGCCGGCCTCGTAGATCCCGGCTGCGAGCGCCGCGCCGGCGATCACGGCGAGCGGCACGGCACGTGTCATCACCCGTCGCGAGCGCGATCTCCTCCGCTGTGAATTCGCCTGAGTGCTGATGCGGTTAAAGGTAAAGAAACCCCGGGGGCGCCGGATGATCATGCCGATCCGACCCCCGGCTGGGCGTGACCGCAGACCACCTACCCTCAGCGCTTGAGATGACGGTCGTCGACTTCGTGATTCTCGGGCTGCTGGTGCTGATGGCATTGCAGGGGTATGCGCGTGGCTTCCTGGTCGGCGCGATGGGCCTGGTCGGCTTCATCCTCGGCGCGTTCCTCGGCACCAGGATCGGCCCGCTGGTGCTCTCGGGCGGAGCGGCCTCGCCGTATGCGCCGCTGTTCGGACTCGGCGGGGCGCTGCTGGTGGGCGGGCTGCTGGGGGCGATCTTCGACGGCGTCGCGCGGCGGCTGCGTCGCTTCCTCTGGCTTCCCGGCCTGCGCCTCGTTGATGGGCTGATGGGGGCCGCTCTGACCGCCTGCATAGGACTCGCGCTCGCCTGGATCCTCGGGGCCGCGCTGCTGCACGCGGCCGATCAGTTCAGGCTGCCGCAGAGCCTGCGCCAAAGCATCCAGCGTTCGGCGATCCTGACCAACCTCGACCGGGTGCTGCCTCCGTCCGGGGCGGTGCTCAATGCGATCGGCCGGATCGATCCGCTGCCCAGCGTCGGCGGTCGGATAGCCGACGTGCCGGCGCCGGATTCGTCGATTCTGGCGGCGCGCGGCATGCGCGCCGCCACGGGCTCAGTGGTACGGATCGTCGGCGAGGCCTGCGAATACGGAGTCGAGGGCAGCGGCTGGGTTGCCGGGCCCGACCTGGTCGTCACCAATGCCCACGTCGTCGCCGGCGAGCGTGACCCGCGGGTGCAGGTGGACGGCGGCGGCGCCGGCCTCGCGGCCCGCGTGGTCGTGTTCGATCCTCACAACGACATCGCGATCCTGCGGGTCTCAGGGTTGAGCGCTGCAGCCCTGTCACTGGCCAGCAAGCCAGTGACAGGGGAGTCGGCGGCGATCCTCGGCTTTCCGGAGAACGGTCCGTTCGACACCCGGCCTGCCAGGCTCGGGGAGACGCGCATGACGGCGACCCAGGACGCCTACGGCAACCCGGCGCTGCGGCTGATCAGCTCGCTGCGGGGTCTCGTGCGGCCGGGCAACTCGGGCGGACCGGTCGTGGACGCGGACGGGCAGGTGATCGGAACCGTGTTCGCCGAGATCACCAACGCCCCTCCGGGCGAGCCCGGAGGGTTCTCGGTGCCCGACAGCGTGGTCGCCGCTGAACTCGCGAAGGCCGCCGGCCGGGACGCCTCGGTCGGCACCCAGGCGTGCGCCGACTGAGTGGGCGGCTTGACGGGCCGCTACGCTGCTGACCGCATGAGCAAGACCCTGGTGATAGCCGAGAAGCCCTCGGTCGGACGCGACCTCAGCAGGGTCCTGCCCGGCCCGTTCACGAAGAGCGAGGGCGCACTGGAGGGGCCTGACCACATCGTCACCTGGGCGGTGGGGCATCTGGTGCAGCTCGCCGACCCTGACGAGTACGACGAGAAATACGCCAAGTGGCGGATGCCGGATCTGCCGATCGTGCCCAAGAAGTTCAAGCTGGTGGTACGCGACGAGCGCTCGAAGAAGCAGATGACGGTCGTCACCCGCGAACTCGACCGCGACGACGTGGAACTCGTCGTCAACGCCTGTGACGCCGGCCGCGAGGGCGAGCTGATCTTCGCCTACCTGTACGAGAAGGCGGGCAGCAAGCTGCCGGTCCAGCGGTTGTGGCTGAACTCGATGACGACCTCGGCGATCAAGGAGGCGTTCGCCTCACTGCGGCCGTCGGAGGAGTACCACACGCTCGAGGAGGCCGCGCGGTCGCGCTCGGAGGCCGACTGGATCGTCGGCATGAACGCCACCCGCGCCGCCACGATCCGGTTGCGTGCAAGCTTCGACGGGGCGGTCTCGCTCGGTCGCGTCCAAACGCCGACACTGGCGATCCTCGCCCGTCGCGAGCAGGAGATCCGAGACTTCAAGCCCGAGCCCTACTGGGTCGTCGACGCTCGTTTCCTGGCGCTGGCTGCTGGGGAGCGTGAGCCGGGGTCAAGTCCCAGGCGGGCCTACGACGGACGCTTCCACGCCGGCGCCAACCCCCGGATCAAGAGCGCCGACGAGGCGGCCGCAATCGTCGCCGCCTGTGAGGGCAACACCGGCACGATCACCAAGGTCGAGAAGCGCGAGAGCAAGGACCGCTCGCCGCTGCTCTACGACCTGACCTCGCTGCAGCGGGACGCCTCATCGCGGTTCGGCTTCACCGCCAGCCGCACCCTGCGGGCCGCTCAGCGCCTGTACGAGGAGCACAAGGCGCTGACCTATCCGCGCACGAACTCGCGCTACATCACCAGCGACATGGTCGGCGAGATCAAGCCGATCGCGTCACTGGTGGGTGAGCAGAAGGAGTACGCCACGGCCGCCGCGTACGTGACCGGACTCGACATGCTCCCACTGGGGCGTGTCGTCAACAACGAGAAGGTCACCGACCACCACGCGATCATCCCGACGCTGGCGGAGCGCCATCCCGTCGACAAGATGGATGACGACGACCGCCGCATGTACGACCTGGTCGTACGCCGCTTCCTTGCGATCTTCCATCCCGAGGCGGTGTTCGAGAACACCCGGGTCGAGACCACCGTTGCCGAGTATGTGTTCCGGACGCGCGGGAGGTTGCTGATCGTGCCGGGCTGGCGCGGGGTCTACGGCGAGGGTGTCTCCGCCGACGCGAACAGCGGCAGCCAGGATGACGACGACGAGGGCGGCAATCAGCAGCTGCCGAGGCTGGAGCAGGGCGAGCAGTCGAGGGTCCACCGGATCGCCTCGGAGGCCAAGGAGACCAAGCCGCCGCGGCGTTACTCCGACGGGTCACTGCTGGACGCGATGGAGACCGCGGGCAAGCTCGTCGACGACGAGGAGCTGCGCGAGGCGATGAAGGAATCCGGGATCGGCACGCCCGCGACGCGAGCCGCGATCATCGAACGTCTGCTGCAGGTCGGTTACATCGAGCGCGACGGCCGCGCGCTGGTCGTGACCGAGAAGGGCATGAACGTGATCCGCCTGCTCGGAGAGCACGCGCTCACCTCACCGTCGCTGACGGGCGAATGGGAGCACCGGCTCGCGAACATCGAGACCGGCCAGGACACCCGCGCGGCGTTCATGGCGGACATCGCCAAGTTTGCCGAGGAGACCGTGCACCAGCTCGACACGACCCTCAAGGACGTGCGGATCCCACGTGCGAATCTGGGGCCGTGCCCCGTCTGCCGGCAGGACATCATCGAGAATCGCAAGGGCTACTCCTGCTGGTCGCGCGAGGACCCGGGCTGCGGCTTTGTGATCTGGAAGGCCAAGGCCGGCAAGAACCTGACCACTCAGGTCGCGCGCGAGCTGATCAAGACCGGGCGCACCGAGCGCCCGGTGACCGGCTTCAAGAGCCGCGCCGGCAAGAGCTTCCGATCGCGACTGGCGTTGATGCAGACCGAGGAGGGGCGCTGGCGTGTCGAGTTCGACGAGCCTTGGGCGAAGGAGGGGGCCAAGCCGCCTGAGGCCGATGAGAACGCCGCGAGCGATGGCGCCGCCGAGGCTGCACCGGCTGAGGGCGAGTCGGACCAGGCCGCTGCGGCCTGATTTTGGTCTAATCGAGCGTCGGCAGGTTGAGCTCGAAGGCGGCGCCGCCTGCGGCGGACTGGGTGACACGCACCGAGCCGCCGTGCGCTTCGGCGATCGCACGGACGATCGCCAACCCCAATCCGGCGCCGCCCTCCGCGCGTCCGCGGGCGCGGTCGGTGCGGTAGAAGCGCTCGAAGACGTGCTCGCGGGCGTCAGGCGCGACGCCGCGGCCGTCGTCGCTCACGGTTATGCGGGCGAGCCCGGGTCGGGGGAGCGTCACATCGATGCGTACCAGGCCATTCGGCGCGTCCGTATGGGCTATCGCGTTGCGTGCCAGATTGCGCAGCGCCTGCGCCAGACGGTCCGGGTCGCCGAGCATGCTGACGGGCGCGAGCGTGCCGACCTCGAACCGGCGTTGTGCGATCAGGCTCAGGCCGTCCCACTGCTCTCGCGCGAGCTCGTCCAGGGCCACGATGCCCGTGTACAGGAAGTCCTGGCGATCGGATTGGGCGAGCAGCAGCAGGTCGTCCACCAGTCGGGTGAGCCGGGCGATCTCAGCCAGCATCAGCGCCTCGACGCGTTTGAGCTCGTCCGCCGAGGCGGAGCCGTCATCACTGTCGCCGGCGGCCAGAACCTCGACCTGGCCGCGCAGCACGGTCAGCGGCGTTCGCAGTTCATGGGAGGCGTCCGCCACGAACTCGCGCTGTGTCTCGAATGCGGCCTCGAGGCGGTCGAGCATGTGGTTGAGCGCCTGCGCGAGTACGTGCAACTCGCTGCTGACGCCGCTGGGCAGCTCGATCCGCGGCGTGAGATCGCCGGCGTCGACGCGGGCGGCGACGGCGGCGGAGCGGCGGATCGGCTCGGTGATCCGCGCTCCGATCAGGTATGCGGCGAGCGTTGCCAGCGCCAGCGCGATGGCACCGGCAAGCACGAACGAGTGCGTGACCACGTCCTGCGCATGCTCGACCGTGTCGAGGGTCTCGCCGGCACCCGCGTACCCGACCTGACCGCCGGTCGTGAATCGCACCTGGTACAGGCGCAGCATCCCGGTGTCAGGAGCGGGCTTGATGCTGTAGCCGGCCTGCGGTTGGGCGAGGCGCCTGCCCTGTGCATTCTCGCGCGCCTGCTCGCCGGAGGACTCGTCGCGTTCGGTCCTGCGGGCACCGAAGAGCTCTGGGTGGTTGCTGGCGGTGCCGGCTCCCGGGACGATCACGAACAGCAGCACCGCTGAGTTGCGGTAGGGCTGGGAGGCTGCATACCGACGCGCCTTGGCGAGGAGCTCGTGCGATGAGGCGGCCGGCTGCTGGGTCATCGCCCGCGCAAGCTGCGCTGCGCTGCCACGGATCGAGCGATCGATCTGGGCCTGCAGCTGGGAGCCGGTTGCGCTGTACACGATCGCGAACGTGATCGCGATCGCCGTCAGCACGACGAGTGCCACTGCGCATGTGAGCCGCGCGCGCAGAGTCGCGGGGAGGCTCGGCCTGGGGAGGCGCAGCCGTCTCAGCGGGTGTCCTCGTTCGCGCGCGTCGCCTCGTCGAACCGGTAGCCGACCGACCTGACCGTGACGATCGGAGCCCTGCGGCTCGGGGTGCGCAGCTTGCGCCGCAGGTAGCCGATGTACACCTCCACCAGGTTTGTGCCCGGATCGTGGTTGAACCCCCAGACCGCTCGGAGGATCTCATCGCGCGACAGCACATGCGGGCGGTTGCGGGCAAGATAGACAAGCAGCTCGAACTCGGTGTTCGAGAGGCGCACGGGGTTTTCGTCGAGGCGCACCTGCCTGGTCAGCAGGTCGATGTGCAGCGACTTGGTTTCGATCGTCGCCGCGCCCTGGCCCGAGGACCGCAGCTGAGCACGGATGCGGGCCGCCAGCTCTGCGACCGCGAACGGCTTCACCAGGTAGTCCACGGCTCCGGTGTCGAGGCCGGCGATGCGGTCGGCAACCTCGCCGCGGGCCGTGAGGACGATCACCGGCAGCAGCGGACGCTGGGCGTGCAGACGCCGCAGCACCTCCATACCTCCGAGTCCGGGCAGCATCAGGTCGAGCACGACGAGCTCGATGTCCGGCTCCAGCGCGCGCGCCAGCCCTTCGACGCCGTCGGCGACGGAGGTGACCTCGAATCCCTGGCGTCGCAATCCCCGTTCGACGAAGTCGACGATCCCCGGTTCGTCCTCGATCGCGAGGATCATGCCGCGATCCTAAGGCCCACGCCAGCTGACACGGAAGTCCTCTGGGGGGTTTACGAGAGTTTTCTCACGGCGGGCCAAGCGACTCTTTACCGGCTCTGAGAAGACTCGGTGCATGGCTATCACCGAACCATATGTGCCACGAGCCAAGGTGGTCGGGCGTGCGCGGCGGCGCGGCCTCTTCGGCGGCGGCACCGACGGCAACACGCGACTGACCGCGCTGACCGGCACGGTTCTGCTGATCCTGTTCGCTGTGCTCGGCATCACGATCCTGCGGATCGGTCAGCTGCTGTGGCTCCACCTCTTCCTTGGTGTGCTGCTCGTCGGCCCGGTTGGGCTGAAGCTCGCCAGCACCGGCTATCGCTTCACGCGCTACTACACCGCCAATCCCGCTTACCGGCGCAAGGGCCCGCCGCACCCGGCCCTGCGCGCGCTCGGCCCGGTCGTGATCCTGACGACGCTCGCGGTGTTCTTCACCGGCCTGCTGTTGCTCGTCGATGGGCCCGGCTCGCCTGGAACCCTGCGGCTGGCCCACAAGCTGAGCTTCTTCCTGTGGCTGGGGGCGATGGGTCTGCATGTCCTCGGCCATCTGCTCGAGCTGCCCGTCAGCAAGCGAGTCATCGGCGGTAAGGCTGGTCGCGTTCAGACGATCACGGGGTCTCGCGGGCGCGTGCTTGCGCTGGTCCTGTCACTCGTCGCCGGCTTGGTGCTGGCGCTGCTGTTCCTTCCGGACGTGCATTCCTGGACCTCCGGCGGGCTCCATCCGTACCACCAGCTCCACGAACACTCGAGCTGACGCCATGCGGACCTGGGCACAGCAACGACGCGATCTGGCTCTGCGGCGACTGACCCGCACGAATCGCTGGCTGACGGCGGCGACGGTGGTCGCCACCGGCGTCCTGGTCGAGATGATCGCGCGTGACCCGCTGGGTCACACGGCCGAGGGGGCGACGGTCAACGTCGCGTCCAGTCAGCCGTCGAGCACCGGCGGTGCCTCGCATACCGGGGCAGGTGGACCGCGCAGATCAGAGCGGCTGCGGAGCTCCGGTGCGCCGAAGTCCGCGAGCAGCGGCGACGCAGCGGCCTCCTCGCCCTCAGCCCCGGCGTCGGCTCCGGCCCCCGCCCCGGCCCAGGACCAGGCGTCGGCTCAGGCTCCGGTGGTCGTGGTGCAGCCAGTCGCCCCCAGCGCGGCGGTGGTCGTCTCAGGGGGCAGTTGAGCGATGGAGATCGCGGCGCTGGGTTCGTCCTCGCCAGCGTATTGGTACCTGACGCGCGCCACCGGCGTGGTCGCACTGGGTCTGCTGACGGCCGTTGTCGTGCTCGGGGTGCTCAACGTCACCCGATTCTCCTCTGGGCACTGGCCGCGTTTCATGACCGACGGGCTGCACCGGCGGCTGTCGCTGCTGGCGATGGTCTTCCTCGGCGTGCACATCATCACGACCCTGCTCGACACCTACGTGACGATTGGCCCCCTGGATGCGGTCATTCCCTTTCACAGCAGCTATCGGCCGTTCTGGCTCGGGCTCGGCGCGGTCGCGTTCGATCTGCTGCTGGCCGTGATGGTGACGAGTCTTCTGCGCGCACGGATCGGTGTGCGCGTATGGCGCGGCGTGCACTGGCTCTCCTACGCCTGCTGGCCGTTGGCGCTGGTGCATGGTTTCGCAACCGGGACCGACTGGCGCCGGTCGTGGATGCTTGCGATCGACCTGGCATGCATGGCGGCGGTGCTGATCGCGGTGTTGACGCGGCTGCGAGCCGGCGCGAGCCTGGCGACGCCCGATCGTGCGGTTGCGCGATGAGCCTCGGGGCGGTCGAGTTTCCGCGGTTGCTGGCCGGCCTGCCCGCCAGCGGCGCGATGCCCTGGAGCACGCATGAGGCCCTGCACGGCCCGCTGCCGCGATTCCGCCGCGAGGGGAGCCGGCATCCGCTGATCCGGGAGCTGGAGCGAGCCGGACTGCGCGGCTATGGGGGCGCCGGCTTCCCGACCGCGACCAAGTTTCACGCCGTGGCCAGGCAGCGGGGCCGACCTGCGGTGGTCGTGAACGCGACCGAGGGCGAGCCGCTCAGCGGCAAGGACGCGCTGCTGGTGCGGCGCCTGCCGCACCTGGTTCTCGACGGGGCGTTGGCCGCGGCCGGGGTGCTCGGCGGAGACCGGATCGTGTTCGCGGTCGACGAGCGCGCCGAGTCCGCGCTGCGGGCGATCCAGCAGGCTGCGGCCGAGCGGCCACAGTCAACCCGCGGGCGCGGACCTCAGATCAGCGTCGCGAAAATTCCCAGTGGGTACCTGACGGGCCAGGAGACGGCGCTCGTGAACGTGCTCGGCGGCGGGCCCGCACTGCCGACAACGGTGCCGCCGTACCCGTTCGAGCGCGGCCTGCAGGGCCGGCCGACGCTGGTCTCAAACGCGGAGACGTTTGCTCAGGTTGGTCTGGTCGCGCGGCACGGCGCCGCCTGGTGGCGGTCAGTGGGTACCGATGACGCCCCGGGAACAAGGCTCGTCACCGTCAGTGGCGCCGTCGCGACCTCAGGTGTGGTGGAGGTAGCGGGCGGGACCACGCTGGAGCGCCTGCTCAGGGCCTCCGGCGGCACGACCGAGCCGTTGCAGGCGTTGCTGCTCGGCGGCTATGCGGGCACGTGGGTGGGCCCGGAGCGGATCGGGACTGCGATCGGCACGGCCGGGTTGCGCGAACACGGCGCCGGCCTCGGCGCGGGGATCGTGTTCGCGCTGCCGCAGTCCGCCTGCGCCGTGGCGGAGGTCGCCGCGTCGACCCGATGGCTGCAGCGTCAGAGCGCCGGTCAGTGCGGGCCCTGCGTCCACGGGCTGGGGGCGATCGCAGATGCGCTCCAGAGCCTCTGCGAGCGTGGCGACCGCCACGGCGCCTACGGGCAGATCAAGCACTGGTGTGATCTGGTGACCGGAAGGGGTGCCTGCGCGCTGCCGGACGGCGCGGCCAACTTCGTCATCAGCGCGCTGCAGGTCCTCCAGCCCGAGTTCGACGATCACGCCCACCACGGCGCCTGCGATGCCTGCTACGAGCGCCGCTGGCTTCCGAGTTCTGATCTGGCGGTGGCGGCGTGAGCGAGAGCATGCGCGTGAATCCGATCGCCTGCGTCGGCCACGGGCTCTGCGCAGAACTCCTGCCGGAGCGGATCTGGCTCGATGAATGGGGATACCCGGTGATCGAGGATCCGCAGATCCCGGCCGAGCTGCTTGGCCACGCACGGCGAGCGGTCGCCGCCTGCCCCGCCCTGGCTCTGGCGCTCGAGCGCGATCGCGACAATCGCTAGCCTCGGCGAGGTGACTGACTGGTTTGAAGAGCTTGGGGAGTTCCTGCGGATCCCCTCGATCAGCGCCGATGCGGCACACGCGTCCGACGTGTTGCGGGCCGGCGAGTGGGTGCGCGACCTGATCCGCGCCGCCGGCGGCAGCGCCGAGCTCGTCGATTGGCACGGCTCGCCGCTGGTGGTCGGCGAGATCAGCGCGAGTCGCGGCGCCGAGGGCGCCCCGACCGTCCTCTGTTACGGCCACTTCGACGTTCAGCCTCCGGACCCGCTGGAGCTCTGGGAGTCGGCGCCGTTCGAGCCTGAGATCCGTGGCGAGCAGGCTCTACGGCCGCGGCGTCGCCGACGACAAGGGCCAGCTCTACATGCTGCTCAGCGCCGCGCGTGAGCTCGCGCAGGCCGGCGGCTTGCCGGTCAACGTGCGCTTCGCCTGCGACGGCGAGGAGGAGACCGGCGGGAACTCGATCGTCGAGTTCCTCGAGGCTGACGAGCGCGGCGCTGACGCCGCGATCATCTTCGACTCGGGGATGATCCGCGAGGAGCGGCCGGCGTTCAACATCGCCACCCGCGGGCTCGTCTACTTCCATCGTGGAGCTCGTCGACGGGCGCACGTCGACCTGCACTCGGGGATGTATCGGTGGCGCGGCGCTGAACGCCGCGCACGCGCTGATCCGCACGCTCGAGCCGCTGATCGCCGGCGGACGGGCGGCTCGCCGAGCCGCTGCGCCAGGGGATCATCGCGCCGACGCTGCAGGAGCTCGACGACTGGCGGCAGCTGCCAGCCGGGCGGCGATGAGCTGGCCGACCAGGGCGCACGACCGGCGGACCCAGCGGCCGCTGACGAGTTCTACATCCGCACGTTCGCGGAGCCGGCGCTCGAGGTCAACGGGATCGAGTCCGGCTCGCCGCACCTGGAGAAGACGGTGCTGCCGGTTCGCGCGTCACGCGAACGTGTCCGTCCGGCTCGCGCCAGGGCAGGATCCTGAGACGATCGGTGCGGCGTTCGAGCGGCTGATCCGAGCGGCCGCGCCCGACGGCGCCGAGCTGGAGGTCAGGCTGCTGTCGGCCGCGCGCCCCGGGCATCGTGCCGCCTGACGCTCGACGCGATCAGGCTCGGCCAGGACGCGTTCGAGCGGGTCCTCGGCGTGCGCCCGGCGCTGATCCGCTCCGGCGGGACGCTGCCGATCGTCGCCGCGCTGTCGCCGACCGCCGGATCCCGACGATAATCACGGGCTTCTCGCTACCCGACGCGAACATCCACGCGCCCAACGAGAACATGCCGGTCCGCTACATCCCGCTCGGGATCGAGACGGCCAAGGCGCTGTTCCAGGCCCTGGGTCGACTCTGATGCCCGCCAGCCGGAGCGCGCAGCCGGCATCGTTTGAGCGATGCCGCTGACGCTCGTCCTCGGCCCAGCCAACTCCGCCAAGGCGGGGGAGGTGCTCGGCGCCTACACGCTGGCGGCCAGGCGCGACGCGCTGCTGGTGGTGCCGACCGCCGCCGACGTCGACCATTACGAGCGCGAGCTCGCAGCGCTCCGGGGTCACGCTCGGGCGGGCGCTGACGTTTCCCGGGCTGATCGATGAGATCGGGCTGCGGGCGGGTTACCGACACGTCGCGGTCTGACGGCGCTTCAGCGCCAGCGGCTGTTGCGGCGCGCGATCGCCGCGGCTGCAGCTGCGAGCTCGCTGGCCGGCTCCTCGGAGGGCAGGGGCTTCGCGCCGGCCGCCGGGCGGCTGATCGCCGAGCTCGAGCAGCGGCGGGTCACGCCACAGCGGTTCGCCGCGGCCCTGCGAGAGTGGTCGGGAGGCGCATCGGCAACGGATCGACTTCACCCGCGATGTGGTGGCGATCTACCGCGCCTATCGCGATCAGCTTGAGAGCCTTGAGCTGCTCGATGACGAGCTGTTTGCATGGGGTGCGCTCGACGCGCTGCGTGCGCGACCGTCGGACTGGGGTGCGACTGCGGTCTTTCTGCTACGGGTTCGACGATCTGACGCCGATCGAGCTCGACGCGGTCGAGACGCTGTCACGCCTGGCCGAGGCTGCTGTGACCGTGTCTCTGACCTACGAGCCCGACCGCCCCGCGCTGGCGGCGCGCGCGACGGTCGTCGAGGAGCTGCGGGCGGGGGCCGACGTCGGTCACGGCAGCTGCCGGCGCTGGACGACCACTACGCGCCGGGCGCTCGCGGTCGCGCTGCACCAGCTCGAGCGCGGCCTGTTCGAGCCCGAGCCGCCGGCGGTCGAGCCCGGCGATGCGGTCACGCTGATGGAGGCCGGCGGAGAGCGGGCGGAGGCGGAGCTCGTCGCCGCGGAGGTGCTGGCGGCGCTGGCGGCCGGCGTCCCCGCCCGGGAGATCGTGGTCGTCTGTCGCTCGCTGTCGCGCTCGGGAGAAGTGCTGGAGCGCGCGCTCGAGCGCGCACGGCGTCGCCGTCACGCAGCGCGCGGCAGTGTGCCGCTCGCGCACACGGCGACTCGGGCGCGGCCTGCTGGCGTTGGCGCGCAGCGCGCTGCTCCCGCTGGAGCAGCGCACGGTCGGTGATCTGATCGCCTACCTCCGGCATCCGGGAGTGGTCGAGCCGATCGAGGCGGTTGATCGGCTGGAGGCGGAGCTGCGGCGGGCCGGCGTGCGGAGCGCCGGGGGCGCAGGCTTCGCCCGCGCCATGGCGCGTGCAGCAGGACCGGAATCGACTGACGGGCCTGCGGAACTGCGCGCAGCGCTGGAGCCGGTCCAGCGGCTGCGGGAGGAGACGGAGCCGATCACGGTCCTCGCCGGACACGTGCGTCTCCTGCTTGCCGCGCCTCACCGCGGTTGCGCTCGGCTGCTCGGGGCGGCGCAGGAGCTGGACGCACGTGCGGCGTCAGCTGTGATCTCCGCGCTGGCTGAGGTGCAGGAGCTGGACGGAGCCAAGCTAGCCGCTGCCGAGCTGATCGAGCTGCTCGAGGGGGTTCAGGTACCGGCCCACGGGCTGCCGGGGTCCGCCGCCGTGCTGGTCGCCGAGCCCCTGGCGATTCGCGCCCGGCGCTTTCGGCGCGTGTTCGTGACGGGCCTGTGCGAGGGCGAGTTTCCGAGCCCACAGACCAGCCTCGGCGATCCCTTTCTCGGTGACGAACGTCGCTTCGAGCTGGCGCTGGCCTCAGGTGTGGCGCTGCCGCAGTCGCCCGATCCGCTCGATCGCGAACGCTACCTCCTCTACGCCTGTCTCTCACGCGCGACCGAGCGCGTGACCTTCAGCTACCGCAGCTCCGACGAGGACGGCAACCTCGTGATCCCCTCGCCTTTCCTGGACGATGTCGCCGAGTTGTTTGCGGAGGGCTGGCGCGAGCGGCGGCGGCGGATGCTGCTGGGGGATGTGGCGGGGAGCGGCGGTCCGGGCGCGGCGAATGATCCGGGTTCGCGGCGAGGTATCCGCGGTCCGTTGGCGGTCCGGCCACCCGCAGGCTCTCTCAGGCCGCGCTGGCCCACGTCCGCCACCGCCAGGTCGTATCCGCGGGCGGGCTTGAGCTGTTCGGCGCGTGCCCGGTGAAGTGGCTGATCGAACGCCAGCTCCGCGTCCGCGACCTCGAGCCGGAGCCCGAGCCGCTGACGCGCGGGTCGTTCATCCACGCGGTGCTGGAGCGGGTGTTCGCGCAGCTCGACGGTGCACTGACGCCCGACTCCCTGCCCGAAGCCGAGCGCCTGTTGGGCGAGGCGATCCGTGGCACCGACGTGGCCGCCGAGCGTCGCCGCGTGGCCTCCGGGCAATCGCCCGAGGTTCGCGCGGCGGTACTGCGTGGGATCGAGGCTGAGCTTCGCCGCTATCTGAGCGATGAGTCAACCGACGGCAGCCGGTTCCTGCCCACCCGGACCGAGCTGCGGTTCGGCCTGGACCCCGACTCAGCCGCTTCGCTCGGGCCGGTGGCACTTGGCGGCGACCGCGATCAGGTCATGTTGAGCGGCGTCATCGATCGCATCGACGCCGATCCGGCAGACCCACAGCGGGTGATCGTGCGCGACTACAAGAGCGGAGCCAAGCGGGACACGTGGCCGGCCGCACGCTGGGTATCGGACCGCCAGATTCAGGTCGCTCTCTACATGATCGCCGCGCAGCGGCTGCTCGGCGTACGTGCCGTCGCGGGCTTCTATCAGCCGCTCTCCGGTGAGGACCGGCGCCCGCGTGGCGCCTACAGGCCGGCGTCGCCGCAGGTGACCGTGTCGTGCCCCGAGACGAGCTCGGCGAGGGCCAGCTGGAGGAGCTGCTGCGCGAGATCGAGGCGGAGGCGGTGGCGCTCGCCGCAACTCTCCGACGCGGAGAGCTCACGCCATGCCCCGACAGCTGCGCGCCCAACGGCGCCTGCAGCCACCCGGGGATCTGCTGGGCCGAGGCGCTCTGAGGACCCTGATGGCCTTCACAGCCGAACAGCTCCACGCGATCGAGAGGCGACCGGCGAGCTGTTGCTCGACGCCGGCGCCGGCAGTGGCAAGACCTCGGTGCTCGTGGAGCGGTTCTTCAGGGCCATCCAGGATGACGGCATCGGGATCCACCAGATCCTGACGATCACCTTCACCGAGAAGGCGGCCGCAGAACTGCGCGAGCGGATCCGCGCGCGATTTCGGGCCGGCCGGTCAGATCGATACGGCGCGGGCGACGGAGACCGCGTGGATCTCAACGATTCATGCCTTCTGCGCACGCCTGCTGCGCAACCATGCACTGGAGGCGGGCATCGATCCGGAGTTCACTGTGCTCGATGACACGGAGGCCGCCGAACTGCGACCGGTGCGCTTGACCAGTCCGTCACAGCCTCGGCCCGCACACCGCTCGGTGCGCGGACTGATCGGCGCCTACGGGACGACACAGCTGCGCTCCACGATCGCTCGGGTCCATGACGAGCTGCGTGCGCGCGGGGTCCTGGAACCCGGGCTGCCGCCGGCGCCCGATCCGCCGCTGAGGGAGGACATGCTGGCCGCGTGCCGGCTGGTCGAGCGGGTCGCGGCGGCCGCGGAGCGCGAGCTGGGTGCGGTGAACGACCCCGGGCAGAGGGTGAGCGAGGCGGTCGCACTGCTCGGCAGCGGTCCCCAGCGTGCTGGCGTCCGGCTCGCCGTGGCCCGGCGAGCTTCGGCAGATCAGGCTCGGCACGGGCGCGTTGGCACTGCGGACGCAGCGTCTGCGACGACTACCGCGCTGCGCTGGAGGAGCTCGCCGAGATGGCCGCCCGTGACCCACGCGGTCGGCGTGCGGGACGCGCTCGACGCACTTCTGAGCGAATACGGCCGGCGCTATGCGGCGCTCAAGCGCGAGCGCTCCGGGCTCGATTTCTCCGACCTTGAGCTGATGGCGCGGGAGCTGCTGCGCAAGCGCGATGAGGTCGGCAGCCGCTATCGCGAGCGCTTTCTGCGCGTGATGGTCGATGAGATGCAGGACACGAATGGTGTCCAGCTCGAGCTGATCGACCTCGTGGCCGGCCCGATCTGTTCATGGTCGGTGACGCCCAGCAGTCGATCTACGGCTTCCGCCACGCAGACGTGGAACTATTCCGGCAGCGGGGCGCCGAGCTCGAACGGAGCGGCGGTCGCGCTTCGCTGCAGACCAACTTCCGCTCGCACGCGGCGATCCTCGGGTGCTCAACGGCGCCTTCGCCGATGCACTCGGCGGAAGCTTCCGGCCAGCTGCTTCCCGGCCGTCAGCAGACGAGCGCCTGCGACGGATCCACTGGTGGAACTGATGGTCGTCGACAAGGACGCGATCGCGGCCAGCTTCCAACCGGAGACCCGATTCTCGAGCAGCCCGCGGCACCGTGGCGGGTGGCTGAGGCGAGGGTGCTGGCGGCACGTCTGCGGGAGCTGATCGACACCGGTGAGGCCGCCCTGCGGACGTGGTCGTACTGCTGCGCGCCACCACGGACATCCATGTCTACGAGGCGGCGCTGTGGCCGCCGGGCTGCCGACCTACGTGGTCGGTGGCCGCGGCTACTGGTCTCACCCACAGGTGATCGAGCTGGTCGCCTACCTGCGAGCGCTGGCCAGTCCGCTCGACACCGAGGCGCTCTACACGGTGCTGCGTCTCGCCGCTCTGCGGTCTATCGCTGGACGGGCTCGTGTTGCACCGAGGCCGGTGCGCATCGGCGGAGCAGCTCTCGCGACTCTGACCGGTCCGGCTGGAGGCGTTTGATCATGGTTTCGCGGCGAGCGCCGCAATGCCGCGTGGCTCGGGATCGAACAGCTGTTGGAACGTGCGCTGCCCACAGCGGCTACGAACTACGGCTGGCCGGGTTGCCAGACGCGCGGCGGCGCCTGGCGAACGTGCGCAAATTGCTGCGCCTCGCGCGCGAGTGGCAGGCGGCGCACGGAACCGATCTGCGCGGGTTCGTCGATCATGTTGCAGTCCCGCGTGGCGGCGAGGGTGCCGGTGAGAGCCACGCGCCGGTCGAGAGCGAGGCCCTCGACGCGGTGAGACTGATGACGATCCACCGCTCCAAGGGCCTCGAGTTCCAGGTCGTCTGCGTGGCCGACCTGGGCCGCCAGGTGATGCCGCGGGCGGGCTGGATCATGCGACTGGGTCGTGACGGTCAGAGTCTCGGACTGCGTCTGCGAACCGGGCTCCGCCGCACGGGTCGACGCGCTCGCATATGACGAGCTGAAGGTTGAGGAGCGCGAACTCGAGTCGGCAGAGGAGCGGCGCCTGTTCTATGTGGCGATGACCCGCGCCGGCAGCGGCTGATCGTCTCCGGCGCTGCCAAGCTCTCGGCGTGGGAGGCCGGCAACCGCCTGGCGCCGATCAGTTGGGTGGGCGCGGCGCTGGTGCCGGACATCGCGAGTCGTGCCGCGGGCTACGGGGCAGCCGCACCGCCCTGACCGCAGCCGCTGCCAGCGCGCCGCCGGCCCTGATCACCGAGCTCGGCGTGAAACTGACGTTCGTGACCAGCGCGCCGGCCGACCCGCGACGCCGACCCGGCGGCCGACCTGGCGAGCGACCCGGCGGCCGACTCTGTCGACGTTGTCCCCCCGGCCGGTGGGAAACCTCAGAGAGCTGCGACTCGTCTGTGCCGCAGCCCGAACGGGACCTCGCCACCACTGCGCCCATGTCGCCGACCGCACTGTCATACAGCGCACTGGCCCTCTACGAGCGCTGCGGCTACCGGTTCTACGCGGAGCGCGTGCTGGGGCTGCCGCAGGTGCCGACGGGCGCTGAGCCGACGGAGCTCGTCGAGGTGACGAGGGCCACCCTCCGCCCGACGCCCGCGCAAGCACAGCTGGGCGGCTCGGACATGGCGGGAGCTGAGCGCGGCACCCTCATCCACCAGCTGCTCGCGGGCCTGGACGTGCGGCGGCCCGTGCTCGACGAGCCAATGCCGGACGACGTTCGCACGCTGCTGCTCTCATTGATCGACAGCTCGAGTTTCAGGCGTCTCGCCGAGCTGCGGGAGATCCGGCGCGAGCAGCGCTTCGCGTTCGCACACGGCGAGGTCGTGATCTCAGGCGTGTTCGACGTGCTGGCACGGGAACCGGAGGCCGACCGGCTGCTGGTGATCGACTACAAGAGCGATCGTCTCGGGGGCGGCGCCCCGAGACGATCGTGGCCGAGCGCTACGGCGCCCAGCGCACGATCTACGCGCTGGCTGCGCTCAATCTGGGCGACGCAGATGTCGAGGTCGTGCACCTCTTCCTGGAGGCACCCGACGAGCCGGTCAGCCTGGTCTGCACGCAGGCCGACCATCCCGCGCTCGAGCGCGAGCTGGACGAACGCCTGTGCCGGCATCAGGTCAGCCGATTTTCATGTGACCGAGTCTCCCGGCCGTCACGTCTGCGAGGGCTGCCCCGCCGAGGGCGGGCTCTGCTCCCACCCGCTGGAGCTCACCCGCCGCTGATCAGCGCCTTGGGCCAGTGCCGGCCCGCCAGCACGCTGTTGAATTCGGCGCAGTAGACCATCATCTGCGTGCCCAGGTGCAACCAGGCGAGGAAGCCGAGGACCAGCGCGAAGGTGCCGTAGGCATTGTGCTTGTGGCTGATGTGGCCGATGTAGGCGCCCGCCGCCAGCTGCAGGATCTCCCACAGCACCGAGGCGATCACAGCCCCCGGCAGGAGTTTCCTCCACGGAATGTCCGCTGTGCACAGCAGCTTGAACGACGCCAGGAACAGGCAGAGGTTGAGGAGGATCGAGATCACAACTCCCAGGGCGAACAGCAACGCCCCGCCGAAGCCATACGCGACAAGGCCAGACGCCCCGGATGCGATCACGAACAACACACCCAGGACGATCAGCAGCACCAGCCCGCGCAGCTTCGTCTGCAGAAAGCCCTCACGGTCCTCTCGGGGTATGTCCCAGACGCGATCGAACGCCGTCTTCGCGGCGCCGGTGACGCCCAGTCCGGCCCACAGCGACAGCAGCACACCGACGACGAGCGCGAGCCCGCTGCCCTCGAGGTGCTCGTGCCTGAGCGTGTCACCGATGACCGGGAAGTTCCCGAGCACCGAGTTCCTGGCTGCCTCCAGCGCCGACGGGTCCCCGGCCAGCACATACCCGAGGATCGTCATCAGCACGAGCAGCAACGGGAACAGCGAGAAGAACGCGTAGAAGGCGATCGCTGAGGCGAAGCTGCCGGCGGAGTCGTCCCCGAACTTCTTGATCGTGGCCGCCGCAACCGCCAGCACATCGTGCCGCTGTTGAAAACGGTCTAGCCTCCTCACTGGTGCCAGCAGGTCCATCGCTTTCGAATTGATACATGACGCTGCTGCTTGAACGCTCCCGCGAGCTGAACATCCTGCGCGGCGCCATCGACGCCGTTCGTGCCGGCAGCGGCGGCGTGGTGCTGATCGAGGGGCCGGCAGGCATCGGCAAGACCGCGCTGCTGACCCAGACGCGGGAGGCGGCCTGGACAGCCGGCCTGGACGTACTGTCGGCGCGTGGACATGAACTCGAGCACGAGTTCGCGTTCGGTGTCGTACGGCAGCTGTTCGAGCAGCCGGTGGCACGAGCCGACGCCACCCGGCGGCGGCAACTGCTGGCCGGTGCGGCCGGCCTCACCGGTCCGCTGCTGGGGGTTAGACGGCGCCGTGAGGGGAGGGCCGGCGAGACGCCGGCCCTCCCCTCACGGCCTGCTCGTGACCTCGCCTTCACGCTCAGCCACGGCTTCTACTGGCTGACCGCCAACCTCGCTGAGGCCGGGCCGCTGCTGCTTGCCGTCGATGACCTTCAGTTCGCCGATCGCTCCTCACAGGAGAGCATCGCCTACCTCGCGGCCCGCTGTCAGGAGCTTGCGGTTCTGCTGGCGCTGACCGTCCGGACCGACGAGGCCAGCGGCAGCGACGAGCTGCTGGGGGCGATACGGGCTGCGCCTGAGACGACGATCCTGGCGCCGCGCGAGCTCAGCCCGGACGGGGTCACGGCCGTCGTGCGTGAGCGCTTCAGCGAGGATCCCGACGCCCAATTCTGCGAGGCCTGTGCCCGCGTGACCGGCGGGAACCCATTCCTGCTCGGTGAGCTTCTGACCGAGCTCGAGGCCGAGCAGCTGTCGGCCACCGCATCCAATGCAGGCTGGGTGGAGCAGGCCAACCCGGAGTCGGTGCGGAGGGTTGTGCTGAGCCGGCTCGAGCGGCTCGGACCGGACGCGGTGGCGCTGGCCCAGGCGGTTGCGATCCTGGAGCACGCGAGCCTGCGTGACGCAGGCGAGGTGGCACGGCTGGAATCGGGCTCGGCGGTCGCGGCTGCCGACAGCCTTGCGGCTGCCGGGGTCCTCAGCCCCGAACCGCTCACATTCGTGCACCCGTTGCTGCGGCTGGCTGTGTATGAGCAGATCCCTCCGGCCAAGCGCGCCGAGGACCACCGCCGCGCCGCGGTGATGCTGGCGTCGGCGGGAGCGTCGACCCGCCGGCTCGGCGCGCATCTCCTGCGGGCCTCACCGACCGCCGACCCGCAGGTCGTGACGCTCCTGAGGAGGGCTGCGCGCGAGGCACTTCGCAGCGGCGACCTGAATGCTGCGCTGGCGCTGCTGCGCAGGGCGCTCGCAGAGCCGCCCGAGGAGTCGGCCCGTGGTGTCGTCCTCAGTGAGCTGGGCCAGGTCGAGGCCCTCGCCCACGATCCCGCCGCAATCGAGCACCTCACCGCCGCGTTGGCGGCGGCGCAGCAGCCAGAGGCCCGTGTCGCGGTGGCGGCGACTCTGGGCGAGGCACTCGTGTGGGGAGGCGGCTACTCGGTCAGGGCCTACGAGATGCTCACGCGCGTGCTCAGCGAGTTGGGCCCGGATCTCGCTCCCGACCTTCGGGCGATCCTGGAGACGCTGCGGATGGCGACCGCGTCCGTCGACGTCAGACTTGCGCCCAGGGTCGTGGAGCGTCGCGAGGACCTGCGTGCACTTGCTGACGCGGCGGGGCCTGCCGGCCGCGCCCTGAAGATCTTCGACGCCTGTTGGTCGGTGCAGACGGAGGGCGTCGCCGGCGGCTGGCTCGAGCGGCTCGACCAGGGGCTCGACGCCGGCGCCTTCGTGGCCGAGCACACCGGCGGGTCGCCGATCGTGATCTACGCGACGCTCGTGCTGGTCCTGAGCGACGAGGTCGACCGCGCGAAGGCGCTCCTGGCCGACATTCGAGCGGACGCTCGCGCACGCGGATCGATCGTGTCGCACCTCGTCGATCTCTCCTGGGGCGCCTACCTGCATCTGCGCACGGGTGAGCTGGCCGCGGCCGTCAACGATGCCGAGGCGGCGCTGACGCTCGCGCGCCGGATCGACGCAGGCTGGGTCGAGATCTGGATGGTCGCCTGTCTCTGCGAAGCCCTGCGTGCCCGCGGCGAGATCGACGCCGCGCGGAGCGTCATCGAGAAGCTGCAGCTCGAGCGGTCGATCGGGACCGCGGCTGCACTGCATGCGCTGCTGGCGCGGGCGCGGGTGCGCCTCGCCACTGGTGACCGTGATGCCGCGCTCGCGGACCTGTGGCTAGCCGGTGAGAACGTGATCATCAACAACCCGAGCTTTCTGCCGTGGCGATCGGAGCTGGTCACGATCCTGGCCTCCACCGATCCCCATCGTGCCCGGGAGCTGGCCGAGGCCGAGCTCGTGCGCGCCCGGGAACTCGGGCAGGCGCGGGGACTGGGCACGGCGCTGCGGGCGCTGGGGCGCGTGGTCGGCGGGGCCGATGGCCTGGAGCTGCTCCGCGAGTCCGTCGAGACGCTGCGCGCGTCACCGGCCCGCCTCGAGCTGGCCCAGTCACTGGTCGAGCTCGGCGGGTCGCTGCGGCGGACCGGGCAGCGCGCAGCGTCTCGAGAGCCGCTGCGCGAGGCGCTCGCGCTCGCTCAACGCTGCGGGATGGTGGCGATGGCCGATGCGGCTCGAGAGGAACTGATCGTGTCCGGAGCGAAACCGCGCCGTGAGGAGCTGTCGGGACCACAGGCGCTGACCCCGTCCGAGTGGCGTGTGGCTGAAATGGCAGCGGCCGGGATGCAGAATCGCGAGATCGCCCAGGCGCTGTTCGTGACGACAAAGACGGTCGGCACCCACCTCGCTCACATCTACCAGAAGCTCGATCTGAGCGGACAGCAGGCGCGCGAGCTGTTGGCTGAGCGACTGCAGGCCGACGGCGCCCGCGGCTGACAACGCCACCGAGGGAGCCCTACCCAGACCCGCCACCGGGCGCATCGCTTCGGGCAGCGATCGCCCGTCAGCGAAAAGTTCAGGTGGGGTACCTGATGCGCTCGGCGGTGTTATGTGGCGTCATATGTGCCAGCAGACGCCGGGACACGGAAAGCAGAGTCGAAAATGCGGGTGGGGGTGGCGGAGTGCGGCATGGGTGTGCCAGCGCCCCGTCCGTAGGGCGCCACATGATCGACTCGGCACGGGACCGGGCCGGTGTCTCTCACTGGGCGCGATCGAGGGTGTCCGGCAGGACACCCTCGATCGCCAGCAGTCTGCGCTTGATCGCCAGACCGCCGGTGTAGCCGCCGAGTCCGCCGCCGACGTGCAGCACGCGGTGGCAGGGGATCACGATCGGCAGCGGGTTGGATCCGAGCGCGCTGCCGGCGGCACGGAAGGCCCGCTCATTGCCGGCGCGTCCGGCGATGCCCTTGTAGCTGACGGTCTCACCGAACGGGATCCGCGCAGTCTCCTGCAACACCGCCCGCGTGAACCCGGGCTTGGTCAGCGTCCAATCGAGCGCCACGTCGAACCTGTGCCGGCGCCCGGCGAAGAACTCATCGAGCTCCCGCCGGGCGCCATCCAGCCGCGCCGGCAACTCGACGACCCGCGGCGAGAGGCGCCGGGCAAGGTCGGAGAGCAGCTGGTCCTCGGACTGGAGCTCGTCGGCGCCGAGATAGGCCAGGCGCGCGAGGCCGGTGACCGTGCTCGCCAGCAGCACCGGTCCGACCGGGGTGTCGTCGATCGCGTAGGCGACGTCGACGAGACCGCTGCTGTCGAAGGCGGGCCGCAGGTCGGGCAGGTCGCCGCCGGCCAGCGGGCCGGCGGCCGAACGAAGCCGCTGTTCGATGTCGATCATTGCGTGTATTCCCTTCGCAGTCGTTTCAGGCCCTCGTGCACGCTGCGCCTTGCCGCGTCCTCGCTGGTGTTCATGGTCGCGGCGATCAACTCGTAGTCCGCGTCGAGGCCGTAACGGAGCGCCACCGCCGCGCGCTGTTTCTCGGGCAGCGCCCGGACCGCCTCCCAGATCCCGCCGTCGTCGCCTGAGACCTCCGGCGGAGCGGGCAGTTCCGGGACGCTGTCCACCGGTACCGGCACACGTGCCCGCGTCCGGGCGCAGTCGATCGCCTTGCGTGAGGCGATCGTCAGCAGCCAACCGCGGAGGTTGCCGTCGTGCTGAAGTCGGGGATAGGCACGCAGCGCCGAGATCCAGGTCTCCTGGTAGCAGTCCTCGGCGTCTGACGGGCCGACGCTGGCCGCCAGGAAGCGGTGGACGTCGCGGCCGTAGCTGTCGAGCAGCGTTTGGAACGGGGGCAGGTCCATTTGTCGTATTGAACGTGCTCGGGCTCACCGGTGTGAGATTGGGCGACCGAGCAAGCGGAAGCGAGGGGCCAAAGGTTGAATAGTTCATCCTTTGACCCCTCCTTGCTCACTCGTCGCAACGAGGGAACCGCGCCCAAAACCCTGTAGCGTTAAGGGCTCTCTCCGTCGTACGCCTCTCCTATGACTCAAATTCCCGCCGCACAGGGGCCCGCTGGCCTCTACGACCCGACCAATGAGCACGATGCCTGTGGCGTCGCGCTGGTCGCCAAGCTCTGGGGTGAGGCCACGCATGCCGTGATCGAGAAGGGCCTGGAGGCGCTCGGCAACCTCGAGCACCGTGGCGCCGCGGGTGCTGACCCGAACACCGGCGACGGCGCCGGCATCCTGTTGCAGATCCCCGATGCGTTCTTCCGCGGTGTCGCCGCCGGCGTCGAACTGCCGGCGGCCGGCCGCTACGGAGTCGGCGTCTGCTTCCTGCCGACTGAGCATGCGCGCCGGGCCGAGATCGAGCAGCTCGTCGAGGAGACCGTGGCCGCTGAGGGGCAGCGCGTGATCTGGTGGCGGGACGTCCCCATCGACGACCGCTACGCCGGCGAGACCGCCCGCGCCTCGCAGCCCTACATCCGCCAGGTTCTGATCGCCGCCTCCGATGAGATCGCCGACCAGCAGGAGTTCGAGCGCAAGCTGTACGTGATCCGGCGGCTGATCGAGCATGGCGCTGGTGATGAGCTTGCGATCGCGAGCTTCTCCTCGCGCACGCTCGTCTACAAGGGGATGCTGACCGCACCGCAGCTGCCGCGGTTCTTCGCCGATCTGCGTGACCCGCGGCTCGCCAGCCGGCTGGCATTGGTGCATTCGCGCTTCAGCACGAACACGTTCCCGAGTTGGACGCTCGCACACCCGTTCCGGATGATCGCCCACAACGGCGAAATCAACACGCTGCGCGGCAACGCCAACTGGATGAGGGCGCGCGAATCGCAGCTCGCGTCCGAGCTCTTCGGCCAGGACCTCGCAAAGGTGATGCCGGTGATCCAGTCGGGCGCGTCGGACTCATCCTCATTCGACAACGTGCTCGAGTTGCTGGTGCTCGGAGGGCGCACGATCCCGCACGCGATGATGATGATGATCCCGGAGGCGTACCGTACGCGGAAGGACCTGGATCCGGATGTCAGAGGCTTCTACGACTTCCATTCGTGCCTGATGGAGCCATGGGACGGTCCGGCTGCGGTCGTGTTCACGGACGGCCGGATGGCCGGGGCGACGCTCGATCGCAACGGCCTGCGTCCCGGTCGCTGGATTCAGGACACGGAGGGATATGTGGTGCTCGCCTCCGAAGCCGGCGTGCTGACGGTCGCGCCCGAGCACATCCAGCGCAAGGGCCGGCTGGCGCCCGGCCGGATGTTCCTGCTCGACCTCGAGCGCGGCAAGATCGTCGAGGACGAGGACGTCAAACGCAACGTCGCGCGACAGCGACCGTATGGCGACTGGTATCAGCAGGCGGTCGTCCACATCGACGACCTGCCGGAGCGCGAGCCCCGCACCCCGCGGGTCGAGCCGTTGCGCTCCAAGCAGCTGGCGTTCGGGTACTCGCAGGAGGACCTCAGGCAGGTGATCGCGCCGATGGCGGCCAAGGGTGAGGAGCCGGTCGCGTCGATGGGCAACGACGCCGCGCTGGCGGTGCTCTCCGACCGTCAACCGCCGCTGTTCTCCTATTTCAAGCAGCTCTTCGCACAGGTGACCAACCCTCCGATCGACCCGATTCGCGAGGCGGTCGTGATGAGCCTCAAGGTCGGCGTCGGGCGCGAGCGCAACCTTCTCACCGAGGACCCCGATCAGGCCCACCAGCTGGTGATGGACCAGCCGATTCTCCGCAACCATGAACTCGAGAAGCTGCGGCAGGTTTCACACGAGGTCTTCGATGCCGCCACGCTCGACATCACCTGGCCGGTCGAGCGCGGCACGGCCGGCATGGAGGAGCGGCTCGGCCTGCTCTGCGATGAGGCCGCGCGCTACGTCGACCATGGCGCGAACATCCTGATCCTCTCCGACCGCAACCTCGGTCCGGAGCGGGTTGCGATGCCGTCATTGCTGGCGGTGGCCGCCGTCCACCAGCACCTCGTGCGGCGCGGCACGCGCCTGTCCACCGGGCTCGTGATCGAGTCGGGTGAGCCGCGGTCGATCCACGACATGGCGACGCTGATCGGCTTCGGTGCCTCGGCGATCAACCCCTACGTGATGTTCGAGTCGCTCGACGAGCTGGCCGACCGTGCGCTGCTGCCCGAGGATCTCGACCGCGAGGAGGCGGAGAAGCGGATCGTCAAGGCGATCGGCAAGGGTCTGATGAAGACGATCTCGAAGATGGGGATCTCGACGATCCAGTCGTACTGCGGCGCGCAGATCTTCGAGGCGGTCGGACTCGACGCGGAGCTGATCGACAGCCACTTCACGGGCACCGCGTCGCGGATCGGCGGGATCGGGCTCATGGAGCTTGCGGAGGAGGCGATCGAACGCCATTTCCGCGCCTATCCGCGCACCGACCGCGAGGTCCTGCCTGTTGGCGGCGTGCTGCAGTGGCGCCGCGACGGCGAACTGCACAACTGGAACCCGGACACGGTCGCGAAACTCCAGCACGCGGTCCGCGGCGAGACCGGTGACAGCTGGCAGACCTACGAGGACTTCGCCAAGCTCGCCAACGACGAGGCGATCAAGCGCTCATCGCTGCGTGGACTGATGCGGCTGAGGACGCTGCCCGAGCCGATCCCGCTCGACCAGGTCGAGCCGGCGACGCAGATCGTCAAGCGGTTCACGACCGGAGCGATGTCGCTCGGCGCCCTCAGTCGCGAGGCGCACGAGACGCTCGCGATCGCGATGAACCGGATCGGCGGGAAGTCCAACACCGGCGAGGGCGGCGAGGACCCGGGGCGGTTCACCCCCGACGCCAATGGCGACGAGCGCCGCTCCGCGATCAAGCAGGTCGCATCGGGGCGCTTCGGCGTGACCACCCACTACCTCGTCAACGCCGACCAGCTGCAGATCAAGATGGCACAGGGCGCGAAGCCGGGGGAGGGTGGCCAGCTGCCTGGCCACAAGGTCGACTCCTACATCGCCAAGATCCGTTACTCGACCGAGGGCGTGGGGCTGATCTCGCCGCCGCCCCACCATGACATCTACTCGATCGAGGACCTGAAGCAGCTGATCTACGACCTGCGCTGCGCCAATCCGACCGCCAGCGTCTCGGTCAAGCTGGTGAGCGAGGTCGGTGTCGGCACAGTGGCATCCGGCGTCGCCAAGGCCAACGCCGACCACATCACTATCTCCGGCGGTGAGGGCGGCACCGGCGCCTCGCCCCAGTCGTCGGTGCATGGCGCCGGTCTGCCCTGGGAGATCGGTCTGGCCGAGACGCAGCAGACGCTGATGCTCAACGATCTGCGCAGTCGCGTCACGGTCGAGGTCGACGGCCAGATGAAGACCGGCCGGGACGTTGTGATCGCGGCGCTGCTCGGCGCCGATGAGTTCGGTTTCAGCACCGCGCCGCTGATCGCGATGGGCTGCATCATGATGCGCGTCTGTCATCTGAACACCTGCCCCGTCGGTGTCGCGACACAGGATCCGGCGCTGCGCGCGCGCTTCCGCGGCACCCCGGACCATGTCGTCAACTACCTGATGAGCGTCGCCGAGGAGGCCCGTCGTCTGATGGCGCAGCTCGGTGTCCGGCGCGTCGAGGAGATGATCGGACGCCCGGACCTGCTCGACACCGATGATGCCATCGACCACTGGAAGGCGCACAAGGTCGATCTCTCGATGGTGCTCGCGAGCCCGGACGTGCCGGCCGAGGTCGACCGCCGTCGCACCCGCGGACCCGAGCCCGTGCTCGAGGACGCGCTCGACTGGGGCCTGGTGCGTCACTGCTCGGTGGCGCTCGAGCGCCGCGAGCCGGTCAAGCTCGGGCCGATTGCCGTGCGCAATGTGAACCGGACGGTCGGCGGCATCCTCTCGGGGGAGGTCGCGCGTCGGTTCGGCGCTGACGGACTGCCCGAGGGCACGATCGAGATCGCGCTCACCGGCTCGGCCGGTCAGAGCTTCGGCGCCTGGCTGACGAACGGCATCACGCTCTCGTTGAGCGGAGAGACCAACGACTACACCGGCAAGGGCCTGTCCGGCGGCACGATCGTGGTGCGCCCGCCTGAACAGGCCCTCTTCCGCGCCGAGGACAACATGATCGTGGGCAACACCGTGCTCTACGGTGCGACCTCGGGCCGGGCCTTCTTCCGCGGCCTCGCCGGCGAGCGCTTCGCCGTGCGCAACTCAGGCGCATGGGCGGTCGCCGAGGGTGTCGGCGACCACGGCTGCGAATACATGACCGGCGGCCGCGTGGTCGTGCTCGGCCGCACCGGCCGCAACTTCGCAGCCGGCATGAGCGGCGGCATCGCCTACGTCTACGACTACGACCGCCGCTTTGCAGCCCGCTGCAACACCGAGCTGGTCGATCTGGACGCCGTCACCGACGCCGACGACGAAGAACTGCGCGGGCTGATCGCCGAGCACGGCCAACGCACCGGGTCGCTGGTGGCACGCAACATCCTCGCCCAGTGGGAGCGGGGCTCGCGGGACCGCTTTGTCAAGGTGATGCCGCGGGATTACAAGCGTGCCCTGGAGCAGCAGGCGCAGGCAGCCGCCGCTGCTGCCGGTCCGCTGACCAGCAGCAGCGCTGTAGGGGGTGCCTGACCGATGGGAGAGCTCGGGGCGTTCCTCAAGATCCACCGCGTCGGCTTCGACAAGCGCGACCCGAAGCAGCGCGTCGCCGATTACAGGCAGTACTTCTCGCTGCCGGCCGAGGACGAGCTGAAGCGTCAGGGAGCGCGCTGCATGGACTGCGGCGTCCCGTTCTGTCACGAGGGCTGCCCGCTCGGCAACCTGATTCCCGACTGGAACGACCTCGTCTACCGAGGCAAGTGGCGCGAGGCGATTGACCAGCTGCATGCGACCAACAATTTCCCCGAGTTCACCGGCCGGATCTGCCCCGCGCCCTGCGAGTCCGCCTGTGTGCTCGCGATCAACGACGACGCGGTCACGATCGAGCAGATCGAGATGGCGATCGCCGAGCGCGCGTTCGACGAGGGCTGGGTCGTCCCCGAACCGCCGATCCGCCGGTCCGGACGGACGGTCGCCGTGATCGGCGCCGGTCCCGCCGGGATGGCGGTCGCCGACGAGCTCAACCAGTGCGGCCACAGCGTGACCGTCTACGAGCGCGACGAGGGTCCGGGCGGCCTGATGAGGTTCGGCGTGCCCGACGCCAAGCTCGAGAAGCAGGTCATCGATCGGCGTGTGCAGCTGCTCGAGCAGGAGGGCATCGACTTCGTCTACGACGCGGAGGTCGGACGCAACCTCGATGTCGGGGAATTGCGCGAGCGCTTCGATGCGGTGGTGGTCGCGATCGGCTCGCGGGTGTCCAGGGACATCGTTGTGCCCGGTCGTGAGAACGCCGGCATCCACCTTGCGATGGACTACCTGTACCAACGCAATCGCTGGGTCGCCGAGCATGAGGGCCGCGCCTTCCGCGCCACGGCGCCGGAGGACGTGATCACCGCCGCCGGCAGGAAGGTGATCGTGATCGGCGGTGGCGACACCGGTATGGATTGCATCTCCAACGCCCAGCGCGAGGGCGCTGAGAGTGCCACGATCCTTGACGTCTACGCCGAGCTGCTCGAGTCCGATCCGCGCCATCCCTGGCCGCTGCCGCCCAAGCGCACGCTCACGACCTATGCGCTCGACGAGGGCGGCCAGCGTCGATGGGGCACGGAGGTGACCGGCTTCGGTGGGTCGGGCGGCGATGTGACGCACGTCTACGCGCGCAAGGTCACCGGCACCTCCTCACGCGACCTGACGCCCGTGCCGGGCAGCGAGTTCGTTGTGGACGCCGACCTGGTGCTGATCGCCATCGGCTTCGAGCACCCGGAGCATGATGGCCTCGTTGCGGCCCTCGAGCTCGACCTCGACCGCCGCGGCAACATCCGCACACGCCAGACCTACCGGACGTCAGCTGAGAACGTGTTCGCCTGTGGCGATGCCCGCATCGGGCAGTCGCTGGTGGTGACCGCGATCGCCGAGGGCCGCAAGTGCGCCCGCGTCGTCAACAACGCGCTCGGCGGCACGCCGATGGATCAGGATCGCGAGCTGCCTGTCGATCGGTGCCTGGAGCGGCGAGGCCGACAGCACGCTGCGCCACGAGGCAGAGGCCGCCGGCACCGTTCGGCCGGGCGAGCAGTTCTTCACCGGTCCCGGCAGCCGCGGTGAGTAGCCGGGCCCCGCGGTAGCGTTGGCCAAGAGCTTTATCTAATCCGAACTTGAGTGAGGCACACTCAACGGGTCAGTCAGGGAACTGCGCCCCCACTTCCCTGGCCAGTTGGGGGGCCCGGATGGATCTGGGCCCCCCAGCGCTCTCCTTGCGGCTAGACGTCGATCAGGCATCGGATGCCGAACTTCTGCCGACACAACCGCCTCCTCCAGAACTGCACGATCTGCGCTCGTGAGCAGAACTTCGAAGCGCGGCCCGTGGTCTCGTCGGCGGCACCGAAGTCGGCTGAGCCGCGGGAGCGGACCGCGCGCCCGCCGCGAGAGCGCGCCGAACGCACGCCGCGCCCGCGTGAACCTCGTGTTCAGCGTTCCGCCGGCCGGAGCGGCAACGCCGTCCGCATCAAGCAGTTGGCGCGCGGCGCCGAGGACGGCTTCCGCTCGCCGCTGGTCCCTGGCCTCAAGTCAAGCGTGGACGCTGAGCGCCTGGCCGAGGAGATCGCCTTCGCCGGCTGGCGGCTCTCGCTGATGGAGCAGGTCGCTGCCCGCGAGCAGGTCGCCGCGGGCGAGCAGGTCGCCGCCCGCGAGCAGGTCGTGACCGTGCCCGAGATATGGCGCGAGATCGCTGCTCCCGGCGACCTCGCGGGCAGGTCCAAGGCTGCGTTCCGTTACGTGCTGGATGGGCCCCGGGGGCTCCAGTCCGGCGATCGCGACAGCGTGCTTGCCGGATTTGAGGCCTGGGTGGCCCGAGCAGGCTCGACCGAGGCCGCGTTCACCGGCGATCAGTCATGGAGCCCCGAGCGCCGGTTCGAGCGGACATTTGAGCGGCTCGGCGGCATCCGCGGTCTCGGTCGCGACACCCGCTTCGAGCTGCTCACACTGCTGGGCAGACTGGGCCTCTATGAGCTGCGCCCCGACAAGCTCTTTCTCAGCGGTGAGAACGAAGCCACCTGGGCAGCCAAGCGCGTCCTCGGGATCGGCGATCCGCTGCTGCTCGAGCGCCGCGCGGCCGATCTCGCGGCCGCCTGCGAGGCGCCGCTCGGATCGCTCGACCTCGCGTTCCACAACTGGGGCTCAGGCGAACGGATCGACGACGGCCTGCCCGGGGACGCGCTCGGCGACGAGATTGACGCTCGAGAGGGCACGGTCGGCGCTCGGCCTTTGACGTCCGGACCCCTGCCTACATTCTCTGCATACACCCGCGCCAAGGCCGGAGCCGTAATGTCACTTTGCTTTATCGAGCCGCAGGACGCAATCCGTGTAATCGCCGACTCGGTCGGAAGGGAGGCGCGCCGCCAGATCCTGGGTGAGGTGGTCGGCGCGTGGGTCGACGAGATCCCGGAAGCGGATCTGCTGCCGCACTATTCCAAGGCGGTCGCCGACCTCGACGAGCACGACCTGTCCCTGCTTGCCGCCTGGCATGCCTCTTTGGAGGTCGGTCATCCGATCCCGAGCAAGGAGTTCCTCGTAAACGTGTTTCCCTCACTCGGCGACAATCGCCGCGAGGCACTGCGGATCGCGGCCGGCTTCCGGGGCGAGGACGCTTTTGAGGCGGGTGTCGGTGAGGACGAAGCGTTGGACGCGGTGCTCCCCTGGTTGTCTGAGGACCGCTGCATCCAGTTGGCGAGCGAGTGCCTCGAGCTCTACTGCTGGGACCGCCTCGGCAGCGAGAACTGAGCCCGGGGCGGCCGGAGCCCTATTTGAGGAGCAGGTAGACGCCGGCGCCGGCCTCGTTGCGGCTCGCGCAGTGCAGTGCGTGCGCGGTCAACGTCCGGCCGTCGAGCTGGGTCGAGGCGAACGAGCCCGTTGCGACACCGCCGACTCGCCTGGACCGCTGGTTCTCGTCGTCATCGGCGCCGAGCCAGAGCTCGATACCGATGCGTCGCGGGGTGCCGTGCGCGTCGTACGTTGTTGAGAGTCGCGGGTCGACGACCAGTGCCTGCTCCTCGCCGCGTGCGATCACCTGCACGGCGTCGCTGTCCTGACCCTTGGCCTTTCGTGGTCGCGCCGCGATCAGGCCGACCTCGTGCCCGGCCGGGAACCAGCTGCCGAGCAGCCTGCAGTGAGTCGAGATCAGCCGCGCTGACGTTGTCACCGCGCACACCGCCGAGGTCGAACTCGCGCTCCGTGCCGGCGACCGTCGCAGACCCGCTGACACGGCATGGCTCGATTGAGCGCGGACCGGCCGATGCCGTGGTTGCGTCGGCCAGCTCGACCCGCAGCGCCACGCCCCTGCCGGTCAGGGTCCAGACCTCGCCGTCGTCGAGATCCAGGTCGGCGCCTTCGAATGTCACGTCCGCGGCGCTGACTCCGGCGATCGCCGCGCGCGGTTCGTCGCCGCCGACCAGGACGCCCCAGATGTCAGCCTCGAGGTCGCCGAAGACCGCCAATGGCAAGGCCGTCGCGGCCGTCCGACTCATGCTTCGAGCTGTGGCCCGTCGACGTCGACCGCGGTCGCGTCGGCGTCGTAGTCGGGGCTGCTGCGGCCTCTGCGCGCGTATTGCGCTGACGCACCCTGAGCACCCCAGGTGACGAAGGTGGCCGCTCGGCTCAGCCACGCGCTGCGGCGGTTGAGCGCCGTGGCACGTCGTGCGAGCGAGCGGGTCGGCGGCATCAGCAGCAGCACGCCGATCGCGTCAGTGATGAACCCGGGCACCAGCAACAGCAGGCCGCCGAGCATCACCAGCACGCCGTCGAGCACCTCATTGGTGGGCTCGCGTCCAGCAGCCAGCGCCTCACGCAGCCGGCGAAGCGCAGCGCGGCCCTGCAGTTTGATGATCCGCTTGCCGATCGGCCAGCTGACCAGCAGGAGCAGCAACATCCACACGAAGCCGATCGCCTCAGACACCTTGACGATCACGAACAGTTCCGCCAACGGCCAGAGCACAAGCAGTACGAACCACAGCATCAGGCTGTTAATCTAGTTGGTCGGTTGGGACAACCAGCTCGCGTGTTGGCAGGCTTCAGGGTCGGCAACGGACGGGGCCCGCTCAGCCTCGGCGGAAGCTGAGCCGGAGCCCGGAGCGCGGAACCCTCAGGCGAGTGCGGGCGTTGGCCGGCCGTACATCAGCTGCACACCGGGCAGCTTGTGGAGGCCCACCAGCTCGATCAGACTCATGATCTGCGGCTGCGCGCCCTGCAGCACGAGTGCGCGGCCGCGCCGCCGCAGGCGGTTCGAGAGCATCGCAAGATCGATCATCAAGGTCGTGTCTGCGAAGACCAGGTCCCCGAGATCAACGACAACGTCGCTCTGCGCACGAAACGCGAGGACGAGTGCCCTCCGGCGCAGGCTCTGCGTGCTCCGATCCTCGTCTCCGGCGCACAGGAGCACCGGCGGGTTGTCGGCGAACTCAATGATGCGGGAACACTACCGAAGTGGACGGCGGCGATGCAAGCCGAGTGCGCCAGTACGCGATAGAACCTCGTAAACTCGAACGAATGGTCACCATCGAAGAGGTTCATGACGCGCTTCGCGAGGTCATCGATCCTGAATTGGGCCTCGACTTCGTCGAGCTCGGTCTGATCTACGGGGTCGACATCGATGCCGCCGGAGCGATCAAGGTCACATACACCCTGACCACGCCGGGCTGTCCGATCGGGCCGCAGGTCGAGGGTCAGATCCAGGAGTTCGTGAGTGAGATCGAGGGGGTCACGCGCAATCGACTCAGAGCTCGTGTTCACGCCGCCGTGGTCGCCCGACCTGATGAGCGACGACGCCAAGTTCGCGCTCGGGTTCTGATCCGGACCGGACTCATCGCACGCTGGCGCTGAGCCGCTCCGCGACTGTGCGTGCAGCGTCCACCAGTTCCGGCGGATCGAGCACCTCGAGCGGCTCATCGAGCGTCGCCATCCACAGCAGGAAGTGGCGCGACCAGGGGCCGTTGGTCTCAACGATGCACGCCTCGGGTCCGTCGTCAACGACGCTTGCATAGTGCGCCGGCACGCGTCCGGTGAGCCGTTGCAGCGGCGCGAGCACGCGGATCCGCCCAGCCGTCGCGGCTTCATCACCGGCCCGGTGCCGACTCAGCTGGCGCTGAACGTATGCGGCCGGATCGCCACCGGGGACGCGTGCGGCGGCTGCCGCGCCGTCCCAGCCGCAGAGCGCTGTCGATCCGATCGATCCGGAACGTGCGCCAGTCCTCACGATCGAGATCGAATGCGACCAGGTACCAGTGCAGGCCGCTGTAGACGACGGCGGCGGGATCGACCGTCCTGGTCGACTCCGCACCATCGCTGGCGACGTAGGCGAAGTGGACCTGCACGGTGTCGCGACAGGCGGCTGCCAATGTCGCCAGCGTCTCCGTGTCGATCTGCGGCCCATCGACGGCCAGCGCCGAGGTGGCGCTGCTGAGCGCGTCGATCCGCCGGCGCAGGTGTGAGGGCAGCACCTGCTCGAGCTTGCTCAGGGCGCGCACCGAGATCTCCTCGATGCCCGTGATCGGCCCGGAGGCGCCGATGCGCAGCCCGACCGCGACCGCCACCGCCTCAGCGTCGTCGAGCAGCAGTGGCGGCAGTTCGGCGCCGGCTCCGAGGCGGTAGCCGCCGGCCACGCCGGGGGCCGCCTCGACGGGGTAGCCGAGCCGCCGGAGCTTCCCGATATCGCGGCGCACCGTGCGCGGGCCGACCTCCAGCTGCTCGGCCAGCTCCGTGCCGGTCCACTCTCGGCGCATCTGCAGGAGTGACAGCAGTGCCAGCAGCCGTGCGGAGGTCTCGATCATCGGATGCACAGGTGAGTCGGTCTGAGCATGTGTGCCAGCCTCGCACCTATTGCGGACAGAAGCTGACCGCAACGGAGATCTGGCGTGCGTCCCGGTGGTTGCCGTACCCACCAGGACGCCAGAACTTCTTGACTCACGTACGCCAGGGAAGAAATTGGGCGGGTCCGAATCGTTCGGACCCGCCCAACGGGGTCACCACCTGCCGGTTCGTGGCTCAGGGGGGCGGACTACGAACCGGCCGAGACTAGGTGGATTCCAACTGGAGCTGGGGTTGGGGGAAGCTCCATATGTGCTTGTTAGACGCCTGACGGTTACGCAAGTGTGCAGGCGATCTAAAATTAATTTCGCCCCGGTCCGCCGGATTCCTTCGGAGGTCGCCGCGTTCCGCGCCGCTGGTTGCGCTTGGCCCGCATGTCCGCGGCCGGCCCGGCGGCCGGCCGTCTGCGCGAGGTGGGCAGCAGCGGGGTCGTCAGCGGCGCCGCCTGCGGCTGAGCCGGGGCCGGCTCGGGCGCGGTGGACGGCTCGGGTGCGGTGGACGGTTCGGGCGCCGTGGCCGGCCGCCGCGACTTGGCCGGCTCGGCCGCCCCGGCGCCTGCAGGCGCGCGCGCAAGCCCAGGCGCGCATACGGACAGCAATCGCCCCAACTCGGCGTCGATCCCGTCCGCCACGACGTCGATGTCGTGCATCGCGTCGAAGTCGCCGAGCAGCCCGTACTCGATGCGTCCGTTGTAGGACATGTTCGCGATCGCAAGTGCGTGCCCGGAGGGCAGGAACGCCAGCGGGAAGAGGTCCTGGAGCTTGTGGCCGAGGATGTAGAGCGGAACCTGCGGGCCCGGGATGTTCGTGACCAGCAGGTTGAACAGGCGCGTGGAGAACTGCAGGCGCGAGGCCTGTGCGAGCACCAACGGCGGTGAGATGTCGTTGACGGCGACGAGCGTGGAGGCGCCGATCGCCTGCTTGGAGCTCTTGAGATCGTCCATCGCGCTGCTGACCGCCCGCAGGCGCGCGGCCGGGTCCTGGATGTAGACCGGCAGTGGCCCGCGCAGCACCACCAGGCGGTTTCCGAGCGTGTGATGCTGGTCCTGTGTTCGCACCGATACCGGCACGAGCGCGCGCATTTCGAGTCCGTCGGTCCGGATGCCGCGCGAGCTCAGCCAGTCTCGGAGCGCACCGGCCACGACCGCCAGGACGACGTCGTTGACGGTCCCGCCGAGCCTGTTCTTGACGGTCTTGTAGTCGTCGAGCTGCTGGCGCACGACGCGGAAGCGCCGATGTGGGCCGATCGGGACATTGAGCGGCGTGCCGGGCGCCGGGTTCAGGGCAGCCCAGCCGATCTCACCGACTCCCTCGGCGGCGTCCCGCAGCGCCCGCAGAGCTGCGGACCGGTTGCGTGACTGCGCTGGCCGTCCGCAGGGCCAGCCCGGCGGCCGCGTCCACCGCGTCGCGAGCGCTGGCCATCACCAGCGATGCGGCGCCCGGCTCCGGATGCGGCTCCCATGCCGCGAGCCCGTCCGTCTCGAGGGTGCGGCCGACGGGCTGAAGTCGAGCAGCACCGTCGCGAGGTCGACACCGGACACCCCGTCGACGAGTGCGTGATGGGTCTTCAGCAGCATCGCGAAGCGCCGCTGGCGCGACCCCGGAGCCGGCTCGATTCCCTCGACCAGCCAGAACTCCCACAGCGGTTTGTCGCGGTCCAGGGGCAGCGAGGCGATCCGGGCGGCCATCTCCAGCAGCTGTGCCTCGCTGCCAGGGGCGGGCAGCGCCGAGTGGCGCACATGGAACTCGAGGTTGAAGTTGGTGTCGTCGACCCACAGCGGCCGTCCGGTTCCGGCCGGCGGCGTCGCCAGCTTCTGCCGGTAACGCGGAACCAGGTGCAGGCGCCCGCGGATGTGGTTGAGCACGTCGTCGAACTTCGGGGCCGGGCCGTCGAACAGCAGCACGCCGCCGATGTGCATGTGCGCCGACTCGTTCTCCTGATGCAGGAAGCCCGCGTCCGTCGACGTCAACCGATCCAGATGCTGCTGTGCCAAGTCTGCACTTCCTATGCCCGCGATCTGGCTCGGAATCGTACGCGGGGCGCCGTCACGAGGCCAGCTGACCAGGCCGAGGCCCTGCCGGCGGGCAAGCGCGCCCGCCGGCAGACGCCAAGGTTCTAAACTCGGAGAAGATGGCCGCGACCCCAGAGAAGCTGCTGCTCGCGATGCCGCGCGGCTACTGCGCAGGTGTCGACCGGGCGGTTCAGACGGTCGAGCGCGCACTCGAGCTCTACGGCGCTCCCGTCTACGTGCGCAAGGAGATCGTGCACAACAAGCACGTCGTCCAGCAGCTGCATGAGCGCGGCGCGATCTTCGTCGAGTCCGAGACCGAGGTTCCAGAGGGCGCCACGGCCGTCTTCTCGGCCCACGGCGTCGCGCCGAGCGTTCACGAGAACGCGGCCGCTCGCAAGCTCAACGTGATCGACGCGACCTGTCCGCTGGTCACGAAGGTCCATCGCGAGGCCGTCAAGTTCGCGGCCGAGGACTACACGATCATCATGATCGGCCACGAGGGCCACGAGGAGGTCGAGGGCACGATGGGCGAGGCGCCGGACAACATCGTGCTCGTCCAGAGCGAGCAGGAGGTGGACACGCTCGAGATCGCCGATCCACAGCGCGTCGCCTACATCTCGCAGACGACCCTGAGCGTCGATGAGACACGCTCGATCATCGTGCGGCTGCGTGAGCGTTTCCCGGCGATCGTCGGACCACGCACCGACGACATCTGTTACGCAACCACCAATCGCCAGGCAGCCGTCAAGGAGCTTGCCAAGGAGTGCGATCTGGTGCTCGTGATCGGCAGCCGCAATTCCTCGAACTCGAACCGGCTGGTGGAGGTGGCGCGCGAGAACGGGGCCGAGTCCCACCTGATCGATAACGAGACGCAGGTTCAGGAGGAGTGGCTCGAGGGCGTTCGCGTGTTGTCGGCGTGTCGTCCGGGGCCAGCGCCCCCGAGGAGCTCGTCGCCCGCCTCGTGCAGTTCTTCCGCGACCGCGGCACCGACGAGGTGCGGGAGCTCGAGGTCGTCAGCGAGAACATGCGTTTCATGCTTCCGAAGACGATTCGCCAAGCGCTGGCCGCCAGCGCGTAGTGCGCACGCTCGTCGTCTCCGACCTACACATCGGCGCTGAACCTGGCCGTGTGGCCCTGGACGACCCGGCCGTGGTCGCCGCACTGCGAGACGCGGTCGCCGGTGCCGACCGTCTGGTCCTGCTCGGTGACGTCATCGAGCTGCGCCAGGGTCGCATCCAGGACGCGCTCGCCGCTGCTTCGCGCATCCTGCCGGAGCTCGCCTCCGGTCTGGAACCGGGCCGCGACGTGATCCTGCTGGTCGGCAACCACGACCATCAGCTGCAGGAGCATCCCGAGGCGCTCGCGCAGGTCGAGTCGCTGCTCTGCGACGTCCGGAGCTGAGGTCCGCTTCGAGTACCCCGGCGTGTGGCTGCGAGGAGATGTCTATGCGCATCACGGCCATTACCTGGACCGCCACACGGCTACGCCCGCCTTCGAGCGGCTCTTCGCCGGCGTGATGTCGCGGTTCCTGCGGCTGCCGCTCTCGGAGATGTCCTCGGCCGGCGATTACGAGCGGCTGCTCGCTCCGATCTACGCCTGGATGTACGCGGTCTCGCAGACCAGCGAGCGCGAGATCGACGCCACCGACGGCGGCAGCTCCACGCGGGCGCTGAAGCTGATCCGCGAGTCAAGGGGTGCGCAGGCGCTGGCCGTTCAGGCCGGTCTGCGCGCGGTTCTGGCGGCTGCCAACCTCGCCGGATTGGGCCCGCCTGAGCCCCGATCTGTCCGGCCCGACACTGCGGCGCTCCTCGCTGGTGGCGTTCGGTGAGGTGCTGTCGGTGCTGGGCCTGCGGCCAACCTACGCGATCTTCGGTCACACGCACCGCGCCGGCCCACTGCCTCTCGACGACCCCACCGAGTGGGTCACCTCGTCCGGTGTGCAGCTGATCAACTGTGGCTGCTGGGTCAACGAGACCGTCGATTTCCTCGTCGAGGAACCGGCCGCCAACCCGTACCGGCGCGGTTTCGCGGTCGAGCTCGACGACGACGGGCCGCCGCGGCTCGTCAACCTGCTCGAATCACGCGTCACAACGGCGTAGGCTCCAGCAATAGAGAGGCGATGAGTGTTCATCGCGACGATCGAGCGAGCTGGGGAGACGCCGAGCTGCTGGCCGCCGTGGCGGCACGGGATGGTGCGGCCTTCTCCGCCTTCTACCGGCGGCATCTGGCCGAGGTGCTCGCGTACCTCGTGCGTGAGACCGGCGACCCGGAGCTCGCCGCCGACCTCGGGGCTGAGGTGTTCTCCGCGGTGCTGCTGTCCGCCGGCCGCTACGAGGCTCAGGCCGCCTCGGCGCTGCCGTGGGTGATCGGCATCGCCCGCCACAAGCTGCTGATGAGCTGGCGCCGCGGACGGGTCGAGGCGCGCGCTCGTCAGCGGCTCGGGCTCGAGCCGGTTGAGCTCGACGACCTCGCGCTCGAGCGCGTCGAGCAGCTTGCCGATGCCGGTGTCGGCCGCCTCGAGCAGATGCTCGAGCAGCTCCCCTCGATGGAGCGGGAGGCGGTCCGCTGGCACGTTGTCGACGAGGTGGGATACCAGGAGCTTGCGGCGCAGCTGGAGTGCTCGGAGATGGTCGTACGCAAGCGCGTGAGTCGTGGACTCGGCCGGCTGCGCAACCGCCTGACGGAGATGGGGCCGGCATGACACAGCATCCAGGTGAGGATTTCTTCGAGGCGCTCGAGCAGCAGCTCGTCGCCGCCACCGAGCGTGGTGTCGGCCGCCGTCAATGGCGCCGGCCATGGCTGATGCGGCTGCGGCTTCCCTGGCGGGCTCCGACCGTCGCGATCGCGGCGGGGGTGGCGGCAACGCTGGCGGCAAGCGCGATCGCCGCCACGCTCACGCTGCCGACCTCGCAACGCCGCGCGGAGGATGTCGCGTCCGGGCAGACCAACTCCGGCGCCTTCACGACCGCCGGCGCGGTGCCGCACGCCTTCCAGCCGCAGTCGTTCACCGCGATCAGCGAGTTCACCTGGTGGCTGCTCGGTCGGGCGCGGTGCGGCCGTCATCAGTGCACGACGATCGTCCAGACGCGGGACGGTGGTCCTCACTTCATCCGGATCCCGGCACCGCCGACCAGCGCGGTCGGTCAGATCCGCTTTGCGACGTCGTCGATCGGCTACGCCTACGGCCCCCAGCTGTGGAGCACTCATGACGGCGGCAGGACCTGGGTCGAGGCGCATATGGGGGCCACGGACCTGGCGACTGCGGGCGGCTACGTCTACGCGCTGGCATCCACCGGCGGCCCGACCTCGATGCTCGCGCGCTCGCCGATCGGGCATAACCGGTGGACGTTCCTGCGCGGGCCCGGAGGGGCGGGCCTTGACGGGCATCCGAGTCCGTCAGGCCTCTGGGTCCAGGGGGACACGGTCATCGTCCAGGTCGGCCGCCATGCGTGGATCTCCAACGACAACGGCGATCATTTCACGCGTGCGTCCGGCGCCGTGCCCGGTGAGTGCCAGTTCGACTCAACCAACGGCGCGGCCGTGATCTGGGGTCTCTGCATGACCGGCATGGCGCCCGATGACGTCATCCTCTCGACCGATTCCGGCGCCAGCTTCAAGTCCACGACCGCCGTCCCGGACGGCCCGCTGCAGGCGTTTGCCGCCTCGTCGTCCAGCTCGGCGGTCGCGGCCGCCCAGGGCCCGCTGATGCGCACGGTCGATGGAGGCACCACCTGGGTGCAGGCCACGGCCCCATCGGCCGCATGGACCTACCTCGGGTTCACGGACTCAACCCACGGCGTCGCCATCGGCAACTTCGGCACCGGCGGCCACGAGGACTGGCGGCTCTACTACACGATCGACGCCGGAGCCAGCTACCACTACGTCCCGATCAGGCCCTAGCCGGCAGCGTGGCTGCTCGAAATCGCCTGGTCGACGTCGGCGCGGGTGATGGCCCCGTTGGTCACCGGCACACAGGCATCCGCGGCAGGCTTGATGGCCGGCTGCTGCAGGTCGATTCCGGCCCTGCTAAGCATCTGAGGAGTGATCTGGCCTTGGCTGGTGGGGTCGGGGAACGTCGGAAAGCCGTGCTCCCGCATGCACTTGGCGAACGCGAGGAAGGCCTGCTCCCGAGCGCGTTGCTGCCCCGGCGATGGCCCGTTGGTTGCTCCGGGCATCAGATGCATGCAGGCCTTCTGCGCCGATTTGAAGTCGGGAGATCCGGTGATCGCCGGATCGACATGGATCACGACGCTGAGCTGGTTGCCGCGTGTCTCGACGCGTGGATCCTGGAAGCCGGTCACCCCATGCGTGCGCATGCAGGCTGAGAAGCGGTACGCGTCCTGGGCACCGTTGTCCTTGGAGGAATGAGCGATGGTCGCGGCGGGCGGCTTCGAGCCGCCGCCGCAGGCGGCGAGCGCCAGGGCGGCGAGCGCCAGGGCAGCGAGGCCGGCGGCCGGCGATGAGTGCCTGAGGCAGCGTGCGTTCATCACCGCCGTTCTACGCCACCACCCGTGACGGGCCTGTCACGCGCTATGTCACCTGGCTGTGACTGTCACCCGGCATGCTGTGACGGTGCGCGTACTAGTCGTCGAGGACCACCAGCGACTCGCCGAGGCCATTGCCAGCGGCCTGCGGCTTGAGGGAATGGCCGTCGACCTCGCTCTGGACGGAAACTCTGCGCTCGCCCACACGACCGTCACCGATTACGACGTGGTCGTGCTCGACCGCGATCTTCCCGGGGTGCACGGTGATCAGGTCTGCCGAACTCTGGCCAACGGCCGCAACAACACGAGGGTGCTGATGCTGACGGCGGCCGACACGATCCGCGACCGCGTCGCCGGGCTCGAACTCGGCGCGGATGATTACCTCGGCAAGCCCTTCGACTTCTCCGAGCTGGTCGCCCGGGTGCGAGCGCTCGCGCGTCGGTCCACCCCGCCGCTGCCGCCCGTATATCAGCGGGGCGACCTCAGCCTTGACCCGGCGCGACGACTCGCCTCGCGTGGCGATAGACGGCTGGAGCTGACCCCGAAGGAGTTCGCCGTGCTCGAGCACCTGCTCGCGGCGGACGGGCGCGCCGTGTCAGCCGAGGAGCTGCTCGAACGCGTCTGGGACGAGGCGGCCAACCCCTTCACCACCACGGTCAAGACGACCATGGCCCGTCTCCGTGCGAAGCTCGGCGACCCGCCGGTGGTCGAAACCGTGCGTGAAGGCGGCTACCGGATATGAGGCTGCCCGCCGGACGTAGCGCGCGGGGGCGGCTGGCTCTCGTCTATGCGACCGTGCTGCTGGCGGTCGTCGTCGGTCTGCTGGTCGCGCTCGTCCTCATAGTGAATGCCTCAGCGCCGACCGTTCGGGTGGCGGTTGCCCATCCCAGGCGGCCCGACCAATTGATCGTGCGGCCATCCGGCATCGGCATCGTGCATGCACAGCGCGCGGCCGATATCAACTCGCTGCTATTGGTCTGCGTGGTCCTGATGGTCATCAGCGTGCTGGGAGCCGTGCCGCTCGGCTGGTTCGCGTCCGGCCGCATGCTCCGCCCTCTACGACAGATGACAGCCCGCGCGCGCACGATCTCCGCCGGGAACCTGCACGAGCGGCTCGCGATCACCGGCGAGCGCGACGAGTTCACCGAACTGGGCGACACGCTCGACGATCTGCTGGGGCGGCTCGAGGCGTCCTTCGACGCCCAACGTAGGTTCGTCGCCAACGCCTCGCACGAGTTGCGCACGCCGCTGACGGTCGAGCGCACCCTGCTGCAGGTGGCGCTCGCCGACCCGAACGCCAGCGCTGCCACGCTGCGCGCGGCATGTGAGGAGCTGCTCGCGAATGGTCGCGACCAGCAGCGGCTGATCGAGGCGCTGCTGACGCTGGCGAGCAGCGAACGGGGGCTCGAGCGGCGCGAGCGCGTCGATCTCGGCGCGCTCGCCGCCGGCGTGCTCGAGCGTCCGCGCGCGGAGCTCGAACTCCACCAGATCGAGCTCGAGGCGCATCTGGAGCCCGCCATCACCGAGGGCGATCAGGACCTGATCAAGCGCCTGGTCACGAACCTCGTCGACAACGCCGTCATCCACAACCTCGACGGCGGTCGCGTCGAGGTGACCACCCGATCCCAGGATGACCGCGCGCTGCTGATCGTGGAGAACACTGGCCTGCTGATCGCTCCCGATGAGATCGAGACGATGTTTGAGCCATTCCGGCGCCTTGGCCGGCCGCGCACCGGCTCGGCTGCCGGCCAGCACGGACTCGGCCTGTCGATCGTGCGCGCCATCGCCGAGGCGCATCATGCCGCGATCGACGCTCGTCCCCGTCCCGGTGGCGGCCTCTCGGTGACCGTTGCCTTCACGGCGATTGCCGTTGCGCCGCCTGCCAGCGAAAAGTGATATCATATTGCAATCACTTTTCTTTTAGCGGTCAGTTTTTGGAGGAACAATGAGCGAATCGGGCCAATCATCTGACGCAGCCGCAGCCGCAGCCGCAGCCGCAGCCGCAGCCGCAGCCGGCATCGGGTGTCGGCGAGGCCTCGGCGGCACCGGTCGGAACCCGCGGTACCCGGGTCGCGATTCACGAACGCCCGGCCTGGGCATTCAGCGGCTGGGCGGGCGTGCTTCTCATCGCCATCTGCATCGGCGCCTGCATCGCCCTTGCGGGAAGCTCGGTGCCGGGTCTGATCGCGGTGCCGATCGTGGTCGGCGCGTTGACGATCAGCTCGCTTGTGATCGTGCAGCCCGGCCACACCCAGGTCGTGCGCTTCTTCGGGAGCTATGTCGGCACGCTGCGCCGGACCGGTCTGTGGTGTGTCGTCCCACTCTCTGCTCGCCGAAGCGTGAGCATTCGCGTGCGCAACTTCGAGACCGACCGTCTCAAGGTCAACGACGCTGACGGCAATCCGGTGGAGATCGCGGCGATCGTCGTCTGGCAGGTGGCCGATACGGCTGAGGCTGTGTACGCCGTCGACGACTTTGTCGACTTCGTGGCGGTGCAGGCCGAGTCTGCGCTGCGTCACGTCGCGACCACCCGGCCGTACGATGACCCCGAGGGGCGCGGCAGGTCGCTGCGCGAGTCGACCGACGTCGTTGCGGGAGAGCTTGCGGCAGAGATGGCCGAGCGCTTCGAGATCGCCGGCGTCGAGGTCATCGAGGTGCGGATCAGCCACCTCGCCTACGCGGCCGAGGTCGCGCAGGCGATGTTGCGTCGTCAGCAGGCGAACGCCGTGGTCGCAGCGCGTTCGCGGATCGTCGAGGGCGCGGTGGGGATGGTCGAGATGGCCCTCGAGCGACTCGACGAGCAGGGCATCGTCAGCCTCGACGAGGAGCGCAAGGCCGCCATGGTCGGCAACCTGATGGTGGTGCTCTGTGGCGATCAGCCGGCCTCACCGGTCGTGAATACCGGCACGCTCTATACGTGAGCCGGGAGCGCAAGCAGATCCCGCTGCGCCTCGATCCACACGTCCACGACGCACTTGCCCGGTGGGCGTCCGACGAGCTGCGCAGCGTCAACGCACAGATCGAGGTGCTGCTGCGGCGTGCTCTTGACGAGGCCGGACGGATGCCCAAGCAGGCAGGCGAGATTCGTCCGCGCGGCCGGCCGCCGCAGGGTGCGGCTTGAGGCCGCCGCAGGGTGCGGCTTGAGGCTGCCGCGAGGGGTTGTGAGAGCCGCGGCGGGCGGTTGAGGCCTACGGCGGCGCCAGACCGGGCGTGAAGCAGACAGCGAGCACACTCAGCCCGTGGTTCACATCGAGCTGAATCACGCCCTCGGTGTGGCGGTCGTGGGCTATCAGTTCGTACGTGCCGGTGGCCGGGATCACAAGCTCAGAACCGTTCACGGTCGCGACGCCGCTGCCCTCGAAGACGCCCCACACACCACCGGCCTCGTACGGGCCGCTGTAGGGGCCGGCGACGTCTTCGGTCTGCGGCACGAGCAGCGCCTCAGGCCATTCCTCGGGCCGGACCGGCGGCACGGGCTCGCGTTCGATGCCTAGCAGCTCCTGGATCGCCAGCTCGGTCTCTGCGTATCCGCCCTCGCCGAAGTGATATTCGAACAGGCGCTGGTCGCCGTTGAAGAGGTACCGCGCCGGCCAGCCGACGTTCTCGTACTCGTCCCAGATCTGGCGATCGACGTCGACAACGACCGGGTACTCGATCCCGAGCCGCTCCACTGCGCTCCTGACGGCGTCTGCGTCATCGGAGGCCTCGAAGCCGGCCGAGTGCACACCGATGATCCGCAGGCCGTGCTCGGCATAGCGCCGATGCCATGCCTTGACGTAGGGAAGCGTGCGAATCGAATTCGGTCGGCAGAAATCCCAAAACTCGATCAGCACCGGGCGTCCGCGCTGCTGATCCATCCGCAGCGAGGCGACGTTGATCCACGGCATCCTCGGTGGAAGCGGTGGGGCTGCGATGTGATCGACCGGAGCGCGGATGGGACGAGGGTACGGAGTCGCGATGCGGGCTGCCCGCCCCGCCCCCAAGGCCAGGCCGTGTGCTCCGGTGTCGCAAATCCCCCTGGCAGGGGGATTTGCGACACCAACGTAGGCGAGACAGCCCGAGACCGGTCATCGGGCTGCCTATACTTGCGCTAACACGCAAATCCCGAGCGTCTTTGAGGAGTTTGGAAATCATGAGCCCGTCCGGAGCGGAAGTCCTTCGCCAGATCAAGGATCGGATCGAAGAGGTCGATCCGGCGGCTGTGCGCGAGCAGCTCCAGACCGGGGCGCTCGTGATCGACGTGCGCCAGGACGAGGAATGGGCCACCGGCCACATCCCCGGGGCACGCCATGTACCCAAGAGTCACTTCGAGTCGAGGATCGAGGGCATCGCCCACGACAAGGACCAGCTCGTGATCCTCTACTGCGCCTCCGGACAGCGCTCAGCGTGGGCGGCGCGCACGCTGCTGGAGGACCTCGGCTACCGGAACGTCAGCTCGATGACCGGCGGCTTCACGCTGTGGAAGGATCGCGGCTACGAGGTCGAGGTGCCGCGCTTCATGAGCGCCGAGCAGCGCGACCGCTATTCACGCCATCTGCTGCTCAATGAAGTCGGGATCGAGGGGCAGCAGAAGCTGCTCGACGCGAAGGTGCTGCTGCTGGGTGCAGGCGGCCTCGGTTCCCCGGCGGCGCTGTATCTCGCGGCGGCCGGTGTTGGCACGCTCGGGATCGTCGACGACGATGTCGTCGACCTCTCAAACCTTCAGCGCCAGGTGATCCACAACTCCGAACGCGTCGGCGTGGCCAAGGTCGACTCAGCCGAACAGACGATCGCGGCGCTCAACCCCGACGTGAATGTCGATCAAGCACAAGCTGCGGTTGGGCCCGTCGAACATCATGGAGATCCTGCCCAACTACGACATCGTCGTCGACGGGCTCGACAACTTCCCGACGCGCTACCTGCTCAACGACGCCTCCGTCCGGCTCCGTATCCCGGTCGTATCGGCCGCGATCCTGGGATTCGATGGGCAGCTCTCGGTGTTCAAGCCCTACGAGGGCCCGTGCTACCGCTGCCTGTTCCCGGTGCCGCCGCCGGCCGAGTTGGCCCCATCATGCGGCGCCAACGGCGTACTCGGCGTATTGCCGGGCACGATGGGTCTGCTCCAGGCGACTGAGGTGATCAAGTTGATCCTCGACGTCGGCAGCCCGGCGATCGGCCGACTCCTGATGTACGACGCGCTGGCCGCGACGATGACCGAGGTCAAGATCAGGCGTGATCCGGACTGCCCGATCTGCTCCCGCGATCCTGACGAGATCCGCGACGACGAGCTGGGCGTCTTCCCCGACTACGAGGCGTTCTGCGCCGGCGCGCACTAGCCCGCGCCCCGCACACCAAGAGACCCCGAAAGGCAACATGGCCACGATCCGCATTCCTCCAGTGCTGCGCGCCGCCGTCGGCGGCGAGCGTGAGATCAGCGCCGACGGTGACAACGTCGGTGAGATCCTTCGCGCCGTAACCAGCGACCACCCGGGCACCGAGGCGCAGCTGTTCGGAGCTGACGGCGACCTCAATCGCTATGTGAACGTCTACCTCAACGACGAGGACGTCCGCGTACTGGACGGACTGGCGACCGCAGTCGGCGCTGGCGACACGCTGGTGATCCTCCCGGCCATGGCCGGCGGTTGCTAGCAGCGGCGTGGCCTGCGGTCGTGCTTCTGCGTAGGCACTACACTAACTGAAGCGATGCCGACCGACCTGCGCAACAAACCCTGCGGCGGTCGCTACGGCGACATCATCGAGGCGATCGGGCATACGCCGCTGATCGAGCTCAAGCGGCTGAGCCCCAAGCCCGGCGTGCGGATCTGGGTCAAGCTCGAGTCACGTAATCCGACCGGCTCGGTCAAGGATCGTGTGGCCCGGGCGCTGATCCTCGACGCCGAGGACAAGGGCCTGATCCGGCCGGGACAGACGATCCTCGAGCCGACCTCGGGCAACACCGGCATCAGCCTAGCGATGATCGCGGCCCGCAAGGGTTACAGGTTGAAGGTCGTGATGCCGGACAACGTCACGCCGGAGCGGACCGATCTGCTCAGGATGTATGGGGCCGAGATCGTCTACTCGGAGGGTGCCAAGGGCTCCAACGGAGCCGTTGAGATGGCACTCGACATGGCCGCGCGCGACGCCTCCTACTACATGCCGTACCAGTACGGGAACCAGGCGAATCCGGACGCCCACTACAACGGCACAGCGCTCGAGATTCTCGAGGAGCTCGATGAGGTCAGCGCGTTCGTGGCAGGCCTCGGCACCGGCGGCACGCTGATGGGCAACGGCAGGCGACTCCGGGAGGAGCTTGGTGACAAGGTCAAGATCGTCGCCGCAGAGCCGATGCAGGGCGAGCCCGTGCAGGGGCTCCGCTCCCTGGATGACGGCTTCATCCCGCCGATCATCGACCTCTCCCTGCTGGACCGGAAGATCTTCGTTACCAACCGCGATGCGATCAGCTGGACGCGTAAGCTGCTTGACGAGGAGCAGCTGTTCGTCGGGGTCTCGACCGGTGCGATCGCGCGCGTTGCGATGCGGATTGCGAACGAGCTTGACGAGGGCAACGTCGTCTTCATCGCGGCGGACGACGGCAGCAAGTACTTCTCGTCCGGGATCTACACGCGCCGGCTCGAGGAGCTCGAGAACCTCGACTCCACCGTCTGGTGGTAGTCGCAGGCATCGTCCGCCGGCACCTCGCCTAGCCGGTATGCAGATCTCGCGCGAGCTCTACGACGAGATGGTTGCCCACGCCGTCGCCGACGCACCCGACGAATGCTGCGGAATCATCTCGAGCCGTGAGGACGTGGCGGTCGCGCTTCATCGCATGGAGAACACCGCGCACACCTGGATGCGCTACGAGATGGACAACATGGAGCTCTACCGTGTCGTCACAGCGATCGAGGACGCCGGTCTGGATGTCGGCATCATCTACCACTCGCACACCCGCACCGAGCCGTACCCGTCGCAGACGGACATCAATCTTGCCTTCTATCCGGACTCTCTGTACGTGATCGTGGGGACGGCCGCGGAGCCCGAGCCGCTGGTGCGGGCTTACACGATCCGTGATCAGCGGGTCGCGGAAGTGCGGCTGAGCATCGTCTGAAGCCGGAGCAGAGGGCGGGCGCCCCCGACGCTCGGGACGGGCCGGGCGCCGCCGACGCTGAGCCGAAGCTGTGGATGAAAGGGGGCATTTCTGCCCCCAAACTCCCATAGCTTCACGTAGGAGGAGCGTGGGTGAGATGCGAGCGCACGCCACACCGCACGGGTGAGATGCGAGCGCACGCCAGACCGCCCGGACGGCTACGCCTCACCGCCTCGGCGGCAGCGAGCGGGCGTGGCCGACACCGGCCTCGACCCAGCGCTGGAGCTCGCCGTCGTCGGCCAGGCCGTCGGCGGCCACGCGCACCCAGCCGTGCATGGCGCGTCCCGCGCATCACGAACGGCTCCACGTGGGGCAATGCCAGCAGGGCCTCGGTGTCCTGCGCCTCGACACGCATCAGCAGGCCGCCGCCCCCCGAGACGCCGACGGCGATGTGACCGCCGATCAGGAACGAGAGCCCGCCGAACATCCGCTTCTCGACGATGTCGGGCTCGAACAGCAGCAGCTCGCGGATGCGGTCGGCGAGTTCCGCGTCGTAGGCCACGCAGATTATCCGCCGTCCGCGAGCTGCCGCAGCCGCGAGCGCCATTCGGCCTCGACGGTTCCGAGCCCAGTTCCCGAGAACGCGCCCGCGAGCGCGGTTCGGGCGACCCCCCGAGTGCAGCCTTGCTGCAAGCCGCACAACGGCGCCGCCGCCCTGCTGTTGTGCAGAGCAGCTCGATCAGCGGTGGCGCTGTCAGCGGCCGCATCGTGCGCGCGAGGCGGGAAATGGGGGCGATGGCCCGCGCGCAGATAGTGGCCGAGGACGCTGCGCGAGTAGCCGCTTTCCCCGGAGAACCACCGGGCCGCGCCGTCGACCAGCCAGGCCCAGCGCAGCTCCTGCCATCCGCGCGAGAGCGCTCGCGCAGAGCGGAGCTCACGGTTGGATTCGATGATCACTCGCCTCGCATAGAGCGAAGCAGGCGCCAGCGCCAGCATCTCGAACGAGCCGGAGACGCCGGAGGCGCGTTCGCTCAATGCGCCTGCGGCGAGAGCACATGCAGCTCGCTGACGCCCGACCCAGCCGGCGACGTACGCGGCGCACCGGCTTGGCTGTCAGCCCCCAGACCGCGGGCATCAACGGGTTCGAGAGCGCCAGCGCGTGTGGGCTGTCGTGCAGCACGACCGTGAGCTCCAAGGCCGGCTCGCCGAACGGCTCAGCAAGCCGCTCGCGCGTGCGCTCCAGCAGCGCCAGCACCCGCGCGGCATCCGCGGAACGTGCCGAGGAGTGCCGGCAGGCGAACGACGCCGATACGGATTCGGTCCAGGACATACGAGAAAAGATCGAGGGGGTGGCCCGCTGGCCACCCCCTCGACCATAGCTCTGCCTCAGACGAGGACCGGCTGGCGGTCCCCGGCGGCGATCGCCGCGATCTCCTCAGAGGCCCGCTCGAACTCCTCGTCGGAGAGCACCGGCGTGCCCTCGAACGGGAGGTCCCGGCGTGATCTCGAGCCACGAGCGGCAACCGCCGTACTCGTCGCGCACCTTGACGGTCACCGGGCGCGGAATCCGGTAGGTACGGAGCACCACCACGTGCAGCGGGTGGCGGCGCTTCCAGTCCAGGCGCTTCTCGGCATAGTCGGGTGTCCACACATAGAACGGAGACAGCGCATCGACAGCACGCCGGTCCGTGACCGTGTAGTGGGCAGCCACCTCGGCCCATGCGCGTATACGCACGCGGTCGGGTTGGTGGATCTCGGTGCCGCGCAGCATCGAAGCTGCAGACGGCTCACCGTCGCTCCAGACCCCCTCCTCCAAGTGCCCGGGCTAGTTCCGGGCGGTGCGACTCACGCACCAGATCGGTGCGCTGATGGTCGAACGTGGGGTATAGAAAGAAACGGTCATGCTCCAGCTGGAAGTGCTTATCCGGTTCACGGATACCACCCTTGCGGAGCGTCAGCAGCTGCTCTCCCTCAGCGAGCGCGCGGACGGTGACCGCCCATTCTTTGAAAGCAATCGGCATGTTGTACTCTGTCGGGGGGTTGTCAGGGATGGGTCCAGACAGCCCGGCGAGAACACTCGGCCAGCCGGGCGCGAAGCCCGATTCTATGCCGGTTTGCCAAAATCTCCAAATCTTCCCGGAAATCTGAGGTAAATCCCGGGCGTGGGCCAGTGGGTGAGGCAGCCGCGCGGCCTCGTCGGTTTTCAGGAATGCCCGCAGGCGTCAGGCGGCGGCCAACTGCTCGTCGAAATCCTGGAAGTCCTCGGTCTCTGCGAGGTGCTGGTGCGACGGGCAGTACCCGTTCTGCACCAGCGGGGACCGCTGGCATTGCGTGCCTCTGCGGGTGCTCGCACGGCATCGCAGCGGGTTGCCGTGGATATCGAACCCGTTCTCAATGCGGCTGCGCAGGAACTCGTCGGCGAAATCCAGGTAGCGCTGCACGACGCGCAGGACGTGCTCCTGGGCGGACATCGGAAAGAACACGCGGATGTCCGCGAACAGCGTACGCGCGGGGTGCGCGAAGTAGTGACGGTCGGTTGCCAGGCGCTCAACGGCGGCCTCACACGCGTGCAGAACACGCTCGTGGTTCACGTAAGGCTGGCCTGGGGAATTCTCGATGATGTCGTCAGCCAACTCCCGGTAGATGGCTCGGCTGAAGCGGTACATCCGACTGCATCTCCTTTCGGCAGCTTCAGTCCGGTCCGCCACGGAACACTACTTCCAGAGCTCGAAACCTGACTCCTGGCCGCTCACGAGCGTCACGTGGCGCTCGTCGAAGGTGTGATCGCTCGCAGGGAAATCCAGCCGCCAATGGGCGCCACGGCTCTCGGTGCGGGCGATTGCGGCTGATGCGATCAGGCGCACCAGCGGGTGTGGATCGTCGAGCAGCTGCGCCAGCCCGTCGCCGTCGCGCACAAGGCCCGCATAGCGCCACAGACGCTGACGTGAAGTGGGTGTCGGGTCGTCCGACTCGGGTGTCGGGCGGGCCGACTCGGGGTTGCCGGAAGCTGGTCGTGTCCCCTGCCCGACAGACGTCGAGACGGCCGCATCGGCGTCCGGCACCGCCGGCTCGGCGAGTGCTGAGCGCGCCGCCCGTGCGCCGAACACGAAGCACTCGCTGAGCGAGTTGGATGCGAGTCGGTTGGCTCCGTGCAGGCCCGTGCAGGAGCACTCGCCGACGGCGAACAGTCCGGGGAGGGTCGAGCGCGCATGCAGGTCGGTCTCGATCCCGCCCATCATGTAATGCGCGGCCGGCGCCACCGGGATCACGTTTCGCTGCGGGTCGATCCCGACTCGGCGAAGGGCGGCGATCACGTTCGGGAACAGCGCCGGATCGACGTGGCGCATGTCGAGCCCGACCGCCTCGGAACCGGGTCGGCTGACGATCTCCGCATAGATCGCTCGTGCGACCTCGTCGCGCGGCGCCAGCTCGTCCACGAAGCGCTCGCCGTCCTGGTTGAGCAGCCGTGCGCCCTCACCGCGGATCGCCTCGGTCACGAGCAGGCCGTCGCCGCTGCCGCCGGAGACCACGGCGGTCGGGTGGAATTGCATGAATTCGATGTCAGCCAGCGCGGCGCCGGCCTCGTACGCCAGGAGCAGGCCGCTTCCGACTGCGCCCGAGGGGTTCGTCATCCGCGCCCACAGCGCGGCTGCGCCACCGGTACTGAGCACGGTCGCGCGCGACTGCAGCCGCTCGCCGTCGTCCAGCACCACCCCGGTGCAGCGGCCGTCCGAGGTCACCAGTGAGCTCACGCGACGGCCCTCGATCACGGTGATGCGCGCATCGGCGACCGCGACGTCCAACAGCCTGCGGACGATTCGCTGGCCGGTGGCGGCGCCGCCGGCGTGAATGATCCGGCGCAGGCTGTGACCACCCTCGAGGCTCATCGCCAGACCGCCGTCGGAGTCGCCGTCGAACACCACGCCGAGCGCAGTCAGGTCGGCGACCGCGGCGGGCGCCTCATCGACCAACACGCGGGCTGCCGACGCTCGCACCGCACCGCGACCGGCGCGCAACGTGTCCTCGAGGTGCAGCTCGGCACTGTCCTCTGGGGCGAGCGCCGCCGCGAGACCGCCCTGGGCCCAGTAGCTGGACGTCTGCGAGAGTTCGGTGGCCGAGATCAGCGTCACCTCGGCGCCCTCGCGCGCGGCGCAGAGCGCTGTGTACAGGCCCGCGGCGCCGGCGCCGACTACGACCAGCTGCCGCTGGGCGCGGCCGGACACGGAGGGCATGGCCCGGTACGGTACCGGCCCATGGCTCCGGTGCCTGTCTTCCTCTCACACCCGTCCTCGTACGAGCACGACACAGGTGATCATCCCGAGCGGATCCGGCGCATCGAGGCGATCGACGCGCTGCTCGAGCGCGAGGGCTGGCTCGGGTATGAGCGGCTGAGCTCGCCGGAGATCGAGCGCAGCGCGCTGGAGCGCGTCCACGCGGCCGCCCATATCGACAGGGTCGCCGCCCTGGCTGCCGCCGGGGGTGGCCAGCTGGATGCTGACACCGTCCTCAGCGCCGGTTCCTTCACGGCGGCGCTGCACGCCGCAGGCGGAGCGGTGGAGCTCGCTGCCCGGCTGCTCCAGGGTGGTGCCGGAGCCGTAGGGTTCAGCGCCCACCGCCCTCCCGGCCACCACGCGCTGAGCGCTCGCGCGATGGGCTTCTGCCTGTTCAACAACGTCGCCATCGCGGCCCGCCATGCGATCGACGCGCTCGGTCTCGAGCGCGTTCTGGTCCTCGATTGGGACGTCCACCACGGCAACGGCACCAACGACATCTTCTGGGCTACGGATCAGGTGCTGTTCGTCTCGATTCACCAGTCGCCGCTGTACCCGGGAAGCGGTAGCGCATCGGAGCTCGGAGACGGCGCCGGGCTCGGCTACACCGTGAACCTGCCGGTTCCGGCCGGTTCGGGCGACGAGACGTTCGTGTCGTTGGTGCGCGACGTGGTGCTGCCGCTCGCCCGGTGTTACGAGCCGCAGCTCGTGTTGGTCTCGGCCGGGTACGACGCTCATGCCGACGACCCGCTCGCCGACTGCATGGTGACCGATGATGGGTTCGCGCAGATGGCGGCGCTGGTAGGCGACCTCGGGCTCGAGCTCGGTGCGCCCGTCGGTTGCCTGCTCGAGGGCGGCTACGACGTCGACGCGCTTGCTCGTGGCGTCGCGGTGACGATGAAGAGCCTGGCCCTCGGGTCTGTGGGGGTCACCGCACCGGCAGACCGCAGACCCGGGATCGACCCTGCCGAGCTCGCCGATGCCGCCCTGCGTGCGATTCCGGTCCACCGGCTCGCCGCGGCCGCCCTCACGCGCCTGGCGCCGCTGTGGCCGGATGTAGGATCGGAGCCATGAGTGAGCCGAGTCAGAGTGGGCGCAGCTACGGTCGCGCCGCCGCTGGGATGCGCCCGGTCACGATCGAGCCGGGGTTCGTCAGGACCGCCTCGGGGTCGGCGCTGATTTCGGTCGGGGAGACCCGGGTGATCTGCACGGCTTCTGTGCAGGAGAGCGTCCCAAGGTGGATGGCCGGTCGCGGTCGCGGTTGGGTCACCGCCGAGTACGGGATGCTGCCCGCCTCCACGGGTGAGCGCAAGCAGCGCGACATCTCCAGGGGCAAGGCCGACGGGCGCTCGGTCGAGATCCAGCGGCTGATCGGTCGTTCGCTGCGCGGGGTGATCGACTTTGCGGCGCTCGGCGAGCGCACGATCTACATCGACTGCGACGTGCTGCAGGCCGATGGCGGCACGCGCTGTGCATCGATCACGGGTGGGATGGTCGCGCTCGAACTGGCCATCGCAGGGCTCATGCGCGACGGGCGGATCCAGGCAACGGCATTGACCGGCAGCGTCGCGGCCGTGTCGGCCGGGGTGGTCGCGGGGGTACCGCTGCTCGACCTCGACTATTCCGAGGACTCGAGCGCCGAGGTCGACGCCAATGTGGTTATGACCGGGGAGGGCGGTCTGATCGAGGTTCAGGCCACCGCGGAACGGACGCCGCTATCGCGCGCCCACCTGGACGACCTGCTCATCCTGGCCGAGTCGGGGATCGGCGCGCTGCGCGCCGCTCAGCAGGAAGCCGTGGCGGCCGGCACCTAGACCGTCAGAGCTGCCGCCATGGAGCTGGTGCTCGCCACACGCAACGCACACAAGCTGGCCGAGGTCGGCCGCATGCTCGCGCCCTTCGATCTCACGGTCGCGCCGCTGCCGCCGGAGGTGATCCTTCCGCCTGAGCTCGGCGACAGCTACTCGGCCAACGCACTCCCCAAGGCTCGCACCGCCGCGCTGGCGCTCGGCCGTCCCGCGATCGCCGATGATTCCGGTGTCGAGGCGGCGGCCCTCGATGGCCGGCCGGGCGTGCGTTCAGCCCGCTTCGCGGGGGAGCAGGCGACCGATGCGGAGAACCTCAAGAGGCTGCTGGCCGAGGTCCTGCCGGAAGCGAGCTGCGCTACGTCTGTGCGTTGGCGTTCGTCGACGGCTCGCAGGAGCAGCGTGTTCATCGGCGAGTGCCGCGGTATGCTGGCGGCCGGAGCGCGCGGCGAGCACGGCTTCGGCTACGACCCGGTGTTCCTTCCCGCACAGGCGCCGGGCCGGACGATGGCGGAGCTCGCCGACGCAGAGAAGGATCAGATCAGCCATCGCGGTGAGGCGTTGCGGGAGTTTGCGCAGTGGTATCGAGCGGGGCGCGGGGACCGATGAAGCAGAGGATCGCCATGCTCTCCATCGCGTCGAACTCGGCGTTGATCCTGCTGAAGGTGGTCGCGGGAACGATCACGGGATCGATCGCGATCCTGACCGAGGCGGTGCACTCGAGCGTCGACCTGGTCGCCTCGGTGGTCGCGTACCTGTCCGTGCGGATCGCTGATGAGCCGGCCGATGAGAGCCACAGCTACGGGCACGAGAAGGTTGAGAACCTCGCAGCCGCGTTCGAGGCGATCCTGATCCTGCTCGGCTCGGCGGTGATTGCGTTTGAGGCGATCCGGCGCCTGATCGTGGGGGGCAGACGCAACGGCTCGGATTCGGCATCGCCGTGATCGCGGTGTCGGTTGTCGTCAACCTCGTGGTCTCGACGATCATCGCGCGTGGGGGACGCAGGACGCGACTCGCCGGCGCTCGAGGGTGACGCAGCGCATCTGCGCACGGATGCCGCCAGTTCACTCGTCGTGCTGGTGGCGCTGGTGCTGGTGAAGATCACGGGCGCCCAGTGGATCGATCCGGTGGCGGCGCTGCTGGTCGCGGCGGGGATCGTCGTCACCGGCATGCGGCTGCTGTTGCGGGCAGGTGGGGTGCTGGTCGACCAGTCACTGCCGTTGGAGGAGACGCGGAAGATTACGCGGCGTGATCGAGAGCTTCGGCGATCGGGACATCATCGGGTTCCACGAACTGCGAACACGGCGTGGCGGCTCGCAGCGCTACGTGGACGTGCACGTCCAATTCCGCAGCGGGACCTCACTCGAGCAGGCGCACCGGACTGCGCATGCCCTCCAGGATGAGATCGCCTCAGCGCTCGGTGGCGCCGACGTGCTGATCCACCTCGAGCCCGAGGACCGCCTGCGGCCGGGTCAACGGGCGCTCCACGTCTTCTGAATCGGGCCGGAATCGCGCGCAGCACCGGCCTGTCGCGAGTCAGGCTCAGAACAGGTTGATCGCCGCTGAGATCGCCACCGCGAAGCCGACGGCGGCGTAGCCGCGGTAGCCCTCGGCCAGCACCACGACGGCTGCAACCAGGCAGGAGACGGTCGTGACCAGCCACGCGATTCGGCCCAATTGCATGCTCCGAGCATGCCACCTGAGGCGGCTCGCGGGGCGTCAACTTCCGGAAACTGGGCGTGTTTCGGGCCTTTCCAAGCCCCGCACCGTCCGCAAACCGTGTTAGCTTCGGCCATTCCTACCACCTCGAAGGAGGAGCGAAGTGACGAAAGCCGAGTTCATCGACCAGGTCGCAGACCGTGCCGGCCTGAGCAAGAAGGACGCCTCAGAGGCGGTCGATGCGGTTCTGGAGACGATCGAGGACGCGCTCAAGCGCGGCAGCGACGTGGTCTTCTCCGGGTTTGGCAAGTTCAGCGTCTCGGCGCGCGCAGCGCGCGAGGGCCGCAATCCCGCCACTGGCGAGAAGATCCAGATCGCGGCCTCGAAGGTTCCGAAGTTCAGCGCTGGCGCCAGCTCTCAAGAAGGCGGTCAACTTGATCGCGAGTCGCGCAGTGGACGGCTACGCGTCATTCGCATGTGACTTTCGGGGACCGGCTGGCCGAGCTCGTCGCGCGGCGCGAGTCGCAGATCGTGCTCGGCCTCGATCCGGACCCCGCGCTCCTGTGGCCACGTGCGCTCGAACTTGTGGGTGGGGTGGACGATGCGTCCGCCCCACCCGCCGTCCGGGCCGCGCGGGCCGTCGAGCGCGCACTGCGCGCTGGTGATCGACGCGGTTGCGGAGCAGTGCGTGGCGGTCAAACCGCAGGTGGCGTGCTTCGAGCGGCTGGGCGCGCCCGGCTGGCAGGCGCTGGCGGACGGTCGTCGGCCACGCCCGCGCCGCCGGCCTGCTGGTGATCGCCGACGCCAAGCGCGGCGACATCGACGTCACCGCCCGCGCCTACGCCCAGGCGTTCCTCGGCGCGACGCCGAGCCCGTTCGGCGATCTGCCCGGCCTGGGTGCGGACGCGATGACGGTCAGCCCGTGGCTCGGCAGGGACTCGCTGGAGCCGTTCACCGAGACGATGCGCGAGTCCGGGGCCGGGCATGTTCGTGCTGGTGCGTAACTCCAACCCCGGCGCGGTCGAGCTGCAGGATCGCGAGCTCGCCGCGGGCGGCCTCGTCAGCGACGCGGTGGCGCGCATGGTTGCGCGAGCTCGGCGCCGGCAGGAGTCGGCCGCTCCGGGTCTCGTCCGACGTCGGCGCGGTGGTCGGTGCCACGGCCCCGGACCAGCTCGAGCGGCCTGCGCGAGCTGATGCCGCACACGATCTTCCTGCTGCCCGGGGTCGGGGCCCAGGGCGGGCGCATCGAGGACCTCGCGCCCGTGTTCACCGCCGGCGTGGCCGGCGGCATCGTCTCCCTGTCGCGCGGGATCGTGCAGGCGCACGGCATGAGCGGCGGCGATCCGGCCGCGCGCCGCACGGCGCGAGGCGGCGCGTGCTGCGCGAGCAGGCCTGGGACGCCTGTCGTCTCATAGGATCCGACTCTTGGGTTCCGCTACTACCCTGACGCGCGATGATACGGAGGCAGGCAGCTTGCGTCTTCGGCCGTCCTGCTGGCGGCGCTGCTGTGCTGTGCTGCGCCAGCGGGCGCGGCACAGCAGGCGAAAGCCGTGCGTCCACGTCGCCCGAGCTGCCGGTGACCGGCGCCAGCCTGATCGCGGCCGGCAGCCGGCACGCCGCTGTGGAGCGAGAACGGCAACCGCGAGCTGGCGATCGCCAGCACGACGAAGATGATGACCGCGCTGGTCGTGCTCCAGCACGTCAAGAACCTCAACACGGTCTTCACCCAGAACGACTGGGATGCCGGCCGCGGTGGACTCGCAGATCGGGCTCGAGCCGGGCGAGCGGATGACGCGTGCACGACCTGCTCGTGGCGCTGCTGCTGCCGAGCGCCGACGACGCCGCCGAGGACCTCGCGTACAACGTCGGCGGCGGCTCGATCGCGCGCTTCGTGGCGATGATGAACGCCAACGCGCGCGCGCTCGGGCTGCAAGCACACCCACTACACGACGCCGATCGGGCTCGACACGCCCGGCAACTACTCGAGCCCCGATGATCTCGTGCGCGCTGGGCGACTACATGATGCGCAGCTGGCCGTTCTTCCGGCACACGGTCGGGCTCGCGTCGGCGACGCTCGACAAGCGGCCGCTACGAGCGGCACGTCGTCAACACCAACGATCTGGTCGGGAAGGTCCCCTGGATCCACGGAGTCAAGACCGGGCACACGGCGGATGCGGGCTACGTGCTGGTCTCCGAGGGGCGGCGCGACGGGCTGCACGCTGGTTGCCTCGGTGCTCGGCACCGCGAGTGAGGCCGCGCGCGACGACAGCACGCTCGCGCTGCTGGACTGGGGGTTCGCAGAGTTCCACCTGGTCAGGCCGGTTCACGCGGGCGAGGTGTTCGCGCGCCGACGGTGCCGTATGAGATCGCGCCGGCGGTGGTCGTCGCACAGCACGGATACCGGACCGTGGTCGCTCGCCATACGCGCATCGAGATTCGCACCGGCCCGCTGCGCAGGCTCGTCGGAGCCGATGGCCAAGGGAACGGTTGTCGGCCATCTGCAGGTGATCGTCCCCGGACACGCGACCGTGCACATCCCGCTGGTGCTGTCAAGACGACTGCCGGCGGTGTCGGAAATAACAAAAGTTGGGCACACGCTCGGGCGACCGTTTACGCTGCTGGTGGTTGCGCTGGTAATCGTCGGCGTGGCCGTGGGCGTCGCCGGTAGGCGACGACGACCCCGAGTATTGGCCTCACGGCCACGCGGAGGAGCGATGATCATCACCGTCACCCTCAATCCGGCACTGGACCGAACCCTCGAGGTTCCCAGCTTCACGCCGGGCCGCAGGCATCGCAGCGTCGATCAGCAGACGATTCCGGGCGGCAAGGGCGTCAACGTCGCTCGCGCGCTGAAGTCGCTCGGGCAGCCGGTGATCGCGACCGGGATCGTCGGCGGCGCGACCGGCACCAGGATCGTCGACGCGCTCGGCGACGAGTCGATCCTCAACGCCTTCGTTCGGATCCGTGAGGAGTCGCGGACCAACATGGCTGTGCTCGATCCGACCACCGGCATCCACACCGAGATCAACGAGCGCGGCCCGTCCGTGTCCGAGCACGAGCTCGAGCTGTTCGAGCAGAAGCTCCTGTACCTGGCGCGCGGTGCCAGTGTCTGCGTGTTCGCGGGGAGCCTGCCCCGCGGGCTCGAGCCCGGACACCTACGCGCAGCTGATCCGCTCGGTGCGGCAAGCTCGGGGTGCTGACAGTGGTCGACACCGACGGCGAGCCGCTGAAGCTGGCCGTGCGCGCTGAGGCCGATGTCGTCTCACCGAATGAGCTCGAGGCCGAGGAGCTGGCCGGGCACGAGTTCGCCGACGAGGATGACCGTGCTCGCGCCGTCGTGGAGCTCACGCGCCAGGGACCATCCGAGGCGATCATGACCGTGGCCGACGGCTGTTATGCGTACGTCCGCGAGGACAGCGGCCACTCGCTGTACAGGGTGACGATCGAGCCGCTGGAGGCACAGTCTCCGATCGGGTCAGGTGACGCCTTCCTGGCCGGTTATGTCGCGGCTCGCTACCAGGGTCGGACGCCGGTCGAGTGCCTGCGTTTCGGCGTGGCCTGCGGCGCCGAGTCGACGCAGCACGTCGGTGCCGGCATCATCGATCCGGCGACCGTCGAGCGGCTGCTCGATGACGTTGCGGCGAGGACGATCACGCTGCCACGCCAACGTGTCCTGAGCCGGCCAATCCCCGCTGCTAAGGTCCGTTGCAGCCGATGGTTGCCGCCGTCGCGGGCCTGCGTCTCTCGCCGAAAGTGGGGTTCCCTTTGTCATCCGTTCGACCTTCTACGATGCGCTGATGGAAGTAGAGATTGGGCGTGGAAAGAAGGCCCGCCGGGCCTATGGATTTGATGACGTGGCGATCGTGCCGTCGCGGCGGACGCGAGACCCGGACGACGTGGACATCGCTTGGACGCTCGGCCCCTACCGCTTCGAGCTGCCGCTGCTCGCAGCCGCGCTCGACGGCGTCGTCTCGCCCACCACGGCCGGTCTGCTCGGGAAGCTCGGCGGCCTCGCGGTGCTCAACCTCGAGGGGATTCAGTGTCGCTATGAGGACGCTGACGAGCAGCTCGCCCGGATCGCCACCTTCTCCAACGACATCGCCACCCGTGAGCTCCAGGACATCTACCGCGAGCCGGTCAAGCCGGAGCTGATCGCCAAGCGGATCCAGGAGATCAAGGCCCATGGCGTGGTCGCAGCTGCGTCGTTGACGCCCCAGCAGGTGCGCAAGCACTACGAGGCGGCGCTCGATGCCGGACTCGACATCCTCGTGATCCAGGGCACGGTTGTCTCCGCCGAGCACGTCTCCCAGGACACCAGTCGGCCACCGCTGAACCTCAAGGAGTTCATCCGCGAGCTTTCGCCGATCCCGGTCGTGGTCGGCGGCTGCGCCTCCTACCACACGGGTCTGCACCTGATGCGGACCGGTGCCGCCGGAGTGCTCGTCGGTGTCGGACCGGGCGCGATCTGCACGACGCGCGGCGTTCTCGGCCTCGGGGTGCCGCAGGCCACGGCGATCGCCGACGTTGCCGCGGCGCGCTCACAGCACATGCTCGAGACCGGTGACTACGTGCGCGTTATCGCCGACGGCGGCATGCGCAACGGCGGTGACATCGCCAAGGCGATCGCCTGCGGCGCCGACGCGGTGATGCTCGGCTCGGCCCTGGCACGCGCACACGAGGCCCCGGGCCACGGCTTCAACTGGGGGATGGCGACGTTCCACCCGACGTTGCCCCGCGGCACCCGGGTCGCCACCAAGCCCAACGGCACGCTCGAGGAGATCGTCAAGGGTCCGGCACGCGAGAACGACGGCACGTTCAACCTGATGGGCGCGCTGCGGACGTCGATGGCCACCTGTGGTTATCGGGACATCGCCGAGTTCAACCGCGCTGAGCTGATGGTCGCGCCCTCGCTACAGACGGAGGGCAAGCACCTCCAGCGTGAGCAGTCCGTCGGGATGGGCGCGAGGGGCGCCGCCGCAACCGTCGGTGCCTCCGACTGAGCTGCAAACCTCAGCGGTCGCGGGGGGCCAGCGAGCCGTCGGCGAGTCGCTGCAGGAGGTCGTGGTTCTCGACTATGGCGGGCAGTACTCGCAGCTGATCGCGCGCCGCGTGCGCGAGTGCGGTGTGTTCTCGACGCTGCTGCCCTACCACGTCGGCCCGGCCGAGGTTGCGCGTCGCCGCCCTGTCGGACTGATCCTCTCCGGCGGCCCGGCATCGGTGTATGCGGACGGCGCGCCGAAGCTCGACCCGGGGTTGCTCGAGCTGGGGATCCCGGTGCTGGGCATCTGTTACGGCATGCAGCTGATCGCCCGCGAGCTCGGCGGTCGCGTGGAGGGGGCCGAGGTGGGCGAATACGGGCGCTCGCAACTGACGGTCCACACCCGCGGCAGGCTGCTCTCGGAGACGCCCGACGAGCAGACGTGCTGGATGTCTCACCGCGACACCGTCTTCTCGGCACCGCCCGGGTTCGAGGCGCTGGCATCGTCGACCGCCTCACCTGTCGCGGCGATCGAATCCGAGTCGCGCGGGATCTTCGGGATCCAGTTCCACCCGGAGGTTGTGCACACGCCGTACGGGCAGCAGGTCCTGCGCAACTTCCTGATCGACATCTGCGGCGCGTCGGGAACATGGAGCGCACGCTCCGTGATCGAGGAGCAGGTCGAGCGAATCCGCCAGCAGGTCGGAGACGGCCGGGCTCTCTGTGCGCTCTCAGGCGGCGTCGACTCGAGCGTTGCCGCGCTGCTGGTCCACAGGGCGATCGGTGACCGGCTCGATATGCGTGTTCGTCGACCACGGGCTGATGCGCAAGAACGAGGGCGACCAGGTGGTCGCGGCCTTCCGCGACCACTTCCGCGTACCGCTGATCGCCGTGGACGCCGAGCAGCGCTACCTCGAGAAGCTGAAAGGGGTCATCGATCCCGAGCAGAAGCGCAAGATCATCGGCAACGAGTTCATCCGCATCTTCGAGGAGGAGGCCGCCAAGCTCGACGGCATCAAGTTCCTGGTGCAGGGCACCCTGTACTCCGACGTGATCGAGTCCGGTGGCGGCACCGGAACCGCCACGATCAAGTCGCACCACAACGTCGGCGGCCTGCCCGAGGATCTCGAGTTCGAGCTGGTGGAGCCGCTGCGGGCGCTCTTCAAGGACGAGGTGCGGGCCGTCGGAGCGGAACTCGGCATGCCGGAGCGCATGGTCTGGCGCCAGCCATTCCCAGGTCCGGGGCTCGCGATCCGGATCGTCGGCGGCGAGGTCACCAAGGAGAAGCTCGACGTCCTGCGTGAGGCCGACGCGATCCTGCAGGATGAGATCCGCAAGGCCGGCCTCTACCGGGAGCTCTGGCAGTCGTTCTGCGTGCTGCCGGACGTCCGCGCGGTCGGCGTGCAGGGCGACGAGCGCACCTACGGCAACGTGATCGCGATCCGCGCCGTCACCTCCGATGACGCGATGACCGCAGACTGGGCGCGACTGCCCTACGACCTGCTCGAGCAGATCGCCAGCAGGATGATCAACGAGATCCGACCGGTCGGCCGGGTGGTGCTGGACATAACGTCGAAGCCACCGGGCACGATCGAGTGGGAGTAGCGGCGGCCCTGGACGTTGCGCTGGCCGCCGCCCGTCTGGATCGGCATTGCTCCGGAAGCGGTCTCGCACAGCTTGACCATACAGCTACGAGCCGGCTCTCCGCGAGTATCGACTATCGCAACCGCGATCGCGCAGCGATCGTCTACCATCATCGATCCCGCGCCCACGCGCGGCATAAAAGCATGCCATGAAGACATACGTAGCCAAACCAACTGATCGCGAGCGCAACTGGCTGATCGTCGACGCAACCGGGCTGACGCTCGGTCGGCTGTCGACCCAGATCGCCGACGCGCTGCGCGGCAAGCGCAAGCCGACCTACACCCCCACATCGACACCGGGGACTTCGTGGTGGTCGTCAACGCAGAGAAGATCTCGGTGACCGGCAAGAAGCTTGAGGACAAGCGGTATTACCGCCACTCGGGCTATCCCGGCGGACTGAAGTCCCGCACGCTCGCTGAGATGCTCGAGCGTCGTCCGGAGGAGGTCATCCGGATCGCGGTCAAGGGGATGCTTCCCCGCAACCGCCTCGCGCGCAAGCAGATGACCAAGCTCAAGGTGTACGCAGGGCCCGATCATCCGCACGCCGCCCAGCAGCCGCAACCGATGGAGATCGAGTCGTGACCGACGAACAGAACGAGAACTCGGAAGAGACCCCCGCCGCTGAGGTGCCTCCGAGCCGCTGAGCTCGACGCGAGGACGGCTCCTGCCGTAGAAGCCGCCGAGGACGGCTCCGGCCGGCAGAGGCCGCCGACGAAGGCTCCGGCCGCGAGAGCCGCAGAAGCCTGCCGACGAGGCTGCCGGCCGCAGCAAGCCGGCCGAGGCTGCTCCGGAGGCCGGTGGCGAGCCGGTAGCGGTCGATCCGACTGAGATCGTCGAGGGCGACGTCGAGTACATCGAGGAGGACGAGCCCGCGCGAGAAGCCGGCGATCCCTGGTGCTGACCTGATTCCGGACATCGTCGCCGAGGGCAGCGAGTTCCTCGACGCCGAGGCTCGCGCCGCCGCCGAGGCTGAGGCCGAGGAGGCCGCTGCTCGCGCAGCCGCCGATGATCCTCAGGATCGCCGCCCAGCCGATCGCCGACGGTCGCCATCAACCTCGCCGCCGGCGCGCGCTACACCGCGACCGGCAAGCGCAAGACCGGCGTCGCCCGCGTGATCCTGAAGCCGGGTACCGGCACGTACATGATCAACGGCAAGACGCTCGAGGAGTTCTTCCCGCGCGAGACGCTGCAGCGCGTGATCCGTCAGCCGCTCGAGGCTGTCGGCTACGAGGCGCGCATGGACGTCATCGCCCGTATGCACGGCGGCGGCGTGTCGGCTCAGGCCGGCGCGCTGCGTCACGGCATCTCGCGAGCGCTGCTCGAGGCCGACCCGAACCTTCGTGGCGAGCTCAAGCGCCGCGGCTTCCTGACGCGTGATCCGCGCGTCAAGGAGCGCAAGAAGGCCGGCCTCAAGAAGGCCCGTAAGCGGCCGCAGTTCTCGAAGCGCTAGCGAGCTCCGGCACTCCTCCCGGAGCGGCTTCTGCGCAGATGTCGCGGCAGCTGTTCGGCACCGATGGTGTCCGTGGGCGGGCAGGGGAGTTCCTCACCGCCGAGCTGGCGGTCGCGCTCTCTCGCGCGACCGTCGACGCTGGCGGCTCGACGGGCGTCAGACCACCCGCAGGTGCTGATCGTCCGCGACACGCGCGAGTCCGGCGAGATGCTCGAGGCGGCGATCGCCGCCGGCGTCACCGCCGCCGGCGGCGACGTGCTGCTCGGCGGCGTGCTGCCGACGCCGGCGGCGCCGCTGCTGGTGCGCCGCCACTGGCCTGCAGCTGGCGGCCGTGATCTCGGCCTCGCACAACCCGTACGAGGACAACGGCATCAAGTTCTTCGCCGCCGACGGGTTCAAGCTCTCCGACGAGACCGAGACCGCGATCGAGAACCAGATGGACGGCCGTCGCGCGCCGCCGGATCGGATCGGCCGGGTGCGCCAGCTGCACGGCGCGCTCGAGGACTATCTGCGTGAGCTGCACACCCGCTTCGAGGATCTCGATCTGAGCGGCACGGCGGGTGCTGCTCGACTGCGCCAACGGCGCCACCTACCGCGCCGCGCCCGAGATCTTCCGCCGGCTCGGCGCGGAGGTCGAGGTGATCGCCGACCAGCCCGATGGCCGCAACATCAACGACGGCGTCGGCTCGACCCACATCGACCAGCTCGCTGAGACGGATGGCCGGCGGCGGGTACGACGTCGGCTTCGCGTTCGACGGCGACGGCGACCGCGTGCTGGCGGTGGACCGCGAGGGCGACGGTCGTCGACGGGGACGAGCTGGTCGCGATCGCGGCCGTGCACCTCACGCGCAGCGGCGGCTGCTGGACGGCGGCGTGGCCGTCACGGTGATGACCAACTACGGCTTCCACACCGCGATGGCGGAGGCCGGGATCGAGGTCGCGACGACCGCCGTCGGCGACCGCTACGTCAATCGAGGAGCTGCGCAGGCGCGGCTGGCGGCTCGGCGGCGAGCAGTCCGGCCACATCATCGACCTCGGCTTCGGCCCGTCCGGCGACGGCATCGCCAGCGCGCTGCTGACGCTCGAGGCACTCGCCGGCTCAGACCTCTGCGAGCGCCACGCGATGCGCAAGCTCCCGCAGCGGCTCGTCAACATCCGCGCGCACAGCCGCGAGGCGCTGACGACGGCGATGGGCTCAGCGCAGGTCGAGCAGGCGATCGGTGCGGCCGGCGACGCGCTGTCGGGCCGCGGCCGCGTGCTGGTCCGCGCCTCGGGCACCGAGCCGCTGATCCGCGTGATGGTCGAGGCGCCCACCTCGGAGGAGACCGACCGGCTCTGTCGAGCAGCTGTCGAGCGTCGTCGAGCAGGCGCTTGCGGGATTAGCCGACGGGGCGGCACCCAGTTCGGTCGCCGCGTCTGCGCGCTGGGCTGATGACTCGACCCCAACTCCTTATGTGCGGAATCGTCGGCTACGTCGGACCGCGCGGGTAAGGCCGCTGCTGTTCGACGGACTCAGGAAACTCGAGTACCGCGGCTACGACAGCGCCGGGATCTCGGTGCTGGACGGGGACCAGATCGATCTCGATCCGCGCGGTCGGCAACCTCAACCAGCTGCAGGCGGCGATCGACGAGCGAGACGCCGCGCTCGTCGGCGGGTCGGCGCGCACGGATCACGGTCGGCATCGAGGCCGAGCCGACGGACGCTCCGGGCACCGGCATCGGTCACACGCGCTGGGCCACGCACGGCCAGGTCACCGAGGCCAACGCGCACCCGCACTACAGCACCAACAGCCGCATCCACATCGCCGTCAACGGCATCGTCGAGAACTACGTCGCGCTGCGGGAGAGCCTGCTCGAGCAAGGCTCCGTGTTCACGTCGGAGACCGACGCAGAGGTGATCGCCCACCTGATCGCCAAGCATTACGACGACGATCTGGTCGAGGCGGTGCGCAACGCCTACGGCGAGCTGCACGGCCATTACGCGTTCGTCGCGATGAGCGCCGACGAGCCCGGCGTGCTGGTCGGCGCGCGCAAGGAGTGCCCGCTGGTGGTCGGCCGCGGCGACGGCGAGCAGTTCATCGGCTGCGCGGTTCCGGCGTTCCTGGCTCAGACCAACCGGGTTCAGTACATGAACGACGATGAGATCGTCGTGTTGCGTCCCGAGGGCGTCGAGTTCATGACGGTCGCCGGCGAGCCGCTCGAGCGTGAGGTCAGCGAGGTCGATTGGGACGCGGACACCGCCGAGAAGGGCGGCTACGAGACATTCATGCTGAAGGAGATCCACGAGCAGGCCGACGCTGTGGCCGAGACGATCGGCGAGCGCGCCGCGCGAGCCCGACAGCGATCGACCTCGGCGACCTCGGCGCGATCGACGATGACTATCTGCGCGGAGCCGAGCCGGATCGTGATCGTCGGCTGCGGCACCTCCTATCACGCGGGCCTGGCCGGCCGTTACGCGATCGAGGAGTGGGCGCGGATCCCGGTCGAGGTCGAGATCGCATCCGAGTACCGCTACCGCAACCCGGTGGTGACCGACTCAGACCTGGTGATCGGCGTCTCGCAGTCGGGTGAGACCGCCGACACGCTCGCCGCGATGCGAACCGCCAAGGCCGGCGGCGCCCGAGTGCTCGCCGTCACGAACGTGATGGGATCGCAGATCACCCGCGACGCCGACGGCGTGCTCTACACGCGCGCGGGCATCGAGATCGGTGTGGCCGCGACCAAGACGTTCGTCACGCAGGTCGTCGCCTTCTACCTGCTCGCATTGCGTCTGGCCGAGCTGCGCGGCACGCTCGCCCACCGCTGACGCTGGCCGAGCTGATCGCGCGAGGTCAAGCACCTGCCGAACCTGATCGCCGAGATGCTCGACGCCGGACACCGGCCGAGCTCGAGCGGATCGCCGCACGACGTTCGCGCAGCGCGAGTTCTTCATGTACCTCGGCCGCAACGCCGGACTGCCGATCGCGCTCGAGGGCGCGCTCAAGCTCAAGGAGATCTCCTACATCGCGACCGACGCGTACGCGGCCGGGGAGATGAAGCACGGGCCGATCGCGCTGCTGGACCGAGAGCACGCCGGTGGTGGTGGTCGCGACCGACTCACCGGTGCTGGACAAGCTCATCTCCAACATCCAGGAGGTTCGCGCTCGCGGCGCCCGCGTGATCGGCATCGCCAGCGAGGGCGACACCGAGATCGCCCAGCACTGCGACGAGCTGATCCGCGTGCCGCGGACCCACTCGATGCTGAACCCGCTGCTGGCGGTGATCCCGCTGCAGCTGCTGGCCTACTTCATCGCGACTCGCCGCGGACTCAACGTCGACCAGCCGCGCAACCTCGCCAAGACCGTCACCGTCGAGTGACCACGGCAGGCTGATGGACCTGCCGGCCTGGCTGACCCCGCTGCCCGACGCGGGTGAGCAGCGAGCGCTCGACACCTGGGCGATCGAGACCGCTCGGGATCCCCGGTGCGACGCTGATGGAGCGCGCCGGCACCGGCCTGGCGCGGATCTGCGTCCGAGCGCGATTCCGACCGGCGGCATCGCGATCGTCTGCGGCAAGGGCAACAACGGCGGCGACGGTCACGTGGCCGCCCGCGTGCTGCGGGAGCTGGGTCGCGACGTCGACCGTGTTCGAGCGTCTCCGAGGATGAGCGCTGAGCTCTCCCCGGCTGCCCTCGCTGGGGCAGCCGGGATCGTCGACGCGCTGCTCGGGACCGGCTTCTCGGGGGCGCCACGCGAGCCGATCGCAGGCGCGATCGCCGCGATCAACGCCGCCCGCGTCGAGGCACCCGGCATCCAGGTGATCGCCTGCGACATTCCCAGCGGCGTCGATGGCTCGACCGGTGAGGTCGCGGTGAGGCCGTGACGGCCGACGTCACCGTCACCTTCCATGCGGGCAAGCCGGGTCTCTGGATCGCCCCGGGCAAGCGCCACAGCGGCCAGCGTGGATGTCGTCGACATCGGCATCCCCGAGCCGCGGACCAGCCGGTGAGCCCGGCGATCGGCCTGCTCAGGGATCGGCGTGCGCGATGCAGATCCCGCGCCGCGACGCCGGCTCGACACAAGTTCACCGCCGGCAGCGTGCTGGTGGTCGGCGGATCACGCGGCCTGACCGGCGCGCCGGTGCTCGCCTCGATGGCCGCCGCGCGTGCCGGGGCCGGCTATGTGACGGTCGCGGCACCCGCTTCAGTGGCGCCGGCGCTCGCCGCCAAGCTGCTCGAGGTGATGACCGTCGAGCTTCCGGACGACCCGGACACCGGCCCCAGGCGCGGGGCATCGCGGCTCGCCGTCGAGCGCGCCGCCCGTGCTCAGGCGCTCGTGCTCGGACCCGGGCTCGGTCGGCTGCCGGCTGCGCAGAAGTTCGCTCGCGACGTTGCCACGCACGCGAACGTGCCGCTCGTGCTCGATGCTGACGGACTCAACGCGCACGCAGCCGAGGGCGGGCTCGAGCAGCTCGCGCGGCGTGGCGCGCCGACGGTCCTGACCCCGCACGCCGGCGAGCTCGGCCGACTGCTCGATGTATCGAGCGCCGAGATCGACGCGCGGCGGCTTCACCATGTCCGACAGGCGGCGAGCGCCTCCGGGGCCGATCGTCGTGCTGAAGGGCGACGACACGCTGATCGCCGACCCGGACGGTCGTGTCGCGGTGAGTCCCGGCGGCGCGCCGGCGCTCGCCACGGCCGGCACCGGTGACGTTCTTGCCGGCGTCATCGGCGCCTTTCTGTCAAAGGGCGTGGACCCATTCACCGCGGCGTGCGCTGCGGTCTGCATCCATCTGCGGGCGGGCGTGATCGCGGCGAGCGATGTCGGCGTCGGAGGGTGTGATCGCCAGCGACGTGATCGCAGCTCTGCCTCGGGCTCGCGGTCATTCGAATCCCGGGGAGCGCTGAGATGGCGCTGCGTGCAGTCGCCGAGGTCAACCTCGCCGCGATCGAGCGCAACACGAGACTGCTGCGCTCCCGACCTGAGGTCTGCACACGCGGCTGTGCGCGGTCGTCAAGGCCGACGGCTACGGGCACGGCGCTGTGCAGTCGGCGCGCGCGGCGCTTCGCGGAGGTGCGACGTACCTTGCGGTCGCGACCGCGCAGGAGGCCGACGAGCTGCGCCGAGGCGGCCTGCAGGGCACGCCGATCCTGATCCTCGGCGCGATCAGCGAGGATGAGCTGCCGATGGCGCTCGCGGCGCGCGCGGAGCTGGCCGTCTGGGATGTCGGCTTCGTCGAGCAGCTGCTGGCGCTCACCTCGGCCGGGAGCGAGCCGGTTCGGCTGCACGTGAAGCTCGACACCGGGCTCGGTCGGCTTGGCACGCGCGCACCGGAGGAGGCGCTGGCGGTGGTGCATGCCATCCTCGCCGCCCGGCCGGCGCTCGAACTCGTCGGGGTGATGACGCACTTCGCGACGGCCGATGAGGACACCGAGTTCGTCGCGCGGCCAGCTGAAGATCTTCGAGCCGTTCGTGGCCGAGGTGCGCGCGCTGGCCACGGACGATGTGATCGTCCACGCCGCCAACAGCCCCGCGATCCTGCGCGAGCCCGCGAGCCACTTCGACATGGTTCGTGCCGGTATCGCGCTCTACGGCTGTGACCCGATGAACCGCGACCCGGCTGAGCACGGGCTCGAGCCGGCGATGGCACTGCGCTCCTACGTCGCCGCGCTCAAGCCGATCGCGGCGGGCGAGAGCACCGGTTACGGCCGGCATTTCATCGCCGAGCAGGACAGCGTCATCGCGACGCTGCCGATCGGATACGGAGATGGCCTGCCACGCGCGCTCGCGAACAACTGCGACGTCCTGATCGGCGGTCGCCGCTACCCGCTGCGCGGGATGGTGAGCATGGACAACATCACCGTCGACGTCGGTCTCAATCCGATCGTCCGGGTCGGGGACCGAGCGACTCTGATCGGCGTCGACGGCGGCGAGCGCCAGACGGCCGAGGACATCGCGCGCCGGCTCGGAACGATCAGCTACGAGGTGGTATGCATGGTCTCGCGGCGCGTGCCGCGGGTCTACCACCGCGATGGGTCACCGGTGTGAGCTCCGAAGACAGCCTCGCTGGCCGCCCTTGCCGAGCTTGCGCCCCGGCACGGGCACTCCTGGCTGGTGGGAGGTGCCGTTCGCGACGACCTGCTCGGGACGCGAGACACCTGACCTCGACCTGGCCGTCGACGGTGATGCGCGCGGCCTGGCCCGGGAGCTCGGGCGGGCGGCGGGCGGTCACGCCTTTCAGCTCTCGGATGCGTTCGGAGCCTGGCGCGTACGCTCACACGAGCAGGACTGGCAGGTGGATCTGACGCCGCTGATGGGGGAGACGCTCGAGCAGGACCTGCGGCGCCGTGACCTCACGATCAACGCGATTGCCCGCGAGCTCGATGCGCCGGCCGGTGAGCTGATCGATCCGCTGGGTGGCGTTGGCGACGTCCAGGCGCGTCGTCTTCGCAGCACCGGGCCTCAGGCGTTCAGCGACGATCCGCTGCGGGTCATGAGGCTTGCACGAATGGCCGCGGAGCTCGGCTTCACGGCTGATGTCGAGACCAGGCGACTGGCGGCGGCCTCGGCTCCGGCTCTGATCGAGATTGCCCAGGAGCGGGTATTCGCGGAACTGCGCCTGATCCTCGTGTGCGAGCGCGCCGCCGACGGCATCGAGTTCGCGAGCGAGCTGGGCGCCATCGCCGCGGTGCTGCCTGAGCTGGAGGCGTTGCGCGGGCTCGAGCAGAGCGATTACCACCACCTCGACGTCTACGACCACACCCTCGCGACGCTGAGGGCCGCGATCGAGCTCGAGCGTGATCCGGCGGCGACGTTCGGAGAGTCGGGGCCGGAGCTGGCGGCGGTGATGGCCCAGCCACTCGCGAACGAGCTGACGCGCTGGCAGGCGCTGCGTCTGGGAACGCTGCTCCATGACATCGCCAAGTCGCGCACGCGCGCGATCACCGAGACCGGCCGTGTCACGTTCTTCGAGCACGATCGACTCGGCGCCGAACTGACGGCGGAGATCCTCGGCCGGCTGCGAGCGAGCGAGCGGCTCACAACTCACGTCGCGGCGCTTGCGCGCAACCACCTGCGGCTGGGCTTCCTCGTCCACGAGCAGCCGCTCACTCGTCGCGCGGTTTACCGCTACCTGGCAGCGTGCATGCCGGTGGAGGTCGACGTGACCGTGCTGAGCGTGGCCGACAGGCTGGCGACGCTGGGGCGCAACTCCGACCGGGCCGTTGAGCTCCACCTCGATCTGTCGCGTGAGATCCTGGCCGATGCGCTCGCATGGGAGCGGCGGCGGCCGCGACCACCGATCGCCGGCGACGAGCTTGCACGTGCGCTCGGGATCGAGCCCGGGCCGCAGCTCGGCCGAGCTCCTCGCTGAGCTGACCGAGTCGGTCTATGCGGGCGAGATCGAGACTGATGATGCCCTGTTGGCCCACGCGCGCGACTGGCTCTCCCAGGACTCGGCTGACGAGGCGCGCCGTTCAGCAGGGGACCGGTAGGCTGCGGGCATGGCCCGAGGACTGCATCTTCTGCAAGATCGTCGCAGGCGAGATCCCCGCCCAGATCGTCGCGGAGGACGAGCAGACGCTCGCCTTCATGGACATCGCTCCGGCGACGAGCGGCCACCTGCTCGTGATCCCGAAGCGGCACGCGCGTGACCTATGGGAGATCGAGCCTGATCAGCTGGCGGCCGTCGCCGCGACCGCGCAGCGGCTTGCCCTGCGGGTACGCGAGCGGCTGACGGCCGACGGCGTCAACCTGATCAACTCCTGCGGATCACAGGCCTGGCAGACGGTCTTCCACTTCCACGTGCACGTGATCCCACGCTACGCCGGCGATCCGTTGAGGCTGCCGTGGGAGCCCACGCCCGGGGACCTTGAGGCGATCGCCGCCACCGCTGATCGACTGCGTTGAGGGGCGGCGCAGGCGCCAGCTCGCCCACGGCCGGCCGTCGCCCACTCGACATTTGTTGGGTGGCGGTTTGCGCCCTGATACGGTTTCCTTGATCTGCCCGGGGGCCAAAGGGGCGCCCGGGGACCAATGCGAGCAGCGCCGAAGGGGATTCAGCACATGGCAACGGGAACCGTTAAGTGGTTCAGCGACGACAAGGGCTTCGGCTTCATCACGCCAGATGACGGCGGCCGGGACCTGTTCGTCCATTTCAGCGGCATCAACGGTGACGGTTATAAGTCCCTGCCCGAGGGCTCCAAGGTCTCCTATGAGGAGGAGGCCGGGCCCGAAGGGCCCCAAGGCAGTCAACGTAACCAAGATCTAGGTTCCGAAACGCTCGCGTTGCAGGGCGGCCTGGGGCCGTCCCGCGGTTGGTCGCAGGGTGGTCTGCGCCGATGGTTGTGTGGAGACTCTGTAACAGGCCGCTAACGCTGCCCTGCAACGAATCGCGCAACTCGCACACACGTGTCGTGTTCAATGGGCGTATGAAACGCGTCGTCTCGATCATGGCGGCCACGGCGGTGGCCGCGTTGATGGCCCCAGCCTTCGCCTCCGCGCAGGACATCCAGCTCGGGGTCACAGCCAGCCCGCTGGTCGCTCCGACCTGTCCGTCTGATGCCCAGGGCAACAGCTGCAAGATCGTGCTGACGCAGGTCACCGCCTACGAGAAGCGCCGCGACGGTGTCGTCAACCCGACGACCGTCAAGCAGTCCGGTGAGTTGGTGTCCTTCTCACTCGGCCTGGCCGGCACCAACACGGTGACCGCCAAGGATCTGGCCTACCTGAACAAGCAGTACGGCGGTCCACCGGAGGCGCAGCTCACGGTGCTGCAGCCGACCGGAACCTCGAAGCTGCCTGCGTTCCGGGTGGCGGCACAGTCGCCGCTGTTCAAGCTACGGCCCTCGTTCGGGCAGGTTGCCGAGTTCCCGCTGACCTCACCGCTTCCGGTCGTACGCGGTGAGATCGTGGCGCTCACGATCCCGACCTGGGCGCCGGTGCTGTCCTTCGAACTGGCGACCGGGAAGTTCTCCTACGCGCAGAGCCGCTCACCGCTGAAGTCAACCACCACCGGCACCACGAGCTGCACCGTGCCGGCGGCCGGGAACCTCGCCCAGATGCTGATGGGCGAGCTCTCCAATTACTCCTGCAGCTTCCCGGGCACGCGGGTCGAGTACTCCGCGCTCGAGGTCACCACGCCGCTCGGGTACACCGGCGAGCTGCGCAAGCGCGCGCTAGCCAAGCGGCGCTAGCGCGCGCAACTGAATCGTGGGGGGGACGGCTGGGGCGACGGGCCTGCTACGCCGCGCTGACGACGTCGCCCGGCGCTGTCGGTGCCGGGTTGTCGCGCAGATACCACTCGGCGTCCAACGCCGCCTGGCAGCCTGAACCGGCGGCTGTGATCGCCTGGCGGTAGGTGTGGTCGACAAGGTCGCCGGCTGCGAACACACCTGCGAGGTTGGTCTGGGTGGTGCGACCCTGCGTCACGACGTAACCGTTGTCGTCCACGTCCACCTGTCCGGCCACGAGCTGTGACTGGGGGGAGTGGCCGACTGCGATGAAGGCCCCGTTGATCGGCAGCTCTCGGGCGGTGTCATCAACGGTGTTGCGCAACCGCGCTGAGCACAGCGAGCCGCTCTCACCGGCGATGAACTCATCGACCGTGTACGGGGTCAGGAACTCGATGTTCGGGACCGCGCGAGCACGCTCCAGCATGATGTTGGAGGCGCGGAAGTCGTCGCGGCGATGGATCACAGCGACCTTCGACGAGAACTTCGCCAGGAACATCGCCTCCTCCATCGCCGAGTCGCCGCCGCCGACGATGACGGTGGGCACGTCGCGGAAGAAGGCTGCGTCACAGGTCGCGCAGTAGCTGACGCCCCGCCCTGATAGCAGCTCCTCGCCCTCGACCCCCAGCTTGCGATGCTGAGCACCCATCGCGAGGATCACGCTGCGAGTGAGGTGGACCTCATCGCCCACGTGGACCCGGTGCAGCCCGCCGTCGGTCGAGAACTCGACCGCGGTGGCCTCGTCGGTCTCGAGCTTGGCGCCGAAGCGTTCGGCCTGATCGCGCATCTGCTGCATCAGTTCGGGACCCATGATCCCCTGCGGAAATCCGGGGAAGTTCTCGACGTCGGTGGTCTGCTGCAGGAGGCCGCCCCAGGCGAACCCCTCGATCACCAGCGGGTTGAGGTTGGCTCGCGCGGTATAGAGCGCAGCGGTGTAACCCGCGGGGCCGCTCCCGACGATCACGACGTTCTCGTATCCGTTCTCGGTCACTTCACTTCCCGTTCTTGCCGTGGCTCACTTCACTAAGTATAGGGAGGCATCAGGCTGGAGCCCCCCACGCCGGCTGCGCCTGCGCATCCTCCTCCTCCCAACGGCGCACGGTCTTGCGCAGCTGGAAGTAGGCGATGCCACCTGGGATCGTCGGCAGCCAGAAGGAGAACGCGCGGTAGGCCAACACGGCGACGACGGCCGCCTGCACGTCCACGCCGAAAGCTGTGAACGCGCCGATCAGGCCGCCCTCGACGCCGCCGAGCCCGCCCGGCAGGGGCAGCGTGTTGGCGATCCAGCCGACGAAGTACGCCATCACGATGACCGCCTTGTGCGGGGCGTAGCCGAACGCGTGGAAGCACGCCCAGAGGGTCGCGATGTCGAAGCCCCACCAGGCAATCGCGCCCAGCAGACCCGGGTTGCCGGAGCGCACCAATGCGAGCGCGGTGCGAATGCCCATTCCGGCCGCGCTCGGAATCGTCGCCAGCTGCCGGGCCACTGTGCTCGCAAAGCCCTCGCCGTGCGCGTGCGCTGCCACGACCCGATCGAAGTCTCGCGGCAGCAGCGACATCACCAGGAACAGCCCGATCACACCGGCTGCGAACACCGCCGGCAGGACCGTGATCGCGAACGGGGCGGGTCCCGGCCACAGACCCAGATAGAGGCCGATGCCGTCTATCACCAGCGCGCCCATGTAGACGGCGTAGAGCAGGACCATGAAGGCGATCATCCGTGAGGCGACCAGTCGCCGCTCCATGCCCGAGCGACGCAGAGCCCACGCGGTCAGTGCGATGCCGCCGGCTCCTGCGGCCGCGAACAGCCGCGTGGCCGCCAACCCCGCCATCGTGATCTGATAGCTGGCCCGCCAGTCGATGCGGGAGGTGCGCTCGACGAAGACGGCGCGGAACAGCACGATGTAGCCGCCGAACGAGAGGCATTCGAGCAGGGCTGCGCCCGCCAGCCACCAGGCGTTGCCCTCCTGCAGTCGCTTGAGGCTCGCGCTGAAGCCGACGAGCTTCGGCAGCCCGAAGTAGAGAAAGGCCACGATCCCGACGACGAACAGGAGCGAGGCCACGACACGCCGGCGTGTGACGACCACACGCGGCATCTGCTCGGGCGCGCCTGTGTCGGGGCGCTCGTCAGTCATCAGCCCTCGGCGGCGGCACGGAGCCTGCGTAGCGTCCCTGTCAGCACATGCACCGCTGGGGTGACAGGGCCGGCGCTGCGGTGCACCGCCTCTGCCAGCGCCGCGCCGGCAATCAGATCAGTCGCGTAGTGCTCGCCCAGGTAGACCAGCGCGAACCCGAGCGTGCTCGCGTACGCCCAGCCCACCGTGCCGGCCACGGGATCGACCTCCGACAGCAGTCGGGCCGCCATCAGCGAGGTCGCGAAGTGCAGGGACGGCATTGCGGCAAGCGGATTTCCCCCGAGCACATCGTAAAGGTCATTCCAGCGCCTCCCCCAGAACCGCTCGCCGTACTCGAGCATCATCCGGCGCACCGGCACCGGCGCGTCGCTGTGGTCGTGCCGGTGGCCGAACTCGCCGACCTCGACTTCGCCGTCAAGCTCCTCGATGTGTCCGTGCGAAGCCGCCCACCAGGGCGGTGCTGTCGGCAGGCGCCAGTAGACAACGGCGCCGAGGTCGAAGACCGCGTACATACGCGCGGCGGCGGTGCCCAGCTCCCTGGGCCGGCGCAGAGCCACGTAGCCGACGGCCAGGTGCGGCACCGCGAACCACGCCCAATGGCACCACACGAGTGTGCGCTCGAAGCGGTTGATCTCTCCGTCGCTCGAGAACGCCTGCTGCAGTCGCTGGGTCGGCAGCTTGCCGAAGCCGAGCACGCGGTCGATCCTGATCGGATACTCGACATGGACCCGCTCGCGCAGGCGCTGCGGATCGTCGTTGGGCAACTCGTAAGCGGCGAGATAAGCCCACATCTGCAGCACGCAGACCGCGACATCGCGCGAGCGGCCACGCGGGGCGGCGATGCACATCGCCGCCGGTGCTGTCGCAGCGGCCGCGAGCACAGGGCCCTTGGGCAGGTTCAACCGTCGCCGCAGTAGGGGCGCAGCGGCACCCGCCGCCACAAGCACCCACGCCGTACCTCGGATGGCCCTCGACAGTCGCAAGCGCGCGGAGTATAGAAAGCGGGGGGGTGTGCTTGCCCCTGCGACCAGGTTGCCTCGTGTCTCTATAAGATGCAGCCGGCTGTGAATTTCGTTCGCACAATCCTCGGCGCGGCGCGACGCGCCGGCAGCAGGTGGCTGGTGTTAGTGCCGGTCATGGCTCTGGGGCTGTACCTGGGGCTGGCGCAGGACGCAGCCGCGCGCTGCTGCACGCTCAAATCGGGCGCCTCGCCGAACGCGAACAGCATCGCCAGCCTCTACGACATCATCTTCGCCCTCGCGATCATCGTGTTCCTGGCGGTGATGGGCTTCGTCGTCTATTCGGTGTGGGCGTTCAGAGCGCACAAGAACCCGGTGGCGCTGCAGATCCACGGCAACACCCGGCTCGAGCTCGGGCTGACGCTGACGGCCGCGCTGATCCTGGTGGTCATCGCCACGGTCACGTTCATCAAGCTCCCGAGCATCATCAATCCGCCGAACTCCGATGCGAGCGCCAACTCGGTCCTGTCAGCATCGCTGACGGCGCCAAGCCCGCCCGATGGCAAGAAGCTGACTGTCTGCGTCACCGGCCGCCAGTTCATATGGCGCTACACCTATGGCGCCGACTGCAACCGGAAGGCCTGGCTGAATCGGCTTCCGTACTCGTATCAGGAGATGGTCGTCCCCGCCGGGGTCACGGTGGACCTGCTGATCCAGTCGAGCGATGTGATCCACTCCTGGTGGGTTCCCGCGCTCGGCGGCAAGGTCGACGCGGTGCCCGGCTACACGACCTTTACCTGGTTCAAGGCGCTGCACGCAAACGAGCTCTATCACGGTCAGTGCGCGCAGCTGTGCGGGCGTCAGCACGCATTCATGACCGCGCTCGTGAAGGTCGTGACCCCGCAGCAGTACACAGCATGGATCAAGCAGCAGTCCCAGCAGATCAACAAGCAGAACAGCCAGGTCGGCCCGGTGCGACAGGATCTGATCAGACAGGGCATCCTGACACCGAGCGGCAACTTCTAAAGGCAAGCGGATTCCAGTCACATGAGCATCACTGCTGAGCAGACGACTCGCCCGGTCCCCCAGATCCTCCGCCATCAGGTGCAGAGGCAGCGCAAGACGCGTCTGTGGGTCGATTGGGTGCTGACGACCGACCACAAGAAGATCGGGATCATGTACCTGGTCCTGACGTTCGTCTTCTTCATGCTCGGCGGCGTCGAGGCGCTGCTGATGCGGTCGCAGCTCGCGGTTCCGAACAACACGCTGATCAGCGGGGAGCACTACAACGAACTGCTGACCCTGCACGGGACGACGATGATCTTCCTGTTCGTCGTCCCGGTGATGGCCGGATTCGCCAACTACTTCGTGCCGCTGATGATCGGCGCTCGCGACATGGCGTTCCCGCGCCTCAACGCGCTCTCGTTCTGGCTGCTGCTGATGGGCGGGATCGTGTTCTACGCCTCACTGTTCTGGCATCCGCCGGAAGCCGGATGGTGGAGCTATCCGCCACTGTCGAGCATCCAGTATTCGCCGAGCGGCGGGCAGGACGCGTGGATCTTCCTGATCCACCTAACCGGCATTTCCTCGCTGGTCGGCGCGATCAACTTCTACGCGACGATCGTAAACATGCGGGCGCCGGGGATGACCTGGGGGCGGATGCCGCTGTTCATCTGGTCGGTCCTGATCTATGCGGTGTTGCTGATCATCGCGTTGCCGGTGGTCGCGGCCGCGGTCACGATGCTGCTGACCGATCGGCACTTCGGCACACATTGGTTCGACCCGACCAACCATGGCTCGCCGGTGCTTTGGCAGAACCTGTTCTGGTTCTTCGGGCACCCCGAGGTCTACATCATGATCCTGCCGGGCTTCGGAATCATCTCGGAGGTCATCCCCGTGTTCGCTCGCAAGCCGATCTTCGGCTACAAGGCGATCGCAGCCTCGACGATCACGATCGCGTTCCTGGCGACGCTGGTCTGGGCGCACCACCTGTTCACGGCGCCGATGCCACTCGTGGTGCTCGGGTTCTTCATGATCAGCTCGTTCCTGATCGGGATCCCGACCGGGGTCAAGATCTTCAACTGGACCGCGACGCTGTGGCGCGGGCTCGCTGGTCATGACGGCCTCGATGTGGTTGGCCGATCGGTTTCATCATCGTCTTCCTGATCGGCGGCATCACCGGCATCTTCCTCGCCGTCTTCCCGGTCGACTGGCAGCTCAACGACACGTACTTCGTGGTCGCGCACTTCCACTACGTGCTGATGGGCGGCGCCGTGTTCACGATCATGGCGGGCATCTACTACTGGTATCCGAAGATGACAGGACGGCTTTGCAGTGAGCGGCTCGGCAAGGTCTCGTTCTGGGTGACGTTCATCGGGTTCAACCTGACCTTCTTCGTTCAGCATGCACTCGGTCTCTCGGGATGCCGCGAAGGATCTACACCTACCAGCCGGACATGGGCTGGTCGACGTACAACCTGATCTCCACGATCGGCTCCTACATCCTCGCGTCTGGGCATCCTGATGTCCGTCTACAACTTCGTGACCAGCTACAAGAGGGGCGCGATCGCCGGGCCTGACCCGTGGAAGGGCAACACGCTCGAGTGGTTCACGCCCTCGCCGCCGCCCGTCAACAACTTCGACACGGTTCCGCGGGTTCGCTCGGTCGAGCCGATGCGCGACATCCGGCTGGAGGTCGAGGCTCAGACCGGGCAGCTGCAGAAGACCGGCGGCTCCGAGCAATTTGCGCGCTCGTGACCGGCGGTCACGAGCGCACGGCGCCTGGCTTGCGCCGCGGTCGGCCGGATGACGTGTGCCTGACGCGCGGCTGATCGTTGCCGCCGAGAAGAATCGCTAGGCTGATCGGTCGTGAGCACCTCGTCTTTCAGCGCGACCCGCGCCGGTCGGCTGCCATCGTCGCGTGTGCGGCAAGATGATCTCGGACTACGTCGAGCTGACGAAGCCGAAGGTCCAGTCGCTGTTGCTGTTCACGACCATCACGACGATGGAGATCGCCGGCAGTCCCTCAGCGGGACGGGTCGCGTTGGCCTGTATCGGCGGCTACATGTCGGCAGGCGGCGCCGGAGCCGTCAACCATTGGTATGACCGTGACATCGACGCGCAGATGGCCCGCACGGCATCACGGCCGATTCCTGCTGGGCGGGTATCGCCACGCGCCGCACTGATCTTCGGGTGCGCGTTCGCGCTCGGCTCGTTCGTGCTGATGTCACTGACGCTCAACGTGCTCGCCGCGAGCCTGGCGCTGGCCGGGTTCGCCTGATCTACGTGGGCGTCTATACGATCTGGCTCAAGCGCCGTACCTGGCATAACATCGTGATCGGCGGTGCCGCCGGGGCGATGCCGCCGCTGGTCGGGCTGGGCGGCCGTTCACGGTTCGCTGTCGTGGACCGCCGTGTACCTGTTCGCGATCGTGTTCTACTGGACGCCACCGCATTTCTGGGCGCTCAGCCTGCTGATGAAGGACGAGTACGCCGAGGTCGGCGTGCCGATGCTGCCGGTCGTGCGGGGCGAGGCGATGACGCGCCAGCAGATCCTGCTGTACACACTGCTGCTGTACGCGGTCACGCAGCTGCCGTTCTGCGCGGGAGCGTTTGGCGGGCGTGTATCTGGTTGCGTCGATCGTCCTCGGCCTGGCGTTCATCGCGCTCGCGGTGGTCCTGTACCGCCGTAAGGATCGCGCGAGCGCGCTGCGCCTGTACCTCTACTCGCTCGCGTATCTGGCGCTGCTGTTCGGCGCGATGGTCGCGGACGTGAAGCTCTGACAAACGCGCAGACGGGCGGACCCGGCATCCAGCCAAACAGGTAGGATTGAGGCAGATGGACAAGAAGCTCGCTCGCAAGAACATCCGTGCCGGTCTGATCGCGGGCGCGATCTGCGCGTTCATGTTCGGCTCGACCTTCGTCGTCGCTGCGATCTATCTGCACCCATGAGCGCTATCGAATCAGAGCACGTTGAGCCCGTCGCCGTGGAGGCGGAGGTCGCGCCGCCTGCAGGCGAGGAGATCCACCTTCCCGGTGGGTCGGTGCATCCCGCTGGTGGTTGCGATCGGCACCACTTGCTGGTGATCGGTACGACGATCTGGTGGGTATGGTCGGCGCTTGGATTCATCATCCTCGTGATCTCGATCGGGCTCTGGATCCGTGACGTTCGCCGTGACGTCGATGAGCTCCCCGAGGATCACCACCATTGAGGTGCCGAGATGAGAACGATTCAGAGATATCGGATGCGGACTCCGTCAACGGGGCGCGAGTCGATCGTCCTCGTCGACCCTGAAAAGGAGTACGTCGACAGCGAAACCGGCGAGACGCCTGGAGGTCATCGCGGAGCTGCTTCCGCTGGCGCCAACCGCGTCAGAGCTGCCCTGGGCGATCGAGAACCTGCGGTTCTGCAATCACTGCGACCAGCTAGCGCAGAAGGATCTGATCGACTGTCCGTGGTGCGGGCAGCGGATGGATCCGGTCGCACGCTAGGGCGGCTCGCGGGGCGCGACGGTCGCGGATGCGCACCATGGTTCAGCGTCGCTCTGAGGGTCGCGCTCGCGTGCGCAGCCGTGCTGGCGGGGCTCGGCCTGGCAGCATGCGGCGGGGGCGGATCAGGCTCCGGCGACACCACTGGCGCGCCGCCGTTGACGGTGCCCACGACCAGCCAGGCGACGCCGCCTGCGTCGACCGCCAGCGCCAACAGCAACACGGACACGACTGCGACGTCGGGTTCGAGTGATACGGCGGCCGAGTCGAACTCTGCTGCGGACACCGGCGCGGCCTCCGATTCGAGCTCGACCTCGGGTGGATACGACGGCAACCCGAAACCCCACCGGAGGCGGTGAGACCGGCTTGGGTGGCGGCACCTGCCGGCATCGACGTGCGATACCACGCTGGCGCGACACGACGCAGGCCGGTACCTCCACGACCGGCGGCTCCGGTTTGCCGTAGTCCGGCTCCAGTCTGCCGTGGCCCCGGTCAGGGGACCACGACGGCGGAGCCCTCGAACGGCCTGCCCGCAGGTCCGCCAGAGCCTGTTCGGCCTGATCGAGCGCGTAAATGTGACGGTCGTGCGAACCGGCACCTGCGGCGCCAATGCCAGGAACTCCTCAGCATCGGCGCGCGTGAGGTTGGCGACCGAACGGATCACTCGCTCCTGCCAGAGATCGTCATAGGAGAAGGCGGAATCTCGACATATGGATGCCGGCGCGACGACCACGTCCGCCCCGGTCCAGTGCCCTCAGCGCCTGGGGCACGAGGCTGCCGTCGGCAGCGAAGATGATCGCGGCATCGAGCGGTTCGGGTGGAAGCTCGGTGCTTGCGCCTGCCCAGACGGCGCCAAGGACCCGTGGCGAACTTCTCGCCGCGGTGTCGCCCGGTCGGACGAACGCGAACACCTGACGGCCCTGATGAACTGCGACCTGGCAGATCATGTGCGCCGCTGAGCCGAAGCCATACAGGCCCATCCGCATGGAGTCGCCGGCCAGGCGCAGCGCGCGATACCCGATCAAACCGCCGCATAACAGCGGTGCGGCCTGCTCGTCGCTCAGATCTCAGGCAGCGCGAAGCAGTACCGCTCATCGGCGACCGTCTGCTGCGCGAAGCCGCCGTTGATATCACGCCCGGTGAATCTCGCCCGAACGCACAGGTTCTCCCGGGCCGAGCGGCAGAACCTGCATTCGCCGCAGGTCCACCCAACCAGGGAACACCAAGGCGGCGACCGTCATCGCTGACGCCGACAATCTGGTGGCCCAGTACAACGGGCAGCATCGGCGCATCGATCTCGGCGTCGCGCAGGTGGAGGTCGGTCCTGCATACGCCACATGCTTGACGGCCAGCCGCATCTGACCGGAGGACGGGTCTGGGTCGGGGAGTTCGCGCTACTGAAGCGGCGCGCCCTGGCGGTGAGCACGGCCGCGCGCATGCCTGGCCTAGGCGGCGCATCCCGACGAGTCGCACGAATGCGCTCGAGCAGGTCGGAGACGATTCGCGCCGTCGCGCCCCAGATCATGTGCCCGTCGACAACGTAGGCATCCATGTGGATCGCCGCGCCGCGGCGCTGGAGCCGCCGTCGTTCGTAGCCAGCAGCCACTGCCGGCAGCGGCAGATCGATGACGGCCTCAACTTCGCTGTGGTTGGGAATCCACTGAAAGTCGCTCGGTACGAGTCCAACGAAGGGATAGATCGCGTAACCGGAAACGACGGTGGGTGTCGGCTCCAGCGCACCGATCACCTCGACCGCTATCGGCGGGCAGGCCAAGCTCCTCGTGAGTCTCGCGCAGGGCGGTGGCGACCAGGTCGGAGTCCTCAGGATCGCGGCGGCCGCCCGGGAAAAGAGATCTCGCCAGCGTGGCGGGGGAGTTGATGGTGACGCTCTGTGAAGACCGCGTGCAGAACCCCTCCTGGACGTGCAGAGGAACCAGCACCGCCGCCTGCACGGGCGCTCGGATCTCGATCTCGGCAGCCCGGGCAGGATCCAGCAGCCCGCTGCCGAGCGTCTGCCCGGACCGACTCGGTGGTGACCTTCGTCATCGGTCTGACTCCGTGGGCGAGGTGGTGAACGCGTACTCGAACGCCACAGCTCCTTCCAGGAGCCGATGCACGGGACACTTGCCGGCGATCACACGTAGTCGCTCAAGCTGCGCCTCGGTGCAGTTGGACGGAAGTTGCAGAGTCATCTTGAAGCGGGTCGGCTGGTCGCGCTCAGCGGAACTGAACTCAACTGAGACGGCGAGATTCTCAAGCTCCCAGCCCTTGCGCTCGGCGTACATCTCGATCGTGATCGCGGTGCAGGAGGCCAGGCTGGCAGCCAGAAGCTCCTGCGGGGTGGGCCCTGCATCGTGGCCACCCTCAGACTCAGGCTCGTCAACCACGAGCCGGTGATCACGCATCTCGACCTGATGCGTCCAGCTGGGGGACCGGAGCGGTGAGCGGTCGCCTTGATTGGATCAAGCTCGCTGAGCAACGGACAGCTCAGTCGGTCAGCGGGTTGAACAGCAGCCCGGTCGGTACCTTAGGGACGAAGTACGTCGACTTGGGCGGCATGCTCTCGCCTGAGGCTGCGACATCCTGCACCCGTCGCACCGGTGTCGGCGCCATGAACAGCGCGGCGTCGTACTCGCCTGAGAGAACCTGCTCGATCGCCTGCGCATCATCGCGCGCGTAGCCGAGTCCGTCGAGATGGTCGATCTGGTCGTCGGTCATTCCCAGCGCGCCCTTCAACAGCAGCGCCTCGGTGACGGCGGTGTCGAGTCGCCGATATGGCTCGGAGCGCTCCGCCAGCGCCGCATCGGCGATCGACTGGTCTCTGAGGGTCAGGCGATACGGCCGCTGCTCACGGGCGTCGAGAAGCCGAGTCGTGAGCTCGTCATTCTCAGCCGGCGGCAGTTGGTCGAGTGACTCGAGCGGCGTCATCGTGAAGTCGACCTCGATCGCCGTCGCGCAGTGCCCGGCTTCTGGCCTTCACTCAGGTTGCGCACGAGCCGATGGGTCGGGAATACGGTCAGGCCCGGATCCTCCAGCGCCACCAGATACATCAGCACATACCGATGCGGTCCCTCGCCGCCGATCTCCTCTGCATACGCGCGCGCGGTCTCATAGCGGTGGTGGCCGTCCGCGATCAGTAGCTCCGTATCGGCGGCGGCAGCCTGAACGGCTGCGATGGCGTCGGCGTCGTCCACGCGCCACAGGCGGTTGACGGTTCCGTCAGGGTCGGTCGTCTCGGCCCACGGGGTCCGGGCGGTTGCCGGTGCAAGTGCGCTCCAGGCGCGCTGCTCCGGGTCAGAGAAGAGCGCGAAGATCGGTGAGAGGTTGGCCCTGGTGGCCTTCGTCAGCCGCAGCCGGTCCTCGCGCGGTCCCGGATGCGTCCGCTCATGCGGGCGGATCCGGCCTGGGCCGTAGTCCTCGATGCGGACCCGTGCCAGGAACCCATGTCTGGTCCGCGAGCGGCCATCCGGGCCGACATAATCCTGCTCGAGCGGCCAGATCGCCGGGGTCTCATCCTGCACCACGACACCCTCTGAGCGCCATGTCGCGAGCACCGCCGCCGCGTGCTCATACGGATCGCCGCCGTCGGCCGCCAGCGGAAGATCGACCTCGACGACGTTGTAGGGCGATTGGGCGAGAAGCTGGTCGCGAGCGTCGGTGTAGATCACGTCGTACGGCGGTGCGACCACGGGCTGCAACCCCCCGGTCTGTCAAGCGCGTACCGAAGCGCGCTGGAGGGGTTGGATATCGGCCATGGGCCGCAGGCTAGCGAGTTCCCTCTGGAAGCCAGAGGTCGTGCGGGCCATCCTTCCGGGGCGGCGGGCCATCCTTCCGGGCCGGCGGGCCATCCTTCCGGGGCGGGACTTCCCGGCAGGCCCACTAGACTCTGCGGCTGTCAGCGGGGCGTGGCGCAGCCTGGTAGCGCGCCTGCTTTGGGAGCAGGAGGTCCTCGGTTCGAATCCGGGCGCCCCGACTCGATGGCCGGTGGCGCGTGGCCGATGGCGCGTGGCCGATGGCGCGTGGCCGATCTCTGCTCTGTCGACGTTTGTGCAGATATTCGACACAAACGTCGACAGAGTCACCGAATCAGGTCGTGAGTGGCGTCGCGCGCCGACCGCCTCGGCCGCTGGCGTTGAGGCACGCTCTGACCGGCGTCGATGCTGGCGCGCGGTTAGCTGCTCGATTGCGCATAAAGTTGCGCGCAATCTTGACAGCGATCTGTTGCATCAGCTAGGTTGTTCCCACCTAAGGGTCGCTGAGGGCGCACCCGTCGAGGGAGGGCTAGAGGTATGCGAAAACACGCGTTTCAGAGCGCGGAGGTGGCCTGTCGTCGTTTTCGGCTGCCGGGTCACGTGGGGTGCTGCGGTGCCTTCCGGACGAGGGCGCCTCAGCGGGCATTCATCAACGCAGGTCGTCTCCCGCGCGGGCCGGAGTCCGTGCGCTTGGCCTGCAGGTGTTCCGAGCAAAGGAGTGGGATGTGACTGGGTTTTTACGTTCGCGCCAATGGCATCGGCCGGGCGCGCCCCGACCGGTCGCCATCGTGGCCGTGGCCGCAGCGCTGCTTGGCGTGGTGCTGGCCGGATCGGCGACTGCCGATCCGTCGCACGGCCACGCGAGGGCAGCGGTCATGCGGGATCACAATCAGGGTCAGTACGGCCAGAACGCCGGTGCCGGCCTGGCTGACGGCCTGAGCAGCAACGACGGCACGAAGATGGCGAACCTTGCGGTCATCCCCGCCAAGGAGAGCTGCGCGCAGCTTGCCATGACGACCACGGTCGACGGCCAGGCGGTTGCCATCAGCGCGTCCCAACAGGGCACCGCACCGAACAGCAGCGTGTCCTATTGCGCTCTGACCGGCACCATCGACAAGAACGTCGGCTTCGAGATCCTGCTGCCGGTGAGCACGTGGCGGCAGCGTTACCTGCAGGTCGGCTGCGGCGGGCTGTGCGGCAACATCGGCCTGAGCGCCCCGCAGACGACCGGCTATGCGCCGCTCGCAGGATGGCGACTTCGTCGTCGCGTCGCAGGACGAGGGCCACAGTGGCCAGAGCACCGCCTGGTCAACCGAATGGAGCGCAGCGGGTCGACTTCGCCTATCTCTCCGACCACCTGCTGGCGGAGGTGTCGAAGGGCCTGGCCGCGCAGTACTACGGCCTCAGCCCGAAGTACTCGTACTTCGACGGCTGCTCGCAGGGCGGTCACCAGGCGCTGACCGAGGTTCAGCGGTACCCGAAGGACTTCAACGGGGTGCTGGCCGGCTCTCCGGCGAGCATCATGACCGAGCTCAACTCGGTCTTCCACGAGTACGAGAACGACGCGGCGCTCGACTCGACCCGCACGAACTCGATCATCGATGAGCCGATGGCGATGCTGGTCAACAGCGCCGCGCTGAAGCTGTGCGATCCGGCCGGAACGGGCTGATGCTCGACTACCGGGCGTGCGAGCAGAAGCTCAACCTCGAGACGCTGCTGTGCGCGGCGGGTGTCACGCAGAACTCCGAACGCGCCGACATGTCTGACGCAGGCGCAGATCAACGCGTTCAAGGAGGTCTACCAACGGGCCGGTCGATCCGCAGGGCAAGCACCTGTTCCCGGGTGGGTATCCGCTCGGCAGCGAGCCGGACTTGACCAACGGGACCAGCGTGCTCGTGCCGGACACCCTGCCGGCGACGGCCGGCAACGCCGGGTTCATCACCGAGTGGTACCAGTACTTCGCTCTCGGAACCCCGGCTGTTGGGACTGAACCTCGGCGACAACGCGGTGCTGGACGAGCAGTTCGACGACGCCAGCGTTCGACCAGATCGAGAAGCTCGCCCCGTTCTGGGATGCGACCAACCCGGACATCGGCGCGTTCCAGCGCGATGGCGGCAAGCTGATCCTGTGGGCGGGCGAGGCTGACTACTCGATCCCGACGGTCAGCTCGCTGTCCTACTACCAGGCGGTCGTGAAGGCGAATGGGCGGCATCAACGCCACCCAGCAGTTCGCCCGCTACTACCTGCTGCCGAGCGTCGGTCACTGCGGTGACACCGCGCGCTGACGCCGGCGCCGACACCTACAACGGTCTCGGTGCCGTGGTCCAGTGGACCGAGCTGCACCAGGCTCCGAACAGCCTGCTCGCGACCAAGTACAAGACGAGACCGTCGCCCAGCCAGCGGCGGTCGGGTGGTCCGCCCCGGTGGCGGCGCGCCGTCGACGTCGGACCTGACCGACGCGATCCCGGCGCTGGGCAGCGCCGAACACCAACGGCGGTACAGCGGACGCTGTCCCGATCTACCCGTACCCGGAGCTTCCGGCGTACAACGGAAGGGGCAACCCCGACTCCGCGTCGAGCTACCACGGCCAGGTCAGTCAGGCCGTGCAGCAACCCACACCGTGGCTCGGCAAGTTCGACGCGACCACGATGTGGTGCAGCACACAGGGCACGAATTGCTACGAAACCGGGAATGCGCCGCCCTGGGCGCCGTCCCATCGACGACACGTCTGACGGCCTGAGGGTTCCGCTCCGTCTCGGGAGCCCAGCCCTCAGGCAGGACGGGAAAGTTCAGGCTCCGCCCCCACCGGGCGGGGCCTGAACTCAAAATTGAACAACAGAATTCCGCTGAGGTGCGAAGTGCACAGATGGTGCAACTGACGAGGAGAGGTGTCTCTATGAGTTCGATGTACGGGCGGTTGGTCGCGCGTGGGCGTGTGGTTGTTGTGCCTGCGGTTGTTGTTGCGGGTGTGGTTGCTGGTGTGGTTGGTGTTTCGTCGGCTTCTGCGCATCGGGCGCATGCTGCGGCTGCGGTGTCGAAGTCGACTTTGGTGACGTTGAAGGCGGATTTGGTGAAGGCGCAGCAGGCGCCGAAGTGGTATGCGCCGGGTCCGGCTGTGAACGCACGGAAGGCGTTGCGGGGTAAGAAGATTGTGACGTTCCCGATTTCGTCTGAGATTGATGCTTGTAATACGAAGGGTCAGCAGGGGTATTTGGATGCTGAGGCTTCGAAGCTTGGTGCGCATGTGATTCCGTTGCAGTCGACTACTGGTCCGACTGGTTGGCAGTCTGATTTGCAGCAGGCGATTACGGATAAGGCGAATGCGGTTGTGATGTTGTGTGGTCCGACGCCGGCGGCGTTGCCGCAGTTGGCGACGTTGAAGGCTGATCACATCAAGGTGATCAATGGCAATTACAACGAGACTGGCGGGAATCCGGCGTTTCCGTTGACGAATCTTGATGCTGAGAGTGGTGTGAACACGATTCAGGGTGTTCAGACTGATTTGGCGGATGCGCTTGTGAATCTGAAGGGTCAGGCGGCGCATGTGCTGTTTTTGAACTCGCCTCAGGTTGCGCAGTATTCGGGTGCGACGGGTGGTTTGAAGTCGGCGATGAAGTCGTGGTGTTCGTCGTGCACGATTGAGAAGGAGGAGGACTTCGGTACTCAGGATTGGTCGGGTCCGAAGGAGATTGCTGCGGTGACCTCTGATTTGCAGGCTGATCCGAAGATCAACACTGTGATCGTGACGTTTGATGGGATGACTGATGGGATCGAGACTGCTGTTGCTTCGGCTGCGGGTTCGCATCAGGGTTTGAAGATGTATGCGTGGGGTGGTGGTTTGGCTGAGATCAAGAATGTTCAGTCTTCTTCCACGTTTGTTGGGGATTCCGGCCCGGATGAGAAGTGGGATGCGTATAACCAGTTGGATCAGGTGATCCGTGTTTTGGCTGGGAAGAAGGCCGCCCCGGTCAATAAGGAGGTCGCCCCGAATGTGTTCTTTACGAAGAGCAACGCGAAGATCTTCTCGGTTGGTGGTAACGGGACCGCGTATTCGGATAAGGCGTTCGGTAATGGCGCGTTCGTGAACCACTTCCTGAAGCTGTGGGAGGTCAACAAGAAATAGGTCTGGGAGCGTGGGTGTTCGCCGGGTCGGTACAACTCTGGGTTGATGAGCAGCAACACCGACACGGCGACACCCGCCGCCCGAGGCGACCGGAGGAGCGGTGGCTGACAACGACACACCAATCCGCGACGAGCGGGTCTATCAGCGCCTTCTGCACGCGATCGTGATCGGTGAGCTGGCGCCCGGCGAGAGGCTGGTCGAGGAGGAGCTGGCGGAGCGACTGGGCGAGACCCGCGGCGTCATTCACACGGCGCTGATACGCCTCGGTCATGATGGCATCGTCGTGCGCGAGCGCAATCGAGGCGCCCGCGTCCGGCGGGTGTCGCCGCGTGAGGCGATCGAGGTCATCGAGGCCAGGCGAGCGATCGAGTCGCTCGCCGCCGGTTACGCCGCGCTTCGACGCACCGATGCCGACGTCGATGAGCTGCGGCGGCTGGTTGAGGAGATGGATCAACTCAAGACCGAGGGTCAGCTGCTCGAGCTCTCGGCGCGCAACGCGATCCTGCACCAGCGAATCCTCGAGATCTCAGACCACGCTGTCGCGGCGGAGGTCTCGCGTCGCCTGCGGCCACAGGTGGTCCGTTTCCAGTTCAGGACTGTTCTGGCCCCGGGCCGCGCGGACCGCTCGTTCGCGGAGCATCGCAGGCTTGTCGAGGCGATCGCGGACGCTGATCAGCGAGCCGCCGAGGACGCGATGTACCTCCATCTCACGCACGTGATCGAGGCGCTTCAGGAGATCGCTGTTCACGAGCCCCTGCTCGCCTGAGGCCGATTCGATCCGGCCCGCTCACCGACCCGTCCCACCACCGCCGCGCTGAGGGGTAGGGTGAGGCGATCACACGTCCTGGACAAGGAGCTGAGCGGTGAGTTATCCCGTCGGATTCACAGCGGACTTTGAGGAGCCGCGCAACCGCCTGACGGCATTCTTCCGGCTGTTGCTGGTGATCCCGGCGGCGATCTGGGTATGGCTCTATGCGATCGTCGCCATGATCACAGTCGTGGTGGCATGGTTCGTGCTGCTGTTCACCGGGCGCTATCCGCGTGGGCTCTTCAACCTGGTTGCCGGATACGTGCGCGTCCAGACACTCGTGCTGGCCTACGCGGCGCTGCTGTGTGACCCCTATCCGCCTTTCGCCGGCGAGTCACCTGATTATCCCGTTCAGGTGACGTTCACAGGCCCGCTGCCGCAGTACAGCAGGGTGAAGGTGCTCTTCAGGATCCTGCTGGCGATTCCGATCCTGATCCTGCGCTATGTCATGAACCTGCTGCTCGAGGTCGGCGCCATAGCTGCCTGGTTCGTGATTGTCGTTCTGGGACGTCTGCCGCGAGGTCTGTTCGACCTGATGGTCCTGGCCAACTCCTACATCGCGAGGTCGGACGCCTACATCCTGCTCCTGACCGAGACCTACCCGCCGTTCCAGGACGACACAACCCGCTCCGCCGGCGTGGACATGGGCATCTGAAAGCGGGTCAGGCCGCGATCGGCGGCTCGGTTCTGGCCCGTACGTCGTCGAGCGTCAGTTCGGGGGCAAGCTCCACGAGTCTCAGGCCGTCGGGGGTGATGTCGAGGACGCAGAGGTCGGTGATGATCCGGTGTACGACCGCCCGGCCCGTGTAGGGCAGCGAGCAGTTATTGACGATCTTGTAGCTGCCGTCGCGGGCGACGTGCTCCATCAGCACGATCACGCGTTTGGCGCCGTGTACGAGGTCCATGGCGCCGCCCATGCCCTTGACCATCTTGCCGGGGATCATCCAGTTGGCGATGTCACCGGTGGCTGAGACCTGCATCGCGCCCAGGATCGCGGCGTCGATCTTGCCGCCGCGGATCATGCCGAAGCTCGTCGCCGAATCGAAGAAGCTCGCGCCGGTGCGGATCGTGACGGTTTCCTTGCCCGCGTTGATCAGGTCGGGGTCGACCTGATCGCGGGTCGGGTAGGGGCCCGTTCCGAGGATCCCGTTCTCGGACTGAAGTACAAGCTCGACCTCGTCGGGGACGTAGTTGGGGACCAGCGTCGGCAGGCCGATCCCGAGGTTGACGTAATCACCGTCGTGCAATTCGGCGGCGGCGCGGGCCGCCATCTGTTCGCGCGTCCACGCCATCAGCTGAGGCCTCGCGCACGGTCACTCGCTCGATCCGCTTGTCGTTCGGCCTGCTCGGCGGTCAGCTCGAGCACGTGGTGGACGTAGGCGCCGGGGGTGTGGATCTCATTGGGGTCAAGTTCCCCGGGTTCGACCAGGTGCTCGACCTCGGCGATCGTGACAGCGGCCGCACATCGCCGCGAGCGGGTTGAAGTTTCGCGCGGCGTTGCGGTAGATGAGGTTGCCGTGACGGTCGCCCTTCCACGCCCGCACCAGCCCGAAGTCGGCGACGATCGCACGCTCCAGCACGTACTCGAGACCGTCGAACTCCTGGGTCTGCTTCGGTGGCGAGGCGACGAGGGTGGTCCCGTCCGGCGCCATACCGCCAGGGCATGCCGCCCTCTGCGACCTGGGTCCCGACACCGGTGCGGGTGTAGAACGCGGCGATCCCGGAACCTCCGGCGCGCATCCGCTCGGCCAGCGTTCCCTGCGGCGTCAGCTCGACCTCCAGCTCGCCCGCGAGGTACTGGCGCTCGAACTCCTTGTTCTCGCCGACGTAGGACGCAACCACGCGCCTCAGCCGCCCGGCGCTCAGCAACAGCCCGAGGCCCCAATCATCGACCCCGGCGTTGTTGGAGACGACCTCAAGGTCACCGACGCCGGCTTCCAGCAGCGCACCGACAAGTGTCGAAGGGATGCCACACAGCCCGAACCCACCGACGGCCAGGCGTCGCGCCTGACGACACGCGCGCCACAGCCGCCGCCGCTGAATCGATCGTCTTGTCCATCATCTTCAGCGTATGCGTCCGAGGGGAAGCGGTCAATCATCGGGACCAGCTCGGCGGGCGTCCACGATCGGGAGTACGCGCGCCACGACCGCATCCACACCCTCAGCTCCTGACTGAACCGTCACTGCGTCCTCGTCGCCCGCGGGCGGCTCGAGCGCCTGGAGCTGAGAGTCGAGCAGACTCGCGGGCATGAAGTGCCCGCGGCGATGGGTCACCCGCCGTTCCAGCTCGGCCCGCGGCACATCGAGGCAGGAGGAACAGCACGCCGGGCCGGCGCAGCTGGTCGCGATAGCTCCGCTTCAGCGCAGAGCACGTGATCACGCCGTGGCGTGACGCGGCCAGTTCGGTGTCGATCCAGCTCGCGACCGCTGCCAGCCAGGGGGCGCGATCGGCATCGGTGAGAGCCTCGCCGGCTGCCATCTTGGCGAGGTTGGAGGCCGGGTGCAGAGCGTCGCCCTCCTCGAAATCCCATCCCAGTCGTGAGGCCAGGCGTCGCGCGACCGTCGATTTGCCGGCACCGGAGACGCCCATCACGACGATCACCGAGACCGGCGCGGGCTCGTGCGTTCCGGCCACGCCTAGGTGTTGCGAACGCGCTCGAGACTTGCCCGGAGCGCATCCATCAGGTCCGGCTGAACCTCCTCGGCGGGCTCATCGACCGGCGCCGGTTTAGGCTGCTTCCTGCTCTTGCGCTTGCGCTCGATCAGGTCGGTGAGCTGTGCGCGATCGCGGTCCTCATAGCTTGCCGGATCGAAGTCGACTGTCATCGCGTCGAGCAGCTCGACGGCGGCCGTGATCTCGCCGCGTTTGGGCTGATCGGCCGGGTCGGTCGGAATCGTGTCGATCTCCGACACGTCACGCAGCTCGTCTGCGAACAGCATGGTCGTCAGCGAGAGCAGCTGATCGCGCTCGCGAACCGCCACCAGGTATTCCTTGGAGCGCAGCACGACACGGCCGATCGCGACCTGGTTGGCGCGGGACATCGCGTCCCGCAGGAGCTGGTAGGCGCGGGTCGTGCCCTCGGAATCGGATCCGGGAACGAGGAAGTAGGGGTGGTCGAACTGCGCCGGGTCGATCTCGTCGAGTCCCACGAACTCCTCGATCTCGATCGTGTGGGTGCGCTCTGGCTCAGCCGCCTCAAGCTCCTCGTCGGTGAGCGTCACCAGCTGCTCACCGAGGTCGTAACCGCGGCCGATGTCCTCCCAGGCGACCTCCTCGCCGTCAGCCTCGCACACGCGTTTGATCTGGATCCGCTCGCCGGTCTCGGCGTCGACCTGATGGAAGCGGATGGTCCGATCGCGCGTCGCGCTGACCATCCGCACCGGCACCGCGACCAGACCGAAGCTCAGCGTGCCGTTCCAGATTCCCTGCGGCATCAGTGCGACCTCGTCCTTGAGTGCGAGCTGGACTTGACGCCGGCGCCGGTGGCCTGCTCGGCCCCGGCGCCGGGCTCCGCGTCACGGCGTCTGCGCCGCGGCCCCGCTCCCTTGAGGCTCTGCTCGAGGGCGGCGATCAGGTCTGGGGTCTCGCGCGCCTGGGTGGCGACCGGCGCTGCGATCGCCTCTCCGGCGGCCTTCTGCTCGATCAGCGCCATCACCGCCTCGCGATGACGATCCTCGTAGCGGTCCGGCTCCCACGGTCTGCTCGAGCGTCTCGACCAGCCGCTCAGCCATATCCAGCTCACGATCCGACGGCTCCCGTCCCAGTGCCGGCACTTCGAGCTCGGCACGCGGCACAAGTTCGTCCGCGAATCGCATCGTGTACATCCGCAGCGCCTGCTCGTGCGGCGCAAGGGCCACCAGCTGCTCCCGCGTGCGCAGCACCACGCGCCCGATTCCGACCTTGCCGGTCTTCTCGAGCGCCGCCAGCAGAACCCGGTACGCGTGCTCGCCTCCGGGCTGGGCTCCGATCAAGTAGGGGCGGTCGTAGTAGATCGGGTCGATCTGCTCGCCGACGACGAACTCAGCGATCTCAATGGTCTTCGAGCCGGTTCCCGTGCGCGCGGCGGCGATCTCCTCGTCCTCGAGCAGCACCTGCCTGCCGTCCTCGAGCTCGTATGCCTTGGCGATGCGGTCGCCCGGCACCTCCTCGCCGGACTCCGAACCGATGCGCTGGTGAACGATACGGCCGCCGTCACTGAGATGCACCTCGCGGAAGCGCACGCGGCGCTCCTGGACGATCGAGTACAGCTTCACGGGGAATATCACCTCGCCAAAGGCGAGCGTTCCATTCCACATCGAGCGCGGTGCCAACTTCACTCCTCCAAACGGGGAAGGGTCTGCTGCAACTTCAGTATTTTGGCGAACAGGTCGCCTTGTCCTGCAATCCGGGTCAGCACATCGTCGGGACCGAAGGCGAGAACCTGCGGCTCTCGCCGCTCGCGACAGGCCGCAACCTCCTCCCAGTCGACCGGCGTCGAGACGCTCGGCCGCTCGGCCGCTCGCAGCGAGTAGACGCTGATCGTCGTCTTGTGCTCATCGTTCTGGCTCCAATCGATCAGCACCTTCCCGCGCCGTCTGGCCTTCGCCATGCTTGCCACGACCAGGCTGCGATGGCGCTGCTCCAGCAAACCCGCGACCGCGTGTGCGAACGGCTTGGTCTGTTCGTAGCTGACATCGGTGGCGTTCAGCGGCAGGTAGACCTGAAGCCCCTTGGATCCGGAGGTCTTCACGCACGCCTCAAGGTCGAGCTGCCCGAAGAGCTCGCGCAGCTCCAAGGCCACCTCGCAGCATTCGACGATGCCCGCGGGCTCACCGGGATCGAGGTCGAAGGCGACCAGTGTCGGCCGCTCGATCGCGTCCGCCCGCGACAGCGACGGGTGCAGCTCGATATCGGCGAGGTTGGCCAGCCAGACCAGCGTCGGCAGGTCCTGGCAGAGCGTGTATCGAATCGTGCTGCCAGCGCTGTCGCTTCGCACCGGGACGGTCTGAACCCAATCGGGCCGGTGCGGGGGCGAGCGCTTCTCATAGAAGTACTGCGCATCGACGCCATTTGGGTAGCGCTTCAGCGTCAGTGGGCGATCACGCAGCTGCGGCACCAGCGTCGGGCCGACCGCCGCGTAATACGCGATCAGATCCCCCTTGGTGAAGCCCGTTTTGGGATAGAGGACCTTGTCGAGGTTGGTGAGCTTGAGGATCCGGCCTTCGAGCTCGATCTCGACTCCACCGCGGACGCTGCTACCTGCGGCCAGCAGCTCTCGCAGACGATCCTCGCGTGAGCTGCTTGCAGCAGGTGACTCGCCAGCGGGCGAGTCACCCGAGTCCTCGATTCGTTCCCTGACGACCTCGGCGGGTGGCTTGTCCTCGCGCAAGCCCTTGTAGGAGGGTTGGCGCAGGGTGCCGGCGCGCGTCCACTCGCTGAACTCGACCTCGCAGATGAGCTCGGGCTCCACGAAGTGCGAGCCCTTGGGCGGCTGGCGTCCGGCAAACGGGGTCGTGCCGCGTGAAAGTGGCCCGAGCAGCGCGCTGAGGCGCTCGAGTTCACGCCCGTCGAAGCCGGTGCCGACACGGCCCACGTAATGAAGCCCGCCGTCCTCGCCGGTCACGCCGAGCAGCAGTGCACCGAGGCTGCCCGAGCGTGCACCCTGACCGGTTGTCCAGCCCCCGATGACCGCCTCCTGGCGGTTGGAGTTCTTGATCTTGGTCCAGAGGCTCTGACGGCCCGGCCGGTAGTGGGAGTCCAGGCGCTTGCCGATCACGCCCTCAAGCCCGCGCTCGCGAGTTGCCGCGAGCAGCGCCGTGCCCTCGCCCACGAACGACTCGGGCACGCGCCAGTGGCCTCCACCGAGGTCGAGCGCGTCAAGCCGCGCCCGGCGCTCCTCGTAGGGCAGGTCCATCAGGCTGTGCCCGTCGAGCCAGAGGAGGTCGAAGATCATGTACGTGACCGGCGTGCTCTCTGCCAGCCGTCTGACGGCCCCCTCCCCGCGCAGGTGCATCCGCTGCTGGAGCGCTTCGAAGCTGGGCTGACCGTTCCCGTCGAGGGCGACGATCTCACCATCTAGCATCGCGGGGTGCGAACCGAGCTCGCGGTTGAGCGCCCGCAGCTCCGGATAGGCGGGCGTGATCTCGTTACCGTTGCGGCTGAAGATGCGCAGCCGTCCCGGCTCCGAACGCGTGAGCGCGCGGACTCCGTCCCACTTGACCTCGAACGCCCAGCGCTCCTCGTCGGCGGGGATCGTCGAGACCTTCGCGAGCATCGGCGGGATGAAGTCCGGCATCGGCTGGGCGTCGGGATCGACCGGGGGATCCATCCGATGGATCATCCAGTCACGGCTGTCGCGGCCGGTCTGGAACAGCGCGTACCGTCCCTTCAGCCGCTTGCCGTAGAAGATGACGATCACCTCGTCAGCGCGCCACTTTTCGCACTCGTAGGTGCCGTGGTCCCAGATGCTGACCTCGCCCGCGCCGTAGTTGCCGGCCGGGATCTCGCCGCGGAAATCGATGTAGTCGATCGGGTGATCCTCGACGTGGATCGCTTTGCGGTTGCGCTTCGGGTCATCGGGGATGCCGTTGGGAACCGCCCAAGAGGCGAGGAGGCCGTCCCGCTCCAGGCGCAGGTCCCAGTGGAGCCTGCGGGCGTGGTGCTCGTGGACCACGAACCGAGCCCGGTTGTCCGGCCGCTCATCTACAGACATCCCGTCGGGCTCGGGCGTCTCGGCGAACTCCCGCTTGCCACGGTAGTCGGCGAGCTTCTCAGCCTCCCTGCCGGTCCGGGCCGCCATCGCCACGACCGCTCACTCAGCTCGTGGCCGCGCGCGGCGGGTCGCTCTCCGGCGGGAAGGTCTCGCGCGCGAGCGCCAGGAACTCGGCCACCGCGGGTGGCAATCGTCGCCCGGCGCGCCATGCCATCGTGATGTCGCGTGCCAATGCCGGCTCGGTCAGCCGTGCGACGGCGATCGCGTCGTTGGTGCCGACGCCGATCGCGTGTGAGCGTGGCAGTATCGCGACTCCGAGGCCTCGCCCGACGAGTCGTCTGATCCGCCGGCTCTGGTTGGACTCGAGGACTATCTGTGGCTCGAATCCGGCCTCCCGAGCCGCTCCGACCAGCAGCTCGCGCAGTCGCGCCCCCTCCACAAAGCTGATGAAATCCGAGGTGGCCAGCTCCGCCATCCTGATCTGGTCGCGACCTGCAAGCGGATGAGCTTCGGGAAGCACGACGACCAGCTCCTCCATCAGAATCCGCTGAAGCGCCAGACCGTGGCTTTCGACCCGCTCGGTGACCGACAGGAACGCGAGGTCGAGTGCGTCCACGCGGAGCATCTCGGCGAGTGCGTCGCTGTCGGTCTCGCGGACCGTCAGCTCAACCCGCGGGTGGCGTTCATGGAACTCCGCGATCACCCGAGTGATGTCGACTGGCCCCATCGTGTTCATTGCGCCCACGACGACATGTCCGGTCTGGACACCCCGTACTCGATCAAGCTCCTGGCGCGCCGACTCGAGCTCGGTCAGCACTCGGCGTGCTCGCGCCACGAGGATATTGCCGGCGTCGGTTATCGATACTCGACGGGTGGTGCGCTCCACCAGAGCCAACCCCAGTTCGCGTTCGAGCTTCTGGATCTGCTGAGAAAGGGCGGGCTGGGCAATGTGCTCGCGTTCCGCCGCGCGCGTGAAGCTCTGCTCGTCAGCCAATGCCACCAGGTATCGCAACTGCCGTAGTTCCATAGGGGTAGCTTATATGTCTTTGTCTATCCGTGTCTTGGACTTCTGGACCATGGTGAGCAACTATTTGCAGCGCAGTACCCTCTCCTCCCTCAGAGCGCGCTCCGAACCCGGCCTCATATCACGCCGGACGGAGCGCTCTCAGCTTTAAGGAGTCGAAGCTCGGCATTTGAGCAGTCACACGTCGCGCCCACGGCGCTTGATCATCGGCGCGGGGTGATCGCCCAATCGAGCTTCTGCGTCCCGTACCTGGGGACCGAGACCAGGAATCGCAGCGTCAGCGGCTGTCCGACGGACTTCGCTGGAAACACGAGACGGTCGGTGTAGACGCCGCCTGTGAACCGGTGCCCCTTCTGCTCGCTCAGGACGGAGCCGTTGAACAGGTACTCGTAGCTGACGCTGCCGCTGAGTTTCGTCTTGCCTCTGGCGACACCGAGCCTGATTGGCCACTCGCGCCCGACCGTGGGCCTGTGGTTCGGGATCCGCGGCGTCAGCTTGAACGCCGCAGCGAGGGCGGAGCCCGGCAGCGCCAGCACGGCAAGGATCGGAAGCGTGACGAGTGCCGGCCTGAGCCGGCTGAGGGCCTGCAGCAGAGTGCGCGTCGGTGTCTGTGTCGTGGTTTGGAGGCTACCGGCTCTGCAAGGCCGCCCACGCGTGTTTGTTCGCGACGTGGCAGCATGGCCGCCGATGTCGGCAACCGAACCAACGGCCACCGGAGCATCTGGACACACGCTGCCCCGCCGGGTCGAGAAGCCCTGGGGCCACGAGATCTGGTGGGCGGCTACCGACCTCTACGTCGGCAAGATCCTGCACGTCAACAAGGGGCATCGCCTTTCGCTCCAGTACCACGAGGAGAAGGACGAGAGTTGCTATGTCCTCGCCGGTCGACTGATCCTCATACAGGGTCAGTCACCGGACGCACTCGCCGAGCGCACAATCAGTGTCGGTGACGTCTGGCACAACGCTCCCGGCACGATCCACACGATCGAGGCGCTCGAGGACTCAGAAGTGCTCGAGGCCTCAACGCCACAACTGCACGACGTCGTCCGCCTCCGCGACGACTACGGTCGCGAGGGCACCAGCGCGATCTGACTGAACCGGCAGTCGACGCCACCCGCCCACAGCTCCCGCCCGACGCGCCACAATCAACGCGTCGCACCACGCCCCCGTAGCTCAGCTGGATAGAGCGGCGGACTTCTAATCCGCAGGTCGCAGGTTCGAATCCTGCCGGGGGCGCTACGGGAGACGGTTGGAATCGGTTGGAAACCGCTGGAAAACAGGTGGTTTTCGTAACCGTTCAGTGCCTGGGTTTAGGTGAGTGTTGGGAGGGGGTCGCCGCGGGTGTGCGCGGTGATCAGTTCGGCAAGGTATTCGAATAGGGAGCGGTGTTGTTGGCGGCAGGTCGCGGCGGCTGAGAGAGCACGTTCAGCGAATCGTTCCCCGTTGTGTGATCGGGTGCCGTGCGAGAGTTTTCGGTGGATGACGGGGCTGCGGAGTGCGCATTCGGCGGGGTTGTTGGTCGGCTCGACCGTCTCGACGGTGACGAAGGTCCAGAGCGCGGGCCAGATTTTGAGTAGCTTGTTGGCGAACACGCGGTGCAGTCGGGTGCGCTGGCTTTTGCGGCCGGCGTGCTCGAGCAGTTCCCGCAGCTCGGTCTGGACCGGTTCGATCTCGGCCTGGAGCCGGTCACGGTTGTGGTGCTCGTGCTGATAGGTACGCCAGGCGGTGAACAACCGGCCGGTGAGCTCGAGGCCCTGTTCACCGAACGTCTTTTGCTCGGCGAGGCCTTCTGAGTGGCGGCGGAAGTCTCGCTGTAGGTGCGACCAACACACCTGTCGGCGCTGCGGGTCAAGGTGCTCGTAGCCGGGCCACCGGTCAGAGACGATGACGCCCTCATAGCCTGCGGTCAGCTGATCGAACTGTTCACGGTCGCAGTGCCCGGCGATCTGAAAGAACGACGCGTCAGGGGTGCTCATGCCCCACAGCGCGCGCGAGTCCCCAGCGGTCCGCCAGCCGGTCTCATCCACATGCACCGCGTGCTGGGTAAGGATCGAGTCACGCAGCAAACCGTAGGAGTCCTCAAGCGCGGTTGAGGCGTGTTGGCAGATCGCGTCCACCGCACCGGTCGATACGCGCGCGCCGAACAGCTCCCCGGCGAGCTCCGCGATCCCCCGCCGGGAGATCCGGTTACGGGCGGTCAAAGTCACGATCGCGGCTCGTAACCTCGGCCCGAACGCCGATCCCCCGACACCTGCCGGCAACACGCCGGCTGTCCTGGTCCCGCACTCCGGACAGTGCAGCCGGTGGGTGCGGTGCTCGACCAGGATCACGCTGATCGGCGGCAGCTCCGCCACCTGGTGGCGGCCGAACCGGCCACCCGGCCGACGCTCACCCACCGTGAACTCATGACCACAACCCCGGCACGCCTGCGGATAATGCCCGACGATCTCATCAACCTGATCCTCCGGTGCAAGCTCACGGCCCGCGCCCCGGTGGCCCTCTTGACCACCAGACTCACGCTTCACACCATCCTTCTTGGCGAGCAGCTCCTTCGCCTTCGCGCGAGCCTCCGCACGCCGTTGCTGACGGGATTTCGGCGGGTCCAGCGACGGCGGCCTGGAACTCGTCAGCGAGTCCGCGCGTGCCTGACCCTCCAGCCAACCGATCCGCTCCTCAAGCGCCGCTATCTGCCCGTCATAGGCGGACGTCAGCTCCAACAGAAACGAGACACAACCCTCACGCCCCTGGTCATAGACCGCCTCGGCGCCAGCCCGATCCATACCCACAAGATTCGCCACCAACCAGCCCGAACCTTGTTATGGAGACCAACCACTGAACGGTTACTGGTTTTCGCGAGGGCGTCAGGTTAACTGTGTAGGCGGGTTGATGGTTAAGTGTAACGGTGACTCGATCGGTGGTCGATGGGTGACAGTCAGTTTGCATCTGGGACGCGGTCGCCGAAGTGGATCTTCAGGGCCAGCAGCGCTGCTGTCCAGTTCCGGGTCCGGGTCCATTGCGGGGTCGCGTTTTGGAGACGAGGTAGACGAGCTTGCGGGCGGCGTCCTCGTTGGGGAAGCTGCCCTTGGTCTTGATCGCTTTGCGTAGCTGCCGGTTCAAGGCTTCGATCGCGTTTGTGGTGTAGACGATTCGGCGGACCTCGGCGGGGAACGCGAGGAACGGGATCACGTGCTCCCAGGCGTTCAGCCACGCTTGGGTGATCACCGGGAATCGCTGACCCCATTTCTCATCGAAGGTCTCGAGCTCGGCCTGGGCGGCCTCGGCGTTGATCGCGGTGTAGATCGGTTTGAGGTCGCGGGCGACCTGCTCACGCTCCCGGCGGGGCACGTATTTCAGGCTCGAGCGAATCAGATGAACTATGCATGTTTGGACGGTCGTGAGCGGGAAGATCGCTTCGATCGCTTCCGGGAACCCCTTGAGGCCGTCGACGCAGCAGATCAGGATGTCGCGGACCCCGCGGGTTTTCAGATCGTTGAGCACTTGCATCCAGAACTTCGCGCCCTCGGTGTCCTGAAACCACATGCCGAGCACGTCGCGGTCACCGTCGAGCGTGACGCCGAGCGCGAGATAGAAGGCTTTGCGTTGCACGCTGCCGCCGTCACGGATCTTCAGCACCATGCAATCGAGGAACACGATCGGGTAGATGTCCTCCAATGGTCGCTTGGCCCACTCCCGGACGTCGTCCATGACCGCGTCGGTGACCTTCGAGATCAGGTCACGACTCACGCTGACGCCGTAGATCTCCTCCAGGTGCGCGCTGATATCCCGGGTCGACAAGCCGCGGCTGTAGAGCGCGAGGATCTTGTCATCGAACCCGACGAACCGCCGCTGACGCTTTCTGACGATCTTCGGCTCAAAGCTGCCGTTCCGGTCACGGGGCGCGTCGACCCGAACCTCGCCCTGCTCGGTGATCAGCGTCTTCGGCGTGGTGCCGTTGCGCTGGTTCTGAGCGCCACCGGGCGGCTCCTGATGCGGCTCATAGCCGACATGGTCGGTCAGCTCGACCTCCATCGCGCGCTCCACCAGCCGCTTGGTCAACTGCGCGAGCACCCCGCCCGGCCCGGCGATCTCCTGCTCGGTGCACGCGCCGGCCAACAGCTCGTCAAGCAGCTCGTTTGAGATCCGCTGATCCCTAGGCATCCCCAGAGCATCGCGGACGCGGCGGCGGTCAAGCGCCCGATCAACCGCCCCCGCCACCACCCCGCCCGGCGGGCGCGCCGCGCTGGCGCTGGCCAGCTCCTCGCTCCGCTCGTCACTGTCCAACGCCAGCGCGAACCCAAGGCCCCGCTCGGCAAGAGCGTCCCTGCTCGATCCTGCTTCTGATCTCGGTAGGCATAGCGATCTCTTTCGCTGATGCCTACACAGTTCCTATGACGATCCCGTTTTCGCGTTTGGGTGGGTCGGGAGACCGTGCAGCCGATTCCAGCCGTTTCCGGGGTTCTCCACAGGATCTGTGGGTCATTCGTGGGTCATTTTGGGTCGCGGCAGTGAGTGGCTCCGAGCTGTGGCATGACGAGACGCCACGATGAGGAGCGAGACGTAAATCCGACGTAACTGGGCCGCGGTGTGCGGCTCGGTCGCGGGTTTAGCCGTGGCTGACGGGGCGTGGGAGGCCAGCCCCGGCTGCTTCCCCACTCGCCGTGTCGCGCGGCAGCTGGTCGACCTGGTCGGCGAGCATTTCGGTGAGGGTTGCGAGTCGCCGGAGTGCTTGTGCGACGGTGGTGGTTGAGCCGCTTTGCCAGGCGTTTTGCCATTGGTGGACGGCGTCGTCGAATTGGGCCCAGGTTTGTGGGTTGCCGGGTCTGTTGGCGGTGGGGGAGAGTTCGTGTGGGGGGTGGCGGGTGACGGGGTCCTTCGCCAAGGCTCGGAGGCCGGTTTCGGCGGCGTATTCGAACGCGGCGGCTTGTTTGGCGGAGGCCTGGGAGGTGGCACGAAGTCGTGCCGCGAAAGCGGTGAGCTCTGGCATGACCTGTTCGTGGGAGCGGATGGCGGTGTCCCAGTCGGTTTGTGCGTCTCGTACGCGCTGGATGGCTGTCTCGCGGCTCATTCTGTCCCGCCGGCTGCTGGGTCGAGGAGCATTGCGGCGGTGTCGATGCCGGCCATGCCCTCGCTCTCAGATCGGGTAGTCGTGACCTCTGATCCCTCCACGAGGGCGTCGACATCAGCTTGTCGCAGCTTGTAGGGCTTGGTGCCTGGGACGCGTCGTGCGGGTAGCCGGCCGTCACCGATCCAGCGGCGGATCGTCATCGGTTGAACGCCGAGCATCTTCGCGGCCTCGGGGACTGAGAGGCTGTACTCGCTCAGGTCATCAGATGGACTCATTGCGCTCCTCCATCACCCAGGAATGTTGTCGTGCGATCAACCCTCAGCATGTGCTCAAAGTGCACTCTACCCACCGTTTCCGATCCTTTCAGCACATTATGTTCGCGCAGGTAGCAAGCTGGGGATTATATGTGCCATATAATCTGCTTGTCGGTGTTGCCGACGGTCTGGTGCGCCTCCCGGCGGCACCAGGTTCCCCACGCGAGGTGGGGCGCTGCGCTTGGCCAGGAGGGTGGTTGAAGGAGCGGGATGGCTGAGGACAAGAGGCGGGCGGTGACCGCGCGGCGGGCGATGGCTGAGCAACGGCGCACCCGACGGTTCGTGATGCTCATGAGCGAGGATGACCACGCGCGAATCAAGCAGGTCGCCGACAGTCGGGGTGTGAGCATCGCGCGGCTGTTGCAGGAGTCAGCGTTGAGCGAGTCTTATGACCGGCGCGAACGGCTCGCGACGATCGCAGCGTTGGATTCAGCGAACCGGTTGCTCGCGAATGTCGCAGGCAACATCAACCAGCTAGCGCACCACGCAAATATCACCCAACAACTGACGAGGCACACCGAGCTCGAGCAGGCACTGACGCAGCTGCGAGACGTTCGCGAACGGTTGACCGAGGCGTTGAGGAACGTGAAGTGACTCCGAGCCTGGTCTCAAGCTGTAGACCCGCAAAACGACGCATGTGGCGCCACGGCGATCTAGATCGTGGCCGAGCCAGCGTCCAGCGTGCTGACCACGTCGCGACTGCGTTCCATGAGAGCGATGGCGCTGCAGGACGGACCACGAGCGTTCGGGATACCGGCGCCGCATGGTTGACCCAGAGCCGGCTGCCTCGGAGGGGCTACAACGCGTTCGAGCAGCACCTCGAGCAGCTCATGACGAACACCGCCCATCTGAGCGAATGGGAGCGGCTCGACCTGTTGATGCGCGAAGCCGCGACCGCACCGCACCCCCTACTGGTGCACTCGTACGCCGCCGTCTGCATGCGGGATGTGATGATGGACACGACGAGGGAGGCACGCGAGCGGGTTCTCACTGAGGCGAAACAGGAGGTGACTCGTGGATCGACGGTCGAGACGTGCTTTCGTGTCGGCGCGTGCATCTGCAGCCTTCTGGAATTAGTTGTTTTGGCCTTCGGCCTTACGCGGGTGGGTGAAATGGGCGAGGATTCGCGGGTCGCCCGTTGACGTCGCTTTTTGCTTGGTGCCTGTGCGCCCGTGATTAGTTTGACGTGGGGCTTCCCCCGGTTTCCCGGATTGCTGCTTTGAGCGCGCTCATCAGACTCGTCTGTTTTGGAGGCCCCTGCGGGCGACGTCCTGTCCGGTGATTCGATCGTGGGACGGGTGATGGAGACGATGTTCGAGCGCGTCGGCGGGCTTGATGTGCACAAGGCGCAGGTCACCGCGTGCGTGCGGGTCCCGGACGCGGCGGGGCGGCGGGAGCCGCATCTGGCGGAGTTCTCGACGACCGTCGCGGGGTTGATGGCGTTGCGGACTGGCTGGAGGCGTATCGGCGTCACGCATGTGGCGATGGAGGCGACGGGCGTGTACTGGCAGCCGGTCTGGCACATCCTCGAGGACGACTTCGAGCTGACGCTGTGCAACGCCCGGCACGTCAAGAAGGTCCCCGGCCGCAAGACCGACATGAGCGATGCGCAGTGGCTGTGCCAGCTGATGGAGGCCGGGCTGTTGCGCGGCAGCTTCGTGCCGCCCAAGCCCCAGCGCCAGCTGCGGGCGCTGACGCGGTATCGCAAGACGCAGATCGCCGAGCGTCAACGCGAGGCCAACCGGTTGCACAAGGCGCTGGAGGACACCGGCATCAAGCTCGACTGCGTCGCCACGGACATCCTCGGGCAAGTCCGGCCGGGCGATGCTCGACGCGCTCGTGTCCGGGCACGCACCGACCCCGAGATCCTCGCCGAGCTCGCCAAGGGCAGGTTGCGCGCCAAGATCCCGGCGCTCCGCGAGGCGCTGGAGGGCCGCTTTGAGCCCCACCACGCGCTGGTGATCGGCGCGATCCTGTCGCACCTGGACTTCCTCGACGAGCAGATCGGCCAGCTCTCTGAGGCGATCGAGGATCAGCTGGGCCCTTCCGCGGCGGGCGGTCGAGCTGGCCAGCACGATCACCGGCGTCGCGCAGCGCACCGCCGAGGTCATGGTCGCTGAGATCGGCAGTCGACATGAGCGTGTTCCCCACCGCCGGGCACCTCGCCAGCTGGGCCGGACGCTGCCCCGGCAACGACCAGTCCGCCGGCAAACGCCGCTCCGGACGGACCCGCAAAGGCCGCAAGTTGCTCGGCATCGCCCTGCAAGAAGCCGCGCTCGCCGCGACCCGCATCAAGGGCAGCTACCTCCAAGCCCAATACCAGCGCCTGCGGCCCCGGATCGGGCACCGCCGCGCGCTCGGCGCCGTCAAGCACTCGATGCTCGATCGCCTACTGGCACATGTTCACCACCGGCGAGACCTACCACGACCTCGGCGGCGACTACTACCAACGCCGCGACCCCAACCCGCCACCAAACGCCTCGTCGCCCAACTCCAAGCAACTCGGCCACACCGTCACCCTCGAACCAGC
>CAWDRA010000013.1:0-56677 GCA_963804615.1 uncultured Actinomycetota bacterium
CGACATCGCGAGCGGATGTTCACGACCCGCTGCTGCCTAACTGGCCGGCGAGTGGGACCCCGACCAGCAGGCAGCCGCCGGCGGCAATCGCCAGTGCCGTGTGCACGGTGGAGGCGGTCGCGCCGCCCGAGAGCGCAAGGCCGGCGAGTCCGGCGCCGAGCGCCGCACCGATCAGTCGAGCGGCCGTGAGCAGCGCCGAGGTGCGCCCGTGCGATGCCTCCGGTGTCGCGTTCAGCGCCGCTCGCGATACCGGTACGAACAACATCCCGAGGCCCAGCCCGACCGGGATCAACGCGAAGGCGGTCCCGATCCCGTGCAGGGAGACGCCGGGGATCGCGAGGATCACCAGGCCGATCCCAGCCACGAGGAAGCCGAGCCTCGTGGGCAGGCGCTCGCCGCGCGCGTCGACGATACTTCCTGCCAGCGGGGCCGCTGCACCGACGAAGAAGGCGACCACGACCAGCACGGCGCTTGCGCCCAGGGCCGAGTAGCTGACCGCCCGCTGCAGGTACTGCTCGGCAAGATAGAAGGTCCCGATCATCACCGCGAACGTCAGGCCGGCGACCATCGCCGCCGCCACGACCGTGCGGTTGAGCACGCTCTGACGCCCGGCCTCACCGACCTCATGCACGAGCCGCGGCACATGCGTAGCGACGGCCCAGGCAGCCCCCGCCGCCAGCGGCACGAGCGCCCACCAGGCTGCGCGCCAGCCGAACGCCACGGTCAGCAGGCCTCCCAGCAGCGGCCCGATCAGGTTGGCCATGCCGGCGCTTGCGCCCCAGATGCCGAGCGCCGAGCCGCGACGTTCAGGCGGGAAGCCGCTGACCGCGCCCGCCAGCGCCGCCGGGCTGACGAAGCCGGCACCGATCCCCTGGATCACGCGTGTGGCACAGAGCAACCCCAGGCTGGAGACGACGGCGCCGAGTGCCGCGCCGACCGCGAAGATCCCCAATCCGAGCAGGGCCACAGGGCGGACACCGAGCCGGTCGACGAGACGCCCGCCCGGGAACAGGAACAGCGCAAAGGCGATGAAGTAGGCGCTCAGCACCAGCGAGGTGGACGAGGCCGACACGTGCAGGTCGCGCGCCGCCGATGGCAGCGCGACCGTGATCACGGTGCCGTCGAGTTGCAGCAGCGCGGCGGCTGCGGTACAGGCTGCAAGCCGTGTCCACGCGGCGCGCGGGATCGGCTCGCGACCGTCGTCGGCACCCGAGCGTGACCGGCGCCGGCGACGCGCGGGGCGCTCTGGGGCGGTACTGGCCATCGCACCCAGTATTGCGCTCCCGAGCCCCCTGATGCAGCGTTGCTACGGTAATTCCGATGGTCAGAAAAACTTCCCACCTCGGTTGCGCCCTGGTCATGGCGTTTGCGGTCGCGATCAGCGTCTGCGCGGGCCTGGCGGGTGCGACCGCCGTCACGGCCGCCGCGGCAAAGACCAAGATCAATGCTTCCGTGAAGATCGGGACCGCCAAGGTCGGCAAGCTCGGGACCGTGCTGGTCGACAGTCAGGGGCACGTGCTCTACATGTTCCAGCCTGACAAGCACGCCAAGGTTGCGTGCGACTCAGACTGTCAGTCGATCTGGCCCCCGGTGGTGGCGCCGAAGACGGGCGTCGCCAAGGCGATCGGCAAGGTCAAGCAGTCCAAGCTCGGCAGCTACAAGAACCCCGCCGACGGCAAGCGCATAGTCACCTACAACGGCTGGCCGCTCTACACCTACGTCAGCGACCAGGGGCCGGGTCAGGCCGGCGGCCAGAACCTCGACCTCAACGGCGGTTACTGGTGGGTGCTGACGTCCAACGGCAAGCCTGAGAAGTAGCCGGCGCGGCGGCGCGCCTGCGCCGAGGGAGGAGTTTCCGCGCCTGGGGGACGCAAACCCCTCCCTCGCGACCGCTCAGCCGAGGTTCGGTGCTGGTTGAGCGTCCCGCTCAGTCGAACTTGGGCGTGGGCTCGGCGTCAGGCGCACTGGTCCCAGACGCCGCCGCGTCGGCGTCCTCGACCGGCGAGCCCTCGACCGGCGAGCCCTCGACCGTTTCAGCGGCCGCCGGGTCGCCGGCGCCCTGACCGAGCTCCCCGGCCGGTGCCGGAGCCGAGCCGATCTCCGCCTTGAGCTTGGAGAGTTCGTCGTCGACGACGCTCGTGCTCGACAGCTCGCGCAGCTGACGGTCGATGTCGTCCTCGCCGGAGCCGAGCGTGGTCAGATCGTCGAAAGTGCCGGCGGCCTCCAGCTCCTGTACGGCGTTTGCGCGCGCCTTCATCTGCTCGGTCTTGTCGGTGGCACGCTGCATCGCCAGGCCGACATCGGCCATCGAGTCGCCGACACCGGTGGCCGCCTCCGAGATCCGCACCTGCGCCTCGGCGGCCGAGTACTGCGCCTTGATGACTTCCTTCTTCGTGCGGAACTGCTCGATCTTGACGCGCAGGTTCTTCTCGGAGTCGGTCAGCTGCTCCTGCTGCTGCTCGAGCTCGGTGACCTGGGCGTCCAGCGTCTGCAGTTCCGTCTGGATCACGTTCTTGCGCTCGAGCGCGGTGCGGGCGAGGTCCTCACGGCCCGCTGCCAGCGCCTGGCGCGCCTGCGTGTCGAGCTTCACAACCTGCTGCTGGAGACCCGATTCCTGCGCCTGGAGGCGCTTCTTGGCGGTGACCACATCGGCGATGCCCTTCTTGACATTCTGGAGCTGCTCGAGCTGCTTCTGATAGCTGTAGTCGAGCGTCTCGGCCGGATCCTCGGCCCTGTCGAGCATCTTCGAGATCTTCGCTTTGACGACGGTCGACATGCGTCCGGTCAGGCCCGGCATCGCATCCTCCTTGGCAGGGATCAAAATCTTGAGGTCAAGCGTATCGCCGCCAGCATCCGACGTCAGCATCCGACGCATCACCGTGAGCATCTAACGTTGGAGCAATGCAGCCGCGGGCACCATCCGAATCGACCACCGTCCTCGCCCACTGGATGGGCCCCGCCGACGCGAACGCGAGTCAGGACATACACGGCGGCACGATCATGAAGCTGGTCGACGAGGCCGCCGGCATCGCCTCGGTCAGGCACTCGCGACGACGCACGGTGACCGCGAGCATGGACCGCATGTCGTTCCTCGTGCCGATCAAGATCGGGCAGCTAGTGACCTTCACAGCCACGGTCAACGCCGCCTGGAGGACCTCGATGGAGGTGGGCGTTCGAGTCGATGCAGAGAGCCCGCTGACCGACGAGATCCAGCACGCCAGCACCGCCTACCTGACGTTCGTGGCACTGGACGACCACGGCCGCCCGACAGCGGTGCCGCCGCTCGAGCCGCGCACCGACGACGAGCACCGCCGTATGCGCGAGGCCGAGCTGCGGCGCGCCCATCGCCTGGCGGAACGCGAGGCGATCGAGCATGGGCGCAGGCGCACCCGCTCCGACGGCGACGCTTCCGCAGCCGCATCCGAATAAAGTTCACGCCACGATGAGCCAGTCCGAGAACCCGGAGCTGCTGCGTGCAGAGCATGAGGTGACGCTCGAGGACGTCCGCGCCCTGATGGGCGCGTCGACGCCGCACTTCGCCCTCCAGCTGCGCACGCGCATCGGCGCGCTGATCAGCGGCCTGCCCGACGACCATCCCGCACGGATCGAGGGTGAGCGCGAGATCGCGCGGCTCGATGAGATCGCCTTCGACGGCGAGATTCGTGGCCACGCGGCCGAGGATGGACTCACGCCGCTGCCCAGCGTCAGCGCCGCCGCCGAGCCCGCCGGCCACTGATCCGAGCTGGGATCGGGAGGTGGCCGGCCAGCGCGGCGGGGTCGTTAACCAGCGCGTCGGGGGCACCGCCCCCGGCGGCGCCCCCGACGTCAACCGTCATGCTGGTCCACCCCAATGCCCGGTGGGGTGGAAGGGTTGTCAGCGGGGTATCCGACAGCCAAGGCTTCGGTCAGTACTGCGGGTCTGATTGAGCGGGCCGGTCGCGCGTCGACGAACGTACGATCTCGGTAGAAACGGGCCCGGCGTGATCGTCGTTTGTACACAGATTCCTAACATGAATTTAATCTATGTTCAGGTCTCCGGAGCATCTTTCATAGCGCGACGTACCTCATAGCAGCACCTCCTCCCCAGAAGCGCGAAACCGGCCCGCATGCACGCGGGCCGGTTTCTTTTAGGCAGCGGACAGCACCGGCGGCGTTTGCGGATGGCCGCTGCACCCGGGCAGCGGCCGCCGGCGCACGTTGTTCGAAGGTCGAGTGTGGTGCCTGAACCCCGTGTTTGCTGGGCATCCACGGGCAGCCGGCGACATTCGAACCGACACAGGCGGTACCGCTGAAACGCTGAAGCCGGCCACGAGGGCCGGCTTCATCTCTCTCCGCTCAACCACCGGGAAAGCTTCGGAGCCCCCGTCGGCGAAACGAGAACCCTCCGGTGTTGCGATTCTGTAATTGTAACTAATGATGCGAACGCCGCCACCATGTGGTGGCTACCGCCCAACACGGCTCAACCCGGGCGCCGCTCGCGGACGCGCACCGCCTCGATCCGGTTCTGGCGTACCGACTCGACTCGTATCGAGTAGCCGTTGGCCTGGATCGAGTCGCCGCGCTTGGGCAGGCGGCCGAGTTCCGCGAACACGAAGCCGCCGATCGAGTTGTAGGCGTCGGTGTCGACCGGAAGCGCCAACCCGTAGTCCTCGAGGTCGGTGATGGCAACGTGGCCGCGCACGAACCAGTCGCCGTTGGCCAGCCGTCTGATCGCACCACCGGCGGGATCGGTCTCGTCCGAGATCTCGCCCACAACCTCCTCGATGATGTCCTCGATCGTGACGATCCCGGCCGTGCGGCCATACTCGTCCACGACGATCGCCATCTCGGTACGCTCGCGCTGCAGGTCGGCCAGGAGATCGTCCAGCGGCTTCGTCTCCGGAACGATCGGCGCCTCTCGCACGCGCGACTCGAAGCTCGCATCCTCGCCGCGGTCCATCAAGCACCTTGATCAGCTGGTTGACGTGGACGATGCCGCGAACCTGGTCCTCATCCTCGTCCTCCACGACGACCAGGCGTGAATGCCCGGTCGCGACCGCCTGCCGCAACGCATCGCCGACCGAGGAGGCGATGTCGACCGTCACCACAGCCGGAATCGGCGTCATCACCTGGCGTGCCTCCTGTTCATGCAGGTGGAAGACGCCGGTCAGCATGTCCGCCTCACCGGCGTCGAGGTGGCCGCCGGTCTGGGAGGCGGCGATGATGCGCTTCAGCTCATCAGGGGTGCCATGTTCCGGCTCGGCGTCGGGGTCCACCCCGAGGCGCCGCAGCATCCATTCGGAGCTCGCATTGAGCGCCACGATGAACGGCCTGGCGATGATCATGAACAGGCGCATCGGCGTGGCGATGCGGCGCGCGGCCCCCTCCGCATGCTGGAGCGTGTAGAGCTTCGGCACGATCTCGCCGACGGTGCTCTGGAAGAACGTGATCAGCAGATACGCGATCACCACCGACAGCACCACGGACACCGTGTGGGCGCTCGAACCGAAGATCGGTTCGAGCGCATGTGCGATCGCCGGCTGGCCGAGCGCGCCGATGCCGATCGACGCCATCGTGATCCCGACCTGACACGCGGAGATGTAGTCGCCCATGTGATCGAGGTGGCGCAGAGCCGTGCGTGCGCCGCGCAGACCCTCCTCCGCCATCGCCTCCAGGCGCGCGCGCCGAGATCGCACGAGCGCGTACTCGGCGACGACGAAGAAGGCGTTCACGAAGATCAACAGAACCGTGAGCGCGATCAGCAGCCCGTTCACGCGGACCACCCACGATGTGGCTTGGGACTTCGCCCGGGGTCGCCGCTCATCAGATCACGTCTGAGCGACGATCGCGTCGAAGCGCGCGGCCATGTCGAAGTCGACCTCGGTCAGTCCACCTGCCGCGTGGTTGGTGAGGCTGAGCTGAACCCTGTTCCACCCGTGGACGAGGATATCGGGATGGTGGTTGTGGGCCTCGGCCACGGCCGCGATCCGGTTGACGTACTCGATCGCAGCGGCGAAGTCGTCGAACTTGAGGTCGCGGACGATCGCGTCGCCCTCGCGTCTCCACTCGCGTCCGCGCAGGCGATCGGTGACCTCGTCCGGGCTCAGGAGGGGAGCAGGCGTCATGCCTCAGCGCTCACTGGACTGACGTGCATACAGTTGAAGTATGCGCATAGTCAGTCTCGTGCCGTCCGCCACCGAGATGCTCTTCGCGCTCGGGCTCGGCGATGACGTCGTCGGCGTCACCCACGAGTGCGATTACCCCATGGAGGCGCGAGAGCTCCCGCGGGTCACGCGTGACACGCTTCCCGCCGATCTGACCGCTGCCGAGATCGACGCAGCTGTCAAGGAGCGGGTGCTCGACGGCGGGTCGATATACGAGCTCGACGGCGCGCGGCTGCATGAGCTCTCGCCTGACCTGATCGTCACTCAGGCGCTGTGTCGCGTGTGCGCCGTCTCCTACGACGACGTCCGCGGACTCGCGGAGGAGATGGACAGCCAGCCGATGGTGATCGCGCTTGATCCGCACACGGTCGGAGAGGTGCTCGGTGATGCTCGTACGATCGCACAGGCGACAGACGCCAAGGACGCAGCCGTCGACCTGATTCGCGAGAGCTCGGAACGCATCGACCGCATCCGCCTCGCGGTGCGAAAAGCCCGGCGCCCGCGCGTGGCGGCGCTCGAATGGCTCGATCCGCCCTACGCGGCTGGCCATTGGACGCCGCAGATGATCGAGTTCGCAGGCGGCGAGGATGTGCTCGGATTCACCGGCGAGCAGTCCGAGCAGCGACAGTGGGAGGAGATCGCCGCCGTCGAACCGGATCTGGTGATCGTGATGCCCTGCGGATTCGATGCCGAGATCTCACATCGTGAGGCGGAGATGCACCGTGACCAGCTCGCCGCGCTGGGGGCCGGGGAGGTGGTCGCGGTCGACGCCAGCGCGTATTTCTCCCGTCCCGGTCCGAGACTCATCGACGGACTCGAACTGCTGGCACACATAATCCACCCGGAGCTGGTGGAGGTCTCAGACGAGCAGGCCGCCAGGGCGATCAGCGTCGAGCTGTGATCGCTCTCACTCCAAGCCCCGCCAGCAGCGCCCAGAAGGCCGAGCCGACGCTCAGGAACGTGACCCCGGAGGCTGCGATCACGAACGTGATCGCAGCGGCCTCCCGGTCGGGCTCGCCCGACAGCGCAGCCGTCAGTGAGGATGCGAGCGTGCCGAGCAGCGCCAGACCGGCGACCGAGCCGATCACGTCCGGTGAGGCGACGCCGATCAGCGTCACCAGTGCCCCTGATAGCAGCGCCAGGACGAAGTAGAACCAACCGGCGGAGGCGGCCGCGATCCAGCGCGTCTGCTGGTTCCGGTCCGCCGCCGGCGCTGCCACCAGCGCGGCGCTGATCGCGGCGAGGTTGATCGCATGGCCGCCGGCGCAGGCTCCGGCGATCGTCCCGACGCCGGTGGTGGTCATCGTCTCGCCCCAGGGCACCCTGTATCCGTATGCGGCCAGCACCGTGGTTCCCGGCACGTTCTGGCCGGCCATCGTGACGATGTAGAGCGGCAGCGCGAGGCTCAGCAGCGCCGCGGCGGTGAAGCGCGGCTCGGTCCAGCGGAGGTGCGGCAGCACGCTGCCGTGCAGGCCACCCTCGCCGGCCGCGACGATCGCGATCACGATCAGCGCGGTCGCGAAGGCGGCAGGCGCTGACCATTTCGGCCACAGCCGTCGGAAGATCAGCCACACGACCACGATCGGACCGACCTCCCAGGGATGCGTGACGAAGCCCTTGACCGGCGTCAGGCACAGCTCGAGCACGACGCCGGCCAGCATCGCCTGGGCGATCGGCGGCGGGATCGATGCGATCAGCGCTCCCAGCCGCGGCCACAACCCGGTCAGGGTGATCAGCACTCCCGTGAGCAGGAACGCGCCAACGGCGGCCGGCCAGCCGCCGTGGACGATCCCAGTGCCGGCGAGCAGCGCCGCGCCGGGTGTCGACCAGGCCAGCAGGATCGGGATCCGGTGCCGGCGTGTGAGCCAGATCGTGCCGATCGCCTGTGTCACGCGTCAGTGACATCAGCCCCGAGGCAGCCTCGGCCGGGGTGGCACCGACCGCCCGCAGGCCCGCGAGCACCACCGCCGTGGCGCCGGTGAAGCCGACGAGCGCGGCTACCACCCCGGCCAGCACCGTGTGTGAGCGGACCGGGTCCTCGGGCGCCGCCTGCGTCACGGGACCGCGTGCTCAGATCCGCGTTCCGTGCGTGATCACGCTGGAGCCGTCGGCCACCAGGATCGCGCCGACCACGCTGATGACCGCAATCAGGAGACAGCCGCCGAGCACCACAGCGCGGCTGTCTCGCTTCTCGCCGTATTCGGTCACGAGCCAGCCGCCGATGAGCCCTGAGATGAGGCCACCGATGTGACCGCCGATCGAGACACCGGCGATCGTCAGCGAGTAGATCAGGTTGAACAGCAGGACCGGCAACAACCCCGACTGCCAGAGCGGAATCCGGCGCGCCCGGGCGACCATGATCAATGCCCCGAACACCCCGAATATCGCGCCGGAGGCACCGAGCGTCGGCGTGTGAGACGTGAGCACCAGCGCGCCGAACGATCCGGCCAGCAACGACGAGAAGTAGATCGCGGCGAAGTAGAGCTTGCCGATCGCCGGCTCCAGCGAGCGACCGATGAACCACAGCGACAGCATGTTCATACCGACGTGGAAGATGCTCGCGTGTAGGAATCCGGAGGTCAGCAGCCGCCAGTACTGGTGGAACGGAGCTGCGACGAGCGGTCCGTAGAGCACGCCGTGCTCCCAGGCGTAGCCGACGGACCCGCCACCACCAAGCGTGAGACCGCCCGCGACCTCCCACAGGAACACCGCCACGTTGATCACGATCAGGACGTTTGTGACCGTCCAGGTCGAGGGCTCGAGCAGTGACGTCGGCCGCGCGAAGCTCGCGTTCGCGCCGGTGCCGCGCATCCGCCGGACCTGGGTGCGTTCGCCGGCGCACTCCGGGCAGCGCATGCCGACAGACGTCGCCGTCATGCAATCCGGGCAGATCGGACGGCCGCAATTCGAGCACGAGACGCCCGTCTCGCGCGTGGGGTGGCGGTAGCAGACCGGCACGATTTGGGGTGGTCTACCGATCCGGGAGGACTCGGCGTGCTTCCTCAGCGATGTCCTGCAGGGTCTGGCCGGCGTATCCGATCAGGGTTGAGCTCTGATCGCGGCGCGCATGCCGGCGTCCGCGAACCCTCAGCGCGACCAGGGCGCTGCCGGCGGTGACGGTCACACCCGCCGCCACGACCGGCCGGACCCAGTTGCGAGGATCGCGCATCGCCGCAAGCTCCCAGGCCTCGAGCTCGTCCTGGGCAGCCTCGGTCAACACCGTCAGCGTCGTCTCCATCTGCTCGGACAGCTGCACCGGTGGTTCCACCGGGGTGAGCGCCTCGCGCAACAGAGCTTCGACGTTCGCGGTCATGACTGCACTCCATTTTCGCCCGCCGGCCCAACAATCCCTTCCAGCTGACGGATCGCTCGGTGCAGCAGCACCTTGGTGGCGCCGTCGGAGCGACCCAAAGCTCGCGCGATCTCACGGTTGTCCATGCCCAGCGCGAAGCGCATGATCAGCGCCTCGCGGCGATCATCCGGCAGTTGCTGCACGCCGTCGAGGATCGCCTTGAGCTCCTCCCGGCCCTCGACCAGCGACTCGGTTGTGTGCGGCGTCGAGATCATGCCGGCGTCCTCGATCGCGGACTCGGGCTTACGCGAGCGGTCCCGATAGAAGTTGGCCGCGAGGTTGTGCGCGATCCGGATGAGCCATGGTCGCAGCGGGCGGCCGTTCGACTCCCGAAGCGCGCGCTCGAAGTGCCGGTAGGCCTGCAGGAACGTCTGCTCGGTGAGGTCCTCGGCGTCGTGATGGTTGCCGACGCGGTAATAGCTGTAGGAGTAGACGTCCCGAAGATGCGCGCGGTAGAGCTCGCTGAAGCGCCGGTCAAGCTCCGCCTTACTCGTCGGTTGTTGGTCGTCCACAGCACGCAGGCTACCTTTGGGGCGCCAGTGTTCGCGTGCGGAGGTCCTGGCTCATGCGGCGTGCATGATTTCGGGCACCGTCTCCGGCACCGGCTCGACCGCACCGCCAAGCCAGGCCCACTGAAGCCTGACGCAGGCCCACACGCGATCCGCGACGATGCTGGCGGCTGCCGGCGTCGCAATCTCGACGTGCGGTACCCGCATCTGCGCGCCGGCTCGCACGCGCACCTTGTGCGGGCGTAGCCTGATGCCGCGGCGGATCGCCTCGGTGCCGATGATCGCGACCGGGATCAGCGGCGCGCCGGTCTCCAGTGCCAAGCGGCCCACGCCGCGCCGGGGCCTCCCCAGTGGCCCCGGTCGCGTGCGTGTGCCTTCTGGGAAGATCAGCACCAGCTCCCCGCCGGCGAGCAGCTGCCTGGCGGTCGCGATCGTGTCCTGGTCGCCGCCGCCCCGGTCGACCGGGAAGGCGCCGAGCGAGGTCAGCAGCCAGCTGAGCAGCGGATTCAGCTCGAACAGCTCGCGCTTGGCCACGTAGTACATCGGCCGGCGCGTCATCGTGGCGATGATGAACGGATCGAAGAAGCTGCGGTGGTTGGACGCGATGATTGCCGGTCCCTGCTTCGGGAAGTGCTCGCGGCCGATCCGGGACATCCGCAGGAAGAGCCAGAAGAACAGCTGCAGCGGGATCCGGATCAGCCAGTAGACGACGATATTGACGCCCGCGGTGCGAGCGCGGTGGTGGTGTGCGGTGCCGTCCATCTGCATTCGGTACCCGCTCGCGACGGCGCCGTTACAGACCACGCTGGCAGAACCCGACTACCGGGCGCCCCGGCGGTGCTGCCGGCCAGCGGGCCGGGCAGCACCGGAGACAGCCGCTGCTACTCGGGTGGCAGCGGCACGACCTCGCCCTCCTCGGTCAGCGACGGCCCGTAGCGCATCGCCTTGTCGAGGAAGAACTGCGGGCTGGTGCGGCGGCACACCTCCATGCAGATCAGCCCGATGATCGCCGTGACGACGACGATGAAGATCGCCGTGCCGACGATGCCGAGGGCGGGCAGGGTCAGCGTCGTGTAGCTGTAGTTCGCATGGCCGTCTTCGATCAGGTTGTAGATGACCAGCGAAAACAGCATCATCGAGGCGGACAGCGGCACCCAGAACTTGGGGATCGAGTCGCGCCAGTTGGTGAACGCGCGGTCACGGAAATGGAAGGTGCAGGCCGTGCTCGAGATGCCGAGGTAGAGCGCCGCGAAGAACACCGTGGCGGTCACGGCGTCAGCCAACACGCCGCCGCCGGAGACGAAGTTCAGGGCCACGTAGAAGATCACCGAGGCGACCGCGAAGGTGATAGTCGCTGTGGTCGGCGTCTTGAAGCGCGGGTGCACACGGCCGAAATACGCCGGCAGTGCCTTGTGGAACGACATCGAGAGCATCGTGCGCGCGTTCGGCAGGATCGTCGTCTGGGTCGTGGCTGCAGCGGAGGTCAGGATCATCACAAGCAGCAGCTTGGTCAGGATCGTGCCGATCACGCTCGGACCGAACACGCTCGAGCCGAGTACCGACAGCACGTCATTGGCATGCGCCGAGTTGGCCAGACCGAGCGGCGTGTGGCTGCTGACCCCGGCATAGGACTGGACCGACATCGTCACGAAGAAGTACGTGCCGAGCAGAATGATCGTCGAGATCACCCCGGCGAGGCCGGGAATGCGGCCGGGTTCGTCGGTCTCCTCGTTGATCGACGTGGTCGTGTCCCAGCCCCAGTAGATGAAGACCATCAGCAGCATCGCCTGGGCGAAGCGCGTGAACGACCCGATCTGGAAGGGGTTGATCCAGCTCAGACTCGGAGTCAGGTGGTAGGCCGGCGCGCCGCCGAAGATCACCTTCGCCATCGCCACCACGGCGAGCAACAGCAGCACGATCACCTCAACCACGACCAGTGTGACCTGCAGCCGCGCCGACACCTGGATGCCGACGTAACAGACCCAGGTCAGGATCACGATCCAGGCGATCCCGACGAGCATCACCCACCCCGAGGTGGCGTCCTCGCCGATCGCCCGCGCGCCGATCAGCAGGAACAGGTACTGGCCGGCGATCTGGCTGTAGCTGGCCATCGCCAGGAAATCGGATGCGATCGTTCCCCAACCACCGCAGAACCATCCGGTGCGCGGGCCGATCGCGCGCCAGGCCCACGTGAATGAGGTGCCGCAATCCGGGTCTACCGCATTCATCTCCTTGATCGCCCAGGAGCAGAGGAACATCGGGATGAATGCGAGGAAAACGATCGAGACCGCCTGCACCCCAACCGCGATCACCACGAACGCGAGCGTCGCCGCGAGGCTGTAGGCCGGAGCCGTCGAGGCCAGCCCCACACCGATGCTCGACCCGAAGCCGACGGCGTTGCTCTTCAGGCCCTTGTCCTCCACCTCGTACGTGGTGGTGGTCACAGTCGTCGTCATCGATCCTCCCTCTCAGCTGTCAAAACCCAGCCCCATCCGATCAAGAGTCCGCAACCATAGTCCACGGCGCCCCTCGCGGTCGGCAGCTGCAATCCGGTTGCGCGTGACCTGAATCACCGCCGTACGCAGCGGTTCCGGCGGAAACGGGACGGGCCGCCGGCGCACGAGGCGCAGTGCCGTGGCCTCGGTTGATCGCCCGTCCAGCAGGTCGAGCGCGGTACGCCCGCCGAAGCGACTGGCCCCGACGCCGAGCCCCGTGTAGCCGAGCGCGTAGACGACTCGGCCACCGAGCGCCCGGCCGAAGAACACCGAGAAGCGGCTGCAGGTGTCGATCGCGCCGCCCCACGTGTGCGTGAAGCGGAGACCCTCGAGCTGCGGGAAGGTGGTGAAGAAGTTCTGGGAGAGGCGCGCGAAGGTCGCCTGATCCTGGTCGAGGTCAGGGGCCACCCGACCTCCGCGGTGATAGACCGCGTCGAAGCCGCCCCAGAGGATCCGGTTGTCGGCTGTGAGCCGGTAGTAGTGGAACTGACCGCCGGAATCGCCGATGCCCTGGCGCCGCCTCCAACCGATCTCGGCAAGCTGGACCGGCGTCAGGGGCTCGGTTATCAGCGCATAGTCGTAGACCGGAGCCACGTAGCGGCCGATCGCCGGAATCAGGGGCGGGTAGGCACTGGTGGCGATCAGTGCTTTATCGGCATCGACGACCGCGGCGTCGGTGATCACCTCGACACCGTGGCGATCGGACCCGTCGCCCGCTCTGCGGAGTTCGCGGACGTGCGAATGCTCGAAGATCTCGACGCCGGAGGCGATCGCGACGCGGCGCAAGCCGTCGGCGAGCTTGGCGGGATTCACGAGCGCTGCGCCGGTTGTCTGCCAGAGGCCGGCGCAGTAGAGCGGCGAGTGGACCTCGGCCTGGATCTGCTCGCGGTCGAGAAACTCCGGCTCCTGCCCGAACCCGGCCATCACCTCGGCCGCGGCACGGAGACCATCGACCTGGTCCGGCGAGACCGCCACGTCGAGCTCGCCCGTCGGCTCGTACTCAGCATCGATCCCGTGGCGCTGCAGATCATCGCCGAGCGCGGCGAAGTTGAGCATCGCCAGCCGCTCGATGGTGGCGATCTCGTCCGGGAAGCGCACGCGACCGTTCTCGATCCCGTGTGTCAGCGAGTAGTTCAGGAAGCCGCCGTTGCGTGAGCTGGCGCCGGCCCCGCACCGCATCCCATCGAGCAGGACCACTCGCCGACCCGGGGCCCGCTCCTTGGCCTGCAGCGCCGCCCACAGACCCGTATAGCCACCGCCGATGATGCAGAGGTCGCAATCGATCGCCTGTTCCAGAGGCGGGTGCGGGTCGCGGCCGGCGACGGTTGTGGGCCAATACGGTCGCGCCTCGGCGTCCGCAAACGCGGCCCGCTGCGCTTCAGTCGGGGTTTCTGTCAGCCAGGGGACGCTCAAGAGGACCCGTGGTCAGCTCTTCCATGCCTGCGCCTGTGAGAAGTCAGACTGGAACGTGTTGTCGACCTGCCTGATGACGGCGACGCCGCCGTGGGCGCCGCCGATCAGCACACTCAGTTCCCGGTTCACGTGCAGCGACTCCCAGCCGGCGTTCTGCGAGCCGATCAGGAGCGACTGATGGACCGTGCCAGGGTCGTCGAGAATCAGCTTCTCGTGGATATAGAGAGACTTCGCACTGTCAGGAAACACGTGCACCTTGCAACCGGCTCGGGTGACCGTGCTGTAGGCCGTGCGCCACTCCGACGAGCTCGTCATCACGATCCTGCAGTTGACTCCGCGGCGGGCGTCGGCCGCCAACGCGTTATAGACGGCCTGGTCGCTCAGCTCCTCCGACTCGATGTCGATCACGTGTCGCGCGGCGTAGATGTGCGCGACAACCGCATCCTCCGCCGAACCGGTGCCCGTGTTGGGCGACCAGACGAGTCCGACCGCCTGCGTCGTCTGGTCGCGCGGGTAGCCACCGGGCGCGTTTTTCCAGTCCCCCGCGAAGGTCCGCTCGATCGCCTTGACCTGAACAGGGTTGGAGTCGATCACCTCGGCATCGCGGGTGTCGGTGTAGTAGGCCGCGGTCAGATTCGCGGTCGAGATGTCGGTGGTGCGGCCATCAAAGGTGGTGGCCTTGATGTGGAAGATGTAATGCGACGGTGCCCAGCGGACCTTGACGCCGTGCGACGCCAGAAACGAGTAGGCGCTTGCGTTCACCTCACCGCCTGAATAGTCGCGATCCAGCAGCACCCGCACCTTCACCCCGCGTGCAGCGGCCTGCGCCAGGTCGTGTTCAGCAGTCGGATCGCTGAGCTCGTACATCTCCATGTCGATCGTGTGCTTCGCCGCTGCGATCTGGGAGTAGAAGCTGCCGAATCCCGCCTTCGGGTACTGGACCAGCCGGTAGTAGACCGGGCTCGAGGATGACTGCGCCGTCGCGGCGGTTGTTGCGACACCACAGATCGAGACCGCCAGCACCGAGCCGGTCACGACACTGCAGGCGAGGAGTTTCTTGATGGTTGAACGCATTCAGTCTTCCTGACAAGCCCGCTGTCGGACTCGAACCGACAACCGCCTCATTACAAGTGAGGTGCGCTACCAGTTGCGCCAAGCGGGCGTGCTCGAATCTTCGCAGGCTCAGAACCTGGAGCAATGGCTCGCGCCGGTTGCTAATCCTCTGCCAACACTGGCGCGATCAACATTGCGCGTCGTCGGCGGCGCGTCTGGACGGCACGCGCAACCGCGTAAGAGCCGTAAACGACGAGGAGCGCTGCCAACTGGGCGATCATGCCCTCCCAGGTCGCGTAGAACCCGAGCCACTGGCTGATTCGGGGGTTCACGCTGAGGCCTGCACTCGTGCTCGACAGCCAGCCGAGACCCTGCAGGTTGTTGACGGTCGTGCCCACCATCACAGCGAGCACCAGGCCGATCAGCACTCCGGTCACGATCAGCATTCGCTTGTACGGAAGCTTGCGCCCGAGCGCGAAGGTGACGAACCCGACCACGAGCGTGGCACCGAGGCCGATCGCAACCCCCAACAGGGTCGCGCCCGTGCCGGCGCTGACCTGCAGGTTCTGGAGGAACAGAACGGTCTCGAAACCCTCGCGATACACGCTGGTGAGACCGAGGAGCAGGAACCCGAGCGTCTGGCCCGAGATGAAGCCGAATTGCTCCACGCGCTCGAGTGACCTCCTTCGGCGATTGAAACGGGCGATCCATTCGCTCCAGTAGACGCGGTGGAAGAACCAGTTGGTCACGACCAGCAGGACCACGATCGCCAGCAGTCCGGTGATCGCCTGAAGGCGCAGGCCGCCATCTCCGAGCGCGTCGATCAGAACCTGGGCAAGCACATACGTCATCGCGGTTGCAGCCAACCCGAGGCCTGCGCCGACCAGCACCGGACGCCGCAGCCGCCTGCGGCTGCCGGTGAAGGAGGCCGTTATCGCCGCCAGGATCAGAACCGCCTCGAGGCCCTCGCGGAAGAGGATGATGGCGGCGTCGCTGACGATCGTCGCTCGGCTCACCTGAACCTGCCCGAGTGCCGCGGCGTCGTATCCGAGGTCGCCCTGCACACGGTCGACAACGTTGCTGAGGCTGTCGGCAACGCTGCTCGGACTGTTGGCCGTGCCGGGTTCGGGTTCGTGGTGCGGCGGAAAGCGCGGCCACATGTCCGCTTCGGTGGCGCCTACGAGCTCGGGGGCCACGGTCTCGAGCCGGGGCACGAGCTCGGTTGCGAAGACCGCGTAGGCCTGCGCCAGTGCGGCCCGCGCGGAAGCGATGCGATGATCGGCGGCGTCATGGCCTGCCGCCTGTGTCAGGCGCTCCACCTCAGAGGTCGCAGCCTCAGGTCTCGGAGCCCCAGACGCCTGGACAGGCAGAGTCCCCCGCGTAGCTGTAGACCCATCAAGCTCGCGACCGAGCCTGGTGGCCAGCGCATCGACCTGCTCGGGGAGTGGCCAGACCTGCAGCCTCACCGCGGTTGGCGCAAGTTCGCGCTGCAGTCTGGAGGCGGTGCGCTCCGCGCTGCCACGCCGTGTGGCCGGGGCCTGGGTTGCGAGCGTGCGGCCGGCGGCGGCCATGCCGCGGGCGCGCGCGGCCAGCAGTGAGTTGTGCGACAGGAACGCGTCGCGATAGTCGATCCGCAGCTGATTCACGAGTGTCGCCGTCGCAACCCCAGGGACCTCCCCACTCGCGCGAGCCGGCGAGTCCGCGCAGGCAGGGGTTAGCGGCAGACCGAGCACGACCGCGGTCACAGCGGCAACGGCCAAAGACCGCGCCGCGGTGGTGTTTCGAGGTCGAAGATGGCGCATCGGATCGTGGTCTGAGAACGGGCGGGTTGTGCATTACCAAGCCGCATGGTCGGAATATGTTAGGGTGCCCTACTTCGGCCTGCCTAATTAGGGCACCCTAACACACCTTTGATCAGCGACCACGGAGACGACGCGACCCATGCTTCCGACATTCGTCATCGGCTTGCGGGAGGGCCTCGAGGCGTCGCTGATCGTCGGGATCGTCGCGGCGTTCCTCGGTCAACAGGAGCAGCACCGAGCGCTTCGCAACGTCTGGACCGGCACCGCCCTGGCGGTCTCGATCTGCGTCGCGGTCGGCGTGGCGCTGGACGTCGTCTCAGGCTCGCTGCCGCAGCAGCAGCAGGAGGGGCTCGAGACAATCGTCGGGGTCGTCGCCGTGGCGATGGTGAGCTACATGGTCCTCTGGATGCGCTCGCACGCGCGTGAGCTCAAGGGCGAGCTTGAGTCTGCGGCCGCTCTCGCCCTTGCCAGCGGATCCTCGCGCGCACTCGTGCTGATGGCCTTTCTCGCGGTCCTTCGCGAGGGCTTCGAAACCGTCGTTTTCCTGCTTGCGACCTTCAACGCCAGTCACGACATGGCCGCCAGTGTCGCAGGAGCGGTGCTGGGGATCCTGGTCGCGGTCGCGCTCGGGTACGGGATCTATCGCGGCGGGGTGCGAATCAACCTCGCGCGCTTCTTCCGGGTCACCGGAATCGTGCTTGTCGTGATCGCGGCCGGACTCCTGATGACCGCGATTCACACGGCCAACGAAGCCGGCTGGCTGTCGGTCGGGCAGCAGCAGGCGACGGATCTCTCCTGGCTCGTGCGGCCGGGAACACCGGTCGAGTCGCTCGTCTCGGGAGTCTTCGGAATTCAGCCATATCCGGCCTGGATCGAGGTCGTCGGCTACCTCGCGTATCTGGTCCCGATGCTGGCGTTGGTCGCACTGCCCCGCCGGGGCAGGCGCGTGAAGCCATGCATCGAGACACAACCGAACAACACCTCCAGGGAGGTCATCTCCAGATGAACATGCACAGAATCGGGCGCCGTGCAGCGGCCCTTGGCGGCAGACGCCCAGCGACCCCCGCGGCGGGGCACCCTGCGACCCTTGCGCCGGGCCGCCGGGTGCTGCTGCCGCTGCTGCTGCTGCTCGTCACCGCGCTCCTGGTCAGCGCCTGCGGAGGCAGCTCCTCAAGAGCCAACACCGCGAGCAGATCAGGCAACCGGCAGTCGACCGTCCGTATCACACTGACGCCGGCCGGCTGCGCACCGAAGCCCGCGAGGATCGCGGCCGGGGAGATCACCGTGAACGTCAGCAACAAGGACGCGGGCTCCGTCTCCGAGGCAGAACTGCGAACCAGCGACCTCTCGCACATCCTCGGTGAGCAGGAGAACCTCACGCCGGGCCTGTCGGGTGGCTTCTCCTTGACACTGCAGCCCGGCCACTACGTGTTCAACTGCCCGGGAGCGTCGCAGATGCACTGGTCTTTCACAGTCACCGGGAGGACCACGGCCGCGAGCTGGACTCAGGACCCGGCTCTCACGAGCGCGGTCAAGCAGTACGGCGGCTACGTCGATCAGAACGTGGCCAGCCTGGTCGGTACGAGCCGCGCGATGTGCAGCGCGATCGAGAGCGGCAGTCTCGCCAACGCCCAGCGCGCCTACCCCAAGGCTCGCGTCCACTACGAGCGGATCGAGCCGGTCGCCGAGATCTGGGGCGCGCTGGACACCGACATCGACGGCCGCTGGGACAACCCCGTCACCGTCAAATCGCAGTTCATGGGCTTCCACCGGATCGAGCAGCTGATGTGGGAGAGCAACACGGTCTCCGGTGCCACCGAGTACTGCGACGGCCTGGTCCACCACGAGCAGCAGTTGCGCAGGCTCGTTGGAGCCGCGACCTACAACCCGCTGGAGATGGCCGGCGGCGCTGCCGATCTGATCAACGAGGCCGGAACCTCCAAGGTCACGGGCGAGGAGGAGCGCTACTCCAACACCGACCTCGTCGTTTTGCAGGCCAACGTCGTCGGCGCTCAGGAGGTCGTGAATCTACTGCGCCCCTACCTGAGGGCACACGACGCGAAGCTCCTGCAGCGGATCGACAGCGCGGACGCCGCGGCGGAGCGCCAGGTGGCCGAGTTCAGGGCCACACCCGGTTACGACGGCACCGGATACGTCGAGTACTCGACCGTCCTCAACGGCGGCCGCGCGAAGCTCTCACGAGTCCTCGCCGCCTACAAGCAGGCGCTCGCAAGCTCTCGCTTGTCGTCTCAGGCTGACGGTGCGGCCTGAGCCGGGTCAGCTGGAGCCGCGTCGCGGTCAGCAACCGGCTGCGACGCGGCCTCCGCGAGCGTGGCGTTCATCTCGGCGTCGGCCGCTGCGGCCGACTGCGCCAACGTCTCGGCCGTGTGGCAGACCTCGGCCATCACCGCAGCCGGTGGCTCAGCTGCGATCGATGCTGCCTTCTGCCCGCGACGGCGAGGCCGCCACACGCGCAGATACTCGGCCAGCAGGTAGGAGCCGAGCACCGCGACCACCGCCAGCACCTGCGCGACGATCGTCTGCACGTTCGGGAAGAGCGAGAACCATTCGCCCATCCATCCGGGCCAGGTTCCGATCGAGGTCGTGCCGATCCAGCCGGCGAGCTGCATCTCGTTGACCTCTTCCCCGACCATCACGAAGAGGACGACGAGCAGCATCGCACCGGTGATGATCAACAGCCGCTTGTATGGCAGCTTCTGATGCAGCGAGAACGTCATCACTCCGACCGCGGAGGTGAACAGCAGACCGAGCGTCACACCCTCCAGAACGACGCTCGAACCGAACGTCACTCGCAGGTTCTGCAGGAAGATCACGACCTCGAAGCCCTCTCGGTAGATCGAGGTGAAGCCCAACAGCGCGAAGCCCAACAGCACGCGGCGGGTGGTGGTCTCTGAATCCGCGCTCAGCAGACCCTTGCGCCGCTTGTTGTGATGGGAGATCCAGCCGGTCCAGTAGACCTTGTGGAAGAACCAGTTCATGACGATCAGCAGCACGATGATCGCGGGGATGCCGGTGGCCGCCTGCAGGCTGAGACCGCTGCCGCCGAGCAGACCGATGATCCCGACGGCGACGAACCAGGTTCCCACCGTCGCCAGCAGGCCGATCCCGCCGCCGATGGCGACCGGCCGCTTGTAAACGCTGTTGGCGCCCCGGAAGCTGGCCGTGATCGCTGCGAGCACCAGGACCGTCTCGAGCCCCTCGCGGAACACCAGGATGCCGCTGTTGATCACCGCTGTGGTGCGGCTCATGTGCTCGGCGTTGGCCGGATCGCTCGGATCGACCGTGCCGCCTCCGGAGTGCCAACCGAGGATGACGGCGGCCACGGCGACGACCAGCACGACGCCGACCCAGACGTAGAAGCTCCATCTCTGCCCGTTGCGAGCCCTGCTCGCCTTGGTTTTCGCGGTGGCGGTCGTCATGGTGTCGGTCTGCTCGGGGCGACTGCCTATTCCGAGCAACCGGGTCGGATTAGGCTGAGGCGGACCGTAGCACAGGTTAGGTTGCCCTAACAACACTGCCGATCCACTTGTCGTGAAGGCACGGTACACGAAGTTAGGTCCGCCTAACAGTCGGTGGCCCACTACATTGCCGCGGAATGTCCGCATCAACGCAACCGCCACCCACCTTCGAGCTCCAGGGTCACTCGACTCACTCCGACGGCGAGCTCTCGCCGGCCGGCGTGGTCTCCGCCGCCGGCGCAGCCGGAGTCGAGCTCTTCTCGCTCACCGATCACGACAGCGTCGAGGGCGTCGCCGAGGCGCTCGACGCCGCTGCTCGCGTGGGGCTGCGGGTCGTTCCCGGGGTCGAGATATCCGTACTCGATCCCGTCGCCAGCGACCTGCACCTCTGCGGGTATCTGATCGATCCTGCAGATCCGAGCCTGCTCGCCCAGCTGGAGCGCTCGCGCTCGGACCGCGGACGCCGCGCGCAACGCATGATCGAAGCTCTGCGGGAGAACGGCTGGGTCGTCGACGCGGCGCCCCTCGAGGAGCGCCTTGCGGCCGGCGCGACGGTCGGGCGTCCGCATCTGGCACAGGCGGTTTTCACGAATCCGGACAACGCCGACCGGCTGGCGGCCGAAGCACTGACGAATCCGTCCGAGCTTCTCGTCGCCTACCTGATCGAGGGTAAGCCCGCCTTCCGCGAGCGTGAGGCGCCGTCGATCTCCGAGGCGATAGATCTGGTTCACGGCGCCGGCGGCGTTGCCGTCTGGGCGCATCCCTTCTGGGACGTGGAGAGCGACGGTGACGTGATCGCGACGCTCGAGCGGTTCAGCGCGCTCGGCCTCGACGGAGTCGAAGCCTTCTACGTCACGCACACGCAACCACAGACTGATCTGCTGGTGAGACGCGCCTCGGAGTTGGAGCTGCTGACCACCGGCTCCTCAGACTTCCACGGACCGGACCACCGCCAGTTCAACGGTTTCCGCCGGTTCGACACCTACGGGCACGAGCCCAATCTGGGGCCGATCGGCCTGTGAGGTTGACCAACCGGCCCGTGACGCCAGGGGCCAGATCGGCCCTGGCGTCCTACGCGGCGATGGCCCGAGACGCGAGGTGGTGCCCGACCTTGCGCTTGACCCGCTGCAGCGCGTTGTCGACGGTCTTGCAGTCGCAGCCGAGCCGATGCCCGACCTCCTCGTAGGAGCGGCCGTCCAGATACAGCGACAGTACGCGCGACTCGAGCTCCGACAGCGAGGTCGAGATGCAGGCGACCAGCGCACGCAGTTCCTCAGAGCTGATCACCTGATTGACCGGGTCGTGAACCGGTGATCCGGCGATCATCTCGTCAAGCGTCGGCTCTGTGTCGCTACCGGTGCCGGCGGGCGTACTTGAGAACGAGACGTACTGATTCAGCGGGCTGTGCTTGTTACGGGTGGCTGTCTTCACCGCCGTGATGATCTGGCGCGTGATACAGAGCTCCGCGAAGTTGCGGAAGCTGGACTCCCTGTCGGTTCGGTAATCGCGGATCGCCTTGTAGAGCCCGACGAGTCCCTCCTGGATGAGGTCGTCCGAGTCTCCGCCGGCGAGGAAGTAGGAAGAGGCCTTGAGCCGGACGAATCCGTAGTAACGGCGCACCAAGCGGTCATAGGCATCGGCGTTGCCGGCCTTGGCGAGGGCGATCAAATAACCATCCTCAACCTGTAGTTGACCCTTTGGGTTTGATGAAAGTCGTGCCACGGCGAATGTTCCTTTTCTGCGTCGCCGACCTCCCGGTCCCGCGACGGTTGGAATTGCGTGGCGCGTCACCTCCCCTGGCGCCGCAGCCTTTTCAGTTGGTTCCTGCCAACGAGGTCCTCCCAGACCCGCGCTCTTCACTGACTGAGACTCAAGCTTAACTTGATCCTTAGCCGGCGCGCAGCTTCGCATAACACCGCACGCCTGTCAAGGCATGCGACGCGAAACTGGCGATCAGCGAATCCGCAGCGGGGCTCAGTCGCGCGCAGCAGCTGCGGCGTACAGCAGCACGGCCGCGGCCGCACCGACGCTCAGAGACTCGATCTTGCCGCGCAGCGGCAGCGAGATCAGCGCGTCGCAGGCCGACACGACGCGCGGGCGCAGACCCCTGCCCTCCGAGCCCATCACGAGCACGACCGGACCATCGAGGTCGACCTGCCGGTAGTCGAGCTTGGCGTCGCCGTCGGCCCCGTAACACCAGAACCCATGTGCCTTGGCGTCGGTGAGGAAATCAGCGAGGTTGCGGACCTGGGCGATCGGAAGGTGCTCGACGGCCCCGGCCGAAGCCTTGCAGACGGCCGGCGTGACCTCAGCCGCCCGGCGCTCGGGCAGCACGACGCCCGCCGCGCCCGCGCATTCAGCGGACCGACAGATCGCGCCGAGGTTCTGAGGATCCTGAACCTGATCGAGCGCGACGATCAGCGCACCGCTCCTGCCCGAGCAGCTGCATCGGCTCGATGCGTAGCGATACTCCGACACCTCGGCACAGACACCCTGGTGGCCGTCGGATCCGCAGCGCCGTGCGATCTCCTCGGCGGGCTCCAGCGTTACCCGCACGCCTCCGGCTGGCGAGCCATGGCTCACGCCCGGCGTTGGCGCGTCGCCCAGACTCGGCTCACCGTGCGTGGTCCGCGGATCGCCTCATGAACGGCGTTGCGCCCGTAAACGATCATCCTGTCTGGCCACTCAGACCGGCAACAGCTCAGGCCCGTCGGCGCCATCGCGGATCTCCCACCCGAGCGCCCTGCAGCTGGTCGCGGATCGCGTCGGCGCGCGCCCAGTCGCGCTCGGCCCGTGCCGTCTCGCGCTCGCGCGCGCAGCGCCAACGCCTCCGCGGGAGCGGCCGACCGGTTCGGCGTCGAGCAGGTTGTCGAGCGCCAGCACCGCGAGCATCTCGCGCAGGTCGCGCATCGCCGACCGGCCCGTCTGACCGGTTCGCCTCGCGCACCCAGTCGTAGGCGGCGGCCAGCGCCCGCGGCGTATTGAAGTCCTCGGCCAGAGCCGTCGAAGAACTCTGCACGCAGCGGCGCCGACCACGCCGGCGATGGACCGGGCGTGAGCCGCCGCGCAGCCTCCCGGAAGCGTCTCGACGCCCGCCGCCGCAGCCGCCAGACGCTCGTCGTCGAACTCGATCGGCTGGCGGTAGTGCCCGCCGCAGAAGTACGCGATCAGCGCGTCGCGCCCATAGGCGGTCGAGCGCCGCGTGCAGCAGGAACGTGTTGCCGATCGACTTCGACATCTTCTCCCGCGCGAGCCGGACCATGCCGTTGTGCATCCAGATCCTGCACCAGCGGCTCGCCGTGAGCCGCGCAGGTCTGGGCGGCCTCGTTCTCATGGTGGGGGAAGGCCAGGTCAGAGCCGCCGCCGTGGATCTCGAAGCCGAGGCCGAGCAGCTTCTCGGCCATCGCCGAGCATTCGATGTGCCAGCCCGGACGGCCGCGCCCCCACGGCGCATCCCAGGCGCTGTCCTCGCCCGGCTTCTGCGCCTTCCACAGAGCGAAGTCGACCGGGTCGCGCTTACGGTCGGCGCCCTCTCCACCCTCGCCCTGATCGAGATCATCGAGCCTGCGGTGCGACAGCTCGCCGTAGCGTCCGTAGCTGCGCACGGCGAAGTAGACGTCGCCGTCTGCCGCGTAGGCGTGCCCGCGATCGATCAGCAGCTCGATCAGGGCGATGATCTCGCGCGATCGTCTCACTCGCGAGCGGCTCATGATCGGGCCGGCCGAGCCCGAGCCCGTCGGTGTCCTCGATGTATCTCAGCGGTCATCTCGCGCGCCAGCGTGTCGGAGTCAACGCCGGCCGCAGCTGCAGCCGCGTAGATCTTGTCGTTGACGTCGGTGATGTTGGCGACGAACGTCGACCTCGTATCCCTCATGCGTCGAGGAAGCGCTTGAGCAGCGAGAAGACGACGAATGGTCGCGCGTTGCCGATGTGTACCGGGCCGTACACCGTCGGCCCGCAGGCGTAGATGCCGACCTTGCCGGGCTCCCGCGCAAGCAGCGGCAGCAGCTCGCCTGTGAGCGTGTCGTGCAGCGTGATCTCGCGCATTGCAGCGGCGAACGTTAGACGGCGGGCGTGGAGCCCTGCTCGTCGCCCCCGCCTCCACGACCACCCGCGACCGGATCCGGCCGAGTGATCGTCGCGACCGCCAGCGCGGCGGCGCCCTCCTGCCGACCGATGAACCCCATGCCCTCACCGCGCGTGGCCTTGACATTCAGCTGAGTGCCTGCGACCCCCAGCGCCTCAACGAGGCGACGATGGATCGCTTCGCGATGCGGAACCAGCTTCGGCTGTTCCAACACAACCGTCGCGTCGACGTGCTCGATCGTGCAGCCGCGCTCGGCGAGCAGAGCGACGGTCGCTGCAGCAGCTCGATCGAGTCCGCGCCGCGGTAGCGCTCGTCGGTATCGGGGAAGTGCTGGCCGATATCTCCGAGCGCCGCCGCGCCGAGCAGCGCATCGATGATCGCGTGCGTGAGCACATCGGCATCCGAGTGCCCGTCCAGGCCGTGCGTATGCGGAATCTCGACCCCGCCGATGATCAGCGGCCTGCCCTCCACCAGCCGATGGCAGTCATAGCCGAGTCCGGTCGCGATGCTCACGCCGGCTCCCGCTCGCCCAGCAACAGCTCAGCGACCCGAAGATCGAGTGGCGTCGTGATCTTGAAGTTCTCTGGTGGCGCCGGCAACACAGCGACGGTACCGCCCTGGCGCTCGATCAGCCAGGCATCGTCCGTTGCGGCCGCCAGCAACTCGGGCGACGCATTCAGGGCGCGCTCGAGCGCGTCCCGACGGAAGGTCTGGGGTGTCTGGACAGACCACAGCCGCGAGCGGTCGAGCGTCCGCTCGACCGCTCGCCCCTCGGCCGCCACCTGCTTGATCGTGTCCGTCACCGGAGCAGCGGCAACAACCGCATCCACTCCCGTCTCGCTCGAGCCGCAGCACCGACTCGGCGAACAGAGCCGGCGTTGCCAATGGCCTCGCGGCATCGTGGACGATCACAACCTCATCGCTGGGTGCCGCCAGCAGCGCCGCGCGCACCGACTCAGATCTCGTTTTACCCCCGGCCACAGCGATGACGCCCTCGGGCGCGCCCTGCAAACGGTCCGGCGGTAGCGCCACGACAACAGCAGCGACCGCATCCACGCGGCTGAGCGCCAACAGGCTCCAATCCAGCATCGGGCGGCCGGCAACGGTGACGAGCGCCTTGGGTCCCCCAGACCCAAGGCGCTCTCCACGCCCTGCGGCCACGAGCAGCGCGACCGCCACGACTGCCGGCTGCTACTCCGCCGACGCCGACACCGACGCCACTGCCACTGCCTCTGCCTCTGCCTCTGTCTCTGCCTCTGCCTCTGCGTCTGCGTCTGCCTCTTCGGATACCGAACCAGACACAGCCACCACCGGCTCGGCGTTCCCGGCGCCTTCGAGGATCGCGGCCGTGAGATACGCCTCGACCTCCTCCTCGTCCATGTCCAGCGCGTACATCATCTCTGACGCGAGCACCTTCTTCGCGCGCGTGTACATCTGCTTCTCGCCTGTCGAGAGGCCCTTCTGATGCTCACGGATCGCGAGGTTGCGGACAACATCGGCAAGGTCGTAGATGTCGCCGGTCTTGATCTTGTCGCGATTGTGCTTGAAGCGGCGGTTCCAGTTCTTCGGCATGTCCGAACACTCGTCCTGGAGCACGGCGAGCACCTTCTGCAGTGTCTCCTCGTCGATCACCCGCCGCAGTCCAGCGACGGCTGCGTTCTCGGTCGGGACCATGACGGTCATGTCGTTGTGAAGGATCTTGATCGTCAGGTACTCGCGCCGCTCGCCGAGGACCTCCTTCATCTCCTTCTTGAGCACCTGCCCGGCGCCGTGATGCGGATACACGACGTTGTCGCCGATCTCGAAGTCGATCTGCGCGAGCGGCGCGATGTCTTCGAGCTCCGCCAGCACCGCTTCGGACTCGGGCGACTCTGAGTCCTGCTCCAGGTCCTGTTCCAACTCTGGGTCCTGCTCCAATTGCTCTTGGATCGTGTCGGTGATGGTGTTCTCCCTTGTTCGGCCAGCGGGACGGAGCCCCGCGAGTACTGAGGCGTCAGGTCTGCAGGTAGCGGTCGACCAGGTTGATCTCCTGCAGCCGGCGCAGCCCTTCTCGAATGTCCTTTGCGCGGATCTCACCGACGCCGTCCACCGTCTCGAGTTCGCCGTCGTTGGCGGCCAACAGCTCCTCCAAGCCGCCGAACTCGTCGATGATGCGCCGCACGACGAGCTTCGGCAGCCGCGGGATCCGCCCCAGAATCCGGATCCCGCGAGGTGAGATCGGGTAGTCCAGAGTGTTGAGCTTGCGGTCGTAGCCAAGCAGCTCAGCCAACCGTCCGAAGTCGAGCAGATCCTGATGCGGCAGGCGCACGAGCTGGTCGAAGGCAACGGAGAACGCCTCATCACCATCGTCGAGCAGGTAGTCGTGGACCAGTGCCGCCTTGTCGGCTGACACGCCGACCATCGTCTCGTCGAGCTGCATCTCGATCAGGCGACCCTCGGTACCGAGCTCGACGATGTAGCGCTCGATCTCGACCGCCATGCGGGTCATCAACTCGGCGCGCTGCAGCACGGTCAGGACGTCATGGAGGGTCGCCCCACCCTCGAACTCGAGCGCGGTCAGGCGCGTCGAAACCTGGTCGAGCCGGCTGCGGTACTTGTCCAGCGTCGCGAGCGCCTGGTTGGCCTTGGCCAGCACGACCGGAATCTCAGCGAGGATGTACTTGTCGCCATCGACATACAGTGACACGACCTCACGGCGTTCCGAGATCGCCACCACCGTCGCGTCGGTCTGCTTGGAGACGCGCTGCGCGGTCCGGTGCCGCGTTCCGGTCTCGAGCGTGTGGATCGTCGGGTCCGGGGTCAGCTGGATGTTGGCGTGCGCGATCTTGGTCGCGTTGGAGCTGAGCACGATCGCTCCGTCCATCTTCGCGAGCTCGTAGAGCAGCTCCGGCGAGTAGTCGAGGTCGAGCTTGATCCCGCCGGAGAACAGGAACGCGAGGTCATCCACGTCGCCGATGACGATCAGCCCGCCCGTGTGAGCGTGCAGGATGTTGTCGAGGCCGTCGCGGAGAGCGGTTCCGGGCGCGACCATCTCGAGCGCCCTAACCATCCGGGACTCCTGGCGAGACTCAAGCTCGTCTTTGAGCTCTTCCCCGGAACGCGAGGCCATAACTGACCTGATTTTACGCCCTATCGAGCCAACGCCATAGGCTCGTGGGCGACGAGCTCACGCACGGCGTCGCGCAGCATCCTGAAACGGCCGGGCTCCGCCACCGGCGACAGCCCGAACTTCTCCGCTTCCGCCAGACGGCGGTCGCCGTGAGCGACCGTCCGCAGCTCACCAGTGAGCCCGAGCTCGCCGAAGCACGCCAGCGGCTGACCGGGACCGGAACTCAGCGGTACTCCCTTGGCAGCGCTCGCGACCGCCAGCGCGACGGCCAGGTCAGCACCTGGCTCATCGACGCGCACACCGCCGACCACATTCACAAACACGTCGGCATTGCCGAGACCGATGCCGGCATGCCGACCGAGCACCGCCAGCACCAGCGCCAGCCGGTTGCGGTCGATTCCCGCCACCACACGCCGAGGCGGTTCGAGTTCGGACTGGGAGACCAGTGCCTGCACCTCGACCAGCAACGGGCGCGTGCCCTCCATGGCACAGAGCACAACGCTGCCGGCCGCGCGGGTCGCTTCGGCGACGAACCGGGCCGAGGCATCCAGCACCTCGACGAGTCCGTCGTCGCGCATCTCAAAAACGCCCGCCTCATTCGTCGATCCGAATCGGTTCTTGATCGCTCGCACCGTCCGGTACGTGCGCTCGCGCTCGCCCTCGAACTGCAGCACGCAGTCGACCAGATGCTCGAGCACCCTCGGTCCTGCCAGCGCTCCGTCCTTGGTCACGTGCCCCACCAGCAACACCGCGATCCGGTTGGCCTTCGCCACCCGCATGATCTCGGTCGCGACCTCACGAACCTGAGCGACCGAACCGGCTGCGCTGGTGAGCTCGGCGCGGTGGAGCGTCTGCACCGAGTCGACCACGCAGACCTCGGGCCGCTCCCGTTCGAGCGTCGCCAGCACGGTCGCGAGATCCGTCTCGGCGATCACGGGGATATCGAGCGGCGACCCGGCGCTCAGGCGCTCGGCGCGCAGCCGGATCTGCGCCGGCGACTCCTCCGCCGATACGTAGAGGGTCCGTTTGCCGGCGGCGACCAGGTGCGCGAGCGCCATCGTCGTCAGCGTCGACTTCCCGACGCCCGGCGAGCCACCGATCAACACCAGCGAGCCCGGCACCAGCCCACCACCCAGGACGTTGTCGAGCTCACCGATCCCGGTGCTCAGCCGCATGTGCTCCGCCGCCGCCACGCTGCCCAGTGGCACGGGCGTGATCCCCGTGCCGGTGGCCCGCTGGCCCCCGGCACGGCCCGACGCCGCGGGTCGGGCCCGCAGCTCCTCGACCAGCGTGTTCCACTCACCGCAGCCCGGGCATTGCCCCGACCACCGTGGCGACTCATGCCCGCAGGCGGAGCAGACGTGGACGGACTTGGGAGCTGCCATCCATTGAGACTAGCCGTGCAGGCTGACGTAATCGCCGATATGTGCCGATATAGGCACAGATGGCAACGGTCGCGAGCACCCCGGACGCGTGTCGCGTCGATCCGCGTGCGCGTCAGCATCCGCATGGCCACATGGGCTCGCGGTCCTCTGCTCGCGGCTGCTCGATCATGGCCGGCGCCGCGGCCGGGGCGCCTTCTTGCTCGAATCACATCGCGACTCGGCGGCATTCGATCCCGCGCGGCTTCAGCCGAGCATCTGGGCAGTGTCGGCAACGTCTTGGCCGCGTCGACCGACCGATGGGATGCCATCCACTACCTGGCGATCGCGCAGCACGGCTACACGACATCTGTGAGCACCGCCTTCTTTCCGCTTTACCCGCTGCTGGTCCGCGTCGTCGCGTGGGTCACGCGTTCCTACGTTATCGCCGGCGTGCTGATCAGCGCGGTTGCGTTCGCGATTGCGCTGGAACTGCTCTACCGGCTCGCGAGTGAGGAGCTGGACGCGCACGTCGCCAACGCAGCGGTGCTACTGCTCGCTTTCGCACCGCTGTCCCTGTTCTTCACCGCCGTCTACACCGAGTCGCTGTTCCTCGCGCTGTCCGTCGGAACGTTCTATCTGGCCCGCCACAGTCGCCTAGCGCTTGCGAGCCTGACAGCGGCCGCCGCCACGCTTACGCACGTCCAGGGGATCCTCCTCATCGTTCCACTGGCGTTCTGCTGGTGGGAGCGGCAGGGTCGACCCGGCGAGTGCGGGAGACAATCCGCTGGCAAGCCGCGCCGGTGCTGCTCCCGCTCGTCGCGATTGCCAGCCTGTGCGCCTACCTGCACGCACAGGGCTTCAGCTGGATCGCGCCGGTTTCGAATGAGACCAACCCGGCGTGGCAGCACCAGTTCGTCGGCCCCTTGATCGGAGTGTGGCTGGCTGTCAAGGCTGGCGTCTCGGGGCTGTGGCAAACCATCCACGGCGCCGCGCCGATCCCGCCCGGTGGCTCGTTCGGTCTCAGCCATCCGTTCCAGAACCTCGTCTATCTGGTGGTTCTGGCGATCTGCGCGGGGACTGTGCTGCAGGCTTGGCGGCGACTGCCGAAGGTCTACTCGCTGTATTCGGGGCTTTACCTGCTGGTCCTGACCAGCAGTCCGATCCCCGGGCGATCACTCGTATCCTTCGATCGTTACGCGCTGATGTTGTTCCCACTGTGGATCGCCGCTGCAGGATGGTTGCGCGAGCGCGGGCTGCTGCGACCGATGATCCAGATCGAAACAGCGCTGCTGCTCTTCTACTCGCTCCAGGTCGGTCGCTGGCTGTTCGTCGCCTGAGATCGTGGTTACCACTGTCGCACAACGCCCACCAGCAGCTGCGGCCCAGCAAACAGCGTCCGCAGCTACCTCTGTGGGCATGGGTTCTGTGCTCGCGGCTCGTGGTACTCGCCGCCGGCGCCGCGTCGTCGCTTTTCTCTCAGCCCGTCGCCGGCTGGGTCCGCTACGACCCCGAGCGCATCAGCACCGGTCTCGGCTCCGTCGGGAATGTGCTGGCGGCCTCGTCTGTCCGCTGGGATGCCCTGGGGTACCTGAAGCTCGCTGAGCACGGGTACACATCCGCCAGCTCGACGCGCCTATTTCCGCTCCTTCCGCTGCTGATCCGGGGCGCTCTCGACGGTCGTCGGTTCACCAGTCATCGCAGGGGAGATCATCAGCCTGGTCTCATTCGGAGCCGGGCTGGTGCTCGTCCACCGGATCGCAAGCGAACATGTTGGACGCAGCGCCGCTGACGCAACTGTGTTGCTAATGGCGTTCTCACCGCTGTCGTTCGTGTTCAGCGCCCTGTACACCGCATCACTCCTATTGGCGCTCCTGGCGGCGTCGTTCTATCTGGCAGAGCACGACCGGTTCGGATGGGCCTGCGTGGCCGCGGCCGCCGCCGCGGTGACCCACATCCAAGGGATCCTGATGGTGCCGCCGCTCGCACTCATGTACTGGGACGCCACGGCCGCACGTTGAGCCTCCGACGGCTGTGGTCGCCGAGCCTGCCTGCCTTGGCGCTGCCTCCGCTCGCGCTGGGTGGTCTCTTCGCATACATGCACGCACGTGGCTGGGGCTGGCTGGCGCCGATCACCAATCAGAACAAGTCCAACGCCGGTAGAAGCTCTGGTCGGTCCGGGCAGCACGCTGATTCACACTGTCGCCGATGTGGCAACTGGCATCAGCAAGACACTGAACGGCACTCCGGTCCTGGGTTCCGGTGGGCTCCCTCCTGGCGCCCAGAACGCGACCTATCTGGTCATGTTGACGATTGCGGTCCTGGCGCTGGTGAGCGCCTGGCGTCGGCTTCCAGCCCCGTATGTCCTGTTTGCGGTGCTGGCGCTGCTGCTGTGCACATCCAGCTCAGTCGCGCTGGAGCCATTGAAGGGGTTCGGCCGCTACATGCTGCCAATCTTCCCGCTCTGGATCGGGGCCGGTGCGTGGATGCAGGAGCGCCGGATCACCGCCGCCATCCTGATGACAAGCACCGCCCTGCTGGTCGTTTACACGTTCGAGTTCGCGCGCTGGGTCTCAGTGTTCTGAGTCGCCCGCACTCTCGGTGGACTCCGGCGAGTCCGCCTCCACGGCGTCGTCTGAGCCGCCGTCGGCTCCGACCCCCACCGGAGTGGGTTTCGGGGCTGGTTCGATCACCGAAAGCTTGACCTCCGGATTCTCATCGCCCTCGCCCTGCTTGGCCTCGTCGCGGTCAACCAGAATCGTCGAGCCCTCCGGCACCTGCGAGCGCAGCACGAAATCAGCAAGCGGATCCTCGATGTAACGCTGGATCGCGCGGCGCAGTGGCCGCGCACCCATGGCGGGATCCCAACCCTTCTCGACGAGAAGATCCTTGGCGTCCTCGGACAGTTCGAGCTGGAGCTCGCGTTCCGCCATCGACTCACGGATCCGCCGCAGAAGCAGGTCGACGATCTCCTTGATCTCGGCCTTGGCCAGCTTGTGGAAGACGATCACGTCATCGATCCGGTTAATGAACTCAGGCCGGAAGACGCGCTTGAGCTCGCCCATGATCCGGCTCTTCATCTCGTCGTAACTGACCCCGGTCTCGTCCTCGACGGTCGAGAACCCGATCTGGAAGTTCTTGGCGATCTCCGATGCGCCGATGTTCGAGGTCATGATCACGATCGTGTGACGGAAATCGACCGTGCGCCCCTGAGCGTCGGTCAGGCGACCGTCCTCGAGGATCTGAAGCAGAATGTTGAAGACATCGGGGTGCGCCTTCTCGATCTCATCGAGCAGCAGGACGCTGTAGGGCTTGCGGCGCACAGCCTCAGTCAGCTGGCCGCCCTCGTCGTACCCGATGTAGCCGGGCGGCGAGCCGACCAGCCGGCTGACCGCGTGCTTCTCCATGTACTCGGACATGTCGATGCGGATCATCGTGTCCTCATCACCGAACAGGAACTCGGCCAGCGTGCGTGCCAGCTCGGTCTTTCCAACACCCGACGGGCCCAGGAAGATGAACGAGCCGGTCGGACGCTTCGGATCCTTGAGCCCGGCGCGGCTGCGGCGGATCGCCTTGGAGATCACCTCGACCGCAGCGTGCTGCCCAATGACGCGCTTGTGGAGCTCCTCCTCCATCCGCATCAGCTTGGCAGTCTCGGCTTCGGTCAGTTTGAAGACGGGGATCCCAGTCCACATGGAGACGATGTCGGCGATCTCCTCCTCGCCGATCGACGGCCGCTCGGTCGCCTCGCCGGCCTCCCACTGCTCGGCCAGCTCGCGCTTCTTCTGACTCAGGCGCCGCTCCTGGTCGCGCAGGTTGGCGGCCTTCTCGAACTCCTGAGCCTCGATCGCCGCCTCCTTCGCTCGCCGCGTCTCCTCGATCTCGTCCTCGAGCTCGCGGTAGATCGGCGGCGAGGTCATCGACTTGATGCGCATGCGCGACGCAGCTTCATCGATCAGGTCGATCGCTTTATCCGGCAGGAACCGGTCTGAGATGTACCGATCTGCCAGGTCTGCCGCTGCGACCAGCGCCTCGTCGGTGATGTTCACCTTGTGGTGCTGCTCGTAGCGATCCCGCAGGCCCTTCAGAATCTGTACGGTCTCGTCCTTGGAAGGCTGATCCACCACGATCTTCTGGAAGCGACGCTCCAGCGCGGAGTCGCGCTCGAGGTACTTGCGGAACTCCTCGAGCGTGGTCGCACCGATCGTCTGAAGCTCGCCACGGGCGAGAGCGGGCTTCAGAATCGAAGCCGCATCGATCGCGCCCTCAGCGGCGCCGGCGCCGACGAGATTGTGAAGCTCATCGATGAACAGGATGATGTCGCCACGCTGGGTGATCTCCTTCATCACCTTCTTGAGGCGCTCCTCGAACTCGCCGCGGTATTTGGAACCGGCGACCAGGGCCGCAAGATCGAGCGTGTAGATCTGCTTGCCCTTGAGCAGCTCCGGCACATCGGCGTTGGTGATCCGCTGAGCGAGGCCCTCGACAACGGCGGTCTTGCCGACTCCGGGCTCGCCGACAAGGACCGGATTATTCTTGGTGCGCCGGCTGAGGATCTGCATGATCCGCTCGATCTCAGTCTCGCGGCCCACAACCGGATCGAGCTTTCCGTCGGCAGCCAGCTTGGTGAGGTTGCGGCCGAACTGGTCCAGAAGCTTCGAGGACTTCTTGCCCTCGCCACCGCCGCTGCCTGCTCCAGGTGAGGCGCCGCCCCCGGCGCCTGTCCGCTGGCGACCGCCGGGACCGGAGAGCATCCGGATCACCTCGTTGCGGATCTTCTCGGAGTCGGCGTCGAAGTCGAGCAGGATGCGGGCGGCAACGCCCTCGTTCTCGCGCACCAGGCCGAGCAGGATGTGCTCGGTGCCGATGTAGTTGTGACCCAGGCTCAGCGCCTCGCGCAGCGCGAGCTCGAGCACCTTCTTCGCGCGCGGCGTGAATGGGATCTGGCCAGAGGTGACCTCCTCGCCGGAGCCGACGATGCGGACCACCTGCGCGCGGACTCGCTCAACAGTGATCTCAAGCGACTCGAGCACGCGAGCGGCTAGACCCTCCTCCTCGCGGAGCAGACCGAGAAGGATGTGCTCGGTCCCGATGTAGTTGTGCTTGAGCGTCCGGGCCTCTTCCTGTGCAAGGACGACCACCTGACGGGCGCGTTCTGTAAATCGCTCGAACATTTCAAGTCTTTCCGTCGCGGGGCAGAGGATCGGTCGATTTGTGGTCCTGGACTGTCGGCAGATCACTCATGGTAGTAACCCTCCGGCGGGCCGAAACCCGGCACCTGTCCCGCTTAACGAGCGTGCAATGTGGTCGAGCTGAGGCCATGAGTCAGTCTAACATCCGGTCTCAGACGGCCCGAGTCAGCACGGCGTCGTCAACCGGCCGTGGCACGCAGAATCTGCACCGCCCTGGGCCTCGCAGTGGTTGGGGTGGCCGGACGCCAGGGCACGAACGCGGCGCCAGACACACGTCGCTCACAGAACAGTGGCATGGACGCGAGGCTGAGCAGGACGGTCCACCAGACTAGGATCTGCCACAGAATCGGCTCGCTCACGGGGCAGATCCAAAGCACGAGCGGCAGCAGCCACAGCCACGACAGGCGCGGGCGCACCAGCGCGAGCGGCACGAACAGGAGCGCCATGTAGTGGCCGTCGACCTGCGGTGAGACGACAAGCGTCATCAGGACCATGGCCGCGAACGGTCGGCTGTCACCACGTCTCCGGGACGACACAGCAGCAGCCACTACCAGAGCTGCCGCGCTCGCCACCATCAGGAGTATGCCCGCCTCCCGTGTCCACCCGACATGCGTGGCCAGCGAGATCAGGCTGTAGCCGTGGGTATCCATGAGTCGGCCCTGGAGCGCCAGGAGGTGCCGCCACGCCCTCAGCTGTTGCCATCCAATCACGGCGAACGCGCCAGCGGTCATCGCCGCAGCCACGATCGCGGAGACGATCGCTGCTCGCCAGCGTCCCGTGAAGACGAGCCAAAGCCACAGCGGCGCCATGATCGGCTTGACCGCCACCATCAGCGCCAATAGCAATCCGGCTGCCCAGGGGCGGTCGCGGTAGCGCCACAGCAGCGCCAGAGCGAGCAGCATCGCAACCGTGACATTGGCCGTCTGCCAGGCGGTCACGACAGGTGCCGTGAGCGCAACCGCGCCATAGACGCGCCAGTCCCTGACGCCCACGACGCGCAGCGCCGCGGGCGCCGCCATCACTCCGATCACCGTGAGCGGAATGCTTTCGATGAAGCTGGAGGCGAGCCCAAACGGTGCCAGCAGCACGGCTGTTAGCGCTGGGTAAGGGAAGGAGACTCCCTGAGCTATCTGGGCATGGGTCCATGCGTATGGACTGAAGCCATGAGCAGCTCGCCAGCCCGCGGTCCAGAACGAGTTCCGGAAGTCGACCGCCTCGTTGCCATTGACATAGGTGGTGTGGACGACCCAAGCCGTCGTGATGACTGGAATGAATCCCAACGCTCCCATTTCAAAGGCAGAGCCGAAGCGCCGGCTCCTGGCCTGGTTCACAAAACGCATCATGGCGTCGCAATCTGACGCGGTGTAAAGAACGGACCGGCCAAGCAGATGCCCGCCACGACCCAGGCCAGCACCACCTGCCAGTCGAGCGCTGCAACGGGCACGCACGGCCACATCAGCAACGGCATCGCCCAGAGAGGGCCAAGCCGTGGTCGCCGTATGGCCAGCGGAACCAGCAAAAGCGTGAAGTAGTGGCTCCAGACCAGCGGCGAGGCAGTGAGCATCAGGGCTATCGCAACGGTCAGCGCGTCACACTCACGGCGCCTGATTGCACCCAGGTAAACGACGCCAAGCGCGAGTGCTGCCGAGACCGCCAGCAGCAGCGCCTCACCGACCCCGCGCCCGAAGCCCAGATGATGGGCTGCCGCGAGCATGCTGTAGCCGCCACGCCAGAGTGCATCCGTGACCTCAGCCGAGAGTCGCAGATATACGTGAATCTCGTTGAAGCCGACTATCCCCCATGCGGCGAGGTTCAACACGATGCCCCAGGCAACCGTCCAGGCCGTTGCTCTGAGACGACGCGTCGCGAGCAGCCATAGGGCCAGCGGCCAGACGAACGGCTTCAGGCTCACCGCTGTTGCGGTGATCAACCCCGCGACCGCCGGACGGTCGCGGTGGCGCCATGCGAGCGCCACCAGCAGCACCAGTGGCAATGTCAGGTTCGCGGTCTGCCAGGCGCTATAGACAGGCAACCACAGCATTGCGATACCGTAGACCCGCCAGTCGCGCACTCGCAGCACTCGCAGCGTCGCCGGCACGCAGGCGATGCACATGAGCATGTACAAGACCCCGGCGACGCCACGGTGCAGGAATCCTAACGGCGCGAACGCTACCGCCGACAGGGCCGGATAGACGAACGCTGTGGCGCCCACGATCTCCTGATGCGTGACCGCGTATGGACTCGCGCCGTGAAGCAGACGCAGTCCGGCGGGGTAGTACGCACCACGGAAGTCTACGGCAACGTCATGGATGGCGAACAGGAAGGCCACCAGCGCCACCGTGCCGCCGATCGGGGCCACACCGAACAGTGCATGCTCAACGGCGATCCTGGCTCCGACCATCCGGTCCCGTTTCGACCCGTGCGCTCCTCTTAGCGTTGTTGCTCCCACGGCAAACCTCAGCAGGACACCGGATCGCGATGTGGGCGCTCGATGACAGATGCCGCCACAATCCGCCAGCGCCACGTGAACGCCAGCCATAGCAGTGCCATGATCGGCTTGATCGCCACCAGCAGCGCCGCCACGGTGCGGTGACGGATGCGGGCGCTGACCGCGCGCATGGTCATCGCACCGGCAGAGCGCGCGGAGTCCGGAAGCAAACGACCAGGCAGGCGCCTGCCACTACCCAGGCCAGCACGACCTGCCAGTCGAGTAGATCGCCTGTCGGCGGCAGCGGCCACATAAGCACCGGCAACGCCCAGATCGCAGCGATCCGCGGTCGGCACAACGCCATCGGTACCAGCAGTAACGCAAAGTAGTGACTGCGCACGAGCGGCGAGGCCACCAGCATCAGGGCGACTGCCGCTGTCAGCGCTGCCCGCTCGTCACGCTTGACGATCCCCAGGTACACGAGAGCAATACCGACCAGCGCCGACAAGCACAACAGCAGCATGTCACCCATGCCCCGCCCGAGGCCGAGATGATGCGCGACTGCAAGCATGCTGTAACCCCCGCGCCAGAGCGCGTCAGTCAATTCACGAGACACTCGCAGATAGGCCCGGATCTCGTCGAATCCGACAAGCCACCAGGCAATCAGGTTGATGGCGACCGCCCACGCGAGTGTCCACGCACTCGCGCGGACGCGACGGGTGGCGAGTAGCCACAGCGCGAGCGGCCACACGAACGGTTTGATACTGATCGCGGTGGCGGCGATGAGCCCGGCGGCGACTGGCCGGTCGCGGTAGCGCCACGCGAGCGCCACCAGAAGCACCAGCGGCAGCGTCACATTTCCGCTCTGCCAGCCTGAGTAAACGGGAAGCCAGAGTGACGCGATGCCGTAGACGCGCCAGTCGCGGACGTCGAGGACCCACAGCGTGGCTGGCACGCAAGCCATGCAAACGACGACGTAGATCGTCTGACCGGCACCCCGGCCGATCAGCCCGAACGGAACGAGTAGGAGCACGGACGCAGCCGGGTACACAAACGCGGCAGCGCTTCTTATCTCGTGTTGCGTTACTGCGTACGGACTGCCGCCGTGGAGCCACCGCGTGACCGCCGGGTAATAGACCGAATGGAAGTCGACCCCCAGTTCGTGGATCCGAGCCAGGAAGACGAACAGCAAGAGAAGTGCGACCAACGGTCCAACTCCGAGCAGGATGCGCTCACCTGCGTGCACGAACTCGGCGCGCTCCGGGCCCCGCCGCGAACCGGCAAATGGACGATCGACGAGCTCGGTGCTCATCTCAATCGCAGATCGGTCGAGCGACTTGGCGACATCCGGGCCTCATGCGATGTGATCAGCAACACCAGTCCGGCGACCGCTGCGATCACGACTGACTGCCAGAGCACAACTCTGGCTTGATCCTGGGGAAGGCTGACCCACATGAGTACCGGGAGCACCCAGAGCCAATTGAACCGTGGGCACCTGAGCGCTAGCGGAATCAGCAGCAGCGTGAAGTAGTGATTCCAGACCATCGGCGCTGCGACCAGTGTCAGCGCGAGCGTAAGCGTGAGCGCCCTGAACTCATCGCGTTTCGCTATCCCGGCGTACGCGACGGCGGCAACCAGGATCGCAACCAGCAGAACGGTGACGGCCTCGCCGACGCGGTGGCCGAAGCCCAGATGGGCGATGAAGGCCGCAACGCCGTAACCGGTCCGCCAGGCAGCACGCGCGTCCATCCCCGAGACGTGCAGATACTGGCGAATCTCACCAAATCCGACGATCCACCAGGCGCCGGCATTGATCACCAGGCCCATGAGTAGGCCGTACACCGACGCACGCCAGCGACGGGTGGCAAGCAGCCACACAGCGAGTGGCCACATCAGCGGCTTGAGGCTGATCTCGACGACTGTGATCAGCGCGGCGATTCTGGGGTTGTCGCGGTAGCGCCAGAGGCAGGCGACGCCGAACACCAAGAAGGTGGTCTCGTTGGCAGTCTGCCAGGCCGCGAAGACCGGGAGCCAGAGCATCGTGATCGCATATACACGCCAGTCGCGCACACGCAGCATCCAGAGCGTGGCAGGGGTCATGGCGATGGAGACGAACGTGAAGAGCACGGCGCCGAAGTGACGTGGCATCAACGCCAACGGCGCGAACATGACCGCGGACAGCGCGGGATAAACGAACGCGACACCGCGGTCAACCTGCGCGTGTGTCCATGTGTACGGGTCAGCGCCCGCCAGCAGCCGGTGTCCTGCAGTCCAGTACGCATGTCTGAAATCGAACGCCAACTCGCGGCGGTTGGACAATGCAACACGAACAAACACGACAAGGAAGAGCGTGGGCAGCGCGATCAGCGCCACGGTCTCGGCGGGTCTCAGGAGATCGCGTGCCCGCGTTCCAGGTACCACCGAGGTGCCGGCGGTGGTGCTCATGGCGTCCGACGGTAGGTCGGAGAGGTGGCGATGATTACCTTGCCATTCTTGGTGATCGTGTCGACCCCTGGGCGCCTGAGCAGCGCCCGGTTGGTCTTATGGTTGGCCGGATACAGCATCCAGATGCCGTAGTGGGTCAGCGGCCCGCTCCCGTGCTTGGGCTTGGCTGCCGGGTTGGCGATCACGTCAAGCTGGCTGGGCGTGAGCAACTCCAGACTGGTGTCGTAGGCCATTCGACCTGCGAAGGAGTTGGGCGCCTCCCAGATCAACCAATCGGCGTAGCGAACATCCGCGAAGATGTTGGCCCCCGGATCCTTCGCGATCAACTGCTTCAGTGTCGGGATCGCCTTGGACGGATACGTGCTTGTGAACCAGGTGGCCGGCTGACCCAGAACCATGAGCACGGCCAGGACCGTGATCCCCGTCATGGTAAACGCCAGGACGCGGTTTACGCGGGCGCGTCGGAGAGGCGCTGCCACGCCTCCCTTCATCTGCGTCCAGCTGGCCGGGAGCAGAATCATAACCGCCAGCCCGAACCAGGTGATATTGCGCACCGCGGTCACCGCCCCCGCCGCGAGAACGATCAGTGAGAGCACGTCGAACAGCGGCGTCGCGCGGGCGCGGCCGACGCGAGCCTTGAGAGCCACGCGGACCAGCACCCACGCCGTCATCGCCATCAGCGCGAAGAGCGGTACGGCCAGGATCGGGACGGAGCTGACCGGCCTCCACTCGGTGACCAGCCGGCTGAACTGCGAGTTCATCAGCGTCACGTCGTAGTAGTGGATGATCTGAGTGCCGTAGGGGGTGGCGAGCAGCGTCAGCGGCGAAAGTGCGACAAACACAAGCCCCCGACCGTCGGCCAGACCGCGCAGGCCGGATGCGCGCAAGCCGTTGAAAAGCACGGTCAAGCCGTAGAGCGCCGCCAACCCGACTCCCATGGTGACGGAGCCGTGCAGGTTCGCCCAGAGCAAGAGCATCGGGAATACCCAGTACACACGCGCACGCCGAACCGGACTCCGCACCTCTGAGGCGAGCAGCCAAACTGTCGCGACGAACAGCGGGTACGCAAACCCCTGCGTACGGATCGAGACCGCCGTCGCCAGGTAGAAGAACGCGCCGGCCGGCAGCATTGCCAACACATGCAGATCCTCGCCCCCGAGCTTCCGCGCAGCAACGATTGCTCCCGTGAAAGCTGCCCCAGTGACCAGTACGTAAAACACGGTCAGCAGCTGCAGGCCTCCCGCACGCATGAGCTCGTACATCAGCAGCTGCGCGAGCCACTGCTGATCTACCCAATGCACCGCGTGGGCCATGACCGTGAAGTAATCGTGGTGCGGAATGCCATGCTGGGCGATTACCCGTCCTGCAATCAAGGCCAGCCACCCGTCCTGGCTGAAGTGGTGAGGGATACCGGCCAAGCTCAGACTCACAACCGCGCATACCGCCACGATGAGCAGCGCCTTTGCCTCGAACCACCGGGTCAGGTCACCTAGGCGACCGGCGTCGTTAGCCTGGGGGTCTGGAGCAAACGGTCGTGGGTACGTGGGCGCGGGCGCCGATATGTCAGTTGCACCTGCTGGCGCTGACCCAGCAGAGATCGAACCGACGGAAAGCTCGATGGGCATGTCCATCTTCTCGTCGCGCGCGGGAGATATGCGGACTTCTGGGCGAGTTCGCCCAGACATTCGTCCACTGTCCGCGCGACTTCGAAGCTTGCACCAATTCTTTCGCGGACCCCATTTACGCCGTTTAGCCGGGATTACCAGCGCCGATGCGCAGCTGAATAGTACGGCCGTCCACCGAGCGCATGAGTTGGGCTCAAGCCCGCGGGATTTCAGACCGATGAGTTGCCAACGATGCGCTGGAAGCGGCGTCGGGAAGTGCATCAACAAAGCTTCCGAGTCCGATCACACCTAACTCAGGGAGGGAGGTGACAAACCATATGCTGAAACTCTTCATCGACATGAAGCTCGCCATCGCCCGTCTTATGGAGGACGACGAGGGCCAGGGCCTGACGGAGTATGCCCTGATCCTGGCGCTCATCGCCATCGTTGCGATCGCCGCGCTGACCCTCTTGGGCGGCAAGGTGACCAGCGCGCTGTCGACGGTTGGTAACAGCCTCTAACAAGCAGTCCCTGAGTTACGGCTCAGAAGCGATCGTGTGACTCACGACTCCAGGGGTCGGTTCCGTCGGAACCGACCCCTCACACGTGCAGGGGTCCAATCATCTGAATGCGGTGCTCAAGTTAGCGCAGGTTAAGACCGATGAGTTGCCAACGATGCGCTGGAAGCGGCGTCGGGAAGTGCATCAACAAGGCTTCCGAGTCCGATCACACCTAACTCAGGGAGGGAGGTGACAACCATATGCTGAAACTCTTCATCGACATGAAGCTCGCCATCGCCCGTCTTATGGAGGACGACGAGGGCCAGGGCCTGACGGAGTATGCCCTGATCCTGGCGCTCATCGCCATCGTTGCGATCGCCGCGCTGACCCTCTTGGGCGGCAAGGTGACGAGCGAGCTGTCGACGGTTGGTAACAGCCTCTAACAAGCAGTCCCTGAGTTACGGCTCAGAAGCAATCGTGTGACTCACGACTCCAGGGGTCGGTTCCGTCGGAACCGACCCCTCACACGTGCATGACTCCGGTCATGAGCTGGTGTTACTCAAGTTAGCGCGAGCTCAGCCGATGAGACAGCATGACGCGAATGGGCCAGTTAGTTCATTCACCCCCGACTTTGACCTACTCTCGCGTCGGACCGAGGTGACTGCAACATGCCGAAGTTACTCATCCGGATACGCCGCATCATCACCCCGCTGACCGAGCAGGACGACGGCCAGGGCCTGACGGAGTATGCCTTGATGCTGGCACTCATCGCGCTGGTGGCGATCGTCTCACTGGTGTTCCTGGGTGGCTCCGCTCAAAGCGAGCTCTCCACGATCGCCAGCAGCATTCCCGTCTCCTGAACGCCGTGGCAGAACCCGCCTGAGGATTTTCCTCGCTCTCCGCCCGCTTGGAGCGGCATGATCCGCGATTCCGAGCGGCTTGGCTGCTTCCCGTCCCAGGCTGGATCATCGTTCTGAGGCTTTGCCAATACGGTGTGGGCTAACTCCGAGTTGTTGCGACACTCGGTAGAGCCCGACCAGGTTTGTAGGACGGAAGGCCCGTCCGATCGAGGGGCCGTCCGCGCGTCTGCTCAGTCTCTTCCTCCAAGAATCGAAGGAAAGGGGCAGTCGTCGTGACAGCGAATGACGTACTGGTCGGCTATTGCCTGCGGTTGTTCACGCTTTGCGATGCGCGTGGCAACGTCAGCGAGCCATGCTGGGTTGATGGGTGTGCAGCGCTCGACCCACGGGTCGGGCTGGACACCAAAGGCTGGCGTTGATCGCCCGCCGTTTCTTCATCGGCCGGCTATCCGGCTCAAAGGAATCGTTGGGGGCACTACACCGCGATCGGTGTCGAGCCCGGCTACACGTGAGCGCAACTGCACTCATCCGAGCGCAATTGCCGCTCCCGGTGACCACCAAGCACTGATCCACCGGGTCGCACACGAGCTCACCCAAGCCGGCTGGAAGCTCCACACCGTCATCCCGATAGCGGCTCAGAGTCAGTCTCAAACCGCGCCGAGCCTGGCGAGTTGCGCGGCTCGAGCGGCTGACCCGCTGAGGCGTTCACACCCGAGCCGACATCTCCATCCGAGCACGCCCGAGCCGACGCCCTCACCTAGTCAACGTCTCGCCCGAGCAAGCCCGCACCGACGCTCTCACCCGGACTGCCCGACGGGCGCACGCCGGGGCCGACGGCGGCTCAGAAGCCCTTGAGGTTGTGAACCAGGCTGATTACGGCCGGCGTCATCAGGATGATGAACATCGCCGGGAAGATCAGGAAGACGAGCGGGAACAGCATCAGGATCGGGGTCCGCTGAGCGCGTTCCTCCGCCTGTGAGCGGCGGCGATGGCGCATCTCGTGCGCGAGGTTGCGCATGATCTGACCGGTCGAGATACCCATCTTCTCGCCCTGGGACATCGCGCGGACGAAGGACTTGATTGCCGGGGTGTCGGCGCGCTCCGCCAGGTGCGTCAGCGCCTCGTCCACGGAGAGGCCCATCGTCTGCTCCTGAAGCGTCAGGCGGAGTTCGTCACTGAGCGGGGGGTGGAACTGGTCTGATGCCATCCGCATCGCGGCGGGGAATGAGAGCCCAGCCTCGATCATGACGCACATCAGGTCGATCAGATCTGGCAGAGCACGATCGATCGTCTCAATGCGCTTGCGAGCCTTGCGCTGCACAAACGTCAGCGGCACGACCCAGCCGGCAAAGAGTGCCAGGATCATCATCATCACGCCGAGGGCGCTATGGATGCCCACGAGCAGCACGACGAGTACCGGGAGACCGATCGTCGCGAGCACGCGGTAGCCGAGCACCGTTCGCGGGGAGACCGTGTACATGCCGGCAGCAATCAGCTGCTCACGCACCGCCTCCTCACCGACAGCGGTGAAGCGTCCGGAGAAAAGCCCACCCAGCCGAGTCGCAAGCGACGAGAAGGCGCTCTGCTGCGGCTCGTTATCGAGGTAAGCGCTCACGTCGGTCGGGTAAATGGTCGCACCCACGCCGTGGTCGAGCACGGCATTGACCCGGTCCACCGTGGTGCGCCGCGGCCCGCGGGCGGCGGCCAGGCCTGCGGAAACGGCGACGCCGATGAGGACTGTCGCAAGGAGTAGATACAGAATCATGGCGCTAGACCTCGATGGTGACGATCTTCTTGATCACGAACCCGCCGGACAGAACCAGCCCGATCCCGACCCCAAGGGCGATGAGCCCGCCGGTGGTATGGAACATCGGGTGCACGTACGTGGGGTTGAGCAGCGAAATCAGCATCAGAAGGCCGACGGGCAACAGTGACAGGACGCCGCCCGAGAGCCGGCCCTGGGCGGTGAGCCCGCGCACCATGCGGCGGATCTCGATCCGCTCCTGCACAGTCTCTGCAACCAGGTCGATCACCTCCGCGGTGTTGCCGCCGGTCTCTCGCTGCAACGTGGCAACGATGGCAATGTGCTGGAAGTCCTCGCTCTTCATCCGCTCGGTGACCTGGCCGAGAGCCTCCGGGAGCGGGATGCCGATCGCCTCGTCCATGACCGCCCGTCCGAGTTCGCGCTTGGACGGCTCAGGGGCGTCCTCCAGCACTGACTTCAGAGCCCCGACGAAGTTCTTCCCGGAGCGCATCGCCGACGCGATCACGCGCAGATTGTCCGGCAGCTGGTCAGCGAACTGACGTCGCTGCCGGTCGGCCTTGAAATGGATCCCAAAGTTGACGCCGAACGGAACGAACAGAGCCAGCAGCGCTGCTATCGGGCTCTTGGTGCTTGCGACAAGCAGCCAGCCCACCAGGATCGTAGCCAGCACCGTGACAGCGAACAGCTGCTCGAGCCCGATACTGAGGTCGGCGACCTCCATCTCCATGCGCAGACGCGTAACGAATGGCGACCGCGCTATGTTGCGGGCCTGCTCATCGCCGAGCGCACGCTCGATCAGCGAGCGCTGCCCGGACGCGGACTCTCCCGCATTCGGTGTGACGTAGATGCTCACTCGCTTGGCGACGTTGTTGTGCCGGCCCAGGAGCATCATCACCGCCACCCCGAACAGCAGCCCGCATGCGATGCTGATGGCGGCAGCTCCCGCAGAGCCGTTCATCGCCCAATCCGCCTCTCAGCGCGGGACGGGCGCGACGCCAATGCCGGCGAGCCTGCTGACCCGAAGGCCGCGGCCGTCGGCCGTTCCGGCATCACGGGGGCGGTGGGTGCCGACATGCGTTCGTCAGCGAAGCTGTGCTGACCCATATAGGCAGGCAACGACACGCCGTTGCGCTCGAACTTGCCGCAGGTCGGCCGTAGGCCCGTGTACATGAGCTGGCCCGTGCCGTCGTGTGCGGTTTTGTCGATCTGAAACTCGAAGATGTCCTGCAGAGTGACTGTCTCTCCTTCCATGCGCTGCACCTCGGTGATGCTCGTGATCTTTCGAGAGCCGTCGGAGAAGCGCTCGATCTGTACCACGAGATCAAGTGCACGCGAGACCTGCTGACGGATGGCACGCATCGGGAAGTCGGTACCCGCCATCAACACCATGCTCTCGATTCGCGCAATCGCGTCCCGCGGCGTGTTTGCGTGACAGGTGCTGAGCGACCCATCGTGGCCGGTGTTCATCGCCTGGAGCATGTCCAGGGCCTCAGACCCTCGACATTCGCCGACGATGATCCGGTCTGGACGCATCCGCAATGCGTTGCGAACCAGCTCACGAATCGGAATCTCACCCTGACCCTCAACATTCTTGGGTCGGGACTCGAGGCGGAGGACATGCGCCTGGTTGAGCCGAAGCTCGGCCGCGTCCTCGATGGTGACGATCCGGTGGTCTTCCTGGATCGCCGACGACATCGCGTTCAGGAGTGTGGTCTTGCCCGAGCCCGTTCCGCCTGAGATCATGATGTTTAGCTCTGCGCGGATCGCGGCCTCCAGGAACTCCTTTCCCTGAGCTGGCAGCGAGTTGATCGCGACCAGGTCCTTGAGTTCGAGGCGCCGCTTCGAGAACTTACGGATCGTCAGCAGTGGACCGGTCAATGACAGTGGGGGCAACACGGCGTTGACACGGCTGCCGTCCGGCAGACGCGCGTCGACCATCGGCGAGGACTCGTCGACACGACGGCCGACCTGCGCAACGATCTTGTTGATGATCCGCCGCAGGTGGTGTTCATCGGTGAAACGCACGCCGGTCCTCTCGATCCGACCGCTGCGCTCCACCCACACATCGGCAGGACCGTTGACCATGACCTCGGTCACCGTGTCGTCCTGAAGCAAGGGCTCGATCGGACCGTGACCCAACGTGTCGTTGGCGATCTCCTGCGTCAGTCGCTCGCGGTCGGCGGTCGCCAGGCCGCGCTCCTGGCTGAGACGGTTTCGGACGTCCGCCAGCACCACGTCGCGAAGCGCACCCTGCGACAGGGATTCGTTGTAGAGACGAGGCCCAAGCTCAGAGATGACCGCCATGTGGATGCGATCCTTGAGCTCGACGAACGAGTCTCCCTGAACTGTCTCCGTTGGGGTACCAACGGGCTGGCTTCCCGCCAGCCGCTCACGCAGTTCCATGATCTTGGCCCCTATGCCTCACGCGCGAGTTGCGGAGATGCGATCGCCTGCTTGTCGCGCTTCATCCGCAACAGCCCGCGCCGACCAGGCCGCTTCTCGGCCTCCTCGGCCTCCTCGGGCAGCTGGATGAACAGGTCGGCCAGCGAGTCGAGAGCCTTGGCCGCATCCGACCGGCTCCCGGACAGCACAACCGGCACCCCGTCATTGATCGACACCGGGATCTCACGCGAGCTCGGAACGAACACGTCCGGCCTGCGCCCCAGGATCTCGACGGCGTCGCCGTCCGAGATGCCGACGTTGGTGCCGGCGCGATTGAGCACCACCCGAATCTGGTCCGGTGGATGCCCCATCAGCTCAACCGTCTCGAGCCCGAGCCTGGTGTTCTTGAGAGACAGCGCATCGAACATCGCGACCATGCAGATCCAGTTCGCCGCGTCGACCGTTGCGATCACCTCAGAGGTGAAAGATGGCGGCGTGTCGACGACAATGAAGTCGTACTCCTCGCGCAACATCCCGTAGACCGCAGCCATCATCTCCGCGGTGACGTTGATCGCCTGGTCAGGCCGAGCCGGTGCCGCCAGAACTCGGAGGCCACTCGGGTGCCTGAGCATGAAGTCGTCGAGCTTTTCAGCGTCGATGCTCCCGCCCGAGACCGCGAGATCGAACAGCGTGTTGTCCGGCACCAGGCCGAGCGCCAGAGCGTCGTCTCCGAACTGCAGGTCGAGATCGATCAGCACCGTCCGGCGGCCTCGCTTCGCCAGCGACGAACTGAGGTTCGTCGCCGACACGGTCTTGCCGACGCCTCCCTTGGATCCGAGGACGCAGATCAGCGTGCCGGCATCCGGCGCACGCTCGCCAACCGCACGATTGCGGGTGACTGCCTTGCGGATGCTGAATTCAACGTCGCGCTGCACCTGCTCGTGGATATACGGGCCTGCCTGCAGCACGATCAGGTCGTCAGCGCCGGCGCTGAACGCCTCCTGCACGAACTCGTGGTCGGTTCCGTGCGAGAGCACGACCACCGGCGACTGTCCGCGGACCGTATGCCAGAGCCTGATCAGATCGAGTGCCTCAGGAGAGTTCTCGCGACACGCGACGATCATCAGGTCGACGTTCATCCGCATGAGCGACTCGGCACTGAGACTCAGCGTGTCGAAGAACTCGACCAGCTCGATCCCAGCGTCGTCAGGGACGTGCTCGGCGATCAGCCGCGGCGTGGCGGTGTCGTCGTGAGCGACTACTGCTGTGATTCGACGTGCCATCAGGGCTTCTCCACTGTGCCGACCTTGACGGAATCCTTCGCACCGGCAGCCGGGCGAAGTGTCAGCCACAGGCTCGAGACGCCGGTGGCCGAAGTGAGCTGAAGCGCCTGCTTGTCGCTGAGCCGGACCACCACGTCACCGTTCGCATTCGCGATCACACTGACGTTCTGCGCGAGCATCTCCGACTTGCTGCCGTCGAGGCCCATGACGTCCACGGTGTTACCGGGCTGCAGGTACGTGGTCAGTCCGTGGGTGGCGTCCAGTGAGAACGCAACCGCTCGCTCATTGCCGGTGAGGTAGGCCGAGATCGTCGGGTTCTCGTGGCTGAAGTCAGCGACGGTGATCTGCTGACCTGCCGCGATCGGCGCGGCCGAAACCTGGCCGGCGAGAAGTGACGTGTCAGAGACGGCGCCGGTGGCGGCTTCTGTGACCACAACCTGCTGGGGCTTGACGAGCCCCTCTGAGACGACGGTTGACGCCGGCACGCCTGCCGGGATGTATTTCTTGGCCACGAGCACGGTCGTCTGCGCCGGCGCCACTGGGGCGGCGGTGTTCTTGTTGTGCGACACGAACAGGTAGATCAGGACGGCTGCAAGCACGGCTGAACCAACCGCGATCAGCACCTGAGTCCTGCGGTTCGACATTGATGGGCCGGAGCGGCGCGAGCCGAACCTGCCGGACTGTCCTTTGGCTTCCATTACAAGTTCTCCATTCCGGTTCCTTGCCTCCAGCTATCGGCCGAACACACGCGGAACTTGACTGCTCGACAGCGGTCTTGCATCAGGCCGTGGCGAACGCCTAGCAGGCGGCAGCGCTGAGGAACGTGTTCGACCCCGCGGCCTGCTCGACGCGCATCGTCGCGCTCGAACTGATCGTCGAACTCAGACCGCCGACGTTGCCTGCGATGAGTTTCAGCCACCCGAAGTTCGACTTCACCACCACGGTTGCGGCGTCACCCACGGCGTAGGACCCGCCGGACGTGTCCTTGACACAGACCGAGGACACGGCCTGGCCGCCCGTGGCGGTCGCCTCGCACTGCGCCCATGAGTTCAGGTTGCTGTAGCTGGTCCCGTTACAGCTGAGGCTCGTCGTGCCACCGATCACGGCCACCTGGCGCGCAGCCAGGTTCGCGATGTTCGTATCCCCGTTCTGCTGATTGATCGCCAGACCGAAGTCGATGATCCCGAACAGAACGAGCAGCACCAGCGGCAGCACGAATGCCAGCTCGACGACCGCCTGCCCGTTCTCCCCGCGTGCTTTCCTGAGCCACTTCCAGACCACGCCCATACATCGGGTTCTCAGCTGGTTGTGCCCGCAAAACCCACCCCTGTTAGGCCAAATGTCCAGGCTGTCGGGACCACCGACAGGTGGTCAGGCAATCTGCCGAAGTCCGTGCAAACGCAGACCCTGCCGGCGAGACCTGAGCGGCGTCAGTCGCGCATTGCCGGGAACAGCACGACCTCACGGATCGTCTTCTGTCCCGTCAGGATCATCGCCATGCGATCGATCCCGATTCCGATGCCACCGGTTGGAGGCATTCCGAACTCGAGCGCCTGAATGTAGGCCTCGTCGTAGGGCTGCGCTTCATCGTCCCCGCTGGCCGCAAGGGCTCGTTGCTCCTCGAATCTGGCTCGCTGGTCGTCGGGGTCGTTGAGTTCTGTGAACGCATTGGCGACCTCCATGCCGTTGATGAACGCTTCGAAGCGTTCGACGATGCCCTCCTGGCTGCGGTGGCGCTTGGCCAGCGGCGAGATCTCCACCGGGTAATCGAACAACAGCGTCGGCTCGATCAGCGTCGGCTCCACGTGCTTTGAGACCAGCTCGTCGACCAACTGCGGCCAGGTGTCGGTCTCGGGCACCGCAAGCCCCTCCGCAGCCATGGCGGCAGCCAGCGACTCGCGGTCGCGGTGCGCTCCGATGTCGATGCCGGTGCGCGTCTGGATCGAACCGGCAAGCGTCTCGCGGTGCCAGGGTTTCTGGAAATCAAGTGGCCCTTCGTACCCGATCTCCCTGGTCACGTACGCCATCAGCTCCTCAAACCGCCTGGCCACGTCCAGGTAGTCGGCGTATGCCTCGTAATACTCGATCATCGTGAACTCGGGGTTGTGCTTGTGCGAGAGCCCCTCGTTGCGGAAAGCCGGCCGATCTCATACACGCGCTCGAGCCCGCCCACAATCAACCGCTTCAGATAGAGCTCGCTGGCGATACGGAGGTAGAGGTTCGCGCTCCAACGCGTTGTGATGGGTGATGAATGGTCGCGCGGCCGCGCCACCGTAGAGCGGCTGCAGGATCGGGGTCTCGACCTCGATGAATCCCTGCCCGTCGAGGTAGCGCCGGATTGCGCTGACCATCCGTGCGCGCGTGATGAAGACGGCCCGGACGTCCTCGTTTGACAGCAGGTCGGCCTCGCGGTGGCGGAATCGCGTCTCTACGTCGGTGAGCCCGTGGTGCTTGTCCGGGGGCGGCCGCAGCGACTTGGCCAACAGCTGGAAATCAGTCACGCGCAGCGACAGCTCGCCCCTGCGGGAGTTGAACGCAACGCCCTCGACACCGATCAGGTCGCCGAGATCAAGGTCGAGCAGCAGCGCCATCCGGTCCGGCCCGAGTTCGTCGACGCGTGCCTGCAGCTGGAGCCGTCCGGACCGGTCGACCAGGTCCAGAAAGGCCATCTTGCCCTGACCTCGGCGCGCCGCCAGGCGACCGGCCACCCTGTGCGATACAGACGTCTCCTCGCCCGCTTCAAGACCACCGTGCGCGGCGCGTACCGAGGCGATCGGCTCAACCCCGGAAAAGGTGTAAGGGAATGGCTCAACACCCGCGCCACGCAGATCGGCCAGCTTCTGACGACGCGCGGCGAATACGTCGAGCTGCTCTTCGGCCGAGACCTCGCCGTCGCGAGGGTCCCGTCCTGCTCCGGAATCGCTCACGGGACCACGGCCCCGCGCCTTCAGGCGACTTCGATCTTTGAGATCTTCAGCTGGCGCTCGCCACGAGGCGTCGCGAACGTGACCGTCTCACCCTTCTTGCGACCGACCAGTGCCTTGCCCACGGGCGACTCGTTTGAAAGCTTCAGATCGGCCGGTTTCGCCTCTGCAGAACCCACGATCGTGTACTTGTGCTTGGCGCCGTCTCCATCGACCACATGGACGATGGTGCCGACCCGGACCACGTTGTTGTCGAGCTCGGTCGCATCGATCACCGTCGCGGATCGGAGCTTCTCCTCCAACTGAGCGATGCGCGCCTCGAGCATCGCCTGCTCGTTCTTGGCGTCGTCGTACTCAGCGTTCTCGGAGATGTCGCCGAACTCGCGCGCTTCCTTGATGCGTGCAGCGACCTCCCGCCGGCGAACCGTTGACATGTGCTCGAGCTCAGCCTTGAGGCTGGCGAGTCCTTCGGGGGTGAGGATGACGTCCTTGGGCATGGGCAAATCTCGTAGTTAGGCCAGAAAAAAGCCCGCATTTGCGGGATGTCCACAGCGCGCAGAGGCGCGGGCCGGGAAGTATAGAGCCCCACTGAACACTTCCCGCGAATCCGGATCTCAAACCACAGCAGCGACCGCGACCGGCTCTGTTACCCCGAACAGCTCGCGCGCGCACTCCACGCTCGCCGCCTGTTGGAGCGCCAGCCTGCAGCGCCGCCTGCTGCGCACGCGTGCCTCCCAACCGCTCCACATACCACGGATAGAACTTGCGCAGGTAGCGGTTGGCGCGCTCAGGCCCCATGTGCTCGACCGCGCTGTCGAGCACCCAGTCGAGCTCGGCGAGGATCTCCTCCCGCGTCGGCTCGGCCTCACGGCCATTCACGAGCTGTTCGAACAGCCACGGATTGCCGAGCGACCCGCGGGCGAGCAGGATCGCCTCAGCGCCGGTGCGCTCAAACGCCTCACGCGCAAGCTCAGCCGATCGCAGGCCACCGGAGAGCAGCACCGGCACCGGAAGCTCGCGGACCAGCTGGGCCACGAGCTCGTAATCCGGCTTGCCGCTGTGGCGCTGCGAAGCGTGCCGCGGATGAACGCACAACCCCGCGACCCCGCCCCGCTCGGCGAGGTCGCGGGCCACAGCGACACCCTTGCCGTCGCCCGGTCGCAGCCCGGTGCGCAGTTTCACGGTCACCGGCAGCCCACTGCCGCGGGCCGCAGCCTGCGCGACCGCCACCGCCCGATCAGGATCCTCGAGCAATGCCGCGCCGGCGCCGGTCTTGCAGACCTTGGGCACGGGACAGCCCATGTTGATGTCGATCAGGTCGGCGCCGGCGGCTGCGACCCTCTCCGCCGCCGATGCCATCACTTCCGGATCAGCGCCGAACAGCTGCACGGCGACCGGATGCTCGTCAGGGTGGATGCGCAGCAGCTCGTTGCAGGTTCGGGCGTTGCCGTGATGCACCGCATGGCTCGAGACCATCTCCGATACGGCCAGCCCGGCGCCGTAGCGCTTGGCCTGCAACCGCACGAACCAGTTGCCGATGCCGGCCAGGGGCGCCAGCACAACACGATTGGGGATGGCGATCCCGCCCAGTGTCCAGGGCTCGGTCAGCGATCGCGGTTTCGTCTCCACAGGGTTCATGGTACGAATCATGTAATGGACCTCGGCCCCACCGTCTTCCCCTGGCTGCAGGCCGTGCGTCAGCAGATCCCCGGCCTTGAGCTCTTCGATGCCCACACGCATCTGGGTGAGAACGACCCCGACGGCATGCACCAGAGCCCTGAGGAGCTTCTCAGAAGACTTCAGGCCGCCGGCGCGCCAGGCTGCTTCGTGTTTCCGATGCACGAACCCAGCGGCTACCCCGCGGCCAATGACTTCGTGATCGAGGCGGCCGTGAGCGCCAATTCAGAGGGCAACGCCGGCTGGGTGCCCTTCTGCCGCGTCGACCCCAACCATAACCCGATCGAGGAAGCGGAACGCTGCCTGGCCAATGGCGCCAGGGGTATCAAGCTGCACCCGCGAGCCGAGCAGTTTGCGCTCGATCATCCTGCGGTGCCGAAGCTGTTCGCGCTCGCCGATGAGCGGCAGCTGCCGATCCTGATCCACGCGGGCCGCGGGATCCCCGCACTCGGTGAGCACGTGATCGAGTACGCCGGTCGCTTCCGGAACGCGCGCGTGATCCTCGCCCACGCCGGCGTGACTGACCTCGCCTGGATCTGGCGCGCAGTGGTCGACCTCCCGAATGTCCTGTTCGACAGCGCATGGTGGCTGCCATCCGACCTGGCCACGCTCTTCACCCTGGTTCCGCCTGCCCAGATCCTGTTTGCCTCAGATGCCCCCTACGGCCAGCCCGCCGTCTCGGCCGCGGCGCAACTGCGGATCGCGCTTCAGGCCGGCCTCTCGAGCGATCAGCTCTGCCTGATCGGCTCGCGCCAGTCGCTTCGGATCGCTGCAGGTGAGGACCTCGCCGTCGCCGGCCCGGCGCCCGGCGAACGCGAGCGCGCCGGGCACCTGCTGCTCGATCGCGTCGCTGAGATGTTGCTGATCGCCGCGATGCTCGAATTCAGACTCGGCGACGGCGGCGAGATGCTGGCGCTCGCACAGCAGGCCTGCAACGTTCCGGACGAGATCGACGATGCCCCGATCTTCGCGGCGATCAAACGCCTCCTCGACACCTACGAGTCCGCACACGCCGCCGACCCGGACGACCGCTCGACGCGCGCGCTGCTGATCCTTGCGGCCGCGGTCGCGAGAACCCCCGACGTCCCGCTGCCGCCAGCCCCCGCCTGAGCCGGGCCTCTCAGCGCGGCTGGTTGCGCTCAAAGATCAACCGCAGCCCCGTCAGCGTCAGGAACTCGTCGATCTCATCGATCACGTCCTTGATGAACGGGAACATCGCGCTTGAGAAGCCGCCGGTCGCGACCACGCGCGTTTCCTCGCCCAGTTCGGCCCGAAGCCGACCGACGATGCCCTCGACCTGACCGGCGAAGCCGAATGCGATGCCGCTGCGGATCGCCTCGACGGTCGAGCGGCCGATCACCGCGCGCGGTTCACCCAGCTCAACGATCGGAAGCTTTGCGGCGCGCTCGGAGAGCGCCTCCAGGGAGATCTCGATCCCCGGCGTGATGATCCCGCCCAGGTACTCGCCTGCGTCCGAGACGGCGTCGTAGGTGATCGCGGTTCCGAAGTCGACGACCACGCACGTGGAGCGGAAGTGATCGTAGGCGGCGACCGCGTTCACGAGCCGGTCGGCGCCGACCTCGTGCGGATTCTCGGTCCGGATCGGCATCCCAGCTTCTCAAAAGGTAAAAGCAGGAAGGTTTTAGCTCCTGCTGCAAGCCGTCAGATAACGACTAGCCCATGAACAATTGTCAATTATTAATGATGGCACCCCCGCTGCTGACCACCTGGAGAAGTCTCCAAACATTGCTGCTTCTTCCTATCCAGGTGAAAATTGAATACCTACTGGCTCCTCCGGACTCCGGTTGACGTCCTCTTCGTCCACTCAATGTTGATGAGTCTCTCACCTGGGCGGGCCGGGGCTGCCGGATCTCATTCTCTTCGTTCTGGAAATGAATATGAGCGCACAGGTCATCAATCTCAGTGTCCTATTCAGCTTGGCTGGATGAGGAATGAGGGCGCGACGCCGTGCTGATTCTCTTCAACTGATGCACAGTGGCCGATTGACTGGCTTTGCAAAATCTTAATGATATTTTGCAGAATCCATTTCTTTCGGAATATCACCGAGACAGTCTCCCGGGCCAGTAGGTTCCACCCAAACTGCCTTCCTTTTGGAGTTCATTATCGGCCTTCTGCTGACAATCCCCCCATTTCAAGAACCTTCGTCCCGAAGATACTTGGTTGTTCCCGTTGTGTGCGCCGTAATTTGGGCTGTACTTTGACCTCTGATCGACAATTTGAAGCCACCATTCAAAAGCACCGATCACTCGCCCATCGGATGGTTAGGGGCATAAGCTCATCTGTTCCTGGTAAGATATCGTCTTCTCGTTGGATTTGTTTACCCATTCGATGCTGACTTGCTGTAGCTGTCTTTTCACCGACATTGAGACTTCCCTCTGCGAAGGTTGTTCCAGAATATTTACGATACAGCAATTAGCTGTTAGGAATGCCTTTGGCTATGACCCGGCCGATGAGAACCCTCGCATTCAGCACCTCCTGTGCACTGGGAGATGCTGAAAAAAAAGATCTGCAATAAAAAAGAAGACTGTCGGATGCATATGCTCCCGGCGTTCAGAAGAGACTTGTCTGGAGTCGATTGACGCAGCCATCGAGTATGCTAGAAGCGAGGAGCTGAAAAAGTGCTTCAGGCGGTATACACTCGGGACTGGGCTCATTGGTTTAGGGACTCGATCCCTTTACTTTGCCAAGGCCACAGGATTACGAGCCTGGCAAAGCTCTGTCGCTGAGACAGATATCAAGGGGATCCAACAAGCGCACTGCTGCTACCAACTGCAATACCACCAAAAATAACGAGAGAAACAAGTCGTCAGGATTCAGTACAACGACACGCTGACAACTCTGGGTATACTACTATATAAATATCACTAGCAGTCACTTTCGTAAACCACCTACAGCCTTACCTTCCATTTGGCAACATTGTCATACATCGTATGCTTAAAACCTTTACACCTAGTTCCACGCGTTCTTCTACCCCTTGCCCGGTTATCAACGCGCCAGCCGACATCCAGGCCCTGCGAAAACGGTTATTCGCGATGGAATCCTGCGGTCCTGCGGATAGCCCAAGACCTCGGGCTGCATCGGGACGATTCGGATTTTGGGCTGAAGCCATTCGAGGCGGAGATGCGTCGCCCCAGGGGAAGTAAAAGTGTTTAAAGGTCAATCTAGATGTCTGGTCATCGCTGGAGAATGGCATCAGCAGGATGATTTACCAGTCGTCCACCAAGCACACCCGAAACGTTGATGACGACAACTTCGGACCAAATTCAACCAGGCTACCCGTCGGTTCGGGGTCCATGACCTTCGGGCTATTCGCCAGCGGGATGCACCTTTGACCCTGTCTCCGGAAGAGTATAAGGAATACTGGCCTCTCGTGGACAATTAACAACAGATCTAAAAGCGAGGGCTTTCCTACCGAGTACTGGTGGTGCCGATTTGGGAAGACAGAGACGAGAAAGTGAGTTTTCATGCACCTATAGAGAATGGAGTCATTCTAACTAAGCTTACTGGAGCTTTTATCAGGACGATATGAAACTTTACCGAGAACAACAAGACTTCCAGGCGTTGGAGAACCGCCAAGAGGAACGCCAGGAGTATGAGAGGCGCCAGGAAGAGCGTCAGCTGAAGCTTGAGGAGACCAATAGATATTTCACATGTTGGTAGCGCGGCAGAGACTACATAGTTTGAATCTAACATTGTATATAATTTTCCTTCTCATATTCTTGAAATCATGGATCTTAAGGTAAATTACAAGAACTTTTCTAACTTCAATACTCCCGCTTATGTACCCGTTATATACTCTTCAACCGACGGCGGTAACAGTCTGCCAACAGATCAAATATTTCTGAGATCTGATTCCCGCCACCTCTCATACCTGGCATATATCAGCCAACGAGATATAACCCAGTAATATGGGTGGTCCTCAGAAGTTTGAAATTTTGATTTATACTACCAAACCTTTGGACTTTCGATTTCATCCAGTCGATAGTAGTCACTGATTTGGCCCCAGGCATGGTGAAGGCGTTACGGTCGACTTTCGATTCCTTCTAGTCGATAGCCACTGATTTAGCTCCAGATATGGTGGAGGCATCACAGAAGAGACCAGAGCCTAGTACATAGTTGACATCAGGCCTTGCTCCAAAAGCCTGTTGAATGCGGAGCGACAGAGTCTAGATCTGCTAAGTATCATCATGCAGCTGCTGCAGATGTACATACCTCACTCGGCCGGGGGCTATTGTTGCAGCTAGGAGCTACATCATCGCTATGAATGTATGCTGTTCACCGCTCGAGCCAGGAAAGCATCGGGCATATGTCGAGCTTCATATCTGTTGCGAAACATTCGCCGCGGTGTTTCAGGAGCCCCTTGTAAGCAAGTTTATTAAGACAGCGGATTGTTATCGGGTGAGAAGTGCAAGATCCATTGCGTTTTGAGGCGCTTCCAACCACAACTTTGTCACAGTTAGTAGTTTTCTCCGGTGTCGACTGCGTGATCTTCGAGTCCGCCCAGCTTCTTAGTATGGCGCTTCCATGGTGGAGGTGTCACAGAATAAATCCACATGCACCAGACATCAAGCCTGTTTCAAAAAGCCTGTTGAATGCGGAGCGCTGAGCTCAGAGCTCAGAGCTTGGTATACATATGGGAGTGGTAGTCGGGAGTGGTAGATATACTACTGGCTTGAAGTCGAAGCAGAAATCGAAGCCCTATCCATCTCTCCTCCGATACGCCCATCTTCATCGCTTCAGTGGTGATTCCACTGTTACTAGGGCACAGAGTGATTTCTAGCGATTGGTGGCCC
>CAWDRA010000014.1:0-598703 GCA_963804615.1 uncultured Actinomycetota bacterium
GGGGCTTAGTTTCGGTGCTTCGGGTTACCCCTAACACCTCCACGTAACCTTCCGGCACCGGGCAGGCGTCAGCCCCTATACGTCGTCTTTCGACTTAGCAGAGACCTGTGTTTTTGGTAAACAGTCGCTTGAACCTATTCACTGCGGCCCTCTCGGGCTCCACACGCGAAGTGCTTCACCCTACTGGGGCGCCCCTTATCCCGAAGTTACGGGGCGATTTTGCCGAGTTCCTTAACGAGGGTTATCTCGATCACCTTAGTGTTCTCCACTTGCCCACCTGTGTCGGTTTTGGTACAGGCACGCGCATTCTCCCTAGAGGCTTTTCTTGGAGGCTTGGCGTCCGGGACTCGCCGGCTTAAAGCCAGCTGGCATCGCGTCTCAGGTTAAGCGGCTCCGGATTTGCCTAGAGCCACCCCTACACGCTTACCCCAGGGCAACTATCGCCTGGGTTCCCATAGCCTTCCTCGTCCCCCCATCGGTCAAACGAACGCGACGTGGTACGGGAATATCAACCCGTTGGCCATCGACTACGCCTTTCGGCCTCGCCTTAGGTCCTGACTAACCCTGAGCAGACGAACTTTACTCAGGAATCCTTGGGCAATCGGTGGAAGGGATTCTCACCCTTCTTTCGTTACTTATGCCGGCATTCTCACTTCCCAGGCCTCCACGGCTGGGTTACCCCGCCGCTTCACTGCCCTGGGAACGCTCTCCTACCGCGCGACTTGCGTCGCACCCGCAGCTTCGGTGACTAGCTTGAGCCCCGTTACATTATCCGCGCTCGAACACTTGACCAGTGAGCTGTTACGCACTCTTTCAAGGGTGGCTGCCTCTGAGCCAACCTCCTGGTTGTCTATGCACTCGAACATCGTTTACCACTTAGCTAGTACTTAGGGACCTTAGCTGGCGGTCTGGGCTGTTTCCCTTTTGACGCTGAAGTTTATCCCCCAGCAACTGACTCCCGGAGTAGCCGTGACGGTCTTCGGAGTTTGCCTGAATTCGGTAACCTGGTAGGGCCCCTAGTCCAAACAGTGCTCTACGGCCGCCACGGAATTTATCCGAGGCTATACCTAAATATATTTCGGAGAGAACCAGATATCACTGAGCTTGATTAGCCTTTCACTCCGACCCACAGGTCATCCGCCCAGTTTTCAACCTAGGTCGGTTCGGTCCTCCACGAGGTCTTACCCCCGCTTCAACCTGCCCATGGGTAGCTCGCTCAGCTTCGGGTCTACCGCCTACGACTATGTCGCCCTATTCGGACTCGCTTTCGCTACGGCTCCGCTCATCGCTTAACCTTGCCGCAGACGAGTAACTCGCCGGCTCGTTATGCAAAAAGCACGCGGTCACGACACGAAGTCGCTCCCACCGCTTGTAGGCACGCGGTTTCAGGTACTATTTCACTCCCCTTCCGGGGTACTTTTCACCTTTCCCTCACGGTACTAGTCCGCTATCGGTCACCAAGGAGTACTTAGCCTTGGAGGGTGGTCCCCCCAGGTTCAGTCCGCGTTTCACGGGTGCGGACTTACTCAGGAACGTCTGACAGCAGTCCAAGCGATTTCGTCTACGGGACGGTTGCCCTCTTTGGTGCGCGTTTCCACGCGCTTCGACTATCACTTGGTTTTGTAACTGCTGCCGGGTCGGTCACGGCCCGGAACAAACGCCCTACAACCCCCAATACGCAACGCGTGACCGCTTACACGTACTGGGTTTGGGCTGATCCCTTTTCGCTCGCCACTACTCAGGGAGTCTCGGTTGATTTTCTTTCCTCGGGGTACTGAGATGTTTCACTTCCCCCGCTTGTCTTCGCCACGCCTATGTGTTCAACGTGGGATAACGCCGCATTACCGGCGCTGGGTTTCCCCATTCGGGAATCCACGGGTCAAAGGCTATTCAACGCCTCACCGTGGCTTTTCGCAGTCGTTCACGCCCTTCATCGACTCTTGGTGCCAAGGCATCCACCATGTGCCCTTACTATCTTGACGGTGATCTTGCGACTCACTTACGTGAGTCAATGAGTAGTGACAGAGTCACCACTCGGTGATACCCGTTTACATTGGCTACTGTGCAGTTTTCAAGGTCCGTGAGGAGGCTCGGGCGCCCGACCTGCAGCCAAGCGTCTTCACGCAATGGCCGCCGGCGGGGCGCCGGTCTCTCAAAACTCAACAGCATGCGGACATCCGCGGACTAGAGCTGGCGCTCTAACGGATGCCCTGTCCAGATTCGGTCGACATATCTAGTCCGGAAGCTCTGCCGGCGCTGGTGAACTCTTGATTCAACCTGAACGCCGGACTCGCCAGGCACCATTGCCTGACGGGCTCCGGGTGTCCTCATAGAGGACTTCCCTAGAAAGGAGGTGATCCAGCCGCAGCTTCCGCTACGGCTACCTTGTTACGACTTCACCCCAGTCACGAGCCCCACCTTCGACGGCTCCCTCCCTTGCGGGTTAGGCCACCGGCTTCGGGTGTTGCTCACTCCCATGGTGTGACGGGCGGTGTGTACAAGGCCCGGGAACGTATTCACCGCGGCAATGCTGATCCGCGATTACTAGCAACTCCACCTTCATGCAGGCGAGTTTCAGCCTGCAATCCGAACCGAGACGCGCTTTAAGGGATTCGCTCCACCTCGCGGTCTTGCAGCCCTCTGTACGCGCCAATGTAGCACGTGTGTAGCCCTGGACATAAGGGGCATGATGACTTGACGTCATCCCCACCTTCCTCCGGTTTGTCACCGGCAGTCTCGTATGAGTCCCCAACTAAATGCTGGCAACATACGACGGGGGTTGCGCTCGTTGCGGGACTTAACCCAACATCTCACGACACGAGCTGACGACAGCCATGCACCACCTGTGATTCTGCTCCGAAGAGAAACCGTGTTTCCACGGTGGTCAGAAACATGTCAAGCCCAGGTAAGGTTCTTCGCGTCGCGTCGAATTAAACCACATGCTCCGCTGCTTGTGCGGGCCCCCGTCAATTCCTTTGAGTTTTAGCCTTGCGGCCGTACTCCCCAGGCGGGGTACTTAATGCGTTAGCGTCGGCACAGGGGGAGTCGACACCCCCTACACCTAGTACCCATCGTTTACGGCGTGGACTACCAGGGTATCTAATCCTGTTTGCTCCCCACGCTTTCGCGTCTCAGCGTCAGTACCGTCCCAGCGAGCTGCCTTCGCCATTGGTGTTCCTCCTGATATCTGCGCATTTCACCGCTACACCAGGAATTCCACTCGCCTCTTCCGGACTCTAGCCCGACAGTTTCCACCGGCATTCCAGGGTTGAGCCCTGGACTTTCACAGCAGACTTATCGAGCCGCCTACACGCGCTTTACGCCCAATGATTCCGGACAACGCTTGCCCCCTACGTATTACCGCGGCTGCTGGCACGTAGTTAGCCGGGGCTTCTTCTGAAGGTACCGTCACTCCAGCCGGCTATTCACCGACGAAGCTTCGTCCCAACTGAAAGGGCTTTACAACCCGAAGGCCTTCTTCGCCCACGCGGCGTTGCTGCGTCACGCTTTCGCGCATTGCGCAAGATTCCCCACTGCTGCCTCCCGTAGGAGTCTGGGCCGTGTCTCAGTCCCAGTGTGGCTGATCGTCCTCTCAGACCAGCTACCCATCGAAGCCTTGGTGAGCCGTTACCTCACCAACAAGCTAATGGGCCGCGGGCCGATCCCGATGCGGAGGCCGAAGCTTCCTTTCCCCTTGAGCCTTATGGCTGTAGGGCACATTTGGTATTAGCCCGAGTTTCCTCGGGTTGTCCCAATCATCGGGGCACGTTACCCACGTGTTACTCACCCGTTCGCGGCTTTGCCCCGGGCCGAAGCCCGGTTCGTCGCTCCACTTGCATGTGTTAGGCACGCCGCCAGCGTTCGTCCTGAGCCAGGATCAAACTCTCCGTGAAGAACTGCTCACAAAGAGTTGTCAGGAATATCGCTCGTCATATGGCACCCCGAACTGTGTCGCGAAACCGAACGAACGAAACCTGGGCCTCTTCCCTGGTGGAAGAGGCCCCCGCCTCCACGCCCGGCCGCAAACGGCGGCCTTCGGGAGCTCCAAGTACACAGAGGAGCTCCGGGAGACGAGACGGGTCAATCTTGGCACCGTCGCTCGATCGGCTCCGAAGGAGCCGTCCGACGACGGCGTCGAACCTGGACACACACTCGGCCATAGGCAGGCCGAGGTGCGCATGCTGTTGAGTTTTCAAAGACCGTCGCCTCCTGGCAGAAGGGGTTTCCTTCCAGAGGATGCGCCGAGACCGTCACCGGCGCTCGGGGCAGAAGAGTATAGCCACAACTCGCTTGGGGGCGCAATCCACCCAACTTGGGAGGCCATGGCCGTGCTCACTGCCTGACAGAAAGGTAGCGCACCGGACGGCGAAGTGCGGTGCCGACCCTGCCAAGCGGGCCAGCTCAGCCGATCAAAACCCTTGCAAACCGACGCTTTCCAAGCTGCAGGACCGACCCGTCCACAGTCGGCTGGGACGTCCAGCCGGCCTGCCGGAGGTGCACGCCGTCGAGCTTGACGCCACCCTGGACGAGCGAACGCCGCGCCTCCGACGTCGAGATCCCAAACGCCTGCGCCAAGCAGCGCCGGCAGGTGTACGATGCCGTCGGTCGCGTCGAAGCGCACCTCCTCGACATGCTCCGGGACCTCGTGGCGGACATGGACCCGATCGAACGACTCCTCGGCCGCGTCCGCGGCCTGCGCGCCATGGAAGCGCTCCACCAGCGCCCGCGCCAGCGCCCGCTTGGCGTCTCGCGGGGCAACGGCTGAGGGCAATGCCCGTGCCAAGCAGCAACTCGTACCATGACGCCAGCGACTCATCGGGGATGCTCAGCGTCTTGCCGTACATCTCCTCCGGCGACTCGGTGACCCCGATGTAGTTGCCGAACGACTTCGACATCTTGCGCTCGCCGTCGGTCCCGGTCAGCAGCGGCATCGTCAGGATCACCTGTCCGTCGAGGCCGTATGCGCGCTGGATGTCCCGGCCGAGCATCAGATTGAACTTCTGATCGGTGCCACCGAGTTCGACATCGGCCTGATCGCGACGGAGTCATATCCCTGCAGCAGGGGGTAGAGCAGCTCGAGCATCGAGATCGGCGTCCCGTCCGCCAAGCGCTTGGCGAAGTCATCGCGCTCGATCACCTGTGCGACGGTCGTGGTCGCCATCAGCCGATACAGCTCCGCCATCGACATCTCGAGCCAGTCGGCGTTGAAGCGGACCTCGAGCGGCCGGGGTCGAGAACCTTCATCGCCTGTTCCTGGAAGGTCGCGGCGTTGCGCGCGATCTCCTCGTCGCTCAACATCGGACGCGTCGTCGAACGACCGCTGGGATCGCCGACCCGGGTGGTGCCGTTGCCGATGATCAGCACAACCGTGTGGCCTGCATCCTGGAACTCCCGCAGCTTCTGCAGGACGACGGTATGGCCGAGGGTGATGTCTGGCGCGGTGGGGTCGACGCCCAGCTTCACCCGCAGCGGGCGCCCCAGCTTGAGCTTGGCCTCCAGGCCGCCCTCCGGCAGGCAGTCGACCGCATTGCGTGACAGCCAAGCGGCCGCTTGCGAGGGTGCGTCTGGCATCGCCGGGCAATGCTAACCGCAGGCGCACACAACCCCCACAACTCACCCGCTGAAGCCACTAAACTCACGCCAGCCGCCAGGGCCACGCCCGAGACCCAGCCCAATCGAGCGCCTGCACCGTCGTGTGGAATGACCGCACTTCTGGCGCCGTCGCCTGCCGGCCGCAAGCAGTACGAGCGCATGAGCGTCGACGACCACACCCTGCCAGACGCCGACCAGGGCCCTGCCGACCAGAGCCCTGCCGACCACCGCCCGCTTCGCCCTGCCCTCGACAGGCAGACTCGGCGCCGCATTCCGGGGCGCGGTCGTGCCCGGCGGCCGCGTCGCCCGCGTGTTCGCAAGCTGCGCCTGCTGTTCGTCATCGCCGCGTTCGGTGTACTGGCTGTGATCTCGACCCTGTTCGGTGTGCTGACCTCGATCGCCTCGGATCTGCCTCGGCTCGAGAACACGGTCCAGTTCAGCCACACCGTCGACTCCTACATGTACGACGACCACGGCCAGCCGATCGGGCCCCTCGCTCCTGCCGAGCACACCGGCGATCGACCGCTGGGGGCAGATCTCCCCGAACATGCGCAACGCGATCGTCGCGGTCGAGGACCAGCGGCTTCTGGCACGAGTCCGGCATCAGCGTGCGCGGCCTGCTGCGCGCCGGGCTCTCTGACCTGACCGGCGGCAACGTGGAGGGCGGCTCGACGATCCCGGAGGAGTTCGTCAAGAACGTCAACTCCGAGGAGGACCACCGCACCGTTGCCGAGAAGCTGGTCGAGGCCGGCATGGCATTCCAGCTGTCTCACCACTGGACGCACAAGCAGATCCTCACCGAGTACCTCAACACGATCTATTTCGGCAACGGTGCACTCGGGATCGAGGCCGCCGCCCGCGTCTACTTCGGCTGGGACCACGGATACAACGCGGCCAACCCCGTCGAGGGCGGCGCCGACAGCTGTGGCGATGCCGATCCTCAGCACCCGGACCGCAAGGAGTGCGCGAGCGTGCTCACCCCCGCGCAGGCAGCACTGCTTGCGGGGATGGTCGCGAACCCCACCGCGTTCAACCCGGCCGGCAATCTGCAGGAGCGCAACGCGGCCGAAACACGCCGCGACCTCGTGCTGCAGGACATGTACCAGCAGCACTACATCTCACTCAGCAGTACCAGGACGGCATCCACACGGCCGCTGCCCACCGCCAGCCCAGATCCAGCAGCCCGAGCAGCAGCCGACCGCGGCGCCCTACTTCACCAGCTGGGTTGAGCCACGGATCGTCAACGCGCTCGAGAACGAGGGCCTCTCACCGAAGCAGGCACAGTACGAGGCCGACTACGGCGGCCTCAAGATCAAGCTCAGCATCAACCTGAGCATGCAGACAGGCGGCGCAGGACGCGGTCGACGCGGAGTTCCCGGTCGACGAGACCGGTAACCCGACCGCGTCGCTGGTGGCGATCGACAACAGGACCGGCGAGGTTCGCGCGATGGTCAGCGGCAACGGCGACTACGACAAGTCGCCGTTCAACCTCGCGACGCTGGGCTACCGCCAGCCCGGGTCGTCGTTCAAGATCGTTCACTCTCGCGGCGGCGCTGTCGAGCGGCGAGTACACGCCCTACTCCGAGATCGACTCCCAGCCGATCACGATCCCGTTCGTCAAGAAGCGCGACAACGCGTACGCGGCAGGCAACGGCACCGGCCGCTTCCCCGTGCACAACTTCGGCAACGTGTACAGCGGCCTGATCACCGACTGACGCACGGCGACGGCCATCTCCGACAACAGCGTCTTCGCGCAGCTCGGTACCAGGCGTCGGCACGCAAGCATCGTCAAGCACTACGCCCAGCTGATGGGGATCCGCTCGCCGATCTCCACCAACCCGTCGATGATCCTCGGCGGCCTCAAGCACGGTGTCTCGGCGCTCGACATGGCCCACGCCTACGAGACCGTCGCAACGGCGGCAAGAAGATCTACAACCCCATGCTCGGTGACGTGACACAGGGCCCGATCGGGATCGACTCGATCTCAGTGACTGCGTGCGCCTGCAATCAGCCACGCACGATCACCAACGCCGGGACCCCGGAACCCGGCAGGTGATCTCCCCTGAGGTCGCGAGCACGATCGACGAACTGCTGCACGGCCCGGTCGACGACAGCTACGGCACCGGCACCGCGGCCGCGATCCCGGGGGTCGACGTCGCCGGCAAGACCGGCACCACCTCCAACTACGTGGACGCCTGGTTCGTCGGCTGGACCCCGACGATGACCGTCGCGGTCTGGGTCGGATACCCGGACAGCGGCAAGCCGATGCTGACCAACTTCGACGGCGAGCCGGTCGAGGGCGGCACCTACCCGGCGATCATCTGGCACAACTTCATGGTCCAGGCGATCAGGATCATGGACGAGCTAGGCCGAGCACACAGCGACCAGCTCGTCAGAGCCTCGCTCACCACGGAGCAGATCACCCCGAGCCACCGGCGCCGCGCAGCACCGTCCGTCGAGCACGCCGGCTCGAGCACCGACGTCACGGCCACGCACCTCCGAGCGACGACGACCGCGGCCGACACCAGCACGACCGCCGGCGCAGACACCAGGCGACCAGCGCGCCGGCAGTCGCAGCAGACCCACGACGCCGGCGACGCGGCGACCACGCCGCGAGCGACGCTGCCGCCGGCCGGTCGGAGCCACCGACGACACCGCGCCAGCACCTGCGCCGCCCGCGGCGCTGACGAGCCCGCGCCGACGGCGGCTCCAGCGGCGGCTCCGGCCTCTAACGCGGCATCGCGGACCGGCGCCGACAGGTAGCGGCTGCCGGCCGACGAGAACCGCCACGGCAGCTCGACGGCCTTGGTGATCCCGATCCGGCGGTCCCGCTGGACCACCGGATCGCTACCAGCGCCGGGCGAGCGCGAGATCACGACCGGCCCGCGCCGCCAGATCGCAGCCGTTGTCAGCCAGCGTGATGCCGAGCGCCTGCGTGAGCTTGCCCGGGCCGGAGCAGAGCGCCGCAGACTCGCCGGCTCGACGCCCGCGCCGCCGCGCCATCAGCTCGACGCCCGTCGAGCGGCTCGAGCGCGCGGATCAGGACCGCCGCGCCGACGCCCTCGCGGCTCGCAGACGGCGTTGAGCATCGCGTGGACGCCGTAGGAGCGGTAGACGTAGGCGCGGCCCGGCGGGCCGAACAGCGTCTGCGGTGCGCGGCGTCAGGCCGACGAAGGCGTGGCAGGCCGGCTCGGTGTCGTGGTAGGCCTCGGTCTCGACGATCACGCCGCTGCAGCTCGCCGTGGGTGACCACGCAGCCGATCAGGTCCTCGGCGACCTCCAGCACCGGGCGGTCGTAGAACGGCCCGGCTCTCACCGCTCAGCGCCGGCCGCTGCGCGCGCGCTCGAGCGCGTCCCGCGCGTGCGCGAGCTGCGTCGCGCACCGACGCCGAGCTGGTGCCGCCGCGCGAGACCTTGGACTCGAGCCAGGCGCCGTCGCGCAGCAGCGCGTAGAAGCCTCGGCGTCGAGCAGCGGCGAGCGGCTGCGAGCTCCTCCGGGGTCAGCTCCGAGAGCGTGCGGCCGCTGCGCGACCGCGACTCCGCACGAGCCCGGCGACGACGCCGTGGACCTGCGGAACGGCAGCCCGCGCTTGACCAGATAGTCGGCGACGTCGGTGGCGGCGAGGAACTCGTCGGCCGCCGCGCGCGGCCAGCCGCTCGCGCTTGAAGCTGATCGTGCTCAGCATCCCCTGGGCGGCGGCGAGCGACAGCTCGAGCGTGTCGACGGCGTCGAACAGGTGCTCCTTGTCCTCCTGCATGTCCTTGTTGTAGGTCAGCGGCAGGCCGTGCATGACGCCGTGCAGCGCGGCCAGGTGGCCGGTGATCCGCGGCGCCTTGGCGCGCAGCAGCTCGGCGGCGTCGGGGTTCTTCTTCTGCGGCATGATCGAGGAGCCCGAGGCCCAGGCGTCCGAGACCTCGCAGAAGCCGAACTCCTCGCTGGACCAGAGCACGATCTCGGCGCCCAGCCGCGACAGGTGGGTCGCGCAGGTCGCCGCCGCCGCCAGGTAGTCGAGCACGAAGTCACGGTTCGAGACCGCGTCGATCGAGTTCTCGGCGACGCCCGGGAACCGAGCTCGGCCGCGACCAGTCGCGCGGTCGGTGTCGAAGTTGACGCCGGCCAGCGCGCCGGCGCCCAGCGGCAGCGGCCCGGTGCCGTCGAGCACCGCGACGAAGCGCCGCTCGTCGCGCAGCAGCATCCAGGCGTAGGCGAGCAGGTGGTGGCCGAGGTAGACGGGCTGTGCGCGCTGCAGGTGGGTGTAGCCCGGCATCGGCCAGTCGAGGTGTGCGCTCGGCGACGTCGATCAGCGTCTCCACCAGCGCCAGCGTCCCGGCGGCCGCGTCGAGCGCCGCCTGGCGCGTGAACATCGCCATGTCGGTCGCGACCTGGTCGTTGCGCGAGCGCGCCGTGTGCAGGCGTCCGCCGGCCTCGCCCGCGAGCTCGGTCACGCGCCGCTCGATCGCCATGTGCACGTCCTCGTCGCCGTCTCGCGAACAGGAAGGTGCCGTCGCGCACCTCGTCGGCAACGATCGCGAGCGCCGCCTGGAGCGCGTCGCGGTCCTCGTCGCTGATGATCCCCCGCGCCGCCAGCATCGACGCGTGCGCGACCGACTGCTGGACGTCGAACGGCGCCAGCCGCCAGTCGAACGACAGCGAGTCGTTCAGCGCCGGAAGACGTCCGCCGGCGCATCGGCCATGCGCGGGCTCGACATCAGGTGGACGTGCGGGCGCTCCGAGGACTCCATCAGGCTCAGGCGCGCGATGCTAACGCCCCGGGGCGGCGACGCCGCCCTCGAGCACGTCTCCGAGCGCCTGGACGACCCGACTGACCTGTCCCTCGGTCATCTCGCGGGAAGAACGGGATCGCGATCGAACGCGCGGCGACGTCCTCACAGACCGGGAACTGGCCCTCGCGATAACCGAACTTCTCGCGGTAGTAGCTCATCAGGTGGATCGCCGGGAAGTACGGCTTGGCGGCGATGCCACGCGGCGCCGAGGTCCGTCACCACCGTGTCGCGGTCGACCCCGCGCGGCAGCTGGATCACGTAGACGAACCAGCCGCGGCGGCCCTGGCCATCGTTCGGCGCACGGAGGCGTGACACCCTCGAGCTCGGCCAGCGCCTGCCCGGTAGAGTGCGGCCACCCGCTCGCGGCCGGCGAGCAGCGCGTCGAGCCGCTCGAAGCTGCGCGAGCCCGAGCGCGCAGGCGATGTCGGAGAGCCGGTAGTTGAATCCCAGGCGATCGTGGTCGAGCCAGTCCATGTTGGGCGCCCGTCCCTGGTTGCGCTCGGAGTCGAGCCGCTCCTTGATCGCCAGCGTCGGCGGTGACGACGATCCCGCCCTCGCCCGGTCGTCATCTGCTTGTTGGCGTAAAAGGCGAATACCGCCGGATGGCCGCGACCGCCGATCGGCCCGCCGTCGGCGATAGCTGCCGCCGAGCGCCTCGCAGGCATCCTCGACGATCGGCAACGCCGAGCTCCTCGAGCCGCTGCATGTCGGCCGGGTAGCCGAAGACATGCACCGGCAGCAGCGCCGCCGTGCGCCCGGTGACCGCGGCGGCAACCGCTTCCGCATCGAGGTTCAGCGTGACGGGGTCGATATCGACGAACACCGGTCGCGCGCGCTCGTAGATCGCGACGTTGGCGCTGGCGACGAAAGAGAACGGGGTCGTGATCACCTCATCACCGTCGGAGACGCCGACCGCTCGCAGCGCAAGATGCAGCCCGGCGGTTCCGGACGAGACCGCACTGCCGAAGCGCGCTCCCACGCGGGCGGCGAAGGCGCGCTCGAACTCTGGGCCTCGCGGCCCAAGCGAGAGCTGGCCCGAGCGCAGCACCGACAGAACAGCCTGCTCCTCGGCATTGCCGAGCACGGGTCGGGCGAGCGGAATCGGGCCGTCCGGAAATCGGCCCGCGCCTCCAGGCCTGTTCTCAGAAGTCACGACGACGCGCGGGCTCCGTCTGCCCGCGCCGGGCGCCGGCCGGCCTGCATGCCGTGCTCGAGTGAGTCGACCAGCGCCTCCCAGGAGGCCTCGATCACGTTTGTCGAGACGCCGGTGGCACCCCATTCATGCCCACCGTCGGAGGAGTCCAGCAGCACCCGTGTGATCGCGTCGCTGGCCTTGGCGCCGTCGAGGATCCGGACCTTGAAGTTGACGAGCTTGATCATGTCCAGCTCCGGATACACGCTCGTCAGCGCGCCGCGCAGCGCCTTGTCGAGGGCGCTGACCGGTCCGTTGCCCTCAGCCGTGAAGACGTAGCGTTCGCCATCGATCCAGAGCTTGATCGTAGCCTCGGTCTCGACGCGACCGTCGGCGCGCTTCTCGGCGATCACGCGCCAGGACTCAAGCGTGAACAGCGGCGTATAGTCGCCGCTCTCCTTGCGCAGCAGGAGCTCGAAGGAGCCGTCTGCCGCCTCGTAGTGATAGCCCTCGTGTTCGCGCTCCTTGACGCGCTCGATCAGCCGCGTGGCAGCCGCGTCATCGAGCGTGATCCCGGCCTCTGCGGCGCGAGCGTGGATCGTGCCCTTGCCCGAAAGCTCAGAGACCAGCACCGCCCGATCGTTGCCGACCACCTCCGGCTCGATGTGCTCGAACGTGCTGGGATCCGCGGTGACGCCCGCCACGTGCATCCCGCCCTTGTGGGCAAAGGCGTTGCGCCCAACGTAGGGCTGGTCGGGGTTGGGGGTGAGGTTCAGCAGCTCGTCGAAGAAGTGTGAGGTGATCGTCAGCGCGCCCAGCTGCTCTGCAGTGACGCACTCGTACCCGAGCTTCAGCTGCAGGTTTGGGATCAACGTGGTCAGGTTCGCGTTCCCACAGCGCTCGCCGTAGCCGTTCTGCGTGCCCTGAACGTGAGTGGCACCCTGCCCGACCGCGGCCAGCGTGTTCGCGACCCCGCAGCCGGCGTCGTCGTGGCAGTGGATACCGACCTTCACACCGGCGCCGCCCAGCTCCCGCGACCACCGACTGCCATCGCGGTCGCGATCGCATCCGGCAGCGTGCCGCCGTTGGTGTCGCAGCAGGTGACGGTGTCGGCTCCGGCGTGGGCCGCGGCGCGCAGGCAGGCGAGCGCATACTCGCCGGTCGTCAGCGAACGCCATCGAAGAAGTGCTCGGCGTCGTAGATCACCCGCTTGCCGGCACCGACCAGGAATGCGATCGACTCGGAGATCATCCGCAGGTTCTCGCCGCGGTCGACCTTCACTACCTTCTCCAGGTGCAGGCTCCAGGTCTTGCCGACGAGCGTGCAAACCGGCGCGAAGCAGTCCGCGAGGATCTGCAGCGCCGCATCGTCCTGCGCACGGACATCGCGACGTCGCGTCATCCCGAATGCGGCGATCTGAGCATGTCTGAAGGTCTCGCGCGAGAGCAGCTCGAACAGCTCGAGCTCCTTGGGATTGGAGCTGGGAAACCCGGCCTCGATCAGATCGATCCCGAGCTCGTCGAGCGTGTGCGCAACTCGCAGCTTCTCATGAGCCGACAGCGACATGCCCTCGCCCTGCATGCCATCACGCAGGGTCGTGTCGTAGAGCTCGATTCGGGTCATCTCAGGCCGTCGGCGCGGGCACTTCGACGTGATCGAGCCACTCCGCGTAACGCTGATCGCGGCCTCGGATCGCGTCCTCGAACACACGCTGGAGCTCAGCGGTCACAGGGCCAGTCCGACCCGCGCCGATCACATGGTCGTCGACCTCGCGCACGGCCGCGATCTCGGCGGCGGTCCCGCAGACGAAGATCTCGTCGGCCAGATACAGCTCGGTCCGCGCGATGTCACGCTCGATCACCTCGTAGCCGAGGTCTTGGGCGATCCGGATCACTGAGTTCCGGGTGATCCCCTCGAGGATCCCCCCGACCAGCGCCGGCGTCATGATCACACCGGCTTTGACCAGGAAGAGGTTCTCACCGCTGCCCTCGCCGACGAATCCGCGCTGATCGAGCAGGATCGCCTCCTCGTAGCCGGCCTTGGTCGCCTCGATCTTGGCGAGGATGCTGTTGAGGTACTGCCCAGTCGCCTTCGACTCAGGGATGAAGGAGTCAGAGCCGACATCCGGCGCCAGCTCGACACCTTTGCGCGGATTCCCAACTGCTTGGAGTCCTCGCCGAGGTAGGCCCCCCACCGCCACGCGGCGATCGAGACGTCGACCGGCGCCTCCAGCGGCAGCAGACCCATCACGCCGTAACCACGGAATGCGACCGGGCGGATGTAGCACTCACGCAGGCCGTTGGCGATCAGCAGCTCGTGCGTCGCCTGGCGCATCTCATCGGCCGTGTACGGGAGCGGCATGTAATACAGCTCGGCAGAGCGGAACAGACGCTCGATGTGATCATGGTGGCGGAAGATCGCAGTGCCGCTCGCGGTCTCATAGGCCCGCACACCCTCGAAGACGCCCGTCCCGTAATGCAGCCCATGGGTCAGCACGTGTACCTTCGCGTCCTCCCAGGCAACGAGTTCTCCATTGTGCCAGATGAGGTCCGCCTGATCCACTTGGTGCTCCTTGGGGTTTGCCTTAGAGGTTGGAGAGAACGGCCTGAGTGGCTTCGCGCGTCCCCGCGCTGCCCCCCAGGTCACGTGTGCGCAGCCCGGCCGCGAGCGCACCATCCACGGCCGATTCTATCGCCGCCGCCTCCGCCTCCAAGCCGAAGCCGTGGCGCAGCATCATCGCCGCCGACAGGAACATCGCCATCGGATTGGCGACGCCCGCGCCGGCGATGTCAGGGGCAGAGCCGTGCACGGGCTCGAACATTCCCGGGCTGCCGGGATCTCCGAGCGAGGCGCTCGGCAGCATCCCGATCGATCCCGTCAGCGTCGCGGCCTCGTCGCTGAGGATGTCGCCGAACATGTTCTCGGTGACGATCACGTCGAACTCTGCCGGGTTCGACACCAGCTGCATCGCGGCGTTGTCGACCAGCACATGCTCGAGCTCGACCTGTGGGAACTCGGTCGCATGGACCTCGCGGACAACCTCGCGCCATAGCCGGCTGGTCTCGATCACGTTGGCCTTGTCGACGCTGGTCAGCTTGCGCCTGGTCGCGGCGAACGCGACCCGGGCGATCCGCTCGACCTCGGCGCGCGTGTAGGCGCAGAGATCTGAGGCGAAGTCGGCTGTTCGAGTCTTCTCTCCGAAGTAGATGCCGCCGGTCAGCTCCCGCACCACCAGCAGGTCGGTGCCGTCGATCACCTCCCGCTTGAGCGGACTCGCGTCGTAGAGCGCCGGCAGCGGACGCACCGGACGCAGGTTCGCAAACAGTCCCAGCCCCTTGCGCAGACCCAGCAGGCCCTGCTCGGGGCGAGGCTTGGACGGGTCCGTCGTGTCCCACTTGGGCCCTCCGACGGCGGCCAGCAGGACGGCGTCGGCGGCCTGACACGCAGCCAGCGTCTCGTCGGTCAAGGCGATGCCGTGCGCGTCGATCGAGGCTCCGCCGAACAGGTGTTCCTCGTACTCGAACGTGGTGCCGACGGCGCTCAGGACCTCGAGCGTCGGGCCGATGATCTCAGGGCCGATCCCGTCACCGGGCAGCAGGATGATCTTGGAAGCCATGGGAGCTGACGCTACCGAATCTCCGAATCGACTACGTGCGCAGGTAACGACCGGTCGCGAAGATCCGATAGTTGACCACGGACAGCGCCGCAGTGGCCACGATCAGGAATGCGAACGAGAACAGGACGCTCGTGTCCCTGTATCCGAGGAACCCGTAGCGAACCAGCGCGATCATGTAGATAGATCGGGTTGAAGTGCGTGAGCGTCCGCCAGGGCTGCGGCAACAGCGAGACGCCGTAGAAGACGCCGCCCAGGAAGATCAGCGGCTGCAGCACGAACGTCTGATACAGAGCGCACGTCGTCGAACTGGACGGCGCGCACGCCGACAGCACGCCGAACTGGGCGAAGAACAATCCCACCAGGATCAGCCCCGGGATCAGGACCAGCGGCTCAGCGACCGGCAGCGAAACCAGCACGAGCGCCACGAGGAACGTGATCAGCGCCACGATGACACCACGCAGGAAGCCGCCGAGCGTGAAACCCATGAGCAGTTGCAGCGGCGAGGCCGGCGATGACAGCTGATCGTCGATTGCGTGTGTGAACTTCTGCTGGAGCAGCGACGAGGAGTTGTTGGCAAACGCGTTCACGGCCCAGGCCATCATGATCAGCCCGGGGATCACAAACACGACGTAGCGGAAGCCGTGAATCTGGTGGATCCGGGTGCCCAGCGCGGCTCCGAACACGGAGATGTACAGGAAGGTCTCGAGCAGCGGTCCGCCGAGCGTCTGGCGCTTGATCTTCATGAAACGGCTGACCTCCCGCCGAATCAACGACAGCAGCCGGATCTGGGATGCATTCATGCGGTTGTCTCCTCGGCTGCGCCTCGAGGTGTGCGCGTGAGAGCTCCTGCCGGCCGACGAGCTCCAGGTACGCGTCCTCCAGGCTGCTGACGCCGTAGCGGTCAGCGAGCTCGCCAACCGTGCCCTGAGCGGCGATCTGCCCGTGGTTGATGAACGCGATGTGGTCGCAGAGCTGCTCGGCCTCTTCCAGGTAGTGCGTCGTCAGCATCACGCTCGTGCCCTCGCGGTTGATCTTCTCGATGTACTGCCACAGCTCAAGCCGCAGCTCGATGTCGACGCCGGCCGTGGGCTCGTCGAGGATCAGCAGCCGCGGGCGGTGCATCAGCGCCCGCGCGAGCGATCAGCCGCCGCTTCATGCCGCCGGACAGCGTCCGGGTGCGCTCGTGCGCGCTTCGCGGTCAGCGAGAAGACCTCGAGCAGCTCCTCGCTGCGCTCGCGACGGTCGGCCTTGCGTCATCCCGAAATAGCCGCCGTGCAGATCGAGCGTCTCCTCGACCGTCAGGAACATGTCGAGGTTGATCTCCTGAGGCGCGAGGCCGACGGCCTCTCGCGCCTCGCGGTAGTGGTTTACGGCGTCATGCCCAAGGATGCTGAACGTTCCAGAAGTGGGCCGCGCGAGGCCGGTGATGCAGTGGATCATCGTCGACTTGCCGGCGCCGTTGGGCCCGAGCAGACCGAAGAATCACCGCCGCCGATCTCGAGCGAGACGCCCTTCAGCGCCTCCATCCCGTTCGGGTATCGCTTGACCAGGTCGCGCACCTCGAGCGCGGAGCACCGTCATCTGTCGTCCCGTCCCGGCAGATCCGCGCATCCGCGCGCGTCGGGCGACCATGTTCAGGCGAACATACTCGAGCACCAGCGGGCTGCCGGTCCGCGCAAGCACCGCCCGGATGAAGTCCTCGTGGAGATCCTCGGGGAGCCGGTCAAGGTGCCGGACCAGGCAGACCGTCCGCACGAACGGCTCGGGATCATCAAGCGGCGTCGGACGCGGCTCGAGCCAGGTCTCGACCTCAATGAAGCCGGCAGCGCTCGAGGCGCTCCGCCGTGATATCGGCGCCGGCGTAGTTCCACGGCCCCTGCCAGTCGGTGAAGTACGGCGGCGAACTCGCGCGGTCTGGCGACCTCGTCCGCAAGCACCCTGAAGGAGTCGATGTTCCCGAAGCCACCGCACTGCGCGACCAGCTGACCGCCGGGCTTGAGCGCCGCCGCGAGGCTCGCGAACAGCTTCGGGTGATCCGGGATCCAGTGGAAGGTCGCGTTCGAGAAGATCGCGTCGACCTGCTCCGGCAGCGACAAGCTCGGTCAGGTCCTGGCAGAACGCCGTGACCTTGTCGCCCAGCGCCGCGCGCGTGTGCTCGACCATCGACGGTGCGACGTCCACGGCGTACACCCGTCCGTCGGGCACGAGCTCGACGAGCATCGCGGTGACCTTGCCCGAGCCGCAGCCGGCGTCGAGCACGACCTCGTCACCGCTGCAGGTGCAGGCGGCCGAGTTGCTCGCGCGCCCACGCCTGCTGGGGCGCCGAGATCTCGTCGTATGTGGCGGCGTCCCAATCACGTGTGCTCATCGGTCAGCCTCCCTTCACTGCGACGAGCACGGCGTCCTCCCAATATTTGTAAATGCAGTCCGCCGTCACGAAGCCGCAGTCGCGCAGCCAGGCGAGTTGGCGTCTCGAGGTCGGCGCAGCGGTCGTGTCGGCGGCGCTCCTGGGCGTCCGGCGAGCTCGGCGTCGCTCGCCCCCAGCTCGCGACACATCCGCTCCCACGTCTCACCGTAGAGATCGGCCAACTCCGGCGTCGGCCCGGCCACCTGCTCGGCGTTGACGAACACGCCGCCGGGCCGCAGCACCTCGTGGACGCGCCCGAACAGCACGCGCTTGTCGTCGTCCTCGAGATGGTGGATCGCCAAGCGCCGAGACGACCGCGTCGAACGGCCCCGCCGGGAGCCGGATCGGCCATGTCCCGACGTGTACGCCGGCCACACGGTCTCCGAGCCGCTGCTCGAGCTTCGGCCAGCATCTCCGCCGACCCGTCGAGCAGCTCAAAGCGAGCATCCGGGTATGCCTCGGCGACCGCAGCGGTCAGCAGCCCGGTCCCGGCTCCAAGGTCCAAGACGCGAGCCACGGGCCACCGGAGCGGCAATCGATCGCCGCGACGGCGGCCCCGTAGAACACGTCGAACAGCGGCACCAGCCGCCTACGGAGAGCCGTGTATTCAGTTGCATGGGCCGAGAAGGCCTGGGACGCGCGGCGGCGTACTCACAGCGCCGTGGTCACCGGGCCCGGACCGCTCGCGGGCCGACTCGTAGGCGGCGATCGCGCTCGCCCTCTGTGAGGGTCATGCCGATGTCGTCGAGTCCGTTCAGCAGCCGGTACTTGATGCTCTGATCGATCTCGAACGATGGCGCTGCCACCCGGCCAACGGACCTCCTGATTGGCGAGGTCGACCTGCGCGTTGCCCGCCTCCGCGATCGCGTGGCAGTCCTCGGCTGAGAGCGCGATCGGCAGCAGCCCGATCTTGGTGCAGTTCGAGTAGAAGATGTCGGCGAAGCTCTGGGCGATGATCGTCTGGAAGCCGTAGTCCTCCAGCCCCCACGGAGCGTGCTCGCGGCTCGATCCGCAGCCGAAGTTGCGGCCGGTCACGAGGATCGGGTTCTTCGGCAGATCCCAGTCGGCCTCCTTGGCCCAGTCGTAGAACAGGAACTCACCGAAGCCGGTGCGCTCGACCCGCTTCAGGAACTGCTTGGGCATGATCTGGTCGGTGTCGATGTCGTCGCGATTGAGGACCGACACGGGTCCGGTGATCGTTTCGATTGCCTTCATTGCAGCTGGCTCCTCTAGGCGTCGCGGGTCGGGGCTGTAGCTGCGGATGTCGACGAAGCGGCCTTCGATCGCCGCGGCGGCGGCCATCTGCGGCGAGACCAGGTGCGTGCGCGCCCCGCGGCCCTGCCGTCCCTCGAAGTTGCGGTTCGAGGTCGAGGCGACCCGCTCCTGCGGGGCTGCGATGTCCGGGTTCATGCCCAGACACATCGAGCAGCCGGCGGCGCGCCAATCAAAGCCGGCGTCGCGGAAGACCTTGTCCAGACCCTCCGCCTCGGCCTGTTCCTTGACCTGGACCGAGCCCGGCACGACCATCGCGTAGACGCCGTCGGCGACCTTGCGGCCATCGATCGACGTCCGCGGCGGCGCGCAGGTCGCCGATCCGTGAGTTCGTGCATGAGCCGATGAACACGCGGTCGAGCTTGATCTGCTCGACCGGAATGCCGCCGTCGAGGCCCATGTACTCGAGCGCTCGCTCGTCCTGCTCGCCGGCCGGCAGCGGCACCTTGTCGGCGACGCCGACGACCATGCCCGGGTTCGTGCCCCAGGTGACCATCGGGCTGATCTTGGCGCAGTCGATCGTGATCTCGGTGTCGAAGTGCGCGCCCTCCTCGGTGTACAGCTCGCGCCAATCGTCCGGCACCTCGGCGGGCGCCGCCGGACGCCCGATCACGTACTCGAACGTCGTCTCGTCGGGAGCGATCATGCCGGCGCGGCCGCCACCCTCGATCGTCATGTTGCAGACCGTCATGCGGCCCTCCATCGACAGCTTCTCGATCGCGGGCCCGGCGTACTCGACCACATGGCCGGTCGCGCCGTCGACGCCCATCTGGCCGATGGTGTAGAGGATCAGGTCCTTGGCGGTGACGCCATGGCCGAGCTCGCCGACGTAGTTGATCCGCATCGACTTCGGCTTGTGCTGGACCAGGCACTGAGTCGCCAGCACGTGCTCGACCTCACTGGTGCCGATCCCGAACGCGAGCGCGCCGAAGGCCCCGTGCGTGGCGGTGTGCGAGTCGCCGCAGACGATCGTCATGCCGGGCTGCGTGACGCCGAGCTCCGGGCCGATCACGTGGACGATCCCCTGGTGCTCGGAGCCGAGCGAGTAGATCGGGATGCCGAACTCCGCCGCGTTGCGCTCGAGCGTCTCAACCTGGACGCGGGAGAGCTCGTCCTTGATCAGCGCAGCCACCGGCGTGCCGTCTGTCGGCGTGTTGTGGTCGGCGGTCGCGAGCGTGCGGTCGGGACGCCGTACCTTGCGGCCGTTCATCCGCAGGCCGTCGAACGCCTGCGGGCTCGTGACCTCGTGCACCAGATGCAGGTCGATGTACAGCATGGCGGGCGGGCCGACTTCACCTCGTGGCGCTCCCAGATCTTGTCGAACAGACTCTTCGGCATCTCCGCTAGCTCCTTCTCAGGCCGGCGCTCACAACCGCGAGCAGGACGGCGTCTTTGCTTCCTGGGTTCTCAAAGTGGTGGGGCAGGTCGGCGTCGAACGTCACGCAATCGCCGGCGTCCAAGCGGGAAGCGCCGTCCGTCACAGACGAGCGCGACCGCGCCGGACTCGACGAGCGCGGTCTCGCGACTGCCGGGCTCGTGCACCGGCGGCGTCACCGGCGCCGCCGGTGGCCGCACCCGGCGCCAGCGTGTGGCGCGACAGTTCGGCTCGCTGGCCCGGCAGCGGCGGGCTCAGGATCTCATAGCTGTGACCCTTGACGCGGCCGCGGGCCTTTGCGGCGCTCGTCGCTGCGCACGATGCTCACGGCGCCGTCCTCATCCAGGCGCAGCAGCTGTGACAGCCGCAGCTCCAAGCCGCCGAGGCGATCCGCGACGCGACCTGCAGCGTCGGCGAGGTCTCCCCCCGCTCGACCTGCGACAGCATCGGCGCGCTCACGCCGGAGCGCTCGGCCAGGTCCCGCAGCGACAGGTCCATCGCCTCCCGAAGCGCCTTGACCCTTGCTCCCAGCACCTCCGGTGAAGTGTTCGTCTGCTCTGCCAGCGCCATCGACCGTATGCTATCACGTACAAACGTACGTTGGCTGCGACCGGCGCTGAGCCGGTCGCAGACAGCTCTCAGGGCGTGGCGGCGAGCGAGGCGTCCGCCGAGCTCGGCGTGTCGCGACGCCGCACCGCGTTTGACAGCGCGCGCACATAGCCCCGCGCGGCGGCATCGACGATGTCGGTCGATACGCCCTGGCCGGAGCCTATGGAGCCGTCGACCTCGACCACGACCGAGGTTTCCCCCAGGGCGTCCTGGCCCCCGGTCACAGCGGCGATGTGGAACTCCCGCAGCCGGGCATCGACGCCCGTGGCGGCGTTTATGGCATGGAAGATCGCGTCGATCGGGCCGTCGCCGCCGAACGACCCCTCGAGTTCCTCACCCTCGGGACCGCGGATCCCAACCTTCGCGTGCGGAGGGCGGCGCGTGGAGGACTCGACGTCGAACCAGTCCAGTGTGTAACCGATCTCGGCTTGCTCGCGGAGCTCGTCGGTCAGCAGCGCCTCGAGGTCCATCGCCGTGACCTGCTTCTTCTTGTCAGCGATCTCCTTGAAGCGCTTGAACGCCTGATTGAGAGTCTGCCCGCTGATGTCGTACCCCAGGTCCGAGAGCGCCTGCTGCAGAGCATGGCGCCCGGAGTGCTTGCCGAGCACCAGCTGGTTCGAGTCCAGGCCAACGTCGGTGGCATCCATGATCTCGAAGGTGCTGCGCTCCTTCAGGACGCCATCCTGGTGGATACCGGATTCGTGCGCGAACGCGTTGCGACCGATCACCGCCTTGTTGGGCTGAACCGGATAGCCGGTCAGGCGCGAGACGATCCGCGAGGTTCGAGCGATCTCCTTGGTGACCGCCCCGGTATGAAGCCCGAGCTCTGCCTCCCGGGTCGCGATCAGCATGATCAGCTCCTCGAGCGCGGCATTGCCGGCGCGCTCGCCGATGCCGTTGACAGCGCATTCGACCTGGCGCGCGCCTGCCATCAGGCCGGCCAGCGAGTTGGCGACGGCCAAGCCGAGGTCGTCGTGGCAGTGGACCGACAGCACGACGCCATGCAGATCCGGCACCAGCTCATACAGCCTGCCCAGGAACGCCGTGAACTCGTTCGGCATCGTGTAGCCGACGGTGTCCGGGATGTTGATCGTGGTGGCACCCTCGTCGATCGCTATCTGTAGCACCTCGGCCGTGAACTCCGCGTCGGAGCGGGTGGCGTCCATTGGCGAGAACTCGACGTCGTCGCAGTACGACTTGGCCTGGGCGACGGCCGCGCGCGCCAGGCCCAGTACGTCCTCGCGAGTGTTCTGCATCTGGTACTTGATGTGGATGTCGGAGGTTGAGATGAATGTGTGTATCCGCGGCCGCTCCGCGTCCCTCAGCGCGCTCCACGCCGTCTCGATGTCCGCGGAATAGGCGCGTGCGAGACCGGCGATCACGGGACCATCCACCAAACGTGCGATGCCCTGAACCGCCTCGAAGTCGCCCGGTGACGCGATCGGGAAACCGGCCTCGATCACATCGACCCCGAGCCGCGCCAACTGCTGCGCGATCTCCAGTTTCTCCTGCGCGTTCAGGGAGATACCCGGCGACTGCTCACCGTCGCGCAGCGTCGTGTCAAAGATGATTACTCGGTTTGGGTCCTGCGATGGCGTCATTTCAGACGGCTCCTTTGCTTGCTCGTCCTGCGTCTTCTCGTGCTTGGTTCGCGGCTACATGCGGCCGCCGGCGCGCTATTCCCCCCGGAGGGGGAGGAGAAGAAGTCGAAGATCGAGCGCGAACGCCATCGCTGCAAAGGCTACCTGCTGTGCCGCGGCAACGTCAACAGCGGAGGGGGTGGATTGCTTTGCCACCCCCTCCGGCACCACTGCTCTCAGAGCGTCACCGTGACACCCGTGACGAATCCGTCGCTGGTGGCGATCTCCTTCACGAGCGCGGCCGGTACAGCCATGTCGGTGGTGACCACCATTGCCGCGAACGCCTCATGATCGGCGCCTTCGGACTCGCGGCCGACGATCGAGGAGACGATGTTGACGTTGTTCGCGCCCAACAGCGTGCCGACCCGTCCGAGCATTCCCGGGCGATCGTGGTACCGGAACATCGTCACGTGATCCTCGAGCTGGACCTGAAAGCGCTGCCCCCAGGCCTCAAGTAGGTGTGGACGGTGCAGGGTGCCAAGGACGGTACCCGCAACGCTTGCGGAGTGGCTGCCACTGGTCACCGTGACCCGAATCATGTCGGTGTAGTCCCGGACCTGCTGCTCCTTGACGTCCTCAGTCGAGATCCCACGCTGCTCCGCGAGCGCCGGGGCGTTGACCTCGTTGAGCTCCTCTGCCCCCTGGGAGCCGAGCACGCCCATCAGCACATTGAGCCCCAGCAGCCGTGTGTCCCGTGTGGCGATGCCACCGAGGAACTCGACCCGCACGGCCTCGATCGCAGCCTCCTCGTCAAGCGAGGCCGCGATCATGCCCAGCGCCCGTGCGAGCGGCACGAATGGGGTCAGGGCCTCAATATCCTCGTCCGGGATCGCCGGAATGTTGACGGCGGTGGTGACCGAGCCGCCGGTCAGAGCGGCGACGATCTGCTCGGCGGCCTGAAAACCTGCGCGATCGTTGGCCTCGGCGGTCGAGGCGCCCAGGTGCGGGGTCACGATCACGTTCGTGTAGCCGAACAGCGGATGCTCGGTGATCGGCTCCGTCTGGAAGACATCCAGCGCAGCCCCCGCGACCTTGCCGCTGTCGAGCGCCGCCTGCAGGTCCGCGTCCACGACCAGAGGCCCGCGTGCGACGTTCAGAACGCGTACGCCGTCCTTGCACTTCGCCAGCGTTCCGGCGTTCAGCCAGCCGGCGGTCTCGGCCGTCCTGGGCAGGTGCAGCGTCAGGAAGTCGGCTACCTCGAGCACATCATCCGCGCTCTCAGCGCGGTCGACACCGAGCTCGCGGTAGCGCTCGGCGCTGACCAGCGGGTCATACGCGATCACGCGCATCCCAAAACCGCGCGCACGTTCTGAGACAAGCTGGCCGATGCGGCCGAAGCCGACCACTCCGAGCGTCTTCTCATAGAGCTCGACGCCAGAATATTTCGACCGATCCCATCGACCCGCCTTCAGCGAGGCGTCGGCCTGTGGCACGTTGCGCGCGAGTGCGAGCAGCAGCGCCATCGTGTGTTCGGCGGCCGTCACCACGTTGGACAGCGGCGCGTTCGCGACCACGATCCCCCGCCGGCTCGCCTCGGGGACATCAACGTTGTCAACGCCGACGCCGGCCCGCCCGATCACGCGCAGCCGTGCGCCCGCCCCGAGCAGCTCGGCGTCGAGCTTCGTCGCCGAGCGAATCAGAATGCCGTCGAATTCCGGCAGCCGCTGCTTGATCTGCTCACGGTCCCAGTCGAATCCGAGCTCGACGTCGAACTTGTCCTCCAGCAGGTTGATCCCCGATGCGCCGACCTTCTCGGCGATCAGCACTCGTGGCCTGCTGCTCGTGGCGCTCATCGGCCCTGCTCCAGGGCGAAGTCGATGCAGGCCGTGAGCGCCTGCACGTCGGCGGGGTCGGTGGCGGGGAACATCGCGATGCGCAGCTGGTTGCGTCCGAGTTTGCGGTAGGGCTCGACGTCGACGATCCCGTTCGCTCGCAGCGTCGCGGCGATTTCAGCCGCATCGATCGCATCGTCGAAGTCGATCGTGCCGACCACCAGCGAGCGTTTCGCGGGCTCGGTCACGAATGGCGTCGCGTCGGGGTGGGCCTCGGCCCAGCCATAGAGATGACTCGATGAGGCGGTCGTACGGGCGATCATGCCGGCCAGGCCGCCGCCCGCGAGCATCCACTCGATCTGATTGGCGAGCAGGAACAGAGTCGCAACCGCCGGGGTGTTGTAGGTCTGATCCTTGATGGAGTTCTCGAGGGCTGTGGTCAGGGACAGGAACTCGGGAATCCAGCGGGGCGCGCCGACACTCGGACGGTCGGCGTCGACCTGGGCGATGCGTTCGAGCGCGGCAGGGCTCGCGATCGCGATCCAGAGGCCACCATCGGACGCGAAGCCCTTCTGCGGAGCAAAGTAGTAGAGGTCTGCATCGCTGACGTTGACCGGCAGGCCGCCGGCACCGGAGGTCGCGTCGATCAGAACCAGCGCGCCGTCGTCGAGGCCCTCCGGGCGCACAACCGGAACCATCACGCCGGTTGAGGTCTCGTTGTGCGCCCAGGTGATCACATCAACGCCGTGCTGGGCGGCGCTCAGCGGATCTGGTGCCTGGCCGGCCGGTGCCTCAACCACGAGCGGGTCGGCCAGAAACGGCGCTCTCTTCGTGCCTGTGGCGATCTTCGACGAGAACTCGCCGTAGCTCAAGTGCAATGCTCGCTCCCTGATAACGCCGGCGATCGCGGCATCCCAGAACGCGGTGGTGCCGCCGTTTCCGAGCAGAATCTCGTACCCGTCGGGCAGGCTGAAGAGTTCCCGCAGCCCAGCGCGGACGCGGCCGACCAACGCCTTTACAGGCTTCTGGCGATGCGAGGTGCCCATCACCGATGCGCCGGAGGCTGCCAGCGCCTGCAGCTGCTCGGGCCGTAGTCGCGAGGGCCCGGAGCCGAAGCGCCCGTCCCGCGGCTTGATCTGGTCAGGAATCACTAATTGGGTCTGGGGCACGATCGCTCCTCGAGTCGTACTCGGGTTGGAAGAGAGAGTTGAGAGTGCCCAGGCGCGCGGCGACGTTCGCCCGTCGCTTCCCAGTGGTTGGCCACTTCGTCGCGCAGTCACGGCAGGCTTGTACAAAGATACAGATGGCGCCCGATCGAGTATCCGGATCGGCGGTGGCGGGGCGCTGCCGAACGCGAGCTCTCGTTCCCTGGCGAGCGCTGGTCCTGGGTGTCGCGTCTACTCCGCGGACAAGACGGCGTCACAGCGACGCCGGATGTCATCGATGGCCTGGAGAAGCTCCGACCGCTCGTCAGACCGGACCGCCTCTCCCGCCGCGAGATCCTGAAGATGACGAGCCACAAGGGCGCTGACCGATGTTCCCTGTTCCGCCGCGGCGATCCGTGCCGCCCGGTACACGCCATCGGGCACAGATACGGTGATGTTCTTCACAATCACACAGTATCACTGTTCCACAGCTTCACAGTCTCACAGCTCGCCCGCACCATCAGGCGCAATCGAAAAGCAGACCGCGCCCTCGCTACAACCCGCGGTTATAGCTCCTATTCGTGAAAGTTAGTGTCGATCCAGTGCATCTGCGAACGCAGGTCCTTGCCGACCACCTCGACCTGATGCCCGGCCTGCTCGTCGCGCATGCGCCTGAAGTTTTCCTGGCCGGCCTGGTTCTCGGCGATCCACTCGCGTGCGAACTCTCCTGACTGGATCTCACCCAGGATCTGCGTCATCGCCTCGCGTGTCTGCTCGGTCACGACGCGCTTGCCACGGGTGTAATCCCCGTACTCAGCGGTATTGGAGATCGAATAGCGCATCCCGGCCAGGCCCTTCTCATACATCAGGTCGACGATCAGCTTGAGTTCGTGCAGGCATTCGAAATAGGCCATCTGCGGGTTGTAGCCGGCCTCTACCAGGGTGTCGAATCCAGCCTGGACCAGTTCGCTGACGCCGCCGCAGAGCACCGCCTGCTCGCCGAACAGGTCGGTCTCGGTCTCCTCCTTGAAGGTTGTCTCGAACACCCCGGCGCGTGTGCAGCCGATTCCCTTGGCATACGCCAGCGCGAGACTCAGCGCGTTTCCGGTCGCGTCCTGCGCGACGGCCACCAGACCCGGGATGCCGGTGCCCTCTGTGTAGAGCCGGCGGACCATGTGGCCCGGCCCCTTCGGCGCCACCAGGGCCACATCTATGTCCTGTGGAGGGGCGATCGTCCCGTATAGGACGGAGAATCCATGGCTCGTGAGCAGAAGGTTGCCGGGCTGGATGCCGCCCTGGATCTCCTCCCAGACTCGCCCGTGCAGCTCGTCGGGGGCGAGCACCATCACGATGTCGCCCTCGGCGGCGGCGCTCGCCGGGTCCGTGACCCGCAGCCCGTGGCTCTGAGCCTTGGCGACGCTGGCCGAAGCGGGCCGCAGCCCGACAACAACGTTTACGCCTGAGTCCTTGAGGTTGTTTGCGTGGGCGTGGCCCTGGGAGCCGTAGCCGATGATCGCGACGGTCTTGCCGTCGAGCAGGTGGAGGTCAGCGTCGTCGTCATAGAACATGGGCCTGAGGCTACAAGGCCCGCACCAATCGCGTTCCCGGGCGCGGCTGCGCCTCGTCCGCCGGGGGTGTGCCCGACCCGGCGGACGGGCTCTCAGCCGCCGAAGCGCTGCTGTAGCGCCAGCACGTCGGCGACGTACTGCTGCGTGTCGGGGTACATCCCGTAGGCCTGGACCGAGGCGATCCCCTGGTAATAGCCGGCGACGGCCAGAGACACGTTGTCCCCGGACTCTGCCAGCAGCTGACGCAGCAGCAGCACACCTGCACGGATGTTCTCGGAAGCTGAAGCGGTCCCCAACGGCGCGCTCGGCGTCAGGTAGCGGTCGATCCAGTTCCATGTGGCCGGAACGATCTGCATCACGCCGACGGCGCCGACGCCGGAGACCTCGTCGTTGTTCCAGCCGCTCTCCTGCCACGCAACCGCTTCGGCAAGCGAAGCAGGCACGCCGTACTCGTCGGCCACGTCGGCGAGCTCGGCGGACGAGGCGAATTCGGCTGTGGGTTCGGGTGGGCTCGACGCCGGTGCATAGGACGTCTGCTCCGCCGCGGTGTCCGGCGCGGCCGATGTGTTCGTGTCGCTCGCCTGCTCGGTCGTGCCGGCCGTCGTCTGTGCCGCTGTGGCGCTCTGCGTGAGGGCGCTCGTGTCCGCCGATTGTGGCGGGATGTAGAGAATCTGGCCGATCACCAGCTGGGCCTCTGATGAGATCCCGTTGGCCGTAGCGATGGCGTCGACGCTGAGACCGTCTGTCGCAGCAACCGATGTCAACGTCTCACCGGGCTCTACCACATGGGGGTAGTCGGCGGCAGCAGACGCGGGCAGCAAGCCCATCACCAGCGCTGCGAGTAGAAAAGCTCTAACTCGCATGCTTCCAGTCTTGCGCCGCTTGTCCTGACATGAAAGCCCTGCAAAACATGGACCAATCTGGGCCTGCGCTTGCAGCGTGAAGGAGATCTGAGCAGTTGCGCGACGCCCGGCCGCGGTCGCCTCAGGCGGATGCTGCGGCCGCCAGGCAACTGCCGCCGAGTTCAAATGCGCCGGATTCATCGGCATAGGGCTGCGCGGCTGCGGCGATCCGCTCGCGTAGCCCTCGGCGCTCATCATCGGACATCAGCGCCCAGGTCTTCCCGAAGTTGTTGGAGCGATCCCGAGTCTCACCAAGCCAGTCGAGCACCGATTCCCAGCGACGCGTTATCGGCACCTGCTCGACCTCGATCTCATAGAACCCCGCATCCTCGAGCATGCGCGCCAGGAGTCCCGGAGCGGCGAGCGCGAACATCCCTGGAGCGCCCGGCGCCGGCGGCTTCGAGTATCCGAGCTCAACCAGCGCGGCGTCGGGGATAACCGCCCACGGGTTGCGCTCTCGCAGGTCCCAGACAACCGTCACAAGCCGCCCCCCGGGCCGGAGCACGCGACGGCACTCGCGCAGCGCCGCCGCCGGGTCCACCGTCAGCATCACACCCCAGCGGCAGAGGATCACGTCGACGCTGGCTGCCGCCATGTCGATCCATTCGAGCTGCAACTGTTTGAACTCGACGTTGGCGACGCCCTGCTCCTGCGCCCGCTCGCGGGCCACGTCGAGCATTCCGGCACTCGCGTCGCTGCAGATCAGCGTCCCGCCCGGCTCGATCAGCCGCGCCGCCATGAAGCCTGTGTCGCCCGGACCGGCGGCCAACTCCAGGACGGTCTGCCCCGGCTCGAGACCGGCGTGGTCGATCATCCAGACCGACACCGGCAGTGCCGACGCGTGGGTACGGTCGGCCTGACGGCCCCAGCCCCTGGCCGAGTCCTCCCAGGCGTCGAGCATGCGCTCCCGTTCAGCCTGAATGTGCTCGTCGCTCAGGCGCGCGGCTGCAGCCTCGTGCCCGGTGTGTTCGTCGCTCATCGGCGGTCAGCGTAGCTCGCGGCGAAGCAGCTTGCCTGAGCTGGTGCGTGGCAGCCGGTCGGCGAAGCCGATCTCCTTGGGAACCTTGAAACCAGCGAGGCTCGCCGCAGCGAACCTCTGCAGATCCGCCGCTGTTGAGCTCTCACCGTCGCGCAGCACCACAGTCGCGACCACTCGCTCCCCCCATTCGCCGTCGGATCGGGCGAACACAGCGGCGTCCGCGACCGCGGGATGCGCCAGAAGCACGGCCTCGACCTGCGCGGGGGCAACGTTCTCACCACCGGTGACGATCGTGTCGGCCTTGCGTCCGATGATCCGCAGTCGACCCCCGTCGAGCTCGCCGAGGTCACCAGTGCGCAGCCAACCATCCTCGTCAAGCGTGTTGGGGGCGAAATTGGGTCCGCTCACGATCACCTCGCCGCCGTCGGGCACACGGATCTGGACGCCGTGCAGCGGGAATCCGAACGTCGCGATCTGCGAGCAGCCCTCCGTCATTCCGTAGGACGGGGCGACCGGGATCCCAGCCTCCCGCGCCCGTGAGATCATGTCTGGCGGAATCGGGCCCCCGCCGAGCAGGCACCAGCGCAGCGTCGGCGGATCGCGAAGGCCTGCGTCCAGCAGGCGGGCGAGCATCGTGGGCACCAGCGAGACCAGCGTGATCGCACGCCGAGGGTCGGTGAGCTCACGCACCACCGCGTCTGTGTCGAAGCGCTCATGCAGAACGACCGTCGTCGCGTAGAGGGTCGAGCGCAGCAGGATCGAGAGTCCGCCTACGTGCGCCAACGGCATCACGCACAGCCAGCGTTCGTTCAGGTCGAGCCCCAGCGCCAAGGCCGAGCCGACAGCGTTGGCCTCCCAATTGCCCGGGGTCAGAAACACGGGCTTCGGTGCGGACGTCGTCCCGGACGTGAACATCACCGTTGCGACGTCCGGGTAGGGCAGATCCAACGGTACGAGCCGCTGCGCGCGCTCCACGCCGCTCAACCTCGAATCAAGCGGGACCGCCGGCGTGCCGCTGACCAGCGCCGCGTGCAGCTCGACAGCGAAGTCAGGCCCTCCCTCCAGATACCTGGGTCCGGGGTCCGATCCGTGGAACCGCGCGCGCGAGTACGCGGCCTGCAGAAGCTCCTCATAGTGAAGCTGCCGCCCGTCCACAAACTCGATCGCGATCCGCTCCGGGCGACGGCGCGTTGCCCGCTCAAGCCAGTCCCTCATCCCTGAAACGGTAGTCTCAGCCGTCAGTGAGCGTGACCTGGCGCGCCGGCGCCCAATACGAAGACATCCGCTATGAGCTCGCGACCGGCGAGGCCTGGGATCCAACTGACCAGCCCACGATCGCGAAGATCACGATCAACCGCCCGGAGGTCCGCAACGCCTTCCGGCCCGAGACCGTGGTCGAGCTGATCGACGCCTTCGACCGCGCCCGCGAGGATCCCCAGGTCGGCGTGGTGATTCTCACGGGCGAGGGCCCACTCGCGTTCTGCAGCGGCGGCGACCAGCGCGTCCGCGGCAGTCGCGGCGGCTATGTCACGGGCGCGGACCCCTCAAAGGCCGGTCATCACCAGGTCGCAGGACGCTTCCACGTCACCGACCTGCACGTCCAGATCCGCCGCCTGCCGAAGCCGGTGATCGCAATGGTCGCCGGCTATGCGATCGGCGGCGGCCATGTCCTTCACGTGGTCTGTGACCTGACGATCGCCGCTGACAACGCGCGCTTCGGGCAGACCGGGCCGCGCGTCGGCTCGTTCGACGGCGGCTTCGGCGCCAGCGTGCTCTCTCGCCTGGTTGGTCCGAAGAAGGCCAAGGAGATCTGGTTCCTGTGCCGCCAGTACGACGCCCAGGAGGCCCTGGATATGGGGCTCGTCAACGCCGTCGTGCCGCTCGCGGACCTCGAGGCAGAGACGGTCAGATGGTGCCGGGAGATGCTCCAGCTCTCCCCCATGAGCCTGCGGCTGTTGAAGGCGAGTTTCAACGCCGACGAGGACGGGCTTGCCGGCATCCAGCAGCTCGCCCACGACGCCAACCTGCTCTTCTACATGAGCGAAGAGGCCGCCGAGGGCCGGCAGGCCTATCTGGAGAAGCGGCGGCCGGACTTCGACCAGTTCCCGCGCCGCCCCTGAGCCCGAGGATGGCCGTCACCGGGCTCACGCAGGGCGCTCAGCGACCCACCAGCTTCCAGATCTGGATGATGGCGGCACGCCCGAAGACGCTCCCGGCAGGGATCGCACCGGTGCTCGTGGGCACCGCTCTGGCCGCGTACATGCACGTGTTTCATCCGCTGCGGTTCGTCGCGGCACTACTCGGCTCGATCCTGATCCAGGTGGGCACCAATCTCTCAAACGACTACTCGGACGCGCGCCGTGGCGCCGACACGGCCGACCGCCTCGGGCCTGTACGCGTGACCGCCGGCGGCCTCGTACCGCCACGTCAGGTGCTGGTCGCGACCTACGTCACATTTGGACTCGCGGTCCTCTGCGGCGTCTACCTCGTTGCGGTCGCCGGTTGGCAGTTGCTGTTGATCGGCGTCGCCTCGATCCTCGCCGGGGTCCTCTACACCGGAGGCCCGAAGCCATACGGCTACGAGGGACTCGGCGAGCTGTTCGTGTTCCTGTTCTTCGGCGTCGCCGCGGTGGCCGGCTCCTACTTCGTGCAGATGAGCGACTTCAGCTGGGAGTCGCTGGCGCTCTCGGTTCCGGTGGGCCTGATCGCGTCAGCCCTGCTGGTCGTCAACAACACCCGCGACATCGAGACCGACCGCCGGGCCAACAAGCGAACGCTTGCCGTGAGGCTCGGGCGCCGGCGGGCGCGACGGTTGTACGCGGCGATGATCTATCTCGCCTACCCATTGGCACTGGTGACCTGGGTGTTCGGACCGCTGAGGCCCTGGCTGCTGCTGTGCTGGCTCACGGTCCCGATCGCCGCCTCGGTCGTCCGGATCGTCTCGACGCACACCGACGGCCCGTCCCTGAACGCTGCGCTCGCCAGGACCGGCCGGTTACAGCTGGCGTTCTGCGTGCTGCTCTCCGTCGGTCTGCTGCTGAGCAGATGATTGCCACGGCGACCGTCCACGACGCTCGCCTGACCGATCCTCTGCGTCCCGTGGACGGCTCGCCGCAGCTACGCCCGCTTGTCCGCTTCTCAGTCGAGGCAGCTGACGGGTTGATCGGATATGGCGAGGCGGCTCCTCTTGAGGCATATGACGGCGTCAGCCTTGAGCGCGTCATGGAGGCGCTTGCGAGCCACATGTCCGTGCTGGCCACGAACGAGTGGCCAGCAGAATCGGACGTGAGGTCTGCGTGCGCTGATGCCGATCCGCTCCCACAGGCCCTCGCCGCGGTCGATCTGGCCCTTTGGGACCTTGCCGGCCGACGCGCCGGTGCTTCAGTCGCTGAGCTGCTCGGCGCGGCCGGGCGTGCTGCTGTCCCCGTGAACGCGACGATTGCGGCGGTGGCTCCCGCAGCAGCGGCTGCGGAGGCCCAGAGGGCAAATCACGCCGGCTTCAGCTGCGTGAAGGTGAAGGTCGGGACGCCTGATGATCGGCAACGACTCGCGGCCGTGCGCGACGCGGCTGGCGACGAGATGCTGGTTCGTGTCGACGCCAACGGGGCCTGGGACCAGCTCACGGCGCCCGAGCGGATCCGCGCGCTCTCCCGCTTCGACATCGAGCTCTTCGAGGAACCTGTGCACGGTGGGACTGCCGTTGAGGCCGTCGCGCGTGCGGTGCCGCAATTCTCGCTCGCGCTGGACGAGAGTGCGAGCGAAAGTTTGGCCACCCATGCGCGACGTCTGTGCAGCGCCGTGTGCCTCAAGATTGCGTCTTCGGGCGGAATCACGGGCCTGCTCGAAGAGGCGAGGAAAGCGCGCGAACTCGGCTACGAGGTGTACGTGGCATCGACCCTCGACGGCCCTCTGGGGATCGCAGCAGCAGTCCACGCGGCTGCGGCCCTGACGCCCAACCGACATTGCGGACTGGCGACGTTGGATCGCTTCGCGCCGCCGGTCCCGGCAGCCCTGCTGCCGGTCTCCGGGAGCATGCGCGTACCCCCCGGTCCTGGACTTGGCGCTGATCTACTCGGCTGGTATCGCGAGTAGGAGCTCGACGATCGCGTCCGGGCGTTCCAGGTGAACCGCATGCCCGGCCCCCGGCACGATCGTGACGCGCGCGGTGGCGATCCTCGCGGCCATCTCGCGCGCCAGCGATGTGAACTTGACGTCGCGCTCTCCTGCGATCAGCGCAACCGGCATCCGCAGCTCGGGGAGCCGTTCCCAGATCGACGGCAATGCGCCGGTGCCGAGCCCGCGCAAGGCCGCTGCCAGGCCTGCCGGGGTGTTTCTCAAGCGATCGGCGTGCGATATCGCTGCGACATCGCAGGCGATGTCGCTCAGGATCGGCGTCTCCGCCCACTGCCGCGCGAACTCCTCGATCGGCAGCGCCTCGATCCGTTCCGCCAGGCGCTCGTCCTCGAGTCTCCGAGTCGCGCGCTCTGCATCGTCAGCCAGCCCGGGGCTGGCGCCGATCAGCGTCAGGCTTGAGACCCGGCCCGGCATCGCCAAGGCGACGTGTAATGCGATCCGTCCGCCCTGCGAGTACCCGACGAGCCCGAACCGCGGCGGCGCGATGCCGGCGATGTCGCTGACGACAGCGTCAAGCGTCACCGGGCGAGCGCCGGCGGCCGAGCCGTGGCCGCGGATGTCGGGCGCGATCGCCCGGTACCGTTGCCCAAGCCCAGACACCACCGGCTGCCAGCTGGCGCCGCTGTTGGTGAAGCCGTGCAGCAGTATCAGCGCGGGTGGTGCATTCTCCATACGCGCATGATGCCGACGACCGCCAGAGACAGCCACCTCGTGATCCGCGCGCTGCTCGATGAATTCGTGCGCTGCGGTATGGCGCATGCGTGCACCTGCCCTGGATCACGGAATACGCCGATCGTCCTCGCCCTCGCGCGGGATCAGCGTCTCAAGAGCTGGTCACACATCGACGAGCGCGCAGCCGGATTCTTCGCGCTCGGAGCAGCGAAGGCCTCGGGCCGGGCCGTACTCGTGACGTGCACGTCTGGCACGGCGGCCGCCAACCTCCTGCCCGCTGTGGTTGAAGCCCGCTATGCGGGTGTGCCGCTGATCCTGCTGACAGCCGATCGCCCGCCGGAGCTGCGCGACATCGGCGCCGGACAGACGATCGACCAGATCAAGCTCTACGGCGACAACGTCAAGTGGTTCTACGAGATGGGCGTGCCCGACCCCTCACCCGAGCGGCTCCGGTTTGTGCGCTCGCTGGCCTGTCGTGCCTACTGGACTGCTCAGGAGGGCCAACCCGGGCCAGTACATCTCAACCTGCCGCTGCGCGAGCCGCTGGTGCTCGACGAACCGTTGCCGGCGGATGAACCCGGCGGCGGCGGGCGCCCGGGCGGTGCGCCCTGGGTGGAGCGAAGCAGGCCGGCACGGGCCTCGGCGCCGCTGCCGTTGGCAGGTGGAAAAACCGTGATCATCGCTGGGGACCTCGGTTCCGATCGCGCTGCCGGCGCGCAGTTGGCGGAAGTCGCAGCACGCGCCCAGGTGCCTTTGCTGGCCGATCCGCTATCCCGCGCGCGTACGGGTTCTGCTGCCGTGGCGCACTTCGATCTCATCCTCCGGGATCGCGACGTCAGCAGCGCACTGGCACCTGACTGCGTGCTCCGTTTCGGCGAGCTCCCGACATCCAAGCCACTGCGCCGCTGGCTGGGCGAGCTTCCGCAGGCTCGGCATCTCCCTTCAGCCCCGACGATCGCTGGTCTGACCCGGTGTCACGAGCGGCGTCCGCGTCGTCGGACCGCTCGACGCTGCCGTCGCCGAGCTTGACGAGCAGCTTGCTGTGGTGGTGACGGCTGGCTCGATCGCTGGCTCGACGCGGACCGCGTCGTGGCGCATGCGATCGCCGAGCCGCTGATGATCGCGGGCCTGAGCGAGCCGGCGGCGATCACCGCGCTTGCGCAGTTCCTGCCGCCCAGCGCGACGCTGTTCGTCGGCGCGTCGATGCCGATCCGCGACGTCGAGGAGTTCTTCCCCACACTGGCCGAGCCGCCGCGCGTGATCGCCAACCGAGGCGCGAACGGCATCGACGGCACGGTCTCCTCAGCCTTCGGGGTCGCCGCAACTGGCTCCGAGGTGGTGCTCGTTCTCGGGGATGTCACGCTGGCCCACGACGTCGGCGGAATGCTCGCGGCGACGCGCCTGGGCCTGAAGCTGACAATCGTGCTTCTCAACAACGACGGGGGCGGAATCTTCAACTTCCTACCCGTCTCGCGCGAGGGTGAGGCGTTTGAGCAGCATATCGCCACACCGACAGGCCTTGACTTCGAACAGGCAGCGGCACTGTATGGCTTCGAGCACCGCTCGGCGACCACGGTCGACTCGTTTGCCGATCAGCTGATGGCCGCGGTGGCAGGCAGCGCGAGTACGATCATCGAGGTTCGTACCAACCGCGTGGCCAACCGCGACCTGCACGCACAGGTCGAGTCCGCCGCGATGATGGCATTGCGCCGCGACTGAGTCGTCGCTGCCGGCGGCTCCTACCCGGACAGAACCGGAAGCAGCGCCTGCAGCTTGACCTCGGTCTCAGCCAGCTCGGAGGCCGGATCGGAGTCGGCCATGATGCCGCAGCCGGCATAGCAGGACGCTTGCTTGCCACGCAGCAGGGCACAGCGTAGGGTGACGCAGAACTCGCCGTCGCCGTTGGTGTCGGTCCAGCCGAGCGTGCCCGCGTACCAGCCGCGGTCAAGCCCCTCGAGCGCCGGTATCAGCCGCCCGGCGACAGCCCCCGGTTCGCCCCCCACGGCCGGGGTTGGGTGCAGCGCGCCGGCAAGCACCAGCGCGCCGGCGCCGTCCCTGAGCTGAGCCCGGATCGGCACGGCCAGGTGCTGGATGTTGGCGACCTTGACCAGCGCCGGCTCGTCGGCGGCAGTCACCCACACGGCAAAGGGTGTGAGCGCCTCCGCGATCCGCTGCGCGACCACAAGGTTCTCGTGGCGATTCTTGCCGCTGTTGAGCAAGCTCTCGCCGAGGTGCGCGTCGACCGCGGGGTCGGCACTGCGCCTGATCGAGCCCGCGAGTGCCACCGTGCTGGCACGCATCCCCTCCTTGCGAACCAGCAACTCCGGAGTCGCGCCGATGAACGTGGCATCGTCGCGCCCGACCGCGTAGATGAAGCACTCGGGGAACCCGCCGCGCAGGACGTCGAACACGGCCGCTGGGTCGTGGGGCCGCGGCGCTCGCACCTGCACTTCGCGCGCGAGCACGATCTTCTCCAGCTCATCAGCCCGGATGCGGTCGACCGCGCGTGAGACAGCCTCCTCGTAGTGTGCCGGAGGCATGGGGCTGTGTACATCGAACGCCCCCACGGGAGCTGGATCGAGCAGCGGCAACGGCTGCTCGACGAGCGCGTCCAGCCGCTCCTGCAGCCGCCGCAAGGCCGACTGTGGCTCCGTGCCCGTGGAGACGGCGATGTTGCAGGTGAGCCATGTCGAGCCGGCACGCCGCGCGAAGCAGATTTCGGGCACCGTCAGCGAGGCAGCAGCGAACCCGCGCCATTGGGGACTGTGAGCGCCGACGTCGGCGAAGGCGAAGCCCGCCACCGCCACCAGACCGGCGCCTGCAGGCGCGTCAGGCGTATCCGGCGCGTCGGCCAGCGCGCGACCACTCAACGACCGCCAGCGATCGTCCAGCTCGGCGAACCGCCGCGAACCATCGGTCTCGAACGCCAGGGCCGCGCCGAGACCAGCGTGCGCAAGGGCGCCGTGCGCGGGCTGCTCAAGACAGAACCAAGGCTCCGACGCTCGACGTGAGGCCAGGACGATCGCAGCGGGATCGTGCCGGCCGAGCAGCCGCTCGCTCACGCTGACCAGGATCGGCGCGCCGCTCTGGGCCCGCCGCGCCGCCGCCCGCAGGCGCCGCTCGAGGCGCTCGCAGGCGGCCGCTGACAGCCACGGCGATGCGGTCGCGGTGCTCAGGTCTCCGTACGTCCGCGTGCGATTGCGATCTCACCGGTGCGGGCCATCTCAACCAGCCCGAATGGGCGCACAAGCCGCTCGAACGCGTCGACCTTCTCCTGTGTCCCGGTGACCTCGGCGACGACCGTGCGTTTGCTGACATCGACGATCTTCGCCCGGAAGATCTCGCACACCTGCATCACCTCTGCACGCGAATGGCCGTCGGCGGCGATCTTGAACATCGCCAGCTCGCGAGCGAGCGTGTCGGCCGGCTCGAGATCACGGATCTTGAGCACATTCACGAGCTTGTGAAGCTGCTTGGTGACCTGATCGATCGGCTGCACCGCGCCATCGAGTGTGATCGTCACCCGCGACACCGCCTCGTCCTCCGTCGGTCCGACGGCGAGCGTGTCGATGTTGAAGCCGCGCCGCGCGAACAGCCCCGCGATTCGGGTCAGTACGCCCGGCTTGTTCTCGACCAACAGCGAGACGATGTGCTTGCGACCGGTGCGGAAGCTGCCCGCCGCCTCGAGCTCATCGAGCGACAGAATCTCCTTGGTTCCTGGTTCACCCATCGGAGACTCCGCCTAACCGACCATGTCCCGGGCCGCCTGGCCGGGAGCGATCATCGGGTACACGTTCTCCTCAGCGGAGACGCGGACGTCCATCACCACCGTCCCCTCGGTCTCCAGTGCAGCGCGCATCTGATCGACGAGGGTGCTCTTGTCAAACACGCGCATGCCGGTGGCACCGTAGGCCTCGGCGAGCTTCACGAAGTCGGGGAAGCTGCCGGTATCGACGTGGCTGTAGCGCCGGTCCCAGAACAGCTCCTGCCACTGGCGCACCATGCCGAGATAGCCGTTGTTCATGATGAACACCTTCACATCGATCCCGTTCTGTACACAGGTCGCCAGCTCCTGGGCGTTCATCTGGAACGAGCCGTCGCCGGTGATGCAGACGACCGCATCGTCAGGGCATCCGATTTTCGCTCCCATTGCCGCAGGCAGACCGAAGCCCATCGTTCCCAGCCCGCCGGAGTTGATCCAGCGGCGCGGCCTGTCGAAGTTGTAGTACTGGGCGGCCCACATCTGGTGCTGGCCGACATCACTGCAGACGACTGCGTCGCCGCCCGTTGCCTGGTAGAGCGCCTGGATCATGTACTGCGGCTTGATCTCGTTGTCGGTCGAGTCCTCGTAACCAAGCGGGTGCCGCTCCTGCCAGGACCCGATCCGATGCCACCACTCCTCGAGCCGGCCGGGATCTGGCGCCTGCGCCCGATACTCAGCCGTGAGCTTCGGCAGGATGTTCTTCGCGTATCCGACGATCGGGATGTGAGCCGGTACGTTCTTAGAGATCTCGGCCGGGTCGATATCGATGTGGATGAACTTCGCGTGCGGAGCGAACTCCGACAGCTTCGCTGTGACGCGATCATCGAACCTGGCGCCGACGGCGACGATCAGGTCGGCTTCGTCGATCGCGTAGTTCGCCGTCCGGGTTCCATGCATCCCCAGCATCCCCAGCCACTGTGGGTTGCCGGCCGGAAACGCACCAAGTCCCATCACGGTGCAGGTGACCGGCAACCGATCGGAGATCGCGAGCTCCACCAGCTCGGCTGAGGCACCGACCGCGCCACCACCCGCGTAGATAACCGGCCGGCGCGCGTTTGCCAGCGCCTTCGCCGCCAGCCTGATCTGCTTCTGGTTGCCGTCCGTCGTCGGCTGGTAGCCCGGGAGGTGGACGTCGGTGATGGGTTCATAGGGGATGTCCGCACGGCTCAGATCCTGCGGGATGTCGACCACGACCGGCCCGGGACGGCCGCTGCGTGCGATGTGAAACGCCTCGTGAATCGCGCGTGGCAACTCCAGCGGATGCTGGATCATCACGCTGTGTTTGACGATCGGCATCGTGATCCCGATCGTGTCAGCCTCCTGGAAGCCGTCGGTGCCGAGCAGCTCGGTGCGGACCTGGCCGGTCAGGAAGACGACCGGGACCGAGTCCATCATCGCGTCGCAGATCGGCGTCACCAGGTTGGTGGCCCCTGGTCCGCTCGTGCCCAGGGAAACGCCAACCTTGCCTGTCGCCTTGGCGTAGCCCTCGGCGGCGTGACCGCCGCCTGCCTCATGGCGGACGAGGATGTGCCGTATCCCAGCGTCGTAGAAGGCGTCGTAGGTTGGGAGGTTGGCGCCACCAGGTAGCCCGAATACAACGTCAACACCCTCTGCTTTGAGACATTCCATCAGTGCGTCGACTGCACGCATAGCGCTCGCCTCCTTTCCGAAGCTCGCAATCAGGCGCGGCCGCTCCGCGCCACCGAAATTCGAGTCTAGGGACTCAGGCCGAAGTTCGTGATCGCGGCGAGCCGTCGCCCCGCCCTGGCTCGAACATTGTTCGCCGCGAGCCGCAAGGGTCCTGCGGAGTCGCCGGCCGTGGTCCCGGGACCTCGCCAGCGGTGGTCAGGCGGGACGGTGACGCACCGCCTGCGCCTCGGGGGCGATCGCGACGTCCGGAAACTCCAGCTCGTACCCACAGTGCACGCACACCGCGTCGTAGAGCTTGAGGATCCGGTGGCAGCGCGGGCACTCGCGCCGCAGTTCCTGGTTGTCGTATCGGTACAGCACCGCCGTCAGAAGCCCAATGAACGGGACGCAGAACGAGATCAGGAACCACATCGCGAACGAACTCCCCTTGATCCGCCCAACGATCCCTCCGGCCAATCCGAAGAAGAACAGGATCACAAGCAGACCTGTCCCGTAGCTGGACATCCGCTCGGTCAGAGCAGCTCGTTCGCAGCCCAAAGGACCGCGACGATGATCGCAACCACGGCAACCACCCAGAACACGGCCATCACCAGATGCACAGCCAGATGGAAGACGACCACCGCCACCAGGATCAGGACCATCACGGCTGCGGCTCTGCGCAGCATCGGCGGGCGGGAGCGGTTGGGTTCAATCTCGTTGGGCACCACCCCAAAGGCTAGTCGGTCAGCCCGGTGTGGTCCAGCGACACTCCCGTCGCCGCTGCCACATCTGCAGCGGTCGCGCCCCCGCCGTTCCCAGCGGGGGCGCCTGTGACCGCCTCAGAACAGAGCGCGGTCAGCCCTGAGGTTGCCGATCGCTCGCCTGCTCCGGCCGTATGCGCACCAACCGGAAGCGTCGAACCGGAGCCGCCACACCACGGTGAGCGGCGGCACGAGCGTCGGCGACGAGCAACACCTTCGATGTGGAGGGTCTTGAGGTCATGGCGAGAATCATCCGCCAGATCGAACCCATCGGCACTGGCCGTGCGTACAAAGTTCCGATGGCTGCGATTCACCGGCTGTCCAGGCGACATCGGCACCGACCCGGCTCCCGCGGCGATCGGGTCGCTGAACTCAGAGGCCGAGTTGCTGACGAACCAGGCGATTGATCTCGCCACCGTCAGCGCGGCCCTTGGTCTCGCGCATGACGTAGCCGACCAGCGGTCCCATCGCCTTCATGTTCCCGCCGCGCACCTTCTCAGCCGCATCGGGCTCGGCGGCCAGCGCTGCAGCCACGATATGGGCGAGACCCGAATCGTCGGCGGCGATCGACCCCAATTGTTCGCGCTCCACGATCGCGCCGGCATCTCCACCCTCGGCGACCAGGATCCCGAGCACCTCGCGGCCGGCATCACGGCTGACGGCACGGTCGGCGACCAGCTTCACCAGAGCTGCGAACGCCGCTGGTGCCACCCTGGACCGAGCCGGATCAGCGCCTTCGTCAAGACGCTCCACGAGCGCCTGCATCCAATTCGCCAAGACAACCGGGTCGAGTCCATCGTCGCCCGCAGCCAGCGCAGCCTCGTAGTAATCCGCCAGCTCCGCCCGGAATGCGAGCTCGCGCGCCCGCTCGGGTGTGAGCCCGAACTGGGCTGCGAAGCGCTCGGCGCGGGCGGCCGGGAGCTCCGGCAGGGCCGCCCGCGCGTTGCTGATCATCTCGTCGGTCGCCACCAATGGGACCAGATCTGGCTCTGGGAAGTACCTGTAGTCGTGCGCCTCCTCCTTCGAGCGCAGCGGCGTCAGGCGACCCGTGGCAGGATCGAAGTGCAACGTCTCCTGCAGCACCGCCTGCCCTGAGTGCAGCAGCTCGATCTGACGTTCGATCTCCGCCCTCACCCCCTGGGCGAGGAAGCGGAACGAGTTCATGTTCTTGAGCTCCGTCTTGGTGCCCAGCTCGGTGGAGCCGACCGGTCGCACGGAGACGTTCGCATCGCATCGCAGCGACCCCTCCTCCATGTTCACGTCCGAGACGCCGATCGCCCGCATCGTGGTGCGCAGGAGGTTGAGCCACTCCCGCGCCTGCTCGGGGGAGCGCAGGTCAGGCTCGGTCACGATCTCGGCCAGGGGCGTCCCGCCGCGATTGAAGTCCACGACGCTGCGGTCCGCGCCGGCGATGCGGCCGCTCTCCCCCATGTGCACAAGCTTCGCCGCATCCTCCTCTAGGTGGACGCGGTGGATCCGTACGTCGCCGAGGCGGCCGCTGCTGCAGATCGGCACGTCGTACTGGGAGATCTGGTAGCCCTTCGGCAGGTCCGGATAGAAGTAGTTCTTGCGGTGAAACTGGGATCGCGGCGCGATCTCGCAACCGAGCGCGAGGCCGATCATGATCCCGTAGTGCACGGCCTGGGCGTTGATCGCAGGCAGGGACCCCGGCAGGCCCAGGCACCGCGGACAGGTGTGGGTGTTTGGCTCGTCACCGAACGACAGCTCGCAGCCGCAGAACATCTTCGTCCGGGTCTTGAGCTGGACGTGAATCTCGAGCCCGATCACCGGCTCGTACTCGACCTCCTGAGCACTCATGCGGAAGCTCCCATACGCGCGCCGCTGCCGTCGAACCCGATCGCCTGCTCCATTGCGTAGGCGACGTCGAGCAGGCGATTCTCGCTGAAGGCGGGCCCGCACAGCTGTAGACCGACCGGCAACCGGTCACTGAGCCCGGAGGGGATCGAGATCGCGGGGATGCCTGCCAGTGACATCGGCACCGTGCAGAAGTCGTTCAGATACATCGCGAGAGGGTCGGCCGACTTGGCCCCGAACTCGAATGCCACGGTGGGTGTCGTCGGCGTGACGATGAAGTCGACCTGGTCGAATGCCCTGCGGAAGTCGTCGGCGATCCTCGTGCGCACCCGCTGCGCGGTCCCGTAGTAGGCGTCGTAGTAGCCGCTTGAGAGCGCATAGGTGCCGAGCATGATCCGGCGCTTGACCTCCGGGCCGAACCCCGTGGACCGCGTGCGGCTGTACATCGTGGTGAGATCGGCGTCGCCGGCCACGCGCAGGCCATAGCGGACTCCATCGAACCGCGCGAGGTTCGCGGAGGCCTCTGCCGGGGCAATGATGTAGTACGCAGAGAGCGCATGCGGTGCGTGCGGAAGGTGACACGGCTCGATCGTCGCCCCCAGGCCCTCGGCGAGGAGCAGCGCAGCGTCGAAGCTGGCGCGTACCCCGGGCTCGATGCCGCCATCGGCCCCGAGCAGCTCCTCGGGGACCCCCAGTCGCACGCCGGTCAGGTCCTCGCGTGAGGGGGTCTGGACCTCCTCTGGGAACCGCAGCGAGGTCGAATCGTACGCGTCCTGACCGACCATGTGGCGCAGCAACAGGGCGCTGTCGGTCACGTCACGGGTGAGCGGGCCGGCCTGGTCAAGCGATGAGGCGAATGCGATCATCCCGAACCGCGAGCAGGCTCCATAGGTGGGCTTCAGCCCGACGACCCCCGAGAACGCGGCAGGCTGCCGGATCGATCCTCCCGTGTCGGTTCCGAGCGCCCACGGCGCGAGGCCGGCAGCAACGGCTGCTGCGCTGCCGCCCGAGGATCCTCCCGGGACACGGTTTCGGTCCCACGGGTTGAGTACAGGCCCGAATGCCGAGTTCTCGTTGGACGAGCCCATCGCGAACTCGTCCTGGTTGGTCTTGCCGAGCAGCGCTGCGCCCGAGTCGATCAGCCTGCGCACCACCGTGGCGGTGTAGGGCGGGCGGTAGCCCTCGAGGATCTTCGACCCCGACTGGCTCGGAACGCCCTCCGTGCAGAAGAGATCCTTGACGGCAAGCGGCACGCCGGCCAGAGGTGAGTTTGCATCAGTGCTGCCGGCTCCGGCAGCATCGGCCTGAGCCGCGGCCGCGACCCAGGTGAACGCATTCAGATCGTCGGCGGCAGCACGAGCTCGATAGAACTCGAACAGTTCCGCGCGGCTGATCTCACCCGCGCGGATGGCGGCAGCTGCTTGAGCTGCGCTCAGGTCCAGAGCTCCGCTGCTCATTCGGCCGATGCACCAGGGCTCGGAACGCCGAATCCAGCCGGTGTCGGCTCGGGCGCCTGCGCCAATGCGACCGCACGCGGCAACGACGGTTCAGGAACGTCAGCTCGCAGCGCGTTGACAAGGTCGACCACGTGCGACGTCGGCTCCACTCCATCCAGATCCAGGCTGCGGATCGCCTCAATGTGATCGAGCACCTTGGACAGCTCGATCGCCATCTTCTCGGCCTCGGCTTCACTGAGCTCCAGGCGCGCCAGGCGCGCCACGTGATCGACCTGTTGGCGTTCGAGCATGGTGCCGATTCTAATTAGGCTCGGCGCTTGGCGCGGACCTGGCCTCGAGGTTGCGGATGGCGGGCACCAGCAGTGCCGCGAGCGTCACCACAAGAGCTGCCACGAAGCTCCAGACCAGCGTGCTACCAGCGCCGAACCTGTTGGCCACCGGTCCCGCCAGCGCATACCCGATCGGCATCACCGCAAGCGTTCCGGCCCAGTCGTAGGAGCTGACGCGTGAGATCGCCTGCGCTGGAATGTGTTCCTGCATCGCCGTCCACCAGAGCGCGCCCATCACGGTCATGCCGATGCCCGAGAGGAACTGAGCTACGACCACCACTGGCAGCGAGAGCTTCAGCCCCAGGACGATCCCGGGCAGCAACGCCGGCAGAAAGGCGATGAAGCCGGCCCTGAGCGGAAAGCGAGGCTTGAAGCGCAGAAGCGACGTTCCTCCCACGAGCATCCCCACCGCGAAGCTGACACCGAGCGCAGCGTAGGCGCCGGCGCCACCGTAATCCTCCTTGCAGATCAGCGGCGCCAGCACCGGGAACGCGGACATCAACAGGTTCGCGACCGCCATGTTGACGATCGTCGCCCAGACCCACGTGCGACCTACCACCTCGTGAAAGCCGCTGCGCAGGTCCGCCAGGAAGGTCGAGCGTTCGCCCCGGGCCGCGAGTGGCGACCGGGCACCGTGGGACACCTCGAGCAGCAGCAGCGCGCTGACCAGATAGCTGACGCCGTCGACGATCAGCGCCCAGGACGACCCGGCCGTCACCACCAGCACGCCGCCGAGCGCTGGGCCGAGCATCTGCGAGCCGGATATCGCGATTGTCTTGAGCGCGTTGGCCTCCTGCGCGAATTCGCCGGACACGGCCTGAAGCAGGCCCGCCGAGGCGGGGTTGAAGAACGCGTTCCCCGCTGAGACCAGCACCTGGGAGACCACGATCTCGAACACGGTGGCGTGTCCGGAGAGCAGCAGCGCCCCGATCGCCAGCTGGCTGCAGAATCGCATCAGGTCGGCACCCACCATCACCGCGCGCCGGCTCGCACGGTCGGCCACCACACCACCGACGAGCGCGACGGAGACCATCGTCACGGTGCGCGCGGCCATCACGATGCCAAGGTCGGTGGCCGAGCCCGTCAGATCGAGGACAGCGAACGCCAGTGCGACGCCGACGACCCCATCACCAAGGCCGGATGCCAGCGTCGAGCCGAACACCAACCGCAGGTCGCGCACCGCCAGGACCGCAAACAGTTCGCCCAGCCGCGATCGCCGTCCTCGGGCGGGCTGGCCGGTGTCGCTCACGGCGCTGCCTACTCCCGCGGAGCCGGGTGCGAGCCCGGTTGGAGGTCCAACGCCTCGATGTCTGTCGGCGCGTCCTCGGTAGCGATGCCCTCGCGGCGAAGCGACAGGTAGATCCCTACGCAGATCACGATACTCAGGCCCAGCGCCAGGTACGCACCTGGACGGGTCTCCAGCGCATTGCCGCCCCCGCTCAGAGCCACGTTCGGCTGGTCGAATAGGACCCGCACAACCAGGGCGACCAGCAGCACCAGCGCGACCGGAGCCAGCAGCGTCGTGACCGCCACCGGCAACGCCGGCGAGCGGCGCGTTCCCTGCAACCAGAACACTGCGGCTCCCGCCACCGACACCAGCAGCGCCAGCGGTCCGACGAGCGTGAAGGCCCGCCAGCCGTTGAGGCTCACGTGTCTGGCCAGGACGATCGCGATCCCCTGGTATTCCGGCCTGTAGGCGAACCACGGGACCGCGAAGAGGTCAATCAGCAGCGCGGCCGCGCCGATCCCGATCAGCCAGTCGGCCGCACCCAGCCGTGTCGCGCTGAAGCTCACCGCAGCCAACCTACCCGCCGGGCCGATCAGCGCCTGGTCAGATGCGCGTACTGGCTGAGCAGCTTGCGCTCAGAGCCGTCGCGACTGAATCGGATCACCACGATCCCATCGGGCTCAACCCCGATCACGGTTCCGTCGCCGAACTTGGCGTCACTGACCTCTTCACCTAGTCGAAAATCGGGAATATCAGGCCGCGGCTGGGCTCGGTTGATCCGGATCGTCCCGTTGGGCAGGTCGGCGCCGGTGCTCGGATCACCCAGCGGCCAGGACGTGAGCCGCTCGCGAAACGCTCCGATCCCGCGCGGCCGCTGCTCCTCCCGATCCGTGAGCTCCTGAGGGACTTCGGCGAGGAAGCGACTTGGGATCGCATAGCCGCGAGCGCCGAACACCGTCCGCTGGCGCGCGCAGGTCAGGTACAGATCACGCTGAGCCCGGGTGATACCCACGTAGCAGAGGCGGCGCTCCTCCTCCAGTTCGCCCTCCTCGAGAGCCCGCGAGTGCGGGAAGACCCCGTCCTCGCAACCGATAATGAACACAATCGGGTACTCGAGTCCCTTGGCATTGTGAAGCGTCATCAGCGTCACCAGGCCGGAATCATCGACGCGTGTATCGGCGTCAGCGACGAGTGAGACCTGCTGCAGGAAGTCATCAAGCGAATGCTGCTCGGCCTCCGAGACGTCGTACTCAGCTGCGACGTTGACCAGTTCGTCGAGGTTCTCCACCCGACCCTGCGCCTCGATCGTCCGCTCAGCTCGCAACGCGTCCAGATAGCCGGTCTGCTCGAGCACGCCGCTCAGCAGCTGCGCAACGGGCACGTCCGCCTCCGAGCGCTCCCGCAATCCGGCCATCGTCTCGATGAACCGACCGATCGCCCTGACGGCTGCAGCGCCGAGCCCCGGAACGCTCGCCGGGTTTGCCGCCACCTCCCAGACGCTCGTGCCGAGCGTGTTCGCGTAGGCGAGCAGGCGCGCGACCGACGTCGCGCCGATCCCGCGACGTGGCGAGTTCACAATCCGCGTGAATGCTCCCGCGTCCTGCGGGTTCACGAGCGCTGTCAGGTATGCGATCGCGTCCTTGATCTCGGCGCGCTCGTAGAAGCGCGTGCCCCCAATCACCTGATATCCGATGTCAGCACGCACCAGCATGTCCTCGAGCACACGCGACTGGGCGTTGGTCCGGTAGAAGACGGCAATCTCATTGCGCGACGCGCCTCCGTCGACCAGCCGGTCGATCTCGCCTGCGACAAATCGAGCCTCCGCGTGCTCGTCGTCGAGTTCGCGGATGTGGATCGGGTCGCCCGCGCCGAGGTCAGTCCACAGATCCTTCTCCCTGCGACCGCGGTTGTTGGCGATCACGGCGTTGGCGGCATCGAGGATCGTCTGGGTGGAGCGGTAGTTCTGCTCGAGCTTGACGACCTTCGCATCGGGAAACTGCTCCTCGAAGCTGAGAATGTTATGGATATCGGCGCCTCGGAATCCGTAGATCGACTGATCCGGGTCACCCACGACGGTGAGATTGCGGCGCTTTCCCGCCAGCAGCTGAAGCCAGCGGTACTGAACCTGGTTTGTGTCCTGGTACTCGTCGACGAGGATCTGCCGGAACGCCTCCTGATAGGTCTCGCGGACCTCCGGGAATAGCTCGAGCACGTTGACCGCGCGGACGAGCAGGTCGTCGAAATCCATCGCGTTCATCCGGTGCAGCTCACGCTCGTAGCTTCCGTAGACGTCGGCGACGGTCCGCTCGAAGAACGAGCCCACGAGCTGCGAGTACGCCTCGGCGTCGCGCAGGCGATTCTTGGCGTCGGAGATCTGGTTGTGGATCGACGAAGGCGTGAAACGCTTGGGATCGACTCCGTTCTCCTCCATGCACCGCTTGATCAAGCGGCGTGAATCGGACTGGTCGTAGATCGTGAACTGGCGTGTGTAGCCGAGCTTGTCGGCGTGCGCACGCAACATGCGCGCGCAGGCGGAGTGGAAGGTCATGACCCACATCGCGCGCACCCGGCGCCCAACCAGCAGCTCGACACGCCCACGCATCTCGGCGGCGGCCTTGTTCGTGAACGTGATCGCCAGGATCTCGCTCGCCTGGACCGCACCGGTCGCGACCAGGTAGGCGATCCGGTGCGTCAGCACGCGGGTCTTGCCCGAGCCTGCCCCGGCCAGGATCAGCAGTGGTCCGTCACCGTAGGTGACCGCCTGCTGCTGTGGCTCGTTGAGCCCGTCAAGCAGCGTCTCAATCTCTCGGCTCGTCTTCTCGACCTCTTCGCTCGTCTCGATCATCGTCTATCACCTACGGTACCGGGCACGATGGTCGTCACGGACACGCTCAGGGATACCTGCGCCTGGATCGCAGCCCGATCGACACACGTGAATGTCGTCGAGGATGCGATCGCGCGGTCCGCCGCGTCTTACGCGCGCGACATCGGGGCGCCCGATGCCGCGCCCGCGCCGCGCGTCGCCGTCGCCTTCAGCGGTGCGCGTCGCCCGCGAAAACGAAGCGGCCTATTGGCTGACGCTCGATGCGATCAACTTCGGATCCGGCTGGTTCCCGACGCTCCGCAAACATCGGGCGCCCACCGGCTATCGAACCATCGCCGGCGGTGTGCGGCGTCGATTCGACGAGGCGGGGCGATGGACGCCGGCGCAGCTCACGACGCTGACCGCGACCGAGCTGGCGGCGTGGATCGAGCAGGAGCCTGAACACGAGCTGGTCGGGCCTGATGCTGGCGTCGCTGCATGACCTCGGTGAGAACGTCCGCCGGCTCTACGGTGGCTCGTTTGCGGCGGTGGTCGACCTTGCCTGCGGCTCGGCGCTGCGACTCGTGGAGACGCTCGCCGCCTGGCGGTCCTTCGATGACGTCTCGATCTACGACGGTCGCGCCGTGCCATTCATGAAGCGCGCGCAGATCGCCGCAGCTGACCTGCACCGCGCCGGTGTCGCGGACTTCGCCGACCTCAACCGGCTGACGATGTTTGCGGACAACCTCGTACCCCACGTGCTGCGGATCGACGGGGTCCTGTGGTTTGACCCGGAGCTGGTCGCGCGGATCGAGCGCGAGGAGTTGATCGAGCACGGCTCGCCGGAGGAGATCGAGATCCGCGCCTGCGCCGTCCACGCCGTCGAGCTGATTGTCGCCGCGTGGAAACCGGATCCCGCGCCCCCGACCGCGGCGCAGATCGACGAGCTTCTCTGGAACCGCGGCCAACAGCCCGAGTACAAGGCGGTGCCGCGTCATCGCTCGCGCAGCACCGCCTACTGAGTTACTTCGAGGCCTTCACCCGCTCCTTGGCGATCGCCTTTGCGCCGGCCGTGCCGACGAGGGCCTCTGGCCGCATCGTGCCGCTGGCCAGCAGATCGACCGCCGGATACCGGCCAGCGATCGCCAGCGCGGCGTCGAGCGTGATCACGGTCGTCTCGCCGCCCAGCGGCTTGGCGCTCACGGCGATGACCGTGACCGAGCCGCCCGCCTTGAGCTTGCGAGCAGCCGCGAGCGCTCTGCGCGCGCTCAGCGCATGCAGGCCGTCGAGCGAGTCGATCAGGACCACGGCATCAGAGCCACGGGCGGCGAGCCGGCGGGCCTGGTCGATCACGAGTTCAACCGCGTTGTCCTGAGCTTCCGCGGACGCCGCGAAGCTGACCGCGGCGCTCGGCGTGACCGGCCCCTCAGACCACTCACCCAGCTCCTCCGGGCGCACGCCGGCAAGCGCCACGAACACGGTCGCTCCCTGCTGATCGGCCAGGATCGCGGCGAGCTGGCGCAGCAGATGGGACTTTCCGGCCCAGGCGGCACCCGTGATCGTCACACGCGAGCCGCGCCCGAACGGGGTCAGGAACTCGACCGCCTTGAGAGTCGTATCGCTGGATCCGAGCTCGAAGCGAGAGCTTGGGAACTCGGCGGCCAGGTCATCGAAGCGGCCACGGTCGGCCAGCTCCTCGGCCGGCCGGCCGTTGACGGTGTCGATCCGGACCAGTGAGGCAAAGCGCTCGGAGCGATGCGGCGGGCGCCGCGGACCGCTGACGGTGTCTCCGTTGACGAGTTCACAGCGCTTGGCCTGTGCGGCGGAGATGTAGACGTCATCATCCGATGGCTCTGGCGGGGTGACCCGCACGAAGCCGGAGCCGTTGGGAAGCAGCTCGACCACGCCCTCGACAGTCTGGGGCTTGGCGTCCGTCGACGGGGGACTCTGCGGCTCGCTCTCCTGGTCCTCGGCCGCGTCCCGATCGGCTGGGCGTACGCCGGCGGTGCGCCCGCGACCACCGCGACGCCCCCGGCGGCGGCGGGTGCCTGTGCCGTTCGTCTCCTCCTCATCGGAGTCAGCCCGGGCCGAGTCGGCCTCATCGGCCCGGTCGGACTCGGGAGTCGGTTCAGGATCGGAGGCCGGTTCGGTCTTCGAAGCCGGTTCGGAGGCACGCTTCGGCTTCGGCTTCTCGCCCGACTGCTGAGCGAGAAGCGCGTCGATCAGATCGGTCTTGCGCAGACGCCTGTAGCCGTCGAGGGAGAGCTCCGAGGCGATCGCGTGGAGATCGGCAAGGGTGCTCTCCTCGAGCGTGGCGCGATCAAGTACGGACATATTCAGCCTTTCAGATGGATCGGTGGGCTCCGGCCGCGTTGTCGGCAGCGGCCGGCGATTCAGTTGCAACCTAAGCTAAGCAGAGCGCCCGGCCGGAGGAGCGCGCATGGGTGCGAAGCGCCCGTTCGCACCCATGCTCAGGCCACAACCCGAAACCCCACGTTTCCAGCTGAGCTGTCGGGGCTGTTGGCGCTGCGAGCGGCGACGCGGTAACGACGGCAGTAGGAGGCGTGGCAGAGGTAGGACCCGCCGCGCATGACGCGGTTCTCGCCGCGCTCCGGTCCAGGCGGGTTCCTGAGCCGGCTGCGGCCGTAGTACCTGGGCGAGTACCAGTCGGCACACCACTCCCAGACATTGCCGGTCATGTTGTGGAGCCCGAATCCGTTCGGGTCAAAGGCATCCGCCGGTGCGGTTCCGATCCAGCCGTCCTCGCCGGTGTCTCGAGTCGGAAACGCTCCCTGGAAGACATTCATCATGTGGCGTCCGCCCGGTTCCAGGTCATCGCCCCACGGGAACACCGCGCCCTCGCGCCCGCCTCGTGCCGCGCATTCCCACTCGGCCTCCGTCGGCAGCCGCGTTCCGCTCCACTTGCAATAGACAGTCGCGTCCTGCCACGACACGTGCACCACCGGATGATCACCGCGCTGGCTGATATCCGACTGCGGACCCTCGGGGTGCTGCCAGTCGGCGCCGTGCACCTGACGCCACCACGGCGCCGCAGCCACCGCGCGCGTGGGCGGGAAGTCATCTGGGAGCAAGCCGCCGAAGACGAATGACCAGCCGAACGCTTCAGCCTCTGTCCGGTGACCGGTCGCAGCGATGAACGCCGCGAAATCATCGTTGGTCACACACGCGGCGGCGATCCGGAAGGGATCGAGCTCGACCGTGTGGATCGGTCCCTCGCCGTCGGCGTCGTAGGCGACCGGCCCGGAAGCGCCCATCCTGTAGGCGCCGCCCGCCACGCTCACCAGCCGCGGGACCGGGGTCATCGGGGCCCGCTGAAGACGTCCTGCCAGTCGTTCCTGATGCTGACGATCACCCAGTCAAGCCGTCTGCCGACCTCGGTGATCGGCTCCTTCTCCGCGAAAGTCACGGCCGTGCTCTGGTACGCGAATTCGCGCTCGTCGTCATCGTGATCGATCAGCACGCCGAGCCCGCCGTGGGGCGAGGCCTGTGCCCACTCGAGCATCTCGCGGTCACCGCCGGAGTTCCCGACGGCCAGGATCGGCGGCCGTCCGACCTGTGACTGGATGTGCTCGACCTTGGCGCCGCCCTCGTTGGCAGCGCCGATTCCGGCCATCGTGCGCCGCACGAGCGGCCTGCCGTCATCGTCGCGAGTGAACTCGTACCCGATGTTGGTTCCGACGACCATGCCTGGCTCGACGCCGTAGCAGCGCCCGCTGACCCTGCGGACGAACTCGGTGCCGCCGCCGGTGACGATCCCGATCGTGAACTCACGTGCGCGCAGCTCGTCGAGCAGCTCGAGCATCGGGCGGTAGATCACGCCCTCGAGGCTCACGCCGAGCGTCGGATGCCGGTACCTGTCGAGGAACTCGTCAACGGCCGCGTCGAACTGCTCGGGCGTCTGCCCGTCGAAAAGTGCGGCGAGCGCACCTGCAACCTTGGCCAATCCGAGTTCACCAATGGCGGCCATGTCACCCTCGAGCACGGCCGCATACTCGGCGCGTTCGCGCAGCGCCGGATCCTCGGCGGCGCGGCGCTGCAGGGCATCCTCGAAGAAGGCCTGCTGCACATACGCCGGCTTCTCACACCACATGGTGCCGTCGTTGTCGAGGTAGGCGATGCGCTCGCTCGCCGGTACGCGCTCGATGTCGTCCAGGAAGGAGTGGATGCGGTCTCGCGTCGGGCCGGGGGCGCCATGAAGGCAGAACTGGGCTCATCGGCATGCTCCTTGGTCGCTGGTGCCAGGCGATTCTAGGGGTGGACACATTCCGGACGGCGCCGGGTCGAGCGGCTCACAGCGCTCTGAGGACGTCCTCGACGCGCATCTTGGCGTCACCGAACAGCATCGCGCTGTTCTCCCGGAAGAACAGTGGATTCTGGACGCCCGCGTATCCCGACGCCATCGAGCGCTTGAAGATGATCACGTTACGGGCCTCCCAGACGTGCAGCACCGGCATGCCCGCGATCGGGCTGCCTGGATCCTCGGCGGCGGCCGGATTCACCGTGTCGTTGGCGCCGATCACGAGCACGACGTCGGTGTCCGCGAAGTCGTCGTTGATCTCGTCCATCTCCAGGACGATGTCGTATGGCACCTTGGCCTCCGCGAGCAACACGTTCATGTGCCCCGGAAGCCGGCCGGCCACCGGGTGGATTCCGAACCGCACCTGCACCCCACGCTCGCGCAGTCTGCTGGTCAGCTCAGCCACACCGTGCTGCGCCTGAGCCACCGCCATGCCGTACCCCGGGGTGATGATGACCGAGCGCGCGTCGTTCAGAAGCTGCGCCGTCTCCTCGGCGGTCACCTCGCGATGCTCTCCGTAGTCCTGTTCTTCGCCTGACGGTGCCTCAATCCCGAATCCGCCCGCGATCACCGAGATGAATGAGCGGTTCATCGCCTTGCACATGATGTAGCTCAGGTAGGCACCGGAGGAGCCGACCAGCGCCCCGGTCACGATCAGCAGGTCATTGTTGAGCAGGAAGCCGGACGCCGCGGCGGCCCAGCCCGAGTAGCTGTTCAGCATCGACACCACAACCGGCATGTCCCCCCCACCGATGCTGGCCACGAGGTGGACGCCGAGCGCCAGTGCGACCAGCGTCACGATCACCAGAGGCAGCAGTTGCGGATCGGCGACGAACCACACCGTCAGCCCCACAAACGCGACCAGCGCGCCGATGTTCAGCCAGTTCTTGCCGGGGAGCATCAGTGGCTGGGACTTGATCCGCGCCGACAGCTTCAGGAACGCGACGATCGAGCCCGTGAACGTGACCGCCCCGATGAACACGCCGATGAACACCTCGGCGTGGTGAATTCCGTAGGTTCCCGCGAGCCTGAAGCTCAGCGCCTCCGCTCCGAAAGGCCTGTGCTCGACGCTGAGGTAGCCGTTCCAGCCGACGAGCACCGCGGCGAGTCCGACGAAGCTGTGAAACAGCGCGATCAGCTCGGGCATACCGGTCATCTCGACGACGCGTGCCCTGTACAGGCCGATGCATGCCCCGATCGTGACTGCTGCGATCAGCAGGACCACGCCGAGCGTGTTGATCCCGTTGTGCGCCGCCAGCACGACCGTCGCGACCAGCGCCACCGCCATGCCGGCCATGCCGAAGTAGTTCCCGGCCCGGGCCGTCTCGTGCCTGGACAGTCCGGCCAGCGCGCGGATGAACAGCAGCGCCGCGACCAGATATGCGGCATCGGCCGCGGAATTGACGGTCACCGGCGCATCAGCTCCTCGAGAACATCGAGAGCATTCGCCGTGTCACCGAGAACCCGCCGAAGATGTTGATGCTCGCCAACAGGATCGCCACCGCGGCGATGATCGTGACCAGCGTCGTTCCGCGTCCGATCTGCAGGATGCCGCCGACGACGATGATCCCGGAGATCGCGTTGGTCACGGACATCAGCGGGGTGTGCAGCGCGTGATGGACGTTGCCGATCACGTAGTAACCGATCACGATCGCGAGCGCGAAGACCGTCAGCTGCGGGAGCAGCGCCGTCGGCGCGAACGCGACCAGCAGGAAGAAAATCACGGCAGCGAGCCCGGTGAGCGCGTACTTGGTGGAGGCCGCCATCGGCTGCTTTTCAACGACCGCGCTGCTGCCGGCTTGGGGCACGGCAGCAGCGGCCGCCGGTGCGACGGAAACCTGCACCGGCGGCGGCGGCCAGGTCAACTCGCCGTCGCGCACGACGGTGATCGAGCGCTGCACCACATCGTCGAAGTCGAGCACCAGCTGCCCGTCCTTGGCGGGGGTCAGCAGCTTGATCAGGTTCACGAGATTCTGCGCGTACAGCTGCGAGGCCTGAGTGGGCAGCCGCCCGGCGAGGTCGGTGTAGCCGAGGATGGTGACGCCGTTCGCCGTCACGGTCCGCTCGCCCTTGACCGTGCCGGCGACGTTGCCGCCGTTTGCGGCGGCGAGATCGACGACGACACTGCCTGGTCTTCATGCTGGCGACCATCTCCTTCGTGATCAGGAGGGGTGCCGGCCGGCCTGGGATCAGTGCTGTCGTGATCACGATGTCGACGTCGGGCACCGTCCTGGCGTAGAGCTGCTCGGCCAGCGCCGTGTAGTCCTGTGACATCTCCTTGGCGTAGCCGGTCGACGAGACCTCCTGCTCGACGGAGTCGACGGCCAGGTATTCACCGCCGAGTGACTTGACCTGGTCGGCGACCTCGGGGCGCGGGTCAGTCGCATAGACGATCGCTCCGAGACTGCCCGGCAGCGCCGATCGCGGCGAGGCCGGCGACACCGGCTCCCGCGACGAGAACCTTGGCCGGCGGCACCTTTCCGGCTGCGGTGACCTGGCCCGTGAAGAAGCGGCCGAACTCGTGGGCGGCCTCGACGACGGCCCGGTAGCCGGCGATGTTGGCCATCGAGCTGAGCACGTCCATCGACTGCGCGCGGCTGATCCGCGGGACCGCATCCAGGGCCAGCGCCGTGATCGGCCGCTTGGCGAGATCGTCCACCAGGTCCTGATCGAGCATCGGCGATAGCCAGCTGATCAGCGTCGCACCCGGCTCTGAGCCGGTCGCGCTGCTCGGGGCTCGGGGCGTTGACGCCGAGCACGATCTCGGCATTGAAGGGGTCACCGAGCTCAGCGCCCGCATCGGTGTAGGCCTGGTCGGCGAAGGTCGAGAGCGCGCCTGCACCGGGTTCGATCGTGACCTCGTAACCGAGCTTGAGCAGCTGTGCGACCGTGTTGGGCGTCGCAGCGACTCGCGTCTCCCCCGCCTGTGCCTCCTTCAGGACCCCGATCCTCATGCGCCCGTCAATCTACCGATTGTTGATCCGTGTTGATGGCAATGCCCCGCGTCCTCTGCATTACAGGGAGTGGCCGGAGAGCGCGATCTCCGCCTCGGCAGTGACCCAGACCGGGGTCTGTGCGTTGCCGCGAGCGTAATCTACGGCACCGTCGGGTTGGATCAGCGACCTCAGATACGCAAGCGGCGAGGGCGCGCCGTGACGGTGCCAGTACCGCGGCTGGAAGAATTCCGCGAGCAGCCCCGAGATCGCAAACGCCGTCGATTGCGCGTTGGATGCGGCACCCTGCTGATAGCCGAAGCCTCCGTCGCGATTCTGCGCACGGCGGATGAACGCGGCGGCGCGCCTGATGATCCTTGGCTCGTTGGTTCCCGCGAGCGCCTGAAGCACCGAGCCGGTGTCGTCGACGTCGCTCTCACCCCCGCGCGTGTCGAAATTGAAGCCGCCGTCCCCGTCCTGCTGCCGTACGAGCCAGTCGACCGTCCGAGCACCGACGCGGAGGCCCGCCAGGCGCATCGCAAGGATCCCGAAGGCCGTGAGATTCGTCTGATCGCCGATCGATCCGTCGGGTTTGACCAATGCCCTCAGCGCCGCAACCAGGTTGCGCCCTCCGAAGTCGCGAAGATCGGTCGACGGCAGCATCGAAGCCGCGAGCACCGTCCGTTCGACGGCACCGGCACCGGTCTCGGTCCTGACCGTCGCCTTGAGGTACCTGACGGTGCGGATCAGAGCAGGCGTGGCCCAGCCCGCGGCAAGAGCAAGCGCCGACCAGCCGCTGACCATCGTGTCGGAGCCATCCCCCGGCGACATCCCGAAGCCGCCGTCGGCGTTCTGCGCCCTCTCGAGGTAGCTCACCGGCGATCCGCGATGCACGGCGGCTCGTGCCTGCCCGGAGGCGCCGGTTCCGATCAGCGCTGTGGCAACAACGGTCGCCACAAGCGCAGGGGCGAGCGACCCAGCCCGCGGCAACCAGGTCACCTGGATCCGAGTCGTGAATCTATCCAGTGCTCGGATCAGACCGGGGCCGAACAGCATCGCGAAGCCGAAGCATCCGACCGCGTGCACGAGGTCGAAGCCGATCCCCTTGCCGACATAGACGGCGAGTTGCGGGAGGCTGTGGTCGCTGTAGGTGATCCAGTCCCCCACGTCCTGCAGCGCGGTGAACAGAAACCCGGCCACAAAGCAGACGATCGCCAACGTCACCCGCCCCAGCCGTCGCGCGGTCACGAGCGCCACGATCGCCCCGGCGATGCCCACGGCTCCCCAACCAGCCATCTGCCAGGGCGTCCACGGCCCCTGGCCGAAGAAGAAGTTCGAGGTCAGTGCTGCGACCGCACCGACCACGTATCCGGGGGCGCCGCCGAGCGCGTAACCGGAGATCAGGACGATGTCCGTCGTCGGCTTGATGTTGGGGACCGCAGCGAAGGCGATCCGGCCGAGCGCCGCGAACGCAGCCAGCGTCCCGACCAGGGCCACTATTCGAGCGTCCGGGCGGGAACGCTCATACCACACGAAGCCGGCCAGCAGACCGATCGCCAACAACGTGAAGGCGCCCAGCTGCCAGGTCATGCGAGAGCCCCACGAACGGACTCGGCGGTCGCGCCGGGGTGCGCGGAAGCAAGCAGGCTCACGCCCTGCGCAGGCAGCAGCGCCTGCCCGGCTCCGCCGAGGATTCGCGCGGTCTCCGTCGCGAAGTAGGTGCCGCCAGCCAGCACCTCCGGGGCGGTCCCGTCGGCGATCACCCGGCCATCGGCCAGCAGCACCACGCGGTCGGCGAATTCGGCCACGAACTCCGGATCGTGGGTTGCCACCAGCACGGCCCCGGGCATGCCGATCAGCAACTCGGAGAGCGCATGCTTGGCCGCGCGATCCATACCGCGTGTCGGTTCATCCAGGCAGAGCACCGCCGGCGGTTGCACGGTATCCGGGTCGCCGAGGACGATCGCCAAGGCCAAGCGCTGCTTCTCGCCACCGCTGAGATCTCGCGGGTGGCGTTCGTCGATGCCGCCGAGCCCGACCCGGGCAAGCGCTGCGCCCGACGCCTCATCGCCAACGGTGTCATGCACCAGGTAGTCGCTCGGGTTCTGCAGCAGCAGCGCGATGCGGCCGGCCGCATCCATCCGGCCCCGTGTCGGCTCGAGCAGACCGGCTGCATGACGCAGCAGCGTCGACTTGCCGGCGCCGTTGCGACCCATCAGGGCCACGCGCTCGCGGGGAGCGATGCTGAGGTCGACCCCGCGCAGGATCGCCGGCCCGTCTTTGATCTCGTGCCAGACACCCTTGAACCGGAGCGCCGGCCCCGTCTTTTGGCCGCTCTGTCGACGTTTGTGTCGAATAGCTTCACAAACGTCGACAGACTCAGCTTGCAACCCGGCCGACCGCAGCGCAGCGCGCGCCCGTTTCACCCCGGGGACGGGATCGAGTCCGAGACCGGAGAGCAGGCGCGCACCGGGCGTCACCAGCGCCGGAGCCGCGCTCATCGCCCACAGCAGGAAGCGGTCCGGGGCACCATCGAAGACCAGCCGTCCGCCATCGATCGCGAGCACACGGTCGGCGGCCGCCAGACAACGCTCGAGCCGGTGCTCGGCAAGCACCACGGCCGTGTCGCCGTCCTCGTTCAGCCGGCGCAAGAGGCCAATCAGCTCGTCGCCCGCCACCGGATCGAGCTGCGATGTCGGCTCGTCCAGGCAGACGAGCGCCGGTCGCGCACACAGCGTCGCGCCGAGCGCCACGCGCTGCAGCTCGCCGCCGCTCAGCTCGTCGCTGGCTCGGTCAAGCAGCGTCTCGATCGCGAGCGCCAGCGCCGTCTCCTCGACTGCCCGCGCCACCTCTGCCGCAGAGGCGCCGTGGTTCTCGGCCGCGAAGGCAAGCTCGGCGCGTGGCGTGCCGAGCACCACCTGCGTCTCAGGATCCTGGAACAGGGTGCCGACGACGGCCGCCAGCTGGCCGGGGCCATGCGCTCTCGTGTCCAGCCCGCCGACTTCCACAACGCCGGCGAATGCGCCCCCGTGAAAATGCGGCACCAGCCCGCTGATCGCTCGCAGGAGCGTCGACTTCCCCGACCCGGAGAGGCCGGCAACCACAATGAACTCGCCCGCCTCGATCGAAAGCTCGACACCCTGCAATGCCGGCCGTGGCGCCGCCGGATAGGTGTAGGTGAGATCCGTCACCTCGACCAGGCTCATGGCTCGATCCCCCTGCGGTCGGCGAACGGCGCCAGCGCCAGACAGCCGACCAGCGCCGCCGCCGTCAGGGTGCGTGCGCCGGCGGGCGCACGCAACAGCGGGTAGGCCTGCAAACGCATCCCATCCGAGCACGCGCGCCGTCACGGCGGCCGCGGCCACAAGCACGGCCGAGCTCAGGAAGGCGACGTCGTGGCGGGACCAGGCCCGGTGATCGCGCGCCCCCTGTCGCCCTCGCCGCGCGGCACCATAGCCACGAACCTCGAGCGTCGCCGCCACATCGAGTGCTCGGTCAAGCACCCCGGCAGTGCTCGCACGAAGCACCGCAGCCCGGCTTGGCGCCGGACCTGGCCGACAGCGGAGCGCCTCGGACATCCGGCGCGAGTCGCGCACCAACACCGGCATCATGCGGGTCGCGACAGTGGCGGTCAGCGCCGAGCGGAACGAGAGCCCGCGGAACAGCCGCAGAACCGCGTCGGGATCGACGGCCAGCGAGTAGAGCGCACCGAGCAGCACCAGCGCCACGGCGCGCATGCCCAGTACGGCCCCGTACACGGTCGCCTCGAGCGTGATGTTCGTCTGCCCGATGACCGGCAGATCGCCCATGCGCCAGATCACCGTCAGGCCGTCGCGGGTCACAAGTGCATTGACGATCAGAATCGTCAGCCCCAGCGGCAGCGCGAAGATCAGGCTGCGCCGCAGCTCGCGGCCGACACGGGCCAGTTCGCCGGCCACCAGGATCGCGAGTATCTCTGCGCCCAGAATCAGCGGGCTTGCGGCGACGAGGGCCGCCAGCCCGAGTGCAGAGAACCAGGCGATCGCGACGGCAGCGCGAGCCGCGTGCAGCGGGCTCGCTCTGCGCCGGAATCTCATGTCGCAGGCGCGATCGGTACGGGGATGACGGTGCTGGCGCTGACCGCAACCGCGAAGTGGTTGCGAAGCTTGGCGGCCGTGAACGCGTGCGCGGCCGCCATCACTCCCGCTCGATCCGTGCCCGTCACAAACCATGTCGGCTGACCGAGTGAGGCCTGACCGGTGGCCGCGATCAGACCCGCGCTGCCGTGCAGCGTCTTGACCACGTCGCCGCGCGGGTCATCGAGCTCGAGGGCCTGGCCCCGATCGCCCACAAACTGCGCATAGACGCCGCTCTGCCGAGGTCCCGCAGCGATCAGCTGGGCCGCGATCACACCCTTGATCTGGCTCCAGGTGCCGACCACCACGGCAAGCGAGTCCGAGCCCGAACCGGTGCCCAGCACCTGCGGACCAGCCTTCACGCCGGCCTGGTGAAGCTGCGCACCGACCAGGTTGCAGGCGGCCTGCACGCCACCGGCGCAGTTCAGCAGGGTCGGGAACTCCTTGCCTCCGATCCCGTTGGTGAACGGCTCCGGGAACGCTCCGACCACGGCCGGGATCGAGTCGCTCGCGGTCCAGTCGTGGAGATCCCACCAGATGTGGTCGCCAGCGTGCACGTCGGTGGCGGCAGCTCCCTTGATGGCCTCGATCCCGTTGACGTAGTAGAACCAGTCACGGTGACCGGACCCCCCGGCGCGCCCGGCGATCGACTGGACGTAGCCGCCGCCGTAGCGTGTCGTCACCTTGAAGTGGCGCTGCAGGAGCGACATCACGGTCTCGCTGCCCGGCACCTTGCTCTCCGTCGCGTCCCCGATCTGCTCGGAACCGAAGTTCCCGGTGACGCGCACGCTCGCATTCTTCGTGCCCGGACCTGCGCCGAAGCCGCATCCGCCCAGCCCGATCGCCGCCATCACGGCGGTCAGCGGGACGAACGAGCGGATGCGGCAGCGCATCAGCCCTTGACGACCTTGAAGAGCACTTTGTCGCCGCTCTTGAGCTTCACGTCGCAGGCGCCCTTGGAGGACGACTTTCCGTTGACGTACAGGGCCCAGTAGTACTTCTTGCTGGTCTCTTTGTCTCCGAGGATCCCGGTGATGTAGTACTCGTGATAGCTCGCGTACCACTTGCCCTGCCAGCGCCCCTTCGTTGCGACATTGAGCGCGCCCTGGGCGCTGTCAGCCGGGCACTTGCCGGTTGGCGCTCCACCGCGGGTGATCCATCCCGTGCTGGTCTGAACCGACGCCGCCGGCAGCAGCGTCCTGGTCTTGCCCTGAACTGTGACCGTCACCTTCGGCGCCGCGGCGAACGCCGCGGCCGGTGCCACGGCCACTGCGGCCACCATGCCAAGCGCCGCTGCGCCGGCCTTGATCGCGTGCTTAACTGCATGAGCCACCCCTTTCCACGAGGGCTGTTCGGCTTTGTGGTCGGAGGTGGTCTCCTGGCTCCCGGGCCCACCGGCGGTGCCTTCCCAGCGCCTCGTCGGCGCCAGTGGCATGCAACCGTCGGCATCCCCGGTCACAGTGGCGGGTCCGCGCCGGATTCACACCGGCTTCCCATCACTACCGACCTGGACCGACCGATCGTAGCTGGCGGGCACCACAGCCGGGTGCCCGCCAGGGGAACCCGCCTTAGACTCCCACCGATGACGGTCAATCTCACGCGGATCTACACCAGGCTCGGCGACGGCGGTGAGACGCACCTCGGTGACATGAGCCGCGTATCCAAGACGCATCCCAGGATCGACGCCTACGGCACCGTGGACGAGCTCAACTCCCACATCGGCGTCGCCCTGACGGTGACGGGCATGCCGTCGCAGTTCCGCTCCTGGCTGGAGCAGATCCAGAACGACCTGTTCGATGTCGGGGCCGACCTCGCCGCGCCGGAGGACCCTGCCCATGAGCGTCTGCGGGTGCTTCCGGCGCAGACCGAATGGCTCGAGCAGCGTTGCGATGAGGTCAACGCCACCCTGGCGCCGCTGAAGTCGTTCGTGCTGCCGGGAGGCAACGCCACCGCCGCGCAGCTGCATGTCGCTCGCACCGTCTGTCGCCGCGCCGAGCGATTGGCTGTGGCCTGCGGACCCGACGTCGGTGCCGAGGTCGTGCGCTACCTCAACCGCCTCTCCGACCTGCTCTTCATTCTCGCGCGGGCCGCCAATTCAGGCGACGAACCGCTCTGGCAGCCGGGACGCTTCAGATGACCATCGGGCTGGCGGCGTCGGCCCGCTAGAGCCGTGCGACCGTTATCTCCGGCGCGACACCACTACGTCGAACGTGGTCATAGTGCTCGATGTCCTCGGGTGCGGCGACCTCCACAGCCAGGTCCGCGGCGATCGTGACGCGGACCGCCTCATACAGCAGCTCCTGGTAGCTGGGTGAGCCCGTCGGGCGCCCCTCAACATCGAGTGCGTGGGCGCCGCAGCTGAAGCTCCAGCGCTCAGGTCGTACCAACATCTGCGCGTTCAGCCGCAGGGGCGAGTTGCCGGCTGCGGTCGCGCCGATCAGCCCTCCGTGAGTGCGCTCGCGCGCATCGGCCGACTCGAGCGCGCGCGCCAGCCGGTCGAGATTGCGGCCGTAGGGCGCCGGCACGATCGCCACAGGGCCACGCGCCGTGGCGTCGCCACGAACGGCTCGTGCCACGGGTCCGACGAGGATGTAATCGACACCGTTTGCGACCAGCCAGCGCATGATCGCTATCGATGAGCCCGCCACATGCTCGTAGCCCTGGGCGGGTGCGACAGTCAGGCTGTCAATGCTCGGTGCACGGTTGCGAAGAAGCATGCGAGAGCTTTCGTGACGCCGAGGGCAACTCCTTCAATAACCTACTCAAGCGATGAGCCGCCCCGACCAGCCACCCCCGCGCCGGGGCATCGACGGGCGCCCAGCCGCCCCGAGTGACGGCGAGCCCTCGAGTCAGGGGGATTCCGGCGGCGAGGCCGACGACGGAAAACGCCTGGCCCCGGGCGGCAAGCACCGGCGCACCTTCAACGAGGCCGCCCACAAACTGCCGCGATCGATCCCGCGCCGCGAGCCGATCGATGGGGATGCCGACGAGTATCCCGTCTCGGGAGCTGAGGCCGCCGGCGAGACATGACGTCATCGCCCACGCCGGCCGAGCGGTGCTGGCGCTCGGCGCGCTCGGCGTCGTATACGGTGACCTCGGGACCAGTCCGCTCTACACCGAGCAGGTGACGTTCGGCTTCAAGGCGACCCAGCCGATCACCTTGCCTGGTGTCTACGGCATCATCTCGCTGATCTTCTGGTCGACGGCGATCATCGTTTCGACCAAGTACGCCGGCTTTATCATGCGCGCGCACAACCGCGGCGACGGCGGCGTCATGGCGCTGGCGGCGCTCTGCCGGCGCCACCGCGTTCCGCGTGCGGCGCCTGCTGGTCACCCTCGGGATCTTCGGTGCCTCGCTGTTCTTCGGTGACGGCATGATCACGCCGGCGATCTCCGTGCTCTCCGCCGTATCGGGGCTCGAGGTGGCGGCGCCAGGAGTTGCACATCTCGTCGTGCCGATCTCGCTCGTGATCCTGATCGCACTGTTCGCGGTGCAGCGGAAGGGCAGCGGCACGGTCGGCTGGCTGTTCGGACCGGTGATGCTGGTCTGGTTCTTCTCGCTGGCGGCGACCGGGGTGCCCGAGGTGATCGCGCACCCGGCGTCCTACAGGCGCTCTCCCCGAGCTGGGCGGCGCGATTTTTCGTCGACCACGGCTTCCAGGCGTTCCTGACGCTCGGCGGCGTGGTGCTGTGCGTCACCGGGGCCGAGGCGCTGTACGCCGACCGTGGGCACTTCGGTCCCGGGCCGATCCGGATCGCCTGGTTCGGGCTTGTCTGGCCGGCCGTGATCATCAACTACATGGGCCAGGCCGCGTGGCTGATCGACCATCCACAGGCGCCGCACTCCGCGACCTTCAACCCGTTCTTCTCGGTCGTTCCCAGCTGGTTCCAGCTGCCGAGGTGATCCTGGCCACGGCCGCGACGGTGATCGCCTCCCAGGCGGTGATCTCGGGCTCCTACACCGTCGCCCGCCAGGCGATGCAGCTGGGCTTCCTTCCGCGACTGCGGGTCGTCCATACCAGTGAGATGGAGGGCCAGGTCTACGTCCCGGTCGATCAACTGGATCCTGCGCCGCCGGCGTGATCGCGCTGGTGCTCGCATTCCAGAGCTCGGCTAACCTGGCGCAACGCCTACGGGTTCGCCGTGACCGGCACATTCATCCTCGACACGATCCTGTTCCTGAACGTCGTCGCGAGCGCTGTGGCACACGCCGAAGTGGCGTCTGGTGCTGCTCGGCGGTGCTGTTCCTGACCGTCGAGGTCGCGTTCTTCCTGGCCAACGTCGCGAAGCTGCTGCAGGGCGCCTGGCTGCCGCTCGCGGTCGCCGTCGTCGCCTCGGTCGTGATGTTGATCTGGCGCTCGGGGCAGGTGATCGTCACCCGCAACCGGATCCGCAAGGAGGGCGACCTCAACGAGTTCCTGGATTGCCTGAAAGACGTGAAGCCACCGCTGCAGCGGCTACCGGGAACGGCGATCTTCCTCAACGCCGGCGGCGAGACGACGCCACTGGCTCTGCGCAGCCTGGTCGAGCACACCCACGCCCTGCCCGAGAAGGTGCTCGTCGTTTCGATCGCTCCCAGGAACGTGCCGCACGTCCCGCGCGAGCGGCGCTTCTCCGTGCGGCGCAAGGGCCGCGGCCGTTACCCGGTCCTGCACGTGGTGATCAACAGCGGCTACCGCGACACGATCAGCGTTCCGGAGGAGCTGCAGCTCGCGCGCAAGCACGGTCACCTCGAGCGCAACCTCGACCTCGAGGGCGCCTCCTACTTCATCTCGCGGATCACGCTCACGGAGACCAGCTCGCCGGAGATGGCACGGTGGCGCAAGAAGGTCTTCCTGACGATGGCCCGCAACGCGGCGAGCCCGATCGAGCACTTCGGCCTGCCGGTCGACCGGACCGTGATGATGGGCTCCCAGGTCAGCGTCTGACGCGGCCCCGCCTTGAGCGCCTGGGAGATACTCGCGATCTTCGCCGCCGGGATCGCGGCCGGAACGATCAACACGGTGGTCGGCAGCGGCACCCTGATCACCTTCCCCGTGTTGCTGGCGTTCGGCTACCCGCCGGTCACCGCCAATGTCTCCAACACGATCGGTCTTGTGCCGGGTTCGGTCTCCGGTGCGGCCGGCTACCGCCGTGAGCTCGGCGGCCAGCACGACCGCGTCGTCCGCGTGGGGGCCGCCGCCGTGCTCGGTGGCGCAGTCGGGGCGACCCTGTTGCTGGTCTTACCGGCATCTGCCTTCAAGGCGATCGTGCCGTTCTTCATCGCACTCGCGCTCGTTCTGATCCTCGCGCAGAAGCCGATCAACCGGGCGCTCGGTAACCGCCGTCGCAGACACGGTGAGGGCGTGGCCCCCGGAACGCTGGTCGGAGCCTTCTGCTGCGGGATCTACGGCGGGTATTTCGGCGCCGCACAGGGAATCCTGCTGCTGTCGGTGCTCGGTCTCACGATCGACGACAGCCTGCAGCGGCTGAACGCTGTCAAGGTCGTGACCACCGGCCTGACCAACCTGATCGCGGGGATCGTGTTCGTGATCGCCGCCCACGTGGCCTGGGACGTCGCCGGGCTGATTGCGTGCGGCTCGCTGATCGGCGGCGTGCTCGGGGCCCGCTACGGTCGCAGACTGTCGCCCACGGCCCTGCGGGCCCTGATCGTGGTGGTCGGAATCGTCGCGATCGTGCGACTGGTCTGAGTTTCACGGCGGGCCGTCACGCCCGTCAACGTTCGATCACCAACAGCACCACGACGATCAGCAGGAGCAGGCTCGGAATCAGCGCCACCGGCCGAATCCGAAAGCCCTTGAGCTCTCCTCGCAGCCGCATCCGACCCGCGCCTGCCCGCCACCTCCTGAGCGCACCCGACCTCCAGGCGACATAGAGCAGTCCCACCACGATCAGCAGCGCCAGGAACCAGCCCGTCGCGCCGCGGTGGTGGGTCGTAGACGCAACTGCAGCCAGACGCACCCGCCTGAGTGTATGGCGCCCGCGACTACGCTCAGCGGGTGAACGCTGTCGCAACCACCAGACAGGCCGCCGCGGAGCAACATCGTTGGCTGGTGCTGGGCATCTGCTGCATGAGCCTGCTGATCGTGGGGCTCGATGTGACGATCGTGAACGTCGCACTTCCGGCGATCCACCGATCGTTCGGCGCCTCACTCGATGGACTGCAATGGGTCATCGACGCCTACACGCTGGTGCTCGCGAGCTTTCTGATGCTCGGCGGATCGACCGCCGACCGCATCGGACGCCGGCGCGTATTCAAGACCGGCCTGGTGACGTTCGTGCTCGGCTCGGCACTCTGCGCCGGCGCACCGAGCCTCAACGTCCTGATCGCTGCGCGCGTGTTCCAGGCGCTCGGTGCGGCGATGCTCAACCCGGTGGCGCTCTCGATCGTGCGCAATGTCTTCCACGACCCTCGCGAGCGCGCCCAGGCCGTTGGGGTCTGGGGAATGATGGTCGGCTTCAGCATCGGACTCGGGCCGGTCCTCGGTGGTGCGTTCGTTGACACGATCGGCTGGCGCTACGTGTTCCTGGTGAACGTGCCGATCGGGCTGATCACCTGGGTGCTGACCGCGATCTACGTGCCGGAATCGCGCGCCGCCCGACCTCGGCGCTTTGATCCTGTGGGTCAGGTGCTCGTGATCGTGTCCCTCGCCGCGCTCACCTACGCGATCATCGAGGGCGCGTCCCGCGGCTGGACGTCGGCAATGATCCTGGGCCTGTTCGCGCTTTCGCTGGTGTCGTTCGTGACGCTGGTGCCCTACGAGCTGCGTCGCCGCGATCCGCTCATCGAGATCCGCTTCTTCAGAAGCGTGCCGTTCAGCGGCGCAGCCGCGATCGCAGTGCTTGTGTACGCCTCATTCTCGGGGTTTCTGCTGCTCAACACCCTGTATCTCCAGAATGTTCGCGGCTATTCGGCGCTTCACGCCGGCGCCTGCACACTGCCGCTTGCGCTCTGCACGCTCGTACTGCCGCCGATCGCGGGGCGACTCGTGGCCCAGCGCGGAACGCGCCTGCCGCTGCTGGTGGCCACAACCGCGATGGTGATCGGCCCGCTGCTGTTGACCGGGCTGGAACCCGACACCCCAATGGTGCTGATCTTTACGTCCTACGTGGTCTTCGGGATCGGCATGGGCCTCGTCAACGCGCCCGTCACCAACACGGCGATTTCCGGTATGCCGGCCTCGCAAGCGGGAGTGGCGGCGGCCATCACCTCGACCTGCCGGCAGGTCGGCGGGACGATCGGTGTCGCGGTGGCCGGAGCGGTCGTCGCAACCGGTTCCAGCGCCCTTTCCGGTCCTGACTTCACCCTCGCAACCCATGCCGCCTGGTGGCTGATGGTCGGGTTTGCCGCCGCGATGTTCATCATTGCGGCCGTGACCACCACAACCTGGGCGTTCGCGACCGCGCGAGCCACCGCGGCCCGGCTGGAGACGGACACAGCCCTCACCATGTGAGCGCACGGCCGACGGCCGCCCGATACCCGGCCGGTCCAGACGACGACCCGCAGAACACATGCACAGACCAACGCTTGCCAGCTCCCTCCGCGGCTACCGACGTGAGTGGCTCGCACCTGACCTGACCGCAGCCGCCACTTTGTTCGTGATCGCGGTTCCGGAGCAGCTCGCCACCTCCAGGCTCGCCGGCATGCCGCCGATCACCGGTCTCTATGCCTTCATCGCAGGCACACTGATGTTTGCGCTGCTCGGCTCGAGCCGGCTGGTGTCTGTCGGCGCCGACTCGACAATCGCGCCCCTCTTCGCCGCGGGGCTTGGCGCCTTTGCCGTGATCGGCAGCAGCCGCTACGTCGACCTCGTCACGATCACCGCCGTGATCGCCGGGCTGCTTGTGGTCGCGGTTTGGTTGCTGCGGCTGGGCTGGATCGCGGAGTTCCTGTCCGAGCCGATCATCGCCGGCTTCCTGGCCGGCATCGGAATTGTGATCGTCGTTCACCAGCTCCCCGCCCTGCTCGGGATTCCCGGCGGCGGAACCACGACGCTCGGGCGGTTGCATGCCGTGATCGACCAGCTCGGCTCGACCTGCGGCTGGACGGTCGTCATCGGGCTGGGTGTCTTTGCAATCGTGATCGTCTGCAACCGGATAAGCCGCCGTATCCCCGGAGCATTGCTGGGGTTGGTCGCCGCCACGGTCCTCGTCAAGATCTTCGACCTCCAGGACCACGGCGTAGCGATCCTCGGTGAGGTGGCCCACGGCATGCCCGATTTCGGCCTGCGCGGAGTTTCGTGGCATGCGCTCGGACAGGCGGCGCCGGTCGCGGCGACCGTCGCCCTGGTCACGGTCACTCAGACTGCTGCCACTAGCCGCGCATTCGCCTCGGCCAACGAGCCGCCCCCCGACGTGGGACTGGACTTTTTGGGCGTTGGAGCGGGAAGTGTTCTGGCCGGCCTGTCCGGCGCCTTTCCGGTCGACGCCAGCCCGCCGCGCACGACCGCGGTCTCTGAGGCGGGCGGCCGCACCCAGCTGTCGGGGCTGCTGACCGCAGGGGCGATCATCGCGTTGATACCCGCAGCCAACGTGCTGCGCGACGTACCCGACGCTGCACTCGCCGGAATTCTGCTGTTCATCGCCACGCGGATCGTACGGGTCGGCGAACTGAGGGAGATCGCGCGCTTTGATCGCGTCGAGTTCGCCCTCGCGATCGCGACGATGCTAACGGTCGCACTGGTTGGCGTCGAACAGGGCATCGCGGTCGCGGTCGCGCTCGCGATCCTCGATCGCACGCGTATCAGCGCACGGCCCCAGGTCCACGTGCTGGGCCGAGTGCCGCAGACCACGAGTTGGACTCCGATCGGCGGACCAGAGGGCGCAGCTGAGGTTCCCGGTGTCCTGGTTGTGCTGTTCGCCACTCCGCTCTGGTACGCCAACGCCGTCCACTTCCGGGCGCAGGTCCGCAGAGCGATCGCGCGCAGCCCCCGGCCGGCCGCCGCACGCACTCGTGCTCGACGCCCTGGGAATGAGCGACATCGACTACACCGGGGTGCGAGAGCTGCGCACCGCGCTCGATGAGCTCGAGGCAGCAGGGATCGAGTTTGCGATCGCGCGGGCCGGCGCGCGGGTCCGCAACGAGCTGCAGCGTGCCGGGCTCACGCCAGGCGCCATTCCGGCCGATCGCTTCTATCCAAACGTCGACGCGGCCGTCACCGCGCTGGCCGAAGGTCCCGCACCGGCCGGGCCCGTCAGCGGGTGACGGAACCGGCCGGTCTGCAGCCCACTGGCCGCCCAGGTTCAGCGCACCAATGTCGCCGTCGCACGGCGCCGGACCACGGCGTCCAGCATCACCGCGGCGAGCAACACGACCGCGGTCACGATGTAGGTGACCGCCGCGCTCACGCTCATCAGGGCGAGGCCGTTGACGACCACGCCGATGATCAGACCGCCGAGCAGCGACGTGGACCGGCTTGCCGCGCCCGCCGAACAGGCTCGTGCCGCCGATCACCGCGGCCGCGACCGCGAACAGCACGATCGAGCCGCCGTCGTAGTCGGTCGCGATCGAGCCGAGCTGCGACGCGTACACGAGACCGGCCAGGCAGGCGCCGAAGCCGCAGAGGGCGAACGTGATCGTCCGGATCCCCGCCACGTTGATGCCGGCGCGACGGGCCGCCTCAGGGTTCGCACCGACGGCGTACATGTAGCGGCCGAGCTTGGTGCGGTTGTACATGAACGTCCAGACGACGAGCACGACCAGCACAAACGGGATCACCCAGGGCACGCCGCTCGACCGACGCTATCGCGGACCCGCGGTTCGCGTTGCAGATCGCGACCAGAACGATGCCGCCGATCGCGGCGACGACGATCGTCAGGATGCTGACGCCGAGCGGCGGCGCGACCAGGCCGTGCTTGCGCCTGGCTGCGCGCCTTGTGGAGCGTCATCGCGGCGAACGCCGCCAACACCACCACCAGCACGATCCAGCCGAGTGCGGGGCTCATGTTGTCGTTGGCGAGCTTGTAGACCGGCGTGGTCTGATCGAGCGAGAGCCCGCTGCCGAGCGCCGTCTTGTCGATCTGCGCGAGCTCGAGCAGCACGCCCTGCAGCCCGAGGAACCCCGCGAGCGTCACGATGAACGACGGCAGGCCAAGCCGCGCGATCAGCGTGCCCTGAATCGCGCCGAAGCTTGTCATCACGAACAGCGCGGCCAGGAGCGCCAGCCACCACGGCCAGTTGACCGGCGGCCGCGTTGAGCTCGGCGAAGATGAACGCGCCGACCGCGCCGGCGAACCCGACCGACAGGTCGATCTCCGACAGGACCAGCGCGAACATCTCCGCCAGGCCGAACATGACGTAGATCGAGGCCTGCGGGGAACAGGTTGCCGAGGTTCGACGCGTGCAGGAAGATCGGCTGCTCGATCTGGAAGAAGATGATGATCGCAATCAGGCCGATGATGATCGGGCCGGCGCCGCTCTCGCCGCTGCGGATCCGCTGAAAAGACGCCCGCGCGTACGCGCCGAAGCTATCGGCGGTGTCCGCCGAGATCGCCGAGAGAGGCGCGTCGCCGCTCAGACCCGCCTCGGCGTCCACGCCGACGATCTGATCCTCCGGTGCGGCGGTCAGTGTCTCCTCGCTGCCGCTGCTGGTCTGCTCCGAATCGGCCACCAATTTCTCCTTGTCAGTTCCAGGCTGCGGCGCCGCTAGGCGGCGTGCGCCACGGTTCCGGTCGTCATGTACTCGACGGCGCTCTGGCGGTCGAAGTCGCCGCCGGTCCCTCGATCACGAGCTGCCCCAGGTAGAGCACCGCGATCCGGTCGGCAACCTCGAACACGTCGTTGAGGTTGTGCGAGATCACGAGCACCGACACGCCTCGCGACGCCAATCGCTTGATCAGGTCGAGCACCATCGTCGTCTGCGCCACGCCCAGCGCCGCGGTCGGCTCGTCCATGATCACGAGCTTCGCGTTCGACATGACCGCCTTGGCGACCGCCACCGACTGGCGCTGACCGCCGGAGAGCGACGCGACCAGCTGGCGGATGGAGCGCACGGTGACCACGTTCAGCTCGCGAAGCGTCTCGCGCGCCTTGATCTCCATCGCCGCCTCGTCCATGGCGATGCCGCTCATCATCTCATGGCCGAGGAACATGTTCTGGACGATGTCGAGGTTCTCGCAGAGCGCGAGGTCCTGGTAGATCGTCGTGATCCCGAGCGCTTCAGCGTCCTTCGGGCTGTGAAGGTGGACCTCGCGCCCCTCCCAGATGATCTGACCGCCGTCCGGGGACCACAGGCCGGAGATCGTCTTGATCAGCGACGACTTGCCGGCGCCGTTATCCCCGATCAGCGCGGTCACCTTGCCGGCGGGAATGTCCAGGTCGACGTCGGTCAGCGCCCGCACCGGGCCGAACGTCTTTGAAATCTCGCGCAGCGACAGCAGCGGGCCGTGGCCGGAGTCAGCGGCCACTGCGCGCCAGACGCCGCGGTCGAATCCTCGGAGGTGCTCATCCGTCTCCTTGCTCAAGGCAGTTTCGTCAAAGTGACTGTGCCCGCCCGAGTTTACGGGCGGGCACAGTTTCACCGTTGGTTCCTTTCAATCCCGGCTATGAGCTGCGGACGATCAGACCCCTTCCTTCGAGCAGGCGCTCGCGAGGTTTACGCCGTTGAACGTGCCGGCGCAGATGTCCTTCTTCGGGACGAACTTGTCGGCCAGGACCGTGCGTCTTCATGTTCTTCTGCGTGACCCACTCGGGCGTCAGCAGCGCCGACGGCACGTTCTTGTGCTCGGTCGTGTCCGAGGTCGTGCCGTTCACCAGCGACTTGCCGGCGGCTTCTCGCCCGCGCGCAGGTAGACGGCCAGCGCAACGGCCGCCCCGAGCCTCCAGGAAGACCGGCTTGTAGACGGTGCCGCACTGGTAGCCGGCGACGATCGCCTGCAGACCCGGAGGCGTCGCGTCCTGACCTGTCATCGGGAACGTGTACGGCTTGACTCCCTGCGTATGCAGGAAGTTGATGATCGGGCTGGCGTTCTCATCGTTCGGGAGAACGGCGCCGGTCATCGTCGAGCGGTAGTGCGCCCACTCAGCCTTGAACTCGGTGAGGGCCGTGGGCGGATCCCACGTGCCGGCGGTGTACTTCAGGTTGCCGCCGCTGATGCCGAGGATGGCCTTGTACTTGCCGCTCTTGACCAGCGGAGCGATCACGCTGTTGTAGCCCTGGTAGAACAGCGTCGCGTTGTTGTCCGTGGTCGCGCCGTGCATGACCAGCACGTCCTGGCGGGCAGCTTGTGGCCGTCCCAGTTGTTGACGCAGGAAACGTAGCCCTGGCCGATCTTCTGGCCGACCTCACGTTGTTGAACGAGACGTAGTACGGACGGCTGCCGCCGAGCGTCAGGCGGTCATAGTCGATGACCTTGACGCCGTGTGCGGCCGCGTACTTCTCGACCTTCGTGCCCGTGTTGCGAATCCTCAGGCGTGGTCAGCAGCACCTTCGCGCCCTTGGCGATGTCCGCCTGCGCGTCGGCGTAGAACGTCGAGTCGCTGCCCTTGGCGTTCTGGACGATGATGTCGCTCGCCGGAATGCCGGCCTTCGAGAGCGGCCGCCTTGATGTACGGCGCGTCGAACTCAGTCCAACGGTCCGAGCTGGTCGTGTCGGGCAGGATCGCGGCGATCGAGCCCGTGCCCTTGGCGGCGACCGACTTCAGCTTCGTCAGCGCGCTGAAGCTGTTGTTCAGCTGCGACAGCGAGATTGAGGCTGCATGGGCCCTTCGGCATAGCGGCGACACTGGTGCCGGCGGTACTCCCGACGGCTACAACTATTCCTGCCACGAGCGCTGTGCCCGTAACTAGCTTGCCTTTAAGCAAGGTCACTCCCTCCTCTTGACTCCTCAGAAAATACGAGAACCGGAGTACTGGCAGCACGGCCGAATTCTCATGCTCAGCGGGCACCGTACACCGCCTGGCGGACAAGCGCTAGTTCCGTGAACGACGGAAAACATAACATCAACATTTGATCGCCGCCAGTCAAAAGCGTCAACGCTCGCGTCACGCCCGGCCAAAAACCCACGATGCCCTGCAGGCTCACTGCGTGACAGACTCCGCCACCGTGATCGGGCATCGCGCACGAGCCTTCGCTCCAGGACGCGTCAACCTGATAGGTGAACACACCGACTACAACGATGGGCTCGCCCTGGCGTTCGCGGTGGCTGCCGGTGTCACCGTCACCGCTACCGCAACGCTCGGGACATCGATCGAGGCCGTGGCCCTTGATCTTGGGGAGCGCGATGTCTTCCCGCTGCTCGGACCGACACACACACGCGGGTGGCGCGGGTTCGTTCGCGGTGCGGTCACCGAGCTTCAGGAGATGGGCTACGACCTCCCCGCAGCTCGGATCGAGATAACCGCCGATCTGCCCCGATGGCGCCGGAATGTCCTCATCGGCGGCGCTCTCGATGGCGCTGTGTCTGGCACTGATTGAGCTCGCGGGCGCGCACGGCGCCTGACCGGCTCACGCTTGCTCGCCTCGGTCAGCGAATCGAACATGAGTGGGTCGGTGCCCAGACGGGGCTGCTCGACCAACTGGCATCGTTGGGCGGCGGTCCCGGCCAGGCCCTGCTGATCGACTTCCAGACTCTGGAGACCAAGCCGATTCCGCTCGAGCTCGGCGACCATCGGCTGGTCGTGCTCGACTCCGGCGAGACCCACATGACTGCCGCCTCCGAGTACAACCGCCGGCGGGCGGAGTGTATGGAGGCGGCTGCCGCATCGGGGTGGAGTCTCTGCGGGACGCCAAGATCCAGGATCTGCATGTGCTTCCGGATGCGCTCGCCCGTCGTGCACGACATGTGATCAGGGAGAACGGCCGCGTGCTTGCGGCAGTGGCCGCACTCATGGACAGTGACCCAGAACGGCTCGGTCGGCTCCTCGATCTCTCACACGCCAGCCTGCGCGACGACTACGAGGTCTCGACGCCGACGGTCGAGAAGGCGGTGTTGAGGCTCAAGCGCTCCGGCGCGCTCGGCGCGCGGATCCTGGGCGGCGGATTCGGGGGCAGCGTCCTGGGACTGCTTCCACCGGGTGCCGTCCCGCCTGCCGGCGCGACGGTGGTGGCTCCTGGGCCAGGCGCTCGCCTGCTCAGCTGAGCAGGTCACAGGCGATCCCGGCGCGCCGCCTGAGGTCCCAGGGACTCCGATCCTGCGGCCGCGGCGCCGCGGCCTCGTGGCGTCAGCGCGCCGAATCGGCGCGTGCGTGCCGACAGCTCAGATCAACGACCTGCACGACCTCATCGGGATCGGAAGTCAGATGGAGCCTGGCGATATCCTGCTGGGAGATGCGCCCATCGGCCAGTGGATGGTCGATCAGCCAGCTCAGCAATCCGTCCCAATCACCCACGCCGAGCAGGATCGCGGGGAAGTGGCTGACCGTCCCGGTCTGGATCAGGGTGAAGACCTCGAACATCTCGTCCAGCGTGCCGAACCCGCCCGGCGCGACCACGAACGCCTGGGCGTAGCGCACGAACATCACCTTCCGCGCGAAGAAGTGGCGAAACCGCAGGCTGATGTCCAGATATCCGTTGGAATGCTGTTCGCGTGGCAGCTCGATATTGCATCCGACCGAGGTTGCGCCCACATCGCGGGCTCCGCGATTGGCTGCCTCCATCACGCCCCCACCGCCGCCGGTGATGATCGCGTACCCGGCCTCCCCCAGCGCAGCCGCGACAGTGCGTACCAACGCGTAGTTCGGATGGGTCTCCGGGGTTCGCGCCGAGCCGAAGATCGTCACCGCTTTGCCGATGCCCGAAAGCGCGGCAAAGCCCATTGCGAACTCAGCCGCGATCTCCCGCACAAGTGCCGAGTCGTGCTCGCGAACAGCCGCAGCATGTTCATCGCCAAGCCAGGAGAGCAGATCCTGGTCGAACGTCGCCTCGGGATCGGCGCCAGGCAGCGGCGGCTCCACGGATCCACTCATTCCTGGCAGAGTACGGGAGATGGCGTCGCTGCGAAGATGCGGACCTGTCACTGAAGCTCTCTAAGAACGTCGGGCTCGAACGACTCCAACACGCACAGAAGCGGCTGCTTGCTCTGCGGCTCCAGTCCGCTGGGCTGATCGGCAACGGCGAACTCGGTCCGCCCGTTCTGGTCCTGTTCGAGGGTTGGGATGCGGCGGGCAAGGGCGGGGCCATCCGGCGCCTGACGGCCCAGCTCGATCCGCGCCACGTGCACGTATCGGAGTTCGCTGCCCCGACGGATCGGGAGAGGCGCCACCACTTCCTCTGGCGCTTCTGGCCCCATATACCCGGCTGGGGCGGGATGGCCGTTTTTGATCGCACCTGGTACGGCCGCGTGCTGGTCGAGCGCGTCGAGGGCTTCGCCACCAAAACGCAGTGGAAGCGCGCCTACAAGGAGATCGTCGACTTCGAACGCAGCCTCCACGCCGAGGGCGTGACGATCGTCAAGTTCTGGCTCGAGATCTCAGCGGACGAGCAGCTGAATCGCTTCAATGCCCGTTCGGCGGATCCCCTCAAGCTCTGGAAGCTGACCGATGAGGACTGGCGTAATCGAGACAGGCGGGGTGCGTACGAGCATGCGATCAGCGCCATGCTGCGTCAGACCGACCATGCCGCCGCACCGTGGACAGTGATCGCAGCAGAGGACAAGCCGTATGCGAGGGTCGCCGTGCTCGAGGCTCTGATCGACGCTGTCGAGCTGGGCATGCTCAGAGCGGGGCAGGACCCTCTCGCTGCGGAAGCCGCGCTGTGACTCCGCCCCGCGCGGGATGCACAGCCATCGCCGCGCCGGCCCCGACCTCGTCCGCGACGACAGCGCTGTCAGCGACCGAGCATGCGGATGAAGCCGTCGCAGACGCCAGGCAACCGTGCTATCGCGGTACGGGTGCCTGAGAGCCCAGCCCGCAGCTCCTGGTCGCCGACCTCGACCGGCAGCAGCGAGTCCTGCAGCTCTGCGAGCGTCTCGTCCGCCGCCTGGATCGCATCAGCAGCATTCTCGAGTGCCATCCGCGTGCCCTCGGGTGCGATGGCAGGCCCAGGACCGAACTCTGCCGCCGGGAGCCCCGCTCGCCGCGCGAAGTCGGTATGCGTTCGCTTGAGCTGCCCGTAAGCTCCCTGAAGCGGGCGAAACAGCTGCTCCTCCATGCGATCGCCGGACTGCTCGTCGAGGTGCTCGTATGCCTCGCCCAGCTCAGCCAGCGCCCTGTTGAGCTGCTCTACGGCGACGGCCGAGTCGTCGAGGATCTGCGTCCGGCCCTCATCGGTCGTATAGCTCATGCGCCCAGTGTGCCTTACGCGCCAGCGGCCTGACGGTCTCTCAGAGCGGCACCCAGGATGCCGTTGACAAAGCCCGGCGCATCGGCACCGCAGAACTCCTTGGCGGTCTCGACAGCCTCGTTGATGGCGCCCTCAGGAGGGATCGGCTCCTCACCGGGGAGCAGCTCCGGGCGAGTCATCTCGAGCAGACCCACGCGCAGGATCGAGCGCTCGAGCGGCGCGATCCTTCCCAGCGACCAGCCACTCGCGTATTGGCTGATCATGGCATCGAGCTCGGCCCGGTGCTCCTCGACCTCACTCGCGAGCACGCGCGTGAACGCGTGCACGTCACGGGGGAACGTTTCGTCCAGCGGCCGCTCCAGCAGATCGCTCTGATAGAGCGCCCAGATCGCCGCACGTCGCTGGTCGGTGCGGCGCGCCATCAGGCGCGTGAGACGTAATCGCCGGAGCGCGTGTCGACTCGGACCCGGTCGCCGATGTTGACGAACAGGGGGACCTGGATCTGTGCGCCGGTCTCAAGAATCGCGGGCTTCGTGCCGCCGCCCGAGGCGGTGTTGCCGCGGAGGCCCGGCTCGGTCTCAGAGATCTCGAGGTCCACCGCGCTGGGCAGCTGCACGTCGGCCGGGTTGCCGTCGATGTAGAGCACCTCGACCTGATCGGAGGCCTTCATCCAACGCAGCGGCTCGGCCAGGGTGGTTTCGGCAATCGTCAGCTGCTCATAGGTCTCGACGTCCATGAAATGGGCGTCGGTGCCGTCCTTGTAGAGGAACTGCATGTTGCGCACCTCGGTTCGGACGGGACGGAACTTCTCCCCGGCCCGGAAGGTGCGGTCAATCACGTTCCCGTCCGAGGCCCGGCGCAGCTTGGTGCGTACAAACGCGCCACCCTTGCCGGGCTTGACGTGCTGGAACTCGACGATCTTGTAAATCGGTGCCCTCAACCTCGATGTGAGAGCCATTACGAAATTCATTGGTCCCGATCAACACATCACCCCCAACGTGTGGAGCCGCCCAAATTTAGATTCACCTGTTGTTGTCTGCATCCGTAGCTGCCTGAATCGCGACCTTGTCCAGCTCTCGGCGGCACCGCTCTGGGTCAAATGAACCCGAAGCGGTGCGACCCGCCGTAACGCCCTTCCGCTGGAGGAGCGTAGCGACCTGCACTGATCTCGCCCACGTCGCGTTGCTGCAACCGTGTTCGCCTCCGCTTCAGCTCAGGCACCGGCATCGGCCACCGCGTCCGCGTAGCGTGCGTACTGCGCGCGTATCTCCGGGTGGGGATCGGTCGGCGGCGAGCCGACCAGGGCGACAGGCCACTGTGGGCGTTTGCCGCTGAGAACCCAGCCCGCTTGGACGGCAGCACCGTCGGCCACATACTCACCCGCCGCCGGCACGTGCACCGGCGCCTCGAACAGCTGGCCCGCTACGGTCTGGACAGCGTGGCTGTGCGACGCGCCGCCGATCAGAAGCAGACGCCGTTCGCGCACGCCCAGCGTGCGAAGCGCGTCGAGTCCGGCATCCAGCGCGCTCAACATCCCCTCGTGCGCGGCCCGCGCAACGTTCGCGCGGGTGTTCGTCGCGATCGTGAGGCCGTGCAGTGAGGCGGTCGCGTCGGGCAGGTTTGGCGTGCGCTCGCCCTCGAAGTAGGGAATCAGCACGACCCCGCCCGAGCCAGGCTCGGCGGACAACGCGAGGTTGGCCAGTTCATCGAGGCCTACGCCAAGCAATTCGGCGGTTGACACGAGCACACGTGCGGCGTTCAGGGTCGCGACCAGCGGCAGGTAACGCCCAGATGCGTCCGCGAACCCGGCGACCGTTCCGGAGGGATCAGCCGTCGGCGTGTCAGTCACGGCAAACACCGTGCCGCTTGTGCCGATCGAGACGACCACGTCTCCCGGACCGGCGCCGAGTCCCAGTGCCGCACCGGCATTGTCGCCACATCCAGGCCCGACCAGGAGCCCGTCATCCGTACGACCGGCCGCTTGGCTCGGGGGCAGCACGCGCGGCAGGGTCACGTCGCTGCGGCCGAGTCCACGCTCCAGCAGGTCGAGGTCATAGTCGTTGGTGACGGGGTCGAAGTAGGCGGTCCCCGACGCGTCGGAGCGGTCGGTGACCAGCGCGCCGAGGTCGGGGCCCAGTGGCGACTCGCCGGCAGGCCCGTACCCGAGCAGCCTCCATGTCAGCCAGTCGTGAGGGAGCGCGACGGCGGCAACGCGGGCACTATGCCCAGGCTCGTGTTCGTGCAGCCAACGCAGTTTCGTCAGCGTGAACGAGGCGACCGGCACCGATCCGGTTCGGCGCGCAAACTCCGACGCTCCAACCTCCCCGATCAACGCCCCGGCAGCGCCCGCGCTGCGAGTGTCGTTCCACAGCAGGGCCGGACGAATGACACGACCATCCGAGTCGAGCACGACCATGCCGTGCTGCTGGCCGGCGACCGAGATCGCGTCGATGCCGGCACGACCGCCGGCCGCCGCGAGCGCCTCCTGCAATGCCTGCCACCAGACACCCGGGTCGACCTCCGTGCCTTCAGGATGGGGCGACCTGGCGGAGCGCACGACAGCCCCTGAGTCAAGGTCGCGGATCACGACCTTGCAGCTCTGGGTGGAAGAGTCGACCCCGCAGACGAGCGTCATCTCGCTGACTCCGGCATGGCGGCGCGCGCCCCTAGCGCGCGCCCAGAAGATGAAGCGTCGCCAACTGCTGGAGGGCCACGAAGCCGTACCCGCGGCCGCCAAAGTACGACTGAGAGTCGAAATCCTCCCAGGCCGTGCGGTCTGCCAAAAGCTCCTCGTAGCCCTCTCCGACATCCAGCGTGGAAACGCGAAGCTCGCCCACCTTCGCTGAGGCCATCGCCTCCTGCACCTCGGGGTCGGCCCGGAACGCGGCTGCGCGCTCCTTCAGCAACAGATAATTTGTGATGTTCGCCCTGGCGGACTCCCAAACACCGGTCTCGTCCTCGGTGCGTGACGGTTTGTAGTCGAAATGGCGCGGCCCGTCATAGGCACGGCCACCGTCCGACCCACCGAACTCGAGCAGATCGACGAGCGCGAACGCCTGATAGAGGTCGGCGTGGCCGAACGCAAGATCCTGGTCGTACTTGATCCCGCGCTGGCCGTTGAGGTCGATGTGATACAGCTTCCCTGCCTCAAGCACCTGCTGAATCGCGGCCACAAAGTTAAGTCCAGTCATCTGTTCGTGCCCGAACTCAGGATTCAGGCCGAACAGCTCCGGCCGCTCCAGGGTTTCGATGAACGCGAGCGCATGTCCAACCGTCGGCAGCAGAATGTCACCGCGGGGCTCATTCGGCTTCGGCTCGATGGCAAAGCGCAGGTCATACCCCTTGTCGGTGACGTACTGCGCCAGCAAGTTGACCGACTCGCGGTAACGCTGCAGAGCGGCGCGGATGTCCTTGCTGTGGTCGTACTCGGCGCCCTCGCGCCCACCCCACATCACGAAGGTCTGCGCGCCGAGTTCGGCGGCCAGATCGATCTGACGCAGCACCTTGCGCAAAGCGAAGCGACGCACGGAACGATCGTTGGATGTGAAGCCACCGTCCTTGAACACGGGTGCCGAAAACAGGTTGGTGGTGACCATCGGGACGATCAGACCTGTGTCCGCCAGCACACGTTTGAGACGCTCGATCTGCGATCGCCTGTCGCCATCGCCTGACCCGAACGGGAACAGGTCATCATCGTGAAACGTGAGTCCGTAGGCGCCGACCTCGGCCAACTGCTCAACAACATGCACGACATCAAGCGGGGGGCGGGTCGGCCCCCCGAACGGGTCGGTACCGTTGTAGCCGATGGTCCAAAGACCAAACGAGAACTTATCTTCGCGGGTCGCGGTCAGAGGCATTGAGGTCCTTGCGGTTGGTGTTTGACGTTGGCTCGGGCTTCTGCCGCGGCGCAGCCTGATCGCAGGAGTGTGCTCCTGCCCGGCCGGCCACCGCTGCGGCTCGGTGGAGACCCGCAGCGGAGAGAGCACGTCAGTCTTCGCTGCAGACCCTGCAGGATCAACGAGAGCCTAACGCCTGCAGATTCCGAGCGCAGCGTCAGTCGACGATCCGCAGCGCCTTGGGGATCCGGGTCAGGATGCGGATTCCGTCGCCCGTGACCACCACCAGGTCCTCTATCCGGACGCCGTAGCCACCGGGCACATACACGCCGGGCTCGACGGTGACGACGTTGCCCTGCTCGAGGGTGTCATCGGAGCGCTGCGAGAGCGTCGGGCCCTCATGGATCTCGAGGCCGACTCCATGTCCGAGACTGTGGCCGTAATGACCCTCATGACCGGCGCCGTAGATGATGTCGCGCACGGCCGTATCGATCGCCTTGGCGTTGCCACCGGCACGCATCTCCTCGAGTCCGACTCGCTGGGCCCCGAGCACCAGCTCATACGCCTCAAGCGCGTCCGGCCCGGGCTCGCCGACCGCGACCGTGCGTGTGCAATCCGAGCAGTAGCCGTCCAACTGGGCACCCCAGTCGATCACGACCAGCTGACCTGACCCGATCGGGACGTCGCGTGGCTGTGCGTGCGGAAGCGCGCCGTGCGGGCCGGCCGCGACAATCGACTCGAAGCTCGGTCCGGACGCGCCGCGCAGACGCATATCGTGCTCGAGCGCCAGCGCCAGCTCGCGCTCGCTGCGGCCGCCCAGGCCGCCTCCGAGTAGGGCCTCGAAAGCGTCATCGGCAAGCGCCGTGGCGGCCGCGATGCGTTCGATCTCGCCGGCATCCTTGACTCGCCGAAGGCGTTCGACCGTTCCCCTGGCGGCCACCAGATCGACCCGCTCGGGGAGCAGCTCGCGCAGCCGCTCAAATGCCGTGACACTCGTGTGCTCGGCCTCATAGCCGAGGCGCAGGGAGCCTTCCGGGAGCAGGCCGATTGCCTGAGCCACCAGATCGCTCTGGGCCGTGATCCGGTCGAACTCGCGATCGACCTCCTGCTCGGCCTGTTCGGTGTAGCGGAAGTCGGTGACGAAGATCCGCGTTCTCGCTCCGATCAGAGCCAGGCCATTGCTGCCCGTGTAACCCGTCAGATAGCGCACGTTCACGAGGTTGGTCACCAGCATGAGGTCGATGCCCGCGTCTTCGAATCCGTCGATCAGGCGCTCAGCACGTGTGCTCATCCGGCCAACTCCCTATTCAGTAATTCCAGGGCTTCCCGGTAGCCCTCGGGCCCCCTGCCCGACACCGTGGCCAGGCACAGCGGCCGAATCACCGACACCTGACGCCATGGCTCGCGGGCATCCACGTCGGAGAGATGGACCTCCACCGCCGGCAACCCCGTCAGCTCGAGTGCATCGTGCAGCGCATAGGCGTAGTGAGTCCAGGCGCCTGGATTCAGCACCACGGCGTCGGCCACGCCGACAAGTGAGTGCAGATGCTCGACGAACTCGCCCTCATGGTTGCTCTGAAAGAAGCGGGCGCTCAGACCCAGGGCCGTGGCCCAGCCACCAACGCGGCGCTCGAGCTCCAGCAGGTCAAGACCGCCGTAGTGCGCTGGATCGCGGCGCCCCAGCTGGTCGAGGTTGACGCCGTGCATCACTTCGATGCGGTTGCGCACGGTCGTGCTCACAGCCCGGCCTCCGCGGCAATCCGTTCCGCGATGCGGCTCACGCGTACAGCTCCCGGATCGCGGCGCGCAGCTCCGCGGGCGGCACGATCTGCCCGAACTGCGGCTCACCCGCAGCCGGGCACAGGACGAACGGCACCGGCCCCTCGCCGGTGCGCTTCTTGTCCCGCGCCGTCGCGAAGATCACCTGTTCGAGCTCCACGCTCGGATCGAGCTCGACCGGCAGGCCCGCCTCGGACATCAGCTCCATCACCTCTGCGCGGAGCCCATCGGCGCCGGACAGCCGCAATTCCGCGAGCAGCCCGAGCGCGATCGCCTCGCCGTGGCGGTAGCGGGCGTAGCCGCTTGCGGTCTCGATAGCGTGGCCGACGGTATGCCCGAGATTGAGCAGCTGCCGCAGGCCCGTGTCGAGCTCGTCCTGCGCGACGATGCGCAGCTTCGCAAGCGCGCAGCGGGCGATCACCTCCGGATCATCGGGCCTCGCGCCGGCGCTGATCCGCTCCCACAGCACACCGCCGGTGATCAGGCCGGTCTTGACGACCTCGGCATAGCCGGCGGCAAGTTCCGCTGGAGGCAGCGTCGCCAGCGTCGCCGTGTCGGCGATCACCGCCGAGGGCTGGTGGAATGCACCGACGTAGTTCTTGGCTTCGGCCAGGTCAACCCCGGTCTTGCCGCCGTAGGCGGAGTCGACCTGAGCGACAAGCGTCGTCGGCAGTTGCACGACGCGCATCCCGCGCTGATAGGTGGCCGCGCAGAAGCCGGCGATGTCGCCAACGACGCCGCCTCCGAGCGCGGCGACCACATCTGTGCGGGTGGCTCCGGCACGCACCATCTCGGTCCAGATGATCTCGGCGTGGGCGACGGTCTTGGACTGTTCGCCGGGCATGATCCTGATGTCAGCCAGCGCCGGTTCGAGCAGCTCCCCGTAGTTGCGCCCAGCGTTGTAGTCGCTGACGACGACCCGGCGTCCCTCGACGGTGACCGGCCAGAAGCGATGCTCCGTCAACAGCCCGGAGCCAACGTAGGCCGGGTAATCGCCCGACGGCGTGGTCGCCCAGATCATCCGGGCGTCACCTGGCAGCCCCACGAGAGCCTCCAGCACCAGTGGCAGCTGCTGTGACCGGCTGGCCGGAACGATCACATCCGCGATCTGCTCATACAGTGACCGACGCTGTGCGTAAAGCTGCTCAAAGCGCCCCTGGTCGCGTGCCAGCGGCCGCGTGCCTGAAGAACCACCGACCCGCTTCCACGCCTGATCGACCTCAACATCGAGCCAGACAACGCGAGTACCGCGCAGGGCACGCTGGATGGCCTGTGACTGGATCGCGCCCCCACCGAGCGCAACGACGTGCAATTCCGGATCATTGAGTAGCTCGAGCGTGACGCGCTCCTCCAGCGCCCGAAACGCAGCCTCACCATCGCGTTCGAAGATCTCCTGAACGGTGTGGCCCTCCCGTTGCTCGATCACCTCGTCGACATCGGCGCCGCCGAGCCCGATCGCACGCGCAGCCGTCGACTTTCCGGCTCCCATGAAGCCGACCAGCACGGCCTTCGATGTCGCAGCCGGTGTGAATGGCGGGGCCGACTCTCGGCCCCCCGAGGCTTCGCTCATTGCGGTCAGCCAGCCCTCCGGAAGCCGATCCGCTGCTCGTACGCCGCGACGGCAGCGCGCACGTCGTCGATATGGTCGCCGCCGAACTTCGTCGCGGTAGGCGTCGGCCAGCACGAACGCCACCATCGCCTCAGCCACCACGCCGGCGGCAGGCACGGTGCACGAGTCGGTGCGCTCGCGCAGAGCCTCCGCCGGTTCGTGCGTTTCGATGTCGACCGACCGCAGCGGTTTGGTCAGCGTCGGCAGTGGCTTCATCGATCCACGGACGATCAGCGGGTTCGCCGGTGGTGATGCCTCCCTCGATCCCGCCCGCATGGTTGGTCTCTCGGTAATAGCCGCGCTGCGGGTCGTAGAAGATCTCGTCGTGTGCGAGCGAGCCGGGAAACCCGGCGACCTCGTAGCCGTCGCCGATCGCGACGGCCTTCATCGCCTGGATCGATAGGATCGCCATCGCCAGGCGTCCGTCGAGGCGCTCCTCCCAGGAGACGTGTGAGCCGAGGCCCGGCACGAGCCCGAAGGCCTGAACCTCGAACACACCGCCGAGCGACTCGTTCTGCTTGCGCAGCGTGTTGATCTCGTTGACCATTGCCCGGCTGGCGTCGGGATCGAGACAGCGAACCGGTGATTCGTCGACTCCTGCGAAGTCGCGGGCCGTCAGATGCTCTCGCCGTGGGGCCGTGACGGACGTGATCTGCAGAACGTGCGAAAAGACCTCGACGCCCAGCGCGCGCAGGAACTCCTTGGCGACCGCGCCACCCGCCACGCGCGCCGCGGTCTCGCGCGCGCTTGCACGCTCAAGGATGTCGCGCACGTCGCTGAGCCCGTATTTCTGGGTTCCGACAAGGTCTGCGTGTCCCGGTCGCGGCAGGTGCACCTCTGCAACCTCGGCCTCGACCGGCCAGGGGTTCATGCGCTCCTCCCAGTTGGCGAAGTCGCGGTTGCGGACCTGCAGTGCGATCGGACCGCCAAGCGTGCGTCCGTGCCGGACTCCTGCGGTGACGTCGGCAGCGGTCGGTTTCGATCTTCATGCGGCCGCCGCGCCCGTGGCCGAGCTGGCGGCGAGCGAGGTCGCGATCGAGCGCCTCGCGGTGCAGCTCGAGGCCGGCCGGCAGGCCCTCGACGATGCAGGTGAGGCCTGGGCCGTGCGATTCGCCGGCGGTGATCAGCTTCAGAGACATGGACTCTGCAGGTTACGTGGACTACAACAACGTGGTCCCAGGAGCACGGCCACCACTCCGCCGAACGCGAGAAACGGGCCGAGAGGGATCTTGGTCTTGCGACCCGCTGAGACCCCGCGAATGGCGAGCACGCCAAGGCTGAAGACGCCACTGGCGAGCAGGCCGACCACCAGCGCGACTAACACGTACTTGCTCGAGGAACAGCCCCAGCACGACAGCCGAGTTTGACGTCACCCATCCCGAGTCCGCCGCGGGAGATGATCGCGAAGAACAACAGGAACGCGCCGGCCCCAAGGCCCCAAAGAATCTGAGCGGGCACCCCGCTCGGGTGCATCACGAGCCCGATCACGAGCGCCGCCACCGACGCCGGAACGTCAGCCGGTTCTTGATCCGGCGCTCCTCGATGTCGCTGATCGCAGCCGGGAGCGAGCACCGCGATCAGGACGAGGCCGAGCACCTTCTGCACGTTCGCTGTGGTGCACCAGCAGGTCAGCGGCCCAGAGCAGCGACCATCAGGCCACCCCGACCAGGCGCAGCGGCTGGTTGCGACCGATGCCGGCGCTGACCTCGTCCGTTTCGACGGTCTGCTCGGCCATCTGTGGGTCCGGGCTCAGTCCGCGGCGGCTGTCTCGATCGCCTCGCCGGTCTGGGCGTCGCGGCCGGGATGGAATTTCCCGTCGCCGCCACACCAGGGACAGGTGACCTCGTGCGGCGTCGCCGCCCTTGCCGGAGATGAGCCTTGCCGGTGCCCCGGCAGGCGGTGCAGTCCCTGCGGTCGTATTCGGCTTCGGTTCCGGTGCTCACGGCGCCGAGCATAGACCGACGGCCCGTCGCATCGCGTCGACCGGCGCCGGAGCGCCCGTGAACAGCTCAAATGCGATCGCTCCCTGGCCGACCAGCAGCTCGAGTCCATCGACTGTGCGGATACTCAACTGATCTGCGGCCGCGATCAGCTCGGTGCCCCCGGGGCGGTACACGAAATCGACCACACACGGTGACGACGAAGCTGCTCAGCACCCAGTGAGAGCGCCTCGAGTTGTTGCCGTCGTGCAGTCCGACGGACGTGCAGTTGACAGGACGTCCGTATCGCCGGCATCGGCGGATCGGTCGCGAGCGCGTGCCGCCGAGCGCCGCAGCCAGCTCGCGGGCGCGTTCCGGTGTCCGGTTCCAGATTGCCACCTCGGCGGCGCCGGCGTCGAGCAGCGCCCACACGGCTGCGCGCGCGCTGCCGCCGGCGCCGAGCACGAGCGCCGAGCAGCCGTGCAGCTCGACGGCGCGCTCGAAGCGCGGCGACCAGCGCCGGCGCATCGGTGTTGTCGGCGGCGATCCGGCCGCCGGCTCGAACAGCAAGCGTGTTGGCGGCGCCGATCGCGGCGGCGCGACCGCTCGCCTCTCCGGTCGTGCAGCGCCAATGCCAGCGCGGCAGACTTGTGCGGAATCGTCACGTTGGCGCCGCGGAAGCCGGCAGCCGGGCAGCGCCAGCACGGTCTCATCGAACAGCTCGGGCGGGACCGGCAGCAGCTGGTAGCGCCAAGCTGTCGCCGAGTCCGGCACGCGCGAGCGCGGCGTTCTGGATCGCCGGCGAGAGGCTGTGCGCGACCGGCCAGCCGAGCACGCCGAGCCGGATCACGGCTTTCCGCCCTTGCAGAACTCGGCGCTGCCGTGATGCTTGGCGGCCCTCTCGACCGCGGCGTTCCACAGCGCTGACCAGTGCAGGAACTGGCTGTAGCTGGCCGTGAACCGCAGCGCGCCGTTGCCGCATACCTTGTTGATGAAGTAGACGTAGTCGGTCTTCGCCGGGTGGGCCGCGGCGTTGATCGCGGCCAGGTCGGGGTTGTTGATCGGTGTCGGCGGCAGGCCTGGGTGTTTCGTGGTGTTCCAGGGCGACTTCGACTGCAGGTCCTTCTCCGTGAGGTCGCCGTAGTTCCCGGTCGCGTAGGAGACCGTCGAGTCGAGGCCCAGGTCCATCCCCATCCGCAGCCGGTTGTAGATCACCGACGCCACCTTCGGCGCGTCGCCGGCCTTCATCGACTCCGCCGTCAGCAGCGAGGCGATCTTGAGCACGTCGTAGCCGGTCAGGTTCTTGGACTTCGCGTAGCCGAGGTTCACCTGCGCGAAGTTCTGCTTGAACGCGGCCAACTGGTCGGCGACCAGCGGTCCGATCTTCACGGGCTTGCGCAGGTTGTAGGTGTCAGGCCAGAGAAAGCCCTCGAGCGACGGCGTGTCGGCGGGCGCGCCGTACTGCGTCGGGTCAAGCAGCGTCGAGCGTCCGGTCGCCTTGAGGTAGTTGCCCGTGATCTCGGCTGTCATGCAGCAGCTTCTGCACCTGCTGGCGCGAGTGCCCGGGGATGATCGTCACGTTCACTGTCGGCGCCACGCGCGGCTTGGCCGGCAGGCGGCGCGACTGTTGTACCCAGGCGGTGCACCACCGCGACGACCGCCACGACCAGCGCGATCAGGACGAGCAGTGCCGCGAGGCGACGCCACAGTGCACGCCGCTCGCGACGCGGAGACATGCTACGCGCGCGCATGCCGATCCAGCCAGCTCGACAGCAGGTGCGCCGCGGCGCGCGAATCCTCGCTCGCGCGCGGCCTTGGCGCCGCTCGCCGTCACGTTGCGCCAGCACGGTCGTGAAGCGCTCGTCGTAGAGCTCGACCGGGATGCCGTCCAGCCGCTTCTCGAGCACAGCGGCGAACCTGCGCGCCTCGCGCGTCTGGTCGGAGTCGCCGCCGTCGAGGCTGAGCGGCAGGCCGACGACCACGCGATCAGCCTCGAGCTCGTCGCACGCATCGCCAAGAATCTGTGCCCATCCCCTTGCGCCCAGCGGGCTTCAGCACCGCCTCGAGCGGCGTCGCGAGCACGCCCGTGGGGTCGCTCACCGCCACGCCGCAGCGGGCACTGCCGTAGTCAAGCGCAACCACGCGCACCGTCACACCTTCCCCCGCATCGAGCGCTCAGCCGGCGAGGGCGACCTCGATCGCGGCGCGAGCCGCGTCGATCGCCTCGGGCAGCTTGGCGACATCGCGCCCGCCGGCGCGCGCCGCCGTGTCGCGACCGCCGCCGCCACCGCCGACGAGCGCCGCCGCGAGCGCACGATCTCACCGGCCTTCACGCCGCGTCGACCAGCGCCGGCGCCACCGACGGCCACGACAGTCGACCTTGTCGTCGGCGACCGCACCGAGCACGATCGCGGCATCGCCGAGCTTGGCCTTCAGCCGGTCGGCGAGGTCCAGCAGGTCCTGGCCGGAGACACCGTCGACGACAGTCGCTACCAGCTGGGCGCCGTCCCGCTGGACGGCGCCCGCAACCAAAGCGTCCACGTCGACCCCTTGGCGGCGCGCCCTGCTTGATCTGCTTCTCGAGCTCCTTGACGCGGTCGCGCAACTGCTCGACGGCGACCGGCACGCCCGTCGGGCGTCACGCGCAGGTCGTGCGCGACGGCGTCGCCAGCGCGTGGTCGTGCGCGCGCATCAGTCCCGACCGCGACCGGCCCGGTCACAGCCTCGATGCGGCGCACGTTGGCGGCGCTGGAGGTCTCGCTCGAAGATCTTCAGCAGGCCGATCTCAGCGGTGTTGCGCACGTGCGTGCCGCCGCACAGCTCGCGCGAGAAGCGAGCCGTCGCCGACCTCGACCATCCGCACGATCTCGCCGTACTTCTCGCCGAACAGCGCCATCGCGCCGAGCGCACTGGCCTCGTCGAGGGTCGTCGTCAGGGCGCGCACCGGGTAGGCGCCGAGGATCCAGGCGTTGACCTGATCCTCGACGTCGAGCAGCTCCTCGCGGCGTGAGCGCGGCGCTGTGGGTGAAGTCGAAGCGCAGCTTGTCGGGGCCGACATAGGAACCGGCCTGATGCACGTGCGTGCCGAGCCGCTCGCGCAGCGCGGCGTGCAGCAGGTGCGTCGCGGTGTGGTTGCACGCGGTGGCATGGCGCGCTGGCACGGTCGACGTGAGCCTGGACGCGCTCGCCGTCGTGCAGCGTGCCGCGCTCGGGCACCACCGCCAGCACCTGGTCATCGCCGACGCGCAGGACACGTCCTCGACGCGGGCCAGGCAGTCGCCGTCCTCGCACTCGATGTAGCCGGCGTCGGCGACCTGGCCGCCGCCGGTCGCGTAGAACGGCGACTCCAGCAGCTTCACGAGCACCCGCCCGCCGGCGTCGGTCTCCTGAGCGCGCCGACGGTGGTCTCGCACGCTCGTCGTCTCATAGCCCTTGAAACTCGGTCTTGAAGCCGGCTCGGCCGGCGAGCGCCGTGGCCTGCTCGCGCAGCCTTGCTGCGCGGTCCCTCCGTGCACCGGTCGCTCGCGACTGCCTGCGCTGGTTCTCCATCAGCGCCTCGAAACCCTGCCTCGTCGACGCCCAGGCCGTGCTCGGTGACGAGCTCGAGCGTCAGGTCGATCGGGAAGCCGTGGGTGTCGTGCAGCCGGAACGCGTCGTCGGCGGAGATGCCCTCGTCGCCGGCTGTTTCGCGCGCGCTCGATCAGGTCGTCGAGCAGCTTGGTGCCCTCGTCGAGCGTGCGGCCGAAGCCCTCCTCCTCGGAGCTCAGCCACTTCGAGATCGAGTCGCCGTGCTCGACCAGCTGGCCGTACTCGTGGCCCATGATCTCGGTCACGACCGACTGGTAGCGCTGCAGGAAACCGGGATCGAGCGCCAGTGTCTTGCGGCCCTGGAGGATCGCCCGGCGCATGATCCGGCGCAGCACGTAGCCGCGATCCTCGTTGGAGGGAACGACACCATCGGCGATCAGGAAGGTCGCCGCGCGGCCGTGGTCGGCGAGGATCCGCAGCGCCCGGTCGATCTCGAAGCTCTCGCCGTAGCGGCGGCCTGAGAGCTCCTCGCCGAGCGCGATCAGCGGCGCGAACTGGTCGGTCTCGAACACCGTCTCCTTGCCCTGCAGGATCGCCGCCATGCGGTTGAGGCCGAGGCCGGTGTCGATGTTCTTGATTCGGCAGCGGCGTCAGCGGCTTGGGCGGGTTCTGGTCGAACTGCATGAACACGAGGTTCCAGAACTCGAGGAAGCGCTCGTTCTCGCCGCCGGGCAGGTCGTCCGGCTTGCCGCGCTCGACGCCGAGGTCGAGGTAGAGCTCGGAGTCGGGGCCGCACGGACCGGTCGGCCCGGACTCCCAGAAGTTCTCCTCGCGGGGGCATTCGACGATCCGCTCACGCGGCATGCCGACCTCGAGCCAGAGGTCGATCGCCTCCTGGTCAGGGCCGATCCCGAGCTCATCGTCGCCGCCGAAGACGGTCACCCAGATGTCGTCCTCGTTGAGACCGAAGCCGTTGCGCGAGAGCTCCCAGGCGAACCGAATCGCCTCGCGCTTGAAGTAGTCGCCGAAGCTGAAGTTGCCGAGCATCTCGAACATCGTCAGGTGGCGTGCGGTCATGCCGACGTTCTCAATGTCGACCGTGCGGAAGGCCGGCTGGCAGGTCGTCAGCCGCTTGCTCGGCGGCTGCTCGGTCCCGGCGAAGTACGCCTTCAGCGGGTGCATGCCGGCGACGATGAACAGCGCCGAGGTGTCGGTCGCCGGCGGGATCAGCGAGGCGCCGCGCTGCGCCAGGTGGCCGTGCTCCTCGAAGAACGACCTGAACGTGCTGCGGATCTCGTCAGACGTCATCGCCATGGCGCTGGAGTGTATGCGGGCTTGATGCTGCGGGCCGGGGCTCGGTAGGACTAGCGGGTGATCGTGCCCCAACCGACGATCAGGTCGCCGTCCATCAGGCAGGCGAGCTGGCCGGGAGCGGCGCCCGCGACCGGCTCCTCGAGCTCGAGCATCAGCTCGCGGTGCCGGCCCGCCGGCGTCGCCCCGTCCGCGATGCGGGCTGCAAGCGGGCTTGAGCGGTAGCGCAGCTTGACGCGGTCGACGCTCGCTCCGGGACGGTGCAGGCGCGCACCGCGGACGCGCACCCGGGTCGTGAGCAGGCGCTCGCGCGGGCCTACAGTGACCCGGTTGCTCTGCGCGTCCTTGTCGAGCACGTACAGCGGCTCGGTCGCATGCACTGCCAAGCCGCGCCGCTGGCCGACCGTGAACAGCTCGTGGCCGCCATGGCGCCCACAACCCGGCCGTTCGCGATCAACGATCTCGCCCAGCCGCGGCTGGACGCTCGCCGTGCGTTCCAGGAACCGGGCCCGCGTGGTCCCCGCCAGGAAGCAGAGATCCTGTGAGTCTGCCTTGCTCGCGACCGGAAGGCCGGCCTGCGCGGCCATCGCCCGCACCTGCGGCTTCTCGTAGTCGCCCAGCGGGAAGCGCATGCGGGTCAGCGAGTCCGGTGAAAGCGCGGCCAGCATGTACGTCTGATCCTTGGCCGGGTCGGCCGCGACCTGCAGCAGCCCGTCCTCGCACGCGTGCGTAGTGCCCGGTTGCAAGCGCCGCGCACCCCAGCCTGTCGGCAAAATCCAACATCGCGTCGAGCCGCACATGGCCGTTGCAGCCGACACACGGGTTCGGGGTGTCGCCCGCTGCGTAGGCGGCGATGAACGGCTCGACCACACCGCGCGCGGAACTCTTCGCGAAGGTCGAGTGTGAAGTGCGGCAGGCCCAGCCGGTGCGCGAGTGCCCGTGCCTGCGCAGACAGCCGACGACGAGCAGCAGCTCTTCTCTGCGTCGTTCTCGGTGTCGGCCCACAGCTCGAGGGTCACGGCGACGGCGTCACCGTCGCTGGCACACAGCAGCGCAGCGACGCTCGAGTCGACGCCGCCGGACATCGCCACAAGCGTCCTGGTCGTGCCTGCAGCCTCCGGGGACAGCGCCACGCGCCCGGACGGCGGCTCCCAGCGCACGGGCGAGCGCGTCGGCGGCAACCGCGGCGGCGTGACGCTTCGCGGCGCTCAATCCGCCGAGCTCGTCAGCGATCTCGTCGGCTCCGACGCGCGCGGCGTCGAGCAGGCTCGAGCCGCGGACCAGCGTGACCGCGGCAGAGCCCGCCGCATGCGAGGCGCCGCAGCCCTTGGCGCTGAACCCCGCGTCGGTCACGCGGGTCGCCATCGGTCTGGACGCTGAAGCTGATCTCGTCGCAGCAGTCGCCGCCGCCGAAGGTCACGGTGAAGGCGTCAGCGGGTCTGTGACCCTCACCCTGCGGCGAGGTCAGGTGGTGCTCGAAGGCGAGCGTGTCCATGCGCAGGATCAGGATAGGCCCCCGGCGCTGCCGTAGCTGAGCCAGCAGGTCTGCCGCTACCGTTGCGGCCTCGCGGTTGACCTGGAGGTGGGTGTAGCGGACCAGCTGCACGCCGTGGGCCCTTAGTTTCAATGCTCTGTTCTGGTCCCTGTTGCGCTGCGCGCTGGTCCCGTGGTTTGACTGTCCGTCCAGTTCCACCACCAGGTTCTCCCCCGGCCAGTGACAGTCGACCTCGATTCCGTGCAGGAGAGCGTTGACCTGCGGAAGCGGGATCTCACACTGCTGACAGAGGCGCAGGAAGTCTTCCTCCAGTTCACTGCGGGTCCGGGCAAGCTGAGGGACGTAGCCGTCAAGGGCTGTGAGCAGCGCGGTACTGCCGGGTCGGCCCCGACCACACGCGGCTCGGACGGTGTCCGCGTCCAGCCTGCGTTCATAGTCGAGCTGAGCGAGTGACCTCATCACCAGCTTCAGCGGCTCGGTCGCTGCAACGTCGAGGAGTGTCTGGATCACCGTCGTACACGGAAGGCCAGTGACGATCTCACGGTCGCTCTCGCGACAACCGTGAACCGTCACGCCGTGTATGCGGGTGCGGATTCGGCGTGGCGTGCTGATGTGTGTGGCCGCCGCTGGGTACCTCAACCAGCCACGCCAGTATGCAGCGGTCGTGATGGCTCAGCGCCGCGTTTGGCCCGGCGAAGAACGCACCCGCAGCGAACGCCGATGACGCGAACTTTTGACGTACGTGACTCGCCGTTGCGCATGCCTGCGTCAAAAGTTCGTCGGCCATCCAGGCTGAGCATGCCGCGGGACCGAGCGAAGACCAAGCAATGTGACGTTATTGGCACATTCCCGGGGTCTCAGCGCAGTCGCAGACCGAGGTCCCGCAACTGCATGTCATCCACCGGCGCGGGCGCACCGGTCAGCGGGTCGGCGCCGCTTGTCGCCTTCGGGAACGCGATCACCTCGCGGATGTTGTCGCGCCCCGCGAGGATCGACACCAGCCGATCGATCCCGAACGCAACGCCACCGTGAGGCGGCGCGCCGTACTTCAACGCATCCAGCAGGAAGCCAAACCGCCTCGACGCCTCCTCGGCGATCGAGCCCGATGATCTCGAAGACGCGCTCCTGCACCTCCTGGCGATGGATGCGGATCGAGCCGCCACCGAGCTCAACTCCATCGAGCACCAGGTCATAGGAGCGTGACAGCAGCGCGGCAGGATCGGCCAGATCGCCGGTCGGCGCCGTGAACGGGTGGTGCTCGGCGGTCCAGCCGCCGTCACCGTCGGCGGCGAACATCGGGAACTCGACGACCCAGTGGACGTCGTGAGCGCCTCGGGCACCAGGGAGAAGCGGCGCGCGAGCTCCAGCCGCAGCGCACCCAGCACGGCGCGCGCGACCGGGCGCGCGTCCGCAACCACAAACAGCGCGTCGCCCACCTGGGCCGACAACGCCGCTTTGATCGCGTCAACCTCGGCTTCAGACAGGAACTTCGCGATCGGCGAGCGCAGCGGAACCGTCCTCCTGCACGAATGCCCACACCAGACCCTGGCGCCGTACTGCTTCGCGAACTCGGTCAGTGCGTCCAGCTCGGAGCGCGGCAGCTCCGCGGGCCCGCGTTCACGCCAAGGACGGCACCCGAATTTGCTCCGCCCCGCCACCCTCGCCGAGGGCGCCCGCGAAAACCTGGAAATCCGAATCGCGGACCGCGTCGCCCAGGTCGCGCAGCTCGATCCCGAACCGTCGTGTCGGGCCGGTCGGAGCCCCAGCGATCCATCGCCTCCGCCCAGGTGATCCGAGGCCACGGCGCGGCCGGGACGTCCAGCCCGGCAGTCGCGAAGACCTTGCCGAGGACCGCCTCGGACAGCCCGATCACGTCGTCCTCGTCGACGAAGCCCATCTCGATGTCGAGCTGGGTGAACTCGGTCATCCGGTCGGCACGCGAGTCCTCGTCGCGGAAGCAGCGCACGATCTGGTAGTAGCGCTCAAGGCCTCCGATCATCAGCAGCTGCTTGAAGAGCTGCGGCGACTGCGGCAGCGCGTAGAACGAACCCGGCTCGATCCGCGCGGGCACGAGAAAGTCGCGGGCACCCTCGGGCGTCGATCGCGTCAGGAACGGCGTCTCGATCTCCAGGAAGTCAAGGTCATCCAGCACACCTGCGGATCGTCTGGGTCACCTTGTGACGGAGCTCGAGCGCCTCGCGCATCGGCCCGCGACGCAGGTCGAGCGTGCGGTGTCGCAGGCGCAGGTTCTCGTCGACCGGACCGTCATCGTCGACCTGAAATGGCGGCGTCTCCGCGTCCGCGAGGATCTCGATCTCAGCGACCTTGAGCTCGATCTTCCCCGGTGATCAGCTTCGGGTTGACGTTCTCGGGCTCACGGGCGACCACCTGCCCCGAGACGGTGATCACATCCTCTGACCGGAGCCCGTGGGCCGCCTGGTGAGCTGCTGACGCCGACTCCGGATGGAACACGAGCTGCACCAGCCCGGAGCGGTCGCGCAGGTCGATGAAGATCAGGCCGCCGTGATCGCGACGCCGATGCACCCACCCGGCGACGCGAGCCACCGTTCCGATCCGCCCCGCTGTCAGCTCCGCCGCCCATGCGTCACGGAAGCCGTTGGGCCGCGGCGGCCGCTTCATACCTGCCGATTCCCGCGCAGAATCGCGGCGATCACCGCACCGGTGTCGAGGTCGTGCTGCTCCCCTGTCTGCATGTCCTTCAGGCCGGTGCGCTCCGCGTCGTTCACGATTGCAACGTAGCGGGCATCGATCCGGTCCGCGTGCTTCAGAGCGCTCTTCAGCGAGCGGCCGGTCAGCTCCAGTTGTGCCGCCAGGCCGGCGCGTCGCGCTTCGCGGGCAAGCTCGAACGCCTGCGCGGCGACCGCTGTGCTTTCGCGGTCGCCCCTGACCACCAGCAGGTCGACCGCATCCATCGCCACAGGCGTTTCGGGCGCGGCAAGCAGGATCCGCTCGACGCCGGTGGCAAAGCCGATACCCGGCGTTGGCTGGCCGCCGAGCTGCTCGATCAGGCGGTCGTAACGGCCGCCGCCACCGACTGCCGACTGCGCGCCCAGCGCGTCGCTCGTGAACTCGAACAGCGTGCGCGTGTAGTAATCGAGACCCCGCACCAGCGTCGGGTCGAGCTCGTACGGGATCCCGGCAACGTCCAGCAGCCGTTTGACCTGCTCGAAGTGCTGGGCGTCCTCAGCAGCGAGGCGGTCCAGCAGCTTCGGCGCGGCGGCCATCACCCGCTGGGTGCCGGGGTCCTTGGCATCGAAGGCACGCATCGGATTGAGGTCGATGCGGTCGCGGACATCGGCGGCGAGCTCGTCTGCGTGAACCCGCAGATACGCGGTCAGCTCCTCGCGATACTCGACGCGTGTCTCAGGCGTGCCGAGGCTCGCGAGGCGCAGCTCGGTGCCCTTGACCCCGATCGCCTCCAGCAGCTCGGCCAGCAGGACGATCAGCTCGGCGTCGGTCTCAGGGCCGCCGGCGCCGATCGCCTCGGCACCGATCTGCCAGAACTGGCGCTGGCGTCCGCGCTGCGGCTGTTCGGCGCGAAAGAACGACGAGAGGTACCAGAGCTTGACCGGTTGTGGCAGCTTGTGCATGCCGTGTTCGATGTAGGCGCGGCAGACCGGCGCGGTGCCCTCCGGCCGCAGCGTCAGCGAACGACCGCCGCCGTCATCGAAGGTGTACATCTCCTTCTGGACGATGTCCGTGGCCTCGCCGACGCCTCGCGCGAACAGCTCCGTGGCCTCGAACACCGGGGTCTCGATGCGTCCGTAGCCGGCGGCTCCGAATATCCGTTGGGCGTGATTCTCGAGCGCGCGTCGGCGCTCCATGTCCTGGGGCAGGACGTCGTAGGTTCCCTTCGGCGCCTGGATCATCGCGGCGCCGCCATCCCTGCGGCCGAGCTCACTGATGTGCGAGTTCGCGAAGGAAGGGATTCGTCACGCGCTCGTCCCCGAGCGTGGTGACACCCATGTGCCCCGGCAGGACCCTTGTCTGCGGTGGAAACTCGTCGATCAGCGATTCGATCGAAGCAAGTAGGGTCGGCCAATCGCCGCCGGGCAGGTCGACGCGACCGACCGAGCCCTGGAAGAGCACGTCACCGGACAGCAGCGTGTCCTCACCACGGATCGAGTAGGTCACATGGCCGGGGCTGTGGCCCGGTGTGAAGCGCACGTCGAAGGTGAGGCCGGCGAGCTCGAGCGTGTCGTCGCCCTTGACGGTGTGTTCGGCCTCATAGCTCTCGAACGGACCGAATCCGGGACTCACGTAACTGTTGAGGTCTGCCAGCACCTCGCGCTCCAGCTCGGGGACGTATACCGGAGCACCGGTTGCGTCGTGTAGCGCCTTGACGGCACCGACGTGATCGAAGTGGCAGTGCGTGATCAGGATCGCGGCGACGCTGTCGATGCCGAGCTGTCGTTGGGCCTCGATCAGGCGGGCCGCTTCCTCACCCGGATCCACGACGACCGCCGTGTCCGCACCCGGACGGCGTACGAAGTAGCAGTTCTCCTGCACGGGCCCGACCGTGAACATGCGGACGTCGATCATTGTCGCGTCGCGGTCGCCTGCTTCTTGGCCATCCGCCGGCGCCACAGGAACATCTCGAGCCAGTAGCCGAGTACGACGTAGAGCAGGGCCGCCATCAGTGCGTATACCAACGACGCGACCAGGCGGCTTTCGCCCTTGGTGTGCTGGGTGAGCATCAGGAAAAGAAACATGAACCCACCGGCGAGCACCGCCCGCTGCGCTGAACTCTTCCACGTCGGCTTGCGATTCAGGCGTTCCTCGCGACGCGTGTCACGGGTCGAACGCGTCGAGCGCTTCTTCTCTTCGGCGCTCGGTGGGCGGCCGGTGCGACCGCGCGCCTCGACCACGCCCGCGGCGTTGCCGCGGTGTTTGGTCTGGCGTTTGCGCTTGGTCTGAGCCATCTGTCAGACGCAGATTAGACGCTTCGGGCGCCCGTGTTCAGATCGCCCTGCAGTGCATCCTCGAGGTAGCGCCTGTTCGTCACCGGCAGGTCGTCGGGGAAGCCGTCGAACGCCGCCCGCGGCGGCACTCCGACGACCTCGGCCCCGATCGGCCGGGCGTGCCTCGCGATCGCTGCCACGAGCGTCGCGAGGTTCGTCTGGCGATAGTCCTCGATGTTGGTCGACACCTGTGCGACGTCCTGGCGGTTTGGGAGTGCGAGGCCGATCGCCCGCACGGACGGCAGCCCCTCCTCTCCGCCCTCGCGGATCAATGCCGCGATCTCTCGGGCGGTCTCGATTGTCGCCGGTGGCGCGAGCTCGACGTTGAACGCGATCAGAGGCTGGCGCGCGCTCACGAGCACGGCGCCGGCCCGCGGGTGCATTCGTCGGGGGCCGAAGTCAGGCACGAGCTCGCCGGCGTCCATCCGCTGCCCGAGCAGCTCCAGCCCGCCACGTCTGATATCGGCGCGCGTGACCCTGAACTCGGTCAGCAGGCCATACAGGAAGACCGGGATCTCGAGTTCATGGCCGAGCCGGTCGCCGAGCGTCAGCGCCTGGGCGCAGGCGGCTCCGCGCTCTGAATCGTCCATGAACACGATCGGCGCCACATCAAGTGCGCCGGTGCGCGGATGGAAGCCGTCGTGAACGGCCACGTCGAGCACCTCGATCGCTCGCGCGGCGCCTGCGATCAGCGAGTCGACGAGGGGCACTGCCGGCTTGGCACCGGCGCTGCCGTCAGCATCGACTGCGACGAGCGTGTACACGCATCGGTTGTGGTCGGGATCGATGTGTGTGTCGAGCAGCCTGACGCCATCCACGCTTGTGAGCGCCTCCGCCAGCGCCGCAATTCGGCCAGCATCTCGACCCTCTGAGAAGTTCGGTATCGCCAGCATCAAGGGCTCCCAGATGGCAGTGCGCTCCGGAGGTGATGAGCAGAGTCGAGCCTATAGACTCGCGTGTCACTCCCGCCGGAGTAGCTCAGTCGGTTAGAGCAGCGGAATCATAATCCGCGTGTCGGGGGTTCGAGTCCCTCCTCCGGCATCATACGATTTGCAGGAACTCTCCGTCGTTACTGAGGTTCCTGCTGATTTGACCTCAACGTTCGTGACCGCTACCAACCGCTACGAACCGCCGGGGGCTGACAAAACAGTCCAAGGAACCGTCCAACCAGTCCAACGGATCAGAGGCGGTCGTCGCGGACGCTGAGCCGCGGCAGTGTCTCCGGCTGCCTTGATAGACGGTCAGGCTTGGCTGGTTAGCTTGCGAGCGCGTCGCCCCCAGCCTCCAGCCGTCCGCCAGGTGATCGCCCCGCCCCTCGTCGACGTTGGCGTGACCACCGCGCGCGATCCAGTCGAAGCCCCCGTCGAGGAGTTCATCGACGAGGAAGGTTCTCGCGGCCGGCCAAAGCAGAAGCAAGGCCGTATCGGCGAGCGAAACTGGTCGAGGCTCAGGCGGCGATGGCTGCTCGTTGACTTAGCTCAGACACCCGGCGGATGGGCCTGTGTGAATGTTGTGATGAGCTCGCGCAAATTCTCGTCTAGGTCCATTCGTCCGCGAAGGTTCTCGGCCAATTTGCGCATCTCAACCGTCAGATCTGGCGACCATTCCCAGACAGCGGCGTCCGCCCGCAGAACGCTGGCCAGCAGGTCTCCGGGGTAGTAGTCGCCTTCCGCTAGCGGGTCCGATCGCAGTACGTCGAGCGCGAGCGGGACGAGTCGACTTAGAGCGATCTGCTGCCCGATCATGATGCGTAGGTCTTCGACCGTGAAATCTCTCAACGGTTTGGTCCGCAGTTCGTGACACCGCTTGATCAGAAACGTGGCATCCGGCGGTGCGGAACCCCACGCTGGAGGATCGACACTGTCAAGCGTTCGCTTGCTTGTGTCCGTCGGTATCTGACGCTCCATCGCATTACGTCGAAGCTCTCGGTCATGGACGACGTCGACTTCTGCCCACGCTTCGCACGAGATTACCTCGCGCTCCCGCTCGGACCGGCTCACTCGCAGATCGCGCCCGGTGCCCTCAAGCACGTCGATAGTGGCCAGCGACAACGCCCTCGCACCGCCCATGCTGCCTCCAAGAGCCATCGCGTCCTCAGAGAACGCGTAGTAGGCGGCGAGCGTCCCAATCCGAGCCAACTCCTCATCTGACAGTGACGGCGTACGCGCTGCCAACTCATCCTCGCCGTGCTGGCGCAGCATGCTCGCCAGCACCTCACGACTGACCTCGAGCATTGCCATCCGCCGACCATACCTGCCTGTCGCGGGCCATGGTCACCCGAGTAGTGGCAGTGGTTTTGGAGAGGGTCCGCTGGCCGCCCCGGCTGGTCAGCGGACCCGCTGTTCTGCCGCCCCTAGCTGAAATTCACTCTGCCGGTGCCATACACGGTCCCCATCTGGGATACCGGCTTTGCGTTATTGCTCCAGTTGCACTGCCCCTTTTTCTTGCCGCTTGTGAAGCGCGGTGCGATCAAGCCGAACGTCTCGGTCAAATTGACGCTGCCCTGAACGCCCTTGTAGGCGCCAGTCCCGTTCGAAATCGCCGCCGGAGCTGTCTCGGAGATCTCCACCGAACACGTTTCCGAGGCGGCAGGTTTGTCGGCGTTTACCTTCTTGCTGATCGCCGTCAAATCAACCTCGAAACCACCCTTCGTCAACGTGGCCACGCCATATTTCGTGTCGCCCTTCGTTTTGGACGGGCTGGTGGTGCCGTAATCCCCGATCGCACGAGTCACGATGATCTTCCCGGCACCCTGCTGATCCCCGGGCTGCACGATGATTTGAATCGCACCCCCCTTCGGCATGCTCGTCCCAGCGGATATCCCAGTGAAGATCATGCTGCCGGCGAGCAGTGCAGCGCAGGTGGCCCCCACCAGCAAATACCGACTCCTCCTGCTCATTTCGTTCCCCAATCGCGCGATCCGACCAATGGGCGAGCGCGGGCACGTTTGGGCCCCAGTGCCGCGCATGACACGAGAACCTATTCGTGGACCGAAGCATGGTCTACACGCAATTCTGCGTAACCCGCTCCCGCGGTTGCGCGGTGCGGGAGCTGCCAGGGAACCGTCCTAGGCTTCCGGTTGAATGTCGGTCACTACCCAGCCGCGGTGAGCAAACAGCCAGTCGTCAGCGCCAAAGGACGCAGCGTGCTGTGCGTCGGTCGCCGAACTGTCGAGCGCTGGGTTGCGCTCGAATTGCCACAGCTCGGTGAAGCTGTGCGCCGATCCGTCGTCAGAGAGGACGGTGCCGGTCCGGTCGTCGCGATCAATGTGCTCGGCAGTGGCCACGAAGCGCACGCCGAGCTTCTCGCGTCCTCCATCGACAATCGCCGATACGACGGTCGCCTCCGTGATCTCCAGGCCGGAAAGTACATGCCGCTGACCCGTCACTGCGTCACTGAAGATCTCGTCGTCGACCTTGCGCTCGAGTGAGGGAGTCAGTAGTCCATCGTCCTCCTGCTCACGCAGGGTGCTACGGGCCTCGCGCACTTTCAGGAAGGTCTCACGCGCAATTGCGCGGAACGCGGCAGGATCGAACTCAGGTTCGACCCCAGTGATTGCCGTCAGGTCGACGCCGTCGCCGACCGCGGAGGGCTGTTCGGCGATTGCGCTCGCAATGCCGTCGAGAAGCCGGTCCTCGGCCTGGCCCTCCTTGCCAATCTCGTTGGCGATCTCGTGAAGCTCGCGGACCATGCGGCCGCCCATGGGCACCACGTGTTCGGCAAAGGAGCCAGCCTCGCGGGCGGCGCCATCCTGCTCGGGCGTTTCCGGTGATGTCATCATGTCCTCCGCATCGTCACTCTCGAGCACCGCACTACCCAGAGTGTGTGCACACGAGCGCTTAACGACCAAAGCATCGGCACGATCCGCAACGTGCTTGAGTCCTCCTGAGTTGTCGACCTGCCAGGCGTTCGCGGCTGCAGAGCTTCGTGGCTGCGCAGAGCGGTGGTCGCGACCAGCAGGGCGGATTTGTTGCGCCCACAAGAGCGATGCGCCGATCCCTCCGCTCAAACAGGAATCGTACGACCGCACGGCCATGCCGCGATGGCGGCCGCCCGCTGCCGTCGGCGACGACAGCGGGCGCCCTTTTCCCCCGCGGGGCGCTATTCGACGGCGGCCTGCCCCTCGTCCCAGCGTACGATCAGCGCATAGATCACAACCCCACTGAGCGCTATCGAGGTCAGCGCCCACAGCGGGTAAGCCGAACTGCCGACAAAACCAAGCTGTTCAATCACGTTGACGCTGGCAATGACGATCGCGAACCATCGAGCGACGGCATTCCCAGTCAGCAGTCCGGAGCCGGCAAGGCCGATCACGACCCCCCAAATCAGGGTTATCCAACCCCAGGTCTTGAGGTCGAAGACGACGATTTGGGTTGGAGTGAGCACGTAATAGTGCTGCCGCGCAATGGCGATCAACCCCTCGAAGACGTCCACCGCTCCCAGCACGATCAACAGCCAGCCCGCAAAGACGACCCATCCCGACGACCGCCTGCCAGTTCCAGACATATGTTCTCCTTGTCGGTCCGCGCGTACCCTGGTCAGGACGGGGCTATATCAAGCTTCAGTTCGCAGGTATCGACGGACGCACGCGTGCCCGGGGTCTCGGAAGCATCCATCGCGTCAAAGATCCGGGCCGACTCCGCCATGTCTCCCGCGGTCGCAAAGTGCTGCATAACCACAGCGGTGCGGTGGTCAGCGTCGTAGAACATCTGCAACCGGCTGACCGACACACCATCAGGCGGGCCGCTGGATTCGTTGATCCGGGCAAGCGTTGCCTCCACCCGGTCCGGGCTTACGTCGGTAAATCTGACGACTCGCGCGTACACGTTGCTGCCTCCTGAGAAGTTGGAAGGGTCCAGACCGTCCTCTGGACTCATGGTGAGCCCTGGTCAGGGCTTGGCGTAGTCCGCGAATCCCTGCCAGTCGATGAACACGCACGGCTCGGTGCCGAGGATCCAGGCGTCATGCCCCGGTGCCATCTCCGCGAAGTCGCCCGGGCCGTATTCGACCTCCTCACCGTCATCCATGACCACCTTCATCCGACCGGATACGAAGTACCCGGTGTGTGCGGCCTGGCAGCTGTCGGTGCCCGCAATCGGTTTGACGTGCTCAGACCACCGCCAGCCTGGCTCGAACGTTGCTCTGCCGACCACGCCGCCAGCGGTGCTGAACACCTCCAGTCTGCCTTTGCCACCCTCGAAATGCCTCGTTTCATCGGGCGAGTCGAAGTTCTTGCGCAATAGTCCGGACATCCTCGTCTCCCTGGTTCGACGGTCGTGTCCCGGCGCTCTGTCGCACGCCTGGTTGGTGGTACGGATCCTAATCGGGTCACGCAGAACTTTGGCGAAACATTAAGCACCCCTCAAGGGCCGCTAAGTGCCCGGCCCGAGCCGGTGGGCTGCGGACGACCAGCGGCGCTCTCTGCGAGAGTCTCCATTTCTATGCCAAAGACATCTGCTCACCTCTCAATCTCGCTCGACGGTTACCTCGCCGGGCCCCAACAGGATCGTGAAAACCCGATCGGTGTCGGCGGCCTTCAGCTGCACCAGTGGCACCTGGCCGAGCCGCTCCACGAGGGCGACGCCCGCTCCCGCGACCACCTGGCCAAGGAGCGTGGTGCGTATGTGATGGGCCGAAACATGTTCGGTCCAATCCGCGGCGAGTGGGACAACGAATGGCGCGGATGGTGGGGCCAGGAGCCGCCCTACCATGCGCCCGTGTTCGTGCTGACACACTATGCCCACGAGCCGATCAACCTGGACGGTGGCACGACGTTCCACTTCGTCACAGACGGCTTCGACGACGCCTACGCGCAGGCGGTGGCCGCCGCGGGCGACCGCGAGATCCTGATCGCCGGGGGTGCCTCGACCGTGCGCCAGGCGCTCACTGCGGGCGTGATCAACGAGCTCGTGCTCGACATCGCGCCGGTGCTACTTGGCGACGGCGAGGCGCTGTTCCAGGGCATCGAGGACCCTGGACTGGAGCCGTTTGAGGTGATCCACTCCCCGAGGGCGACGCATGTCACCTACCGCGTGGGTCGATAGCACGCCGTCAGCCGGTCGCCCGCGCATCATCCGCCCCTCCCCCCTTCGCCTCGGTTTTCGGGCTGGTCAGCGGCGCGCCGCGTCGGCGGGTGGAATGGGCTCCGGCAGCCGGCTGACGGGAGCCGGCCCTCACGGCCAGAACCGGACAGCTCGAGGATTGAGCGAGACGGGCGGCCGTACTGGGGTGGAGAATTCTCCCGATCGCCCCGAGATCGCGGTGGCCGATCACCAGAAGATCAAGACTCCTGGTCTGTTCCGAGAGTTCTCTGGCTGCGTCGCCGACCAGCATCTGAGCCTCCGATCGGGTTTCCTTGGACAGCGCGTACTCAGCATGCTCGAACGAGATGACGGGCCCGTCATCATCGTCGAGGGGCACCGAGGAGGCCCAGTAGACCCGAAATGTCGACAGTGAGCAGCCATGTTCGCCCGCGAACTCCTGAGCGAGTTCCAGCGCTTCCTGACTCTCATGTGACTCGTCATAGCCAACCCCGATCACCGCAATCTTTGCCCCTGCCCGGGCGTAGCCCGCCGGCGCCACGGCAACGCCACAGGGGGTGCGGCGCAGCGCAGCACGTGTGTCATCAACTCCGAGCATTTGGGAAAGCCGGTTGTGTCGCGTCGCACCAACGACCAGAAGGTCCGCGGATTCGCGCAGAGCCAGTGATCGCAAACCAATTCCCACCGATGAGGAGCCGACCGAGGCAACCGCGTGGATCCCGGTCTCCTCGCTGATCCTCGCGAGCTGCGCTGTCGCATCGCCGCTCTCCACTGGCTCGAACGCGCCGTTTGCACCCTTTGACGTGAGCGGATAGCCGGGATGCACGTAGCCGAGCACCAACTCGCTGTCAGGACTTGACAGCCGGCGCGCGAGTTCGATCGCGTCCCGACCGCCTTCGCGGTCGTCAACTCCGATCAGAATCTTCTTGAACATCTTGGGGCCTCCTGCTCGTTTGCCCCAAACTAGACGCGCCGGCAGTGGCCGGCATCAGCAACTGACCCCGTGATGGCCGCGGGTACCTATCGGTTCGTGCTGCGGTGCGACCACTGGCCGTCTTCGTCCCGCGCGCCAACATCGAGGGTGCCGAGTACTTCGATGAGCTCGATCGGCGTGCAGCTGACCCAGCTCGGGAGACGACGGCTCGACCAGCCGCCCTCAGCCAGATGGCCCGTCACTGCCACGGCCGGCGACCGCAGCCGGCATACCCAGCGTCTCGCCGCTGAGTCGTTTGCGGAAGACGTAATAGGTCCAGCCCTGGTAGAGCAGGATCACCGGTGTCAGGATCGCGGCAGCGATCGTCATCACCTTCAGTGCGTAATGCCCCGTGGCCGCGTTGGCGACAGTGATGCTGTTGCTGAATATTGGGTTGGAGACCAGGACGCGAGGGTAGAGGCCGGTGAAGACCGTTCCGACCAGGCCGATCGCGCTCAGGCCGGTCATGGCGAACGCCCAGCCGGTTCTGCGTCCGTATGCGAATGCGATGGCGAGGATCAGGGTGACGGTGGTGAGCGTGGCCGGTATGGCGGTCGGGAGAACCCCGCGAGCGTTGCGGTTGTGGGCGACGACAACCGTCCAGGCGACGAATGCGACGGCCAGGACGGCCGCAGCCGGTAGCAGTCTTCTCGCCAGGGCGGCCGCTCGTGCACGGAAGTCGCCGATCGTGCGGACGCTCAGGTACAGGGCGCCGTGCGCGGCGAACAGGCAAAGGAATGTGATCCCGCCGAGCACGGTGTACCCGCTGAACAGGTTGAGGATCGTGCCCGTGTAGGTGTGCGAGGAGTTCAGCGGCACGCCGTGCACGAAGTTCGCCAGCGCGACTCCCCAGAGGAATGTGGCGCCGACGCTCCCGATCGTGTTGGCCCAGAGCCACCCGGTCCGCCAACGTGTGCTGTCCTGCTTGGCTCGCCACTCGAACGACACCACACGGACGATCAGGCACACGAGTATCAGCAGCAGCGCCAGGTAGAAGCCTGAGAAAAGCGTCGCGTACCACAGCGGGAACGCCGCGAATGTCGCTCCGCCCGCGATCACCAGCCAGACCTCGTTGCCATCCCAGACCGGTCCGATCGACTCGAACATCATGCTGCGCTCCCGTTCGCTGCCTCCCAGCGGCAGGATCGGGAGCAGCATGCCGACACCGAAATCGAACCCCTCGAGCAGGAAATAGCCGCTCCACAGGACGGCGATCACAACGAACCAGATCGTTCCGAGACCCATGGATGCTCTGATCAGTATCCGACCACTGCGGGTCGCTCCGATGCGCCAGCCGCATCGATCAGGGGTGGGTCGGCCATCGCGTAACGGCGCATGAGCACGAAATCGATCACTCCGAGCGCCGTATACAGCAGCAGGAACACGGCGAGGCTGACCGCGATCGTCGCCGTGGTGAGATTCGTCGAGACGGCGCGGGCGGTCGTCAGGAGGCCCTGCACGATCCATGGCTGGCGACCCATCTCGGTGAGGATCCACCCGAAGATCGCGGCGACGTACGGAGCGGCGATCGTGACCGCCGCCGTTCGCAAGAACCAACGGGCTTTCTCCAGTCGGCGTTTGCGGTAGAGCCACGCCCCGACCGCGGCCACCAGAAACATCCACACGCCGAGCATCGCCATGACCCGCATCGACCAGTACATCAGCTCGATACTGGGCATGTAATTCCCCGGCCCGTACTGCGCCTGTTCCTGCGCCTGCAGCTGATTGAGACCCTCGATCTTGCCGTCGAAGGACCCGGTACCCATCCATGACAACAGCCGAGGGATCGTGATCGCAAAGCTCGGCGTCGGATCCTGTGCGGAGAAGCCACCGATCTGGACCACCGAGAAGCCACACGGCTGGCACGTGTTCCACTGCGCCTCAGACGCCGCGATCTTCATGCCCTGCTGCGCCGTGACGTCCTCACCGAAGCGGTTGCCGACCGAGAGCTGCAAGAGCGTCGCCGGCACCGCGACGATCAGCGCGAGCTTGGTCGCTTTGCGAAACAACTCGACGTTCCGACCCCGAAGCAGGTGCAGGCAGCAGATTCCGAGCATCACGATCGAGCCGAAGATCAGCCCAGCCAGGATCGTGTGCAGATACGCAATCAGAGCGAACTCGTTTGAAAGCAGTGCGCCGACGCTCGTCAGCTGCGCCTTCCCGTCCACAAGCTTGTAGCCGACGGGATGCTGCATCCACGAGTTCGCAACCAGGATCAGGTACGCCGACAGCCACGTGCCGGCCGCAGCAATCCAGATCGTCGCGAGGTGAACCCGCGGCGAGAGATGCTCCCAGCCGAAGATCCACAGTCCGAGGAAGGTCGCCTCGAGGGCGAAGGCGGCCATTCCCTCCAGGACCAGCGGCGCACCGAACACACCTCCGACGAAATTCGAATACACCGACCAGCTCATCCCGAACTGGAACTCCTGCACCAGACCGGTGGCAACCCCGATCGCGAAGTTGATCAACAGCAGGGTTCCGAAGAACCGCGTCAGCCGCAGCCAGTCCTCATCACGCGTTCGATACCAGATCGTCTGCATGATCGCGACGAGTGGCCCGAGCCCGAGAGTCAGGGGCACGAACAGGAAGTGATAGATCGACGTCGACGCGAACTGCAGCCGAGCCAGGTTCGTCGTGGTGGCCGCAATGGCCATCACTCGGCCTCACCACCTGGGTGTGGCCAGCTTCCGCCCAACCTCAATGATCGTCGCTTGCTACCCGCTCTGAGCCCCATTTGGATCCTGGGTCGTCCAGCGCCGTGACTTGCGCTCGCATCAAATCACAGTCCGGGCACTGGGGCCGGCGAGGCTACTCGCCCGACTGCCATCGCCTGTAGATCTCGCCAAACTCGCGCTGCATCTCCGGTGAGAGGTCATCGGTAATGAGGCGACCTGTGAGCCGGGAGCGTCTCCCGCATCTGCTCGAGGTACGCGCTGCAATGCGGGCATCCGGCGAGGTGGTGTTCGATCCGGCGCCGGTCACGCCGAGACAGAGCGCCCTCCAGATAGTCGGTGACCATCTCGACCACCTTCCTGCACGGGATCTCCTGTGGCGTCAGCAGGGTCATGTCTCGATCGCTCCGATACGGTCCTCGAGCGCCTGGCGAAGTCGGCTGCGGCCACGGTGCAGCAGTACGCGCTCGTTGGCCGGCGTCAGCGCCATCACCTCACACACCTCATCGCTGCGCAGACCGTCCACATCCCTCAGCATCACAACCGCTCGCTGCCGTTCGGGCATCTGTGAGAGCGCGTGGAGGAGTTCCTGGCGCAGCGCGGCCGCACCGACGCGCTCCTCGACATCCTCTACCCACAGGTCCGGCGGCGAGCTCCAGGCTCCGGAGGCATCGAACCGCGATGCGTCGACCGCAGCGACGACGTCGTCGGAGGCGACGCTGCGTGCCTCCCGCACCCCCATCGTGCGGGCGCGGTTGACCAGAATCGTGAGCAGCCAGGTGCGCAATGAGGAGCGTCCTTCGAACCGATCGATCCCTCGGAGCACCCCAACCCATGTCTCCTGCACAGCCTCCTCGGCAACGGCGTGGCTTTGAACGAACGTCCTGGCAAGTCGCAGCATCGGATCGTGATAGCGCCCCACGAGCGTCATGAACGCGGCCTCATCGCCGGCCCGCAGACGTTCGAGCAGCAGAACATCCTGATCGGTCACGGCTGAGGAGCGGACGTGAAACCAGGGAAGACGGATGGTTGGGGTGGCCATGATCCGGGTACCGGCGGAGGTGCGGTCCAAGCGGGACCGCACCTCCGAAGTATCCCGTTCTCTCAGGTGACCGCGATCCCCTCTCCGCCCGCGACATCTGAAACCGTCACCGATCCGACCTCGGTCAACGTTCCAGCGGGACCAATGTGGAACTCGTCGACGATGCCGAGCGCCCAGCTCTCGGTGCCGCTGCCTGCGTTGCCGGCGAACAGCAGCGATCCGTCGGACACCAGCCAGCATTTGGCCGCGCCGCCGGTCGCAACCGTGGAGCTGGGCACGAGAGTCCCGCTCGCTCGCAATATGAAGCTCTGCACCGCGTTCGTGCCGGCCTCACCAACGACCTCCGGAGGAGATCACCTGGCGCAGGTGCAGACGGTCTCCGTTGACATCGTTGGTTGAGCTTCCATGCCGTTGGTCTTCGCGGACGGTGAAGCGTTACACGCGGGTCGGCTACCCGTCGGTCTCGAAGCAGCCGTAGATCGTGTACAGCGGATTGACGGTCTGGTGTCCATCGGCGCCGCGCATCGTCTGCTGGCCGATGAAGATCGGCGGTCCGCTCGCCTTGTAACAGCCGTCGGACTGGACACTCATGTCATATGTGACGGCCGTCTGCCGGAACGGCTCGATGCCGTGCTGCGGGATGAAGACGCCCAGCGAGCAGGTCCAATCGTCACCGGGCCTGAGCTCGTGCCGCCGCGGCGCAGGCACTTGGGCATGACCCGCAGGTGCTCACTTGCGCTCACCTCGCGACCGAGCTCACGCTGCTGCAGCAATGTGAGCCGGCTGAACGCGGGCGTGAGCGATGCCTGCAGCCGGGCCGATGTGATCGTTGCCGGGCCCAGCCCGGTAGCCGCCGCAAGCACTGCCAGCGCAGCGAGCGACCCCAGCACGATCGCGGCAGGACGCGCCCAGCCCGAGCGACCGCCGGCGCCTCCGGCGAAGTCCCGGCTGCGAAAGCTCGACCAGGCCAGCAGTGACGCGACAAGCGCCCAGCCGACGCTGACGAGGCTTCCCACCAGGAGCGGCTCAAGAAGATCTTCGAGACGAAGAGGCCGTGCCAATCGTCGAAGGCCGAGCCGAGCAGCATCGCGTGAACAGCGGAGCCGTTGCCCATCAGGTCGAGCAGCTGCATGATCAGAGCGACCAGCACGGGCGCCGAGCGCGCCGGCGATGCCGTTGCGGGTCACCAGCGAGAACAGCGCCGCCAGTGCCACGAACCCGAGCATCGGCAGGACGCTGACCGCCCATGCGATCAGCACGAGCCGAGCGCGTGCTCGACGGCAAGGCGGCACCGCTCAGGCCGATCAACGGCGAGACTCCGACCGTCAGCAGGCCCGCCAGCAGGCTGGAGACGGCGGTCAGTCCCACCAGCGCGACTGCGATCACGGCGACGGCCAACAGCTTGCCGAGGAACACGTCCCGGCGTCGGGCGGATCGCGACAGGACCATCTTCCAGGTGCCATGCCGGTCCTCGGCTGCGAACAGGTCGCCGGCCAGCGCTCCCGGCCATCACCGGGAAACCCCAGGATCCCGCGAACCCGAGCACGACCAGCGAGACGGCGTACCCGGACTGGTGAACCCAAACCCCGAACAGCGTGTCGGCGGGCAGGCCGCTCTGCAGCTTCAGCACCAGCGCGAACGCCAGCGGCCCCAGCAGACACGCGAGCGCAAGCACCCGCGTCGACAGCTGCGGCGGTCAGCTTGCGGAGCTCGGCGCGGAAGACACTGGCCGTGAGCGATGGCCGTCGGCCGGACGGGGCGGCCGACCGGCAGGGCCTCGTGCTCCTGCCGGTCCGCGGTCGTGACGATCGCCGGGGTGCTCATCGGAGCGCCGACCGTCGGCGTCCGGCGTGTCGCCAACCCTGCACGCGGTGGATCGGTCAGGTAGAAGAACATCGACTCAAGCGGGCTTGCTGACCAGGTCGAGCCCTCGCACCGCCACACCGGAACGGCCGAGGTCGAGCACGAGGCGTCGACCGCCTCCTGCGACCCACTGATCCTCAGTCCAGTCTTCGGCGTCGCTATCGATCGCGATCTCGGGATGGCGCTGGGCGATCGATCAGTGCCAGCGCGTCGTCGCTCGTTCGCAAGCGAACGGCAGACGGTGGCGCCTGCGCCACGCAGCTGCGCGACGGTGCCCTCCCAGACCACGCGTCCGCCGGCTCGAGCACCGTGAAGGTGTCGCAGATGTGCTCGACCTCGCCGATCTGATGGCTGCTGAGCAGGACCGCGACGCCCTCCGCGGCGAGGCGTCTGGACGAGCAGTCGAGATCTCTCGCGCGCTGGCCGGGTCGAGCCCACTGGTCGGCTCGTCGAGCAGCAGAAGCCGGGGCAAGCGGATCAGCGCGGCCGCAATTCCCAGTCGCTGTCGCATGCCGGTCGAATAGCCGCTGACCCGGTCTCGCGCGCACGATCCCAGTCCCACGCGCTCGACCGCAGCATCGATCCTCGTTGCGGTGTCGCCGGTGTCGAAGCCCGCCAGAACCTCGAGGTTCGCCCGGCCGCTGAGGTACGGGTAGAAGCATGGCAGCTCCACGAAACCCGCCACACCCTCGCGGCCCGCGTCACCCGCACTGTCGACGACCGACCGAACAACTCGATCGTCCCGTGATCGGGCGCGACCAGACCCAGCAGCATCCGCAGCAGCGTCGTCTTGCCCGCGCCGTTGGGGCCGAGCAGACCCCGGACCTCGCCTGGTGCGACCGTCAGGTCGATATCGTCCACCGCGATGTTCGCGTCCGAAGCGCTTGCCGACCGCTCGACGGCGACTGCGTTGACGCGACCGCGGTCATAGCCCGGCCTGGGCCGGCGTCGTGGCCGGTGGCGGCTTGGTGCAGCCGACGCACGGCCCCCGGCCCCTGAAATAGGCAGGGAATCGACGGGTGAGTCCGTCGGCGGGTTGGTCGGCAGCAGCACCGGCGCTCGCGGCTTCTGGTTGAAGTCGAAGTCCGCCGCCAGGTCGCCGAGTTCGGGTTCGTTCTCGCGCACATCCGGACGCGGATCCCAGCGGCCGTCGGTCTTCGGGTTCAGGCGCTCACCGCCGAGAAAGTCGTCCTCGATGAACTTCAGGTAGGCGTCATGGCTGAGCGTCTGATGATCGATGTAGCCCTGCCGCGCGTACGGGGAGATCGTGATCGCCGGCACTCGCAGGCCATATCCGTTCTTGTCGACGGTCGGTGGAACGACGCTGTCGTAGAAGCCGCCCCAGTCATCCCAGCTCAGGAAGATCGCCGTGGAGTCCCAGTCCGGGCTTTTCATCGCCGCGTTGATCAGCGCCGTCACATACGCCTGTCCCTGATGGACGCTCGCGGGCGGATGCTCGCTGTCCGGGTTGGACGGCGTGATCCAGCTGACCGACGGGCAGGGTGCCGTCGCGAGCATCCCTGAAATACGCTGAGAGGCCGCGGATATCCGACAGCTGCTGGTCGTTCTGGACATCGGTGAAAAGCGGCAGCGGGTTCCAGATGCCCGGCGTGCGCGAGCTCTGTGCCACCGCCTCGCAGGTTTCGGCACCGCTGTCGTCGCAGTCCGGCTGGGTCCCCTTCTGCACGTAGAAGGACCAGCTGACATGGTGCTTATGAAGCAGGTACGTGACGTCGGTCCATGAGAAGTGCAGACCCGGCGGTGCCGGTGCGGTACGACGTTGTCGACGGCCGGTGCATGACGGAGCCGGCTTGGCGGGCCCGTACAGCGTGTTGTGGCAGCTGCGCGCCGCTCGGGTCCTGCACTTGGCGGCCCAGCCCGACACGAGGTACAGGTGGGCGACAGTGACCACGCGGTCGCGGACTCGAACATGTGGTCGTCGAGCGACGAAGTCCTTTGCGTAGGTCCAGTAGTTCGGGATCTCCGCCCCGGTGTGGTAGCCCATGACGTCAGCCGGGCCGCTGTCGACGCAGGCGGGATCATCGATGTTCTGGCAGGTGCTGCGGGCACAGGTCGCGCTCGCGGATGAAGCCATCCATGAGCCCGCCATCGATATCCGCCTCGGCGTTCTGATGCGAATGCGGGCCGCCACCGTTGATGTCGGCCGTGTCGTGGTACGGGCGCGTGCACCCGGCATCTGGGTCGGGCACGCAGACTGTCGGGCGCCCGTCCTCCATCGGGATACCGTCAGCGCCTGGGAACGTCCCGAAATAGCTGTCAAACGAGCGATTCTCCTGCATGATGATGATCACGTGCTTGATCTTGTGAATCCCCTGCGGCACCACGTAGGTTCCGCGCGGGCCACCTGCCACCCGCTCAATCCGTGGCGGGGTCGCGATGACGGCGGGCGCCGGAAGCGACCGTCGCTGACGAGCCACCGGCTCCGACACGCACGAGCAACGCAACGGCCAACGTCAGGGTCGCCGCCAGTGTCAGCTGCAGTCGGCGCATCGGGTGAGGTGACCCTAGGCCCCGAATCTAACTTACATGTAATTGACAGACTAATTTGACTAAAAATTTGGCATTAGCAAGCCGCCTGCTAATCCGGCGTCAACACGGGCGCAACGATCAGCCGCAGCTGCGGCTGTCGGCCCGGGGCCGGTCCCGCTGGACCGCCCCGGGGCCTGCTCTAGCTGAAGCGGTCGCGAAGACGCGGGAGCACGTCGGCGGCGAACTGGGTCAATGCCCGTTCCTGATCATCCCCGGGGAAGTGGAAGACGAGATCCTCGAACCCCAACTCCACATAGAACGCGATCCTCTCAACAACCTCATCGGGATCGTCTGAGACGATGAAGCGCGAATGGGCGCGGTCAACGGCCGCCTCGGCCAGGCGCTCCATCTCGATCGGATCCTCGGTGCCGCCCTTCTCCTCCGCCGTCAACGCCAGCGCGGCCCAAGGCGCACACGCATCCTTGGCGAACTGCGGCATCATGGTCATAGGAGACCTTGACCTCGATGAACCGCTCGATCGCATCGGGATCACGACCGGCACGCTTTGCCCCCTCGGCAAGACCATCCAGAAGCGTGTGATAGAGCTCCTCGCCCTTGCCGCTGGTGACGATGAAGCCATCACCGATCTCCCCCACCATCGCGGCCGCCTTCGGGCCGCCCGCCGCGATGTAGATCGGGATCGGGTGCTCTGGGCGGTCATAGATCGTCGCGTTCACGGTCCGGTAGTAATCGCCCTCGAAGGTGACCCGCTCCTCACTCCACAGCCGGCGCATCAACGCCACCGCCTCCACGAGGCGCTGTGAGCGCTCTTTGAATTTCGGCCACTGGACGCCGATCGCGGGCGTCTCATTCATCGCCTCGCCTGTGCCGATGCCGAGCACGACCCGCCCGGGATTCAGACAGGCGAGCGTGGCGAACGCATGCGCGACCACCGCCGGCTCGTAGCGCAGCGTCGGCGTCAGCACGCTCGTCGTCAAGAGTCACGCGCTCGGTCAGCGCCCCCAACGCCGAGAGATACACGATCGAGTTCGGCGCATGGCCGCCGTGATGGCGCCACGGCTGGAAGTGGTCGGAGACGGCGACGAGCTCGAAACCGTGCCGCTCAGCGCTGACGCCGTAATCGATCAGCTGATGGGAGGGAACTGCTCTGCCGATGCCTTGTATCCGTATCGGAGCGTGCCGTGCGTGCTTGAGGTCATGCCCACATCATCCAAGGCTGCCCACACTGTGACCGCAGGCGGGAGACTCCGTAGGCTGCGGGTACCATGAAGCTCGGGCTTCACATCGGTTACTGGGGTCTCTGGGGTGGCGCCGAGGAGCAACTCGACGCCGTCAAGGCGGCTGAGCAGCCTCGGCTACGACTCGGTCTGGACAGCCGAGGCCTACGGCTCGGATGCCGCGACGGTCCTCGCATGGCTAGCGGGCCAGACCTCCCGCATCAGGCTCGGCGCCGGGCATCTTCCAGATCCCCGGTCGCAGCGCCGCGATGACCGCGATGACCGCCGCAACGCTCGACCAGCTCTCGGGCGGGCGCATGATCCTCGGTCTGGGTACGTCGGGGCCGCAGGTCTCCGAGGGCTGGCACGGCCAGCGCTTCGGTCAGCAACTGCTTCGCACCCGCGAGTACGTAGAGGTTGTGCGGATGGCGCTGCGGCGCGAGCGGGTCGAATTATCACGGCCAGACGCTCGAGCTGCCATGCCGGACGGGCCCGGCAAGCCGCTGAAGCTCACGATCGCGCCGATTCAGGATCAGATTCCGATCTATCTGGCCGCGATCGGACCGCGCAACACCGCCCTCGCCGGAGAGATCGCGGACGGCTGGCTGCCGACGCTGTTCTCTCCGGAGCACATCGGCGCGTTCCGCGAGCGTTTGCAGGAGGGTGCCGCTCGCTCGGGGCGGACGCTCGACACGATCGAGATCGCGCCACAGGTGAGCGTCCACATCAGCGACGACATCGAGGCCGCGCGTGACCTCGTGCGCCCGATGCTGGCGCTGTACATCGGCGGCATGGGGTCACGCGAGCAGAACTTCTACAACCAGCTCGTCCGCGAGTACGGCTTCGAGGAGGCTGCCGCTGAGGTCCAGAACCTATACCTGGCCGGCGACCGGGATGCGGCCTGCCGGGCGTTACCCGACGCGCTGATCGATCTCATCTGTCTGGTCGGCCCGCGTGAACTGGTGGCCGAACGCCTCGAGGTCTATCGCGAGGCGGGCGTCGGGACGCTGCTGGCCTCTCCCCTCGCCGCCACGCGCGATCAGCTGTTCGAGCAGATGCGGGTGCTCGCGGAGCTGGCGGCCTGAGCCGGCCTCGGCGGATCTTCCTTGCCGCGTTCGGCCAGCCGGGCCATGCCTTCCCGATGCTGGCGCTGGGCCGGCGACTCGTGCAGCGCGGCCACCACGTGACCTTCGAAACGTGGTCGCGCTGGCAGGCTCACGTGACCGCAGCGGGAATGGACTTCGCAGCCGCGCCGGAGTATCCGGTCTTTCCCACCTCCGCGCAACCGCTAAAGCCATATCAGGCGGTGGTCCGTGCGACGCGTTCCGACGCGCGCCGCAATCGTCGCCACGCGCCGCATGTGGTCGTGCACGACATTCTGACGCTCGCGCCGGCCCTGGCGGCCGAGCTCGAGGGGATTGCCACAGCGACTCTGGTCCCGCATCTGTATCCGGTCGCGGCACCCGGCTTTCCCCCGTATTCGGTGGGTGCGCGACTACCGAGTACACGGGCTGGAAGCTGGTTCTGGAGCCGCTTCGAGCGACCGCTCGAGCGTGGTCTGCGTCAGGGACGTGACGAGCTCAACGAGACTCGCCGCCGACTCGGCCTGCCTGCCCAGGAGCGGCTGCACGGTGGCCTCAGCGCCGACCTCTGCCTGGTCGCCACCTTCCCACAGTTGGAATACCCGCGTGATTGGCCGGCGAGCGTGCACGTTGTCGGTCCGCTGCGCTGGGAGCCTGAGGCACCGGCGGTTGGCCTCCCGGCTGGGAAGGCGCCGCTGGTACTGGTTGCGCCCTCGACCTCTCACGACCCCGGCCAGCGGCTGCTGCGCGCCGTCCTGGAGGGGCTGCGTGGTTTGGATGTACGGGTGCTCGCCTCGACCGACAATCGTCCCGCCGCCACACCGATTCGTGCCGGCCGCAACGTCCGGCTGGTCAACTGGATGTCCTACACCGAGGCGATGAGAAGCGCTGCCTTGGTCATCTGCCACGCCGGTCACGGCACCGTGGTTCGTGCGCTCGAGCAGGGCGCCCCGGTGCTCGCTGTCCCCCACAGCGGCGATATGGCCGAGAATGCGGCACGGTTGGACTGGGCAGGCCTCGGCGTGAGGCTGCCCTGGCGGCTCTTATCGCCCCTGACGCTGCGGCTTGCCGTGATCCGCGCCCTGAATCAGCATGCCGCGCTGTCTGCGCGCTCACGCGAGCTGGCGCGGTGGGCAAGCGAGAACGATGGACCCACCCGCGCCGCTGAGCTGATAGAGGAACTCGCGAGTTCGCGGGCCTAGGCCAGGCCTAGGCCGTGGCCGTTATCCGCTGGTGCCGGCTCCATCTCGAGCTCCTGTCTCTGCGCCGATTCCCTGGTTGTCGGCCGTACGCGCACGATCGAGGTCGGCCGAGCTTCCGAAGTTGACCATTACCGTGGCGTCCAGTCGCGCAAGCTCTCCCTCGATGGCGCCGCGGTGCTCGGGCAGGACGTCGGCGTGCAGCTCCTCGAGCATCGCCCGCATCCGGCGCATGACCTGAATCGCACCCGCGCCGTAATCCCGGATCTCGGTGACCGCAAGCGACAGGTACTGCTCCCAACTGCGGACCGGGAGCACCGCTCCCCGTTCGGGTCCGTCGCCCCGTCGCCATTTCCTGCCGGGAAGCTCGGCCGTCCCGATGACCCGGAGCACCTCCTCGAGGTGATCGAGCACCTGGACCGCGGTCGTTGGATCGTTGACTGCGGCAGAAAGAGCCCTGTCGGCGATGTCGACCATGATCCGGATCGCAAAGGCCGGATCCTGTTCGACGGTGCGCTCGATGCCGAGGGCGACCATCTCTCGCAACCGCCGCTCGTCGGCCGCGCCGGCCGCGGACTGTGTCCCAAATACGTCGAAGAGGACAACACCGGAGGGGACGAAGTCGCCGATCCGGCGACGGAAGACGACCAGGCAGTCGTGTTTGCGCCCCCACTCGACCAGCCCCTCCACATTCACCGCCTGAACCGTGCCCGCTCGAGCGCTACGCACCGTCAGCAGCGGCTGCTCATCGGCCGCGTCGAAGGTCCCTGCGTAGAGCCCGGGCGTGCCTGTCGCCTCGGCGCGAAGCTGCTCGAACTCCTTGTGGACGTAGCGCGCGACCAGCGCCGCCACCGCCACCGGCCGCAGCCGGTGCAGATACCGGTCCAGGAAGACCATGAACAGCAGCAGGCTCACGATCACAAGAAACCCGGAGACCGAGACTCCCAGGTCAGGAACGAAGTCGGTGCCGACGCGACGCATCAGCCCAAACGAGAACGCCAGAGTGCCGACCAGGAGCGCCAACAGCCATTTCAGCATCGGGTCCCGGTACCAGACACGCATGTAGCGTGCGGAAAACGTGCCTGTGGCCATCTGCACCACCAGCACCGTCACCGTGACCACAAAGCCGGTCAGCGCTGCCATCGCCCCCACGATCGCCGAGAGCACCGCGGTCGCGGTCGAGGACGAGTACGTCAGCGCCGGGGGAAGGTGCACCGATTTGTCGACGAGGATGTCGACGTTGCCCAGTACGACCCCGAGGATGCCGCCACACAGTGGCAGCACCCAGAGGTTGCCTCGCAGCTGCTCGCGAATCCGGAAGCGAGTTGCCCAACTCACCTGATGCCCGGCCCCCTCTGCGTTGCTCGATTCTCGCCCTGACCTTGAGCTGGGGAGGTGGGACTCGAACCCACAACCTAACGGTTAACAGCCGTTTGCTCTGCCGATTGAGCTACTCCCCATCGCGCTGTAGCGCCGGATTTGCGCTGCACTCCGTCGGCTGCAGCAACTCTATCGGGACGGCGGCAAGTCCGTCTTCAACCTCGGCATGACAGTTGGAACAGAGTAGTACGCACTTCGCGGCTTCAGTTCTTGCCGCGTCAAGTGACATCGTGATGCAGCCCGAACTGAGCCCGAAGCGCTTGACCGAAGGGTCGAGATGATGAAACTCGAGCGCTCGCGAGGTGCGCGCATACCCGCAGAGGATGCATGCGCCTCCGGCTTCCGCAACCAGAAGTTCCTTCACCCTCCGCCGACGCTTGGCAACAGCTTCGCTACGACACCGGGGACAGCGCGCGTACCCGCGGCCCTCCAGAACGAACTCGACGCCGCCGTCGCCGTGTGCTCAGCTCGTATTTCCGCAACCAATACCGAACCGTGGCCTTGCTGCACCGAAATCGCGCAGCCAACTGCGCGATGCTGAGCCGCTCCTCGATGCCCATTTCCAGCTCCGCTCGATCCATGCGAACATATGTTCGCAATCATCACGGACGTTGAACCACCCCAGTCCAGAACGGCTAGACCGGCTGCTCGAGCCGCGACACGACGGCCCGAATCCTGCCGAGCACATCCTGGTATTCGGTCGAGAGCGGCGCCAGACCGCTTCCGCCGCTGTCACGCAGGTATTTGATCTCACGCGCCAAGCGGTCGCGTTCGAGCAGCAGGTGCGCATGCTCGAGTTCGTCCGCGGTCACCTGCCGGCCGCGTTGTGCACGGTCGCTCAGGTCGGCGAGAACCACGGTCAGCTCGGGGTCATCGTCGGGGGCATCCGGGAGCGCGCCCGGCAGGTTGGCGGTGAGGAAGCGCGCGGCACGGCGCAGCCTGTCCTCGAGCAGCAGAACGTCCGGGTCGACGCGCGCCAGCATCGCGGCGCCGAGGTCGGGTGCAGCGATGCACATCGCCAGGAACGAGCGCTCCGCCTGAGGTCCACGACTGGCGACCGGCCGCGGAGCACCCGGACGCTCATGCCCGATCACGGACTGGGAGGCGAACGGCGAGGCCTCCTGTCCCAGCAGCGTCACCAGTCGCGCCTCCGGCAAGTCCAACGCGGCGGCAGCCCTGCGAACCAGCTCGTCGCGCAGCACACTCGCCGGCACCGAAGCCAGCACCGGTCGCAGTGCCGCGATCGCCTGGTCCTTGCCCTCGGCGCTGCCGAGCTCTGCGGCCTGCAGCACCCTCCCGACCTGGAAGACAACATACGGGACCGACTCGGCGATCAGGCGGCGGAGCGCATCGGCGCCCTCCCGGGCGATCAGCTCACCAGGGTCGGTCCCGGGCGGAAGCGGCACGACCCGCAACGTCAGCCCTGAATCCGCACAGACGCGCTCGGCGCGCTCCATCGCCCGCTGGCCTGCGTTGTCGGCGTCGAGGCAGAGCTCGAGGACGGTCACGACCCGCGCCAGCTCGCCCACCTGCTCGTCGGTCAGAGACGTGCCCATGATCCCCACCGCGTTGCGCACCCCTGCCTGGTGGAGAGCGAGCACATCCGTGTAGCCCTCGCAGAGGATCATCCGGTCCTCGCGGGCAGCGACCGCCCGCGCCTGCGCGATCCCGTACAGCACCTCGCGCTTGCGGTAGATGTCGCCCTCGGCCGTGTTCAGGTACTTCGGTCCATCGTCGCTGCCCATCGTGCGAGCGCCGAATCCGCGCACACGCCCACGCGCGTCAGCGGCCGGAAACATGATTCGCGCGCGGAAACGGTCGATCAGCTCGTCGGGCCGGTTCTTCTTGCGGCGGCCGAGGTCAGCGGCGACGAGCTCGTCCGGCCGATACCCGACCTTCAATGACGCGCCGACGAGCCGATCCCAGGAGTCAGGCGAATAGCCAACCCGGAATTCGCGCAGGATCGCCTCGCTGAAGCCGCGCGAGCCGAGGTAGTCTCGGGCGGCCCCTGCCTCCGCGGACTCCCAGAGCACGCGCTCGTAATAGGTGGCGGCACGATCGAGCAGTGCATACATCCGCTCGCGTCGATCGCGGGCGGCGGCGGCCTCCGGCGACTCGGCCTCGGTCTCGAGCTTGACACCGAAGCGATCGGCCAGCGACTCCAGAGCTCCTTTGAAGTCGAGCCCCTCGGTCAGCATCATGAAGGTGAACGGATCGCCCGACTCCGAGCACCCGAAGCAGTGGTAGTGCTTCTCGTCGGGTCGCACGTGGAACGACGGTGTGCGCTCATCGTGGAACGGACAGCAGCCGAAGTAGCTGTCCTGCCCCCGGCGCGTCAGCTCAACCTTGGAGCCGACGAGCGCGAGCATGTCGACGGCGTCGCGTACGCGGTCGCGAGAGTCGGCCGTGTAGCGGCTCACGACATGAACGCCGTCGGAACGGCGAGCGCCTCGAACACCGCGACCGCGAAGCGGTCGGTCATCCCGGCGACATGGTCGGTGACACGCCTCGAGAGCTCGCCAGGCGGTATTGAGTCGGGGATCAGCTCGGGGTGTTCGCAGAAGTGCTCGAACAACACTCGCACCGCTCCCAGGACCTTCTCGCGCTCGTGTGTGACTGCGGGTGCGGTGTAGACACGGTCGAACATGAACTGCCGCAGCGCGGCCATGGCCCCGCCGACCGGTTCGCTCTGCACGATCGCGCCGGCCCGCGCAGAACTCTCGACAAGGTCATGCACCAGAGCGTCGATTCGCTGCGATCCGGTCAGACCGAGCACCTCGAGCGGCTCGCGTGGCAGATCATCGACGTCGAGCACGCCACCCCGGACGGCGTCATCGATGTCGTGGTTGATGTAGGCGATGCGGTCGACCAGCCGCACGATCTGACCCTCGAGCGTCGCCGGTGGCTGCGCCCGTCCCGAATGCCCGAGGATGCCGTCGCGCACCTGTGCGGTCAGGTTCAGCCCGCGCCCATCGCGCTCAAGCACCTCGACCACGCGCAGCGAATGCACGTTGTGCCAGAACTGGCCGCCGAACCGCTCGGCCAGGCACTCGTCCAGCGCCTGCTCGCCGATGTGCCCGAATGGTGGATGGCCGAGGTCGTGCCCAAGGCCGATCGCCTCGACCAGATCCTCGTTCAGCGCGAGCGCCCGTGCGACGGTGCGCGAGATCTGCGTGACCTCGAGTGTGTGCGTGAGGCGTGTCCTGTAATGATCGCCGGCCGGCAGCACGAACACCTGTGTCTTGTGCTTGAGCCGCCTGAATGCCTTGCAGTGGACGATCCGGTCGCGGTCTCGCTGAAACGGCGTCCGCAGGCCGCACTCGGGCTCGTCGAACTCCCTGTCCGCCGGATACGAGCGGGTCGCAAGCGGCGACAGATCAAAATCCTCACGCGCTCGCATGCGCTCGGCGAATGCACGGGCGACCGGGCCCTGAGGGTGCTCGTAGAGCTTGTTCACATAACCATTCTGCCAGGCACCGACGATCCTCAGGCCGCGCGCGGCAATGGCCGCAGGCGAACCTGAGCATGATGCTCGGCCGTCTCGCGAATCGCGCGCTCGGCGATCTGCAGCGCTCGTGCCGTGGCCGGCGGCGCGCTCGCGAGCGGCGCTCCGAGCGCCCCTACCAAGAACTCATACGCCTCCGGCCCGAGCGGGAAGGAGGCGGACTCGCACGAGTTGCAGACGACGCCGCCAGCGGCCGCAGAGAAGCCGATCAGATGCTCGCGTTCCCCGCAGCTGGCGCACGAGCCGAGCTGCGGGACGATTCCCGCGGCCAGCAGGAGCTTGAGCCGAAAGGCAACGGCATTCTCCAGTCGTTCCGCTGCCGGCCCGCTGGCCAGCAGCGTCAGTTCGTTGGCCAGCAGTGCGTATACCTCAGGATGCGGCTCATCGGTCTCGAACAGCCGTGCCACAGCGTCACAGGCGCGGGCGGCGGCATCGAGCGCACCCGCGCTCTCCCGCAGGCCCGGGCGAGCATCGACAGTGTCGACGGCCGTAACCGTATGCAGGTCGCCGCGACCCTCGTGGAGCACGAGCCGAATCTGAAAGAACGGCTCCAGGCGTGCCCCGAACCGGCTTCGGGAGCGCCTTGCGCCCTTGGCGATCGCACCAACGCGCCCATGCTCAGGTGTGTAGAGATGCAGGATCCGATCGGCCTCGCCGTAACGGATCGATCGCAGCACGATCGCCTCTGTTTTCAGGGAGCCGGGCACGTCTCACCCCCGTGCGCGGCGCTCAACCCAACAGCTACACTTTTTGAAGTCATGAAATCGGTCATCCTGTACACCACGGATTACTGCTCATTCTGCCGCAGCGCCAAGGCGCTTCTCGAGAAGCGCGGGGTCAGCTACGAGGAGATCAATCTCGCACGCGACCCGGACGCCCGCAGGCAGCTCGAGGAAATCACGGGCATGGTCACGTTTCCGCAGATCGTGATCGGCGAGAAGTCCATCGGTGGCTTTGACCAACTGCTGGCAGCCGACCGTGCCGGTCAGCTGCCGGAGCTGCTTGCGGCATAGCGAGTGCGCCGGCCCGCGCCTCTTGTTGCGCTGCTCCTGTGTGCCTGCCTGGCGGCCTGCGCCTCAGCGAGCGCGGCCGCGCCCCGCGGCACGCTGACGACGACCGAGTTCCAGCAGCTCACGACCGTGCAGACGCGTACGAACGCGCTCGGTTCCGGCAGTCAGAGCGTGCTCACCCGCAGCCGTCAGATCTGCGCGCATATGCGCCAGTCCACGGAGCTGCTGCAGGCGCTGCGGGCTGACTGCCTGGCGCTTGACGGATTCGGTCTCGCCGGTCTCAAGGCCGATGCCGCCGCGAACCGCTGCACGATCAATGGCCCAACGGTTGAGAAGATGGAGCGCTGCATGCTGCCCAGCTTCCGCGCGTATCACAGCAGCGCCCGTGCCTACTACCTCGCGGACAGACACGTGGACCATGTGGCGCAGGGGCGTGGCTTCAGCAGCCGCTGCGTTGCGGTGCTCGGCGACCCGCAGCGGACGCTGACGGCTGAGAACAAGCTCGTCAACGACCTCGCCGGGATGGTCAGCGCACTGTTCCACGGCGATCCCGATGGGTTGCAGCAGGCCGCCAGACGCGTCGCCTCCGACGACGGCGCTCTGCGCAGCGGCAGCGGCTCACTGGCCCTCTGCCCGCATCAGTGAGCCAGCGGTCAAGCGGGACCGCTGGCGAAGGGCTCAGCGCCGCCGAGGCCTCGGCTGGCAGTGCTCGCAGACGTAGGTGCCGCGCCCCCCGACGACGAGTTTTCGGATCTCACGGCCGCAGTTGAGGCAGGGCTCGCCCGCGCGGGTGTGGATCAGAAATCGGTCCTGAAAGCTCCCGCGGGCGCCGTCGACGTGGCGGAAATCATCGATCGAGGCGCCCTTCGCATCGATCCCGGCCGCGAGCGCGACCTCGATCGCGTCCTTCAGCGCCACCCACTGGGCAGGAGTGAGTGACCCGGCCGGACGCAGCGGGTGCACCCGCGCACGGTGAAGCGCCTCGTCGGCGTAGATATTCCCGACACCCGCGATGCGGCGCTGATCGAGGATGAATGACTTCACCGGGGCGGTCCGGCCTCGCGCCTGCTCGCGGAGATACTCAGCGCTGAAGGCCTGGGTGAGCGGCTCGGGACCAAGCCGCTCGTCGAGATAGGCGTCGCGCGCGGCCGCCGAGAGCATCAGCTGGCCGGTGCCGAAGCGGCGCGGATCGACGTAGGTGAGCAGGTGGCCGTCGTCGAGCTCGAAGCGGACCCGGGTGTGCGGGCTTTCAGGATCGGGATCGAGCAGCAGCGCGCCGGTCATCCGCAGGTGCACAAGCAGGTGCCGGTCGTCGTCGAGCTCCCAGATCATGTACTTGCCGCGCCGGCCCAAACGCTGCACGACCGCGCCGGTCAGCTCGTCGGCGATCAGCTCCGGCGGCGCCGGCTGGGTCCAGCGGAAGTCGCGGATCTCGACCGTGTCGAGCGTTCGCCCCTCCAGATGCGGGGCGAGCTGGCGGCGGATCGTCTCGACCTCCGGAAGTTCGGGCATCAAGCCCGATCATAGAAACCGCGAGCTGCTCCGGACTCTCCGCGACTCAGTGAGCCGCGGGCGGTTGGGCGAACCTTGCCCGTGGGTGCGCATCGAAGTAGACATCACGCAGCTGCTCGGACGACAGGTGCGTGTAAATCTGGGTGGTGCCGATGTCAGCGTGGCCGAGCATCTCCTGAAGCGATCGCAGGTCGCAGCCGCCGGCGAGCAGGTGCGTCGCGAACGTGTGGCGCAGCGTGTGCGGACTCATGCGCGAGTCGAGCCCAGCCGCCCGAGCGTGGCGCTGCACGATCTTGTAGAGACCCTGTCGCGAGAGCGCCTGGCCACGCATGTTGACGAAGACATGGGCCTCGTCTCCGATCCCCACGAGCGCCGGGCGCGCCTTCGCGAGGTAGCTCCCAAGCGTCTCGAGCGCCTTGGAGCCGATCGGAACCAGACGTTCCTTCGAGCCCTTTCCGCGCGCGATCAGCACGCCCGCCTCGAGGTCCAGTTCGGATAGCTCAAGCGTTATCGCCTCCGACGCGCGCAGCCCGCACGCGTACATGGTCTCCAGCAGAGCGCGATCTCGCAGCGCGGCGTTGCCGGTACCGCGTGGCTGCGCGAGCAGGCGGTTGACCTGGTCCCGGCTGAGCACGCGGGGGAGCCGAGCGCTGGAACGCGGCGATCGCAGGTCCTTGGTGGGGTCATTGTCGATCAGAGCCTCGCGCCGCAGATGCCGGTAGAAGGACCGCAGGCAGGCCACCTTGCGCTGCAGCGTCGCCGCGGCTGCGGGCCGGCGCCCGTCACGACCCTCGGCCAACTCGCTGACGAACGTGGCCAGCTGCGCACCGTCGATCGCAAGCGGGTCGGCCCCCTGGCGGCTGAGGAACTCGCCGAACTGCTGCAGGTCCGACCGGTAGGCCTCGAGGGTGTTCCGCGACAGCCCCCGCTCGAGCTCGAGGTAGGCCAGAAAATCGAGCGTCAGATCGGTGAGGCGCTGAGTCGGACCGGCGGCCACCGTTGCCATGACGGCTGATTTCGCCGCAGAGCGGCATCAGTCCTCCGTGGGCGCGGGCAAGCTGAGCTTCAGCTGAGGCGACGGGCGAGCCAGAGCAGCCCGATCAGTGTCTTTGCGTCGACCGTCGCGGCGATGGCGCCGTCGAGGTCGGCAAGGGGCCAGGGCACGATCTCGATGTGCTCGTCCTCCTCTGGCGCCGGGCCGCCCTGCGGTATCACTCAGTCCGGTCGCAGCGAACAGCGTCATGTACTCGTCGCAGAACCCGGGCGTCGGGAAGAACCCGTAGAGCTCCTGCCAAGTGCGCGCCTCCTTGCCCACCTCCTCGATCAGCTCGCGCTTCGCGAGTTCCAAGGGGCTCTCACCGGAGCGATCGCGCTTCCCGGCGGGAAGCTCCAGACAGGATCTGAGACCGGCGGCCTCGCGTGGTTGGCGCACAAGCCAGACGTGCTCGGTGTCGAGCGGAATCATCGTTACGGCACCGGGATGCCAGACCTTGTCGAACGTGTTCTCGGAGCCGTCCGGATAGCGGTAGGTCTCGCGGCCCGCCTGGAGCAGCCGCCCATGCCACTCGACAGAACCGCTCAGCAGCTCGAATTCCGTCATGCCGCCTCCTCCAGCAGTGCGAGCATCAGGTCGAGGTTCCCGTCGAGCGCGGCGAAGCTGACCCGCTCGGTGCGCTGGTGGGCGCGCTCGGTCCCGTTTGCCAGGTTCGTGCACGCGAAGCCGCTCAGCCGCAGGGCGTTCGCGTCCGAGCCACCACCGCTCGAGCGCGGTCTGGGCTGATACCCGAGCCGCCTCAATGCCTTGGAGGCAAGCGCCACCGAATACTCCCGTGAGCCGAGTCGATAGCCCGTGAACAGCTGCCGCACGTTCAGGTCGAGGTCGCAACCGGCGCTGTCGGCGGCGTCCTGGAGCGCGTCGATCGCCTCGGTCACGTAGCGGTCGACCTGGGTCTGCTCGACGCCGCGAACCTCCGCACTGACGGTGCACAGGTCAGCAACGACGTTAGTCGCGGTGCCCCCCCGCACGATCCCGACGTTTGCCGTCGTCTCAGCATCCAGACGTCCCTGTGGCATGTTCACGACCGCGTCGCGCAGCCGCGACGATCGCATTGACTCCCCGCTCGGGCTGCGAGGCCGGCGTGCGCGGCGCGGCCTCGGATCGTGGCCTCGATTCCGACGTGCGTGGGCGAGGCGGTGATGATCTCCCCGATCGGCGAAGCATGATCGAATACATAGCCGAAGGCGCTCTCGAGGCGTGACACGTCAAACTCGCGGGCCCCGTTCAGCCCGGTCTCCTCGGCGACGGTGAAAAGCAGCTCAACCCCGACCTCCGGCTTCGCCGCGCGCCGCTGGTGAGCAGCCGTGCCACCTCGAGGATCGCCGCGACCGCCGCCTTGTTGTCGGCTCCGAGGATGCCGTCATTCGCGTTCTCCCAGCCGCTGTCGCGCTGGATCGGCTCGACCGGCGCCGTCAGCGGCACGGTGTCCATATGCGCGCAGAGCAGCATCGTGCGGGCGCCACGCCCCTCGATCCGAGCGAGCAGGTTGCCGGCGTCGGATCCTACGGCCGTTCCCGCCGCGTCCTCCTCGACGGCGAGGCCGAAGCCGCTCAGTTCCCGGCTGATCCAGTCGGCGACCGCTCGCTCATCGCCGGTAGCGCTGGGGATCCGGCAGAGCGACTCGAACGTCGCGTGCAGGCTCCGACGCTCGGTGTCACCAACCGTGAGCGTCATCCTGTCGGAGGCTCGATCGCCGACTTCTGGGCACGTCGGGCAGCTGGAACCGCAGGTCAACTCGCCCTCTAACCGGCAAGTCGCGACGCTATGACCTCGCCCTCGATGCGTGACTCCGCCATCGACGCTTGGCCGGAGTGCGCGTAGGCCGCGCCGACGAACTCCCTGAAGAGCGGCGCGGGCCGATCGGGCCTGGACTTGAACTCGGGGTGGAACTGCGAGGCGACGTAGAACGGGTGAAGGTCGCGCGGAAGCTCGGTGATCTCGACCAGTCGCTCGTCCGGCGTGGTGCCTGAGAACACGAGACCGGCCGACTCAAGCTGTTTGCGAAGATGGTTGTTGACCTCATAGCGGTGCCGGTGGCGCTCGTAGACGACGCTCTCACCGTATGCGTCGAATGCCCAGGTGTCGGGATGCACCTTGACCGGGTCGGCTCCCAGTCGCATCGTCCCCCCCATGTCTGCGATCTCGCGCTGCTCGGGCAACAGGTCGATCACCGGGAACGGCGTTTCCGGGTCCATCTCGGTCGAGTTGGCTCCCGGCATGCCGGCCATGTGCCGCGCGTACTCGCTCACTGCCACGTGCATGCCGAGGCACACGCCGAGGTACGGGATCTCCGACTCGCGCGCGATCCGCGCGGCTGCGATCTTGCCCTCGAAGCCACGGCCGCCGAAACCGCCGGGAATCAGAATCCCGTCCATGCCCCTGAGCTGCGCATCAACCTCGGGCTCACCGACGGTCTCCGAATCGATCCACTCGATCTTCACGCGGCAGCCGTGATGGATGCCACTGTGCCGAAGGGCCTCGGCGACGGACAGGTACGCGTCCTCCAACTGGACGTATTTGCCGACGAGGGCGATCCGCACCTGGTCTGTGAGCGAGGCGGCACGATCGATGATCGCCTTCCACGAGCCGAGGTCAGGCTGCGGCGCGTCGACGCCGAAGTGATCCCGCAGGATGAAATCGTCGACGCCCTGTTCGTGGAAGGTCAGCGGGCAGCTGTAGACGTCCGGGACGTCATAGGCGGAGATGATCGCGTTGACCGGCAGACTCGCGAACAGAGCGATCTTCTTGCGGATGTCGGTCGAGAGCATCGACTCAGAACGGCACAGCACCATGTCCGGGTTGATGCCGATCCGGCGCAGCTCGTTGACCGAGTGCTGCGTCGGCTTCGTCTTGAGTTCGCCCGCGTGGCCGATGTAGGGAACCAGGGTGAGGTGGATGAACATGCAGCGCCGACGCCCCACCTCGACCGGGAATTGACGGATCGCCTCCAGGAACGGGAGTGACTCGATGTCGCCGACGGTGCCGCCGATCTCAGTGATCACGAAGTCGACGTCGGAGGAGTCGGCGACGACGCGTATGCGCTGCTTGATCTCGTCGGTGATATGCGGAACGACCTGTACGGTCGCGCCAAGGTAGTCGCCACGCCGCTCGCGCCTGATCACGGTGTTGTAGATGCCGCCGGCGGTTACGTTCGAGGCTCGGCTCGTGTTGGCGTCTGTGAAGCGCTCGTAGTGGCCGAGGTCCAGGTCGGTCTCCGCCCCATCCTCGGTCACGAACACCTCCCCGTGCTGGTACGGCGACATCGTGCCGGGGTCCACGTTGATATAGGGGTCAAACTTCTGGATCTGAACCGACAGACCTCTGGAGCGCAACAGCCGCCCGATCGAGGCGGCTGCAATGCCCTTGCCGAGTGACGAGACCACGCCGCCCGTGATGAAGATAAATCGCGTCTCAGCCTGGCTCATCTGCTGGTTCCTTGCTCCCGTGCTCGCCTGTTGTCGAAGGTAGCGGCCGGGGCGGACGCACGCGGACCGAGCCCTGACCATGCGGCGCCCTGATCCAGCGTAGCGGGCGAATCGACCCTTTCGGGGCCCTCAGCACGATGGAATCCACCGCTCCGGAGAACCTTTCACGCCAAATAGCGGCAAGCAGGGTTCAAGGCCGCTGATCCGTACCGAGATGCGCCGCTGGTCGAGCCAGCGCTCGCGTGGCAGCGACATGTGCCGGTCGAGCCTCCGCTCACCGCTTACGACCACCCAGTCGTCCCGGTCGTGTGTGTATCCGAGCTTCGCCGAGACCCGCGCCGATGCCTCGGCGCCGTCGAGCGCCGCGGTTTCGGCCACCGTCGCACCGAGACCATGAAACGCCAGTTCGAGCACGGCGGCGCGCATCTCCGTGCCGTACCCGCGACCGTGTACATCGCGCACCAACCACGAGCCGCTCTTCACAGCCCGAGTCCGGTCGAAGTCGCGCCCGAGGATCGCCTGCACCCCGATCGGCTCACCCGCCGCCCAGACCCCAAGCTCGAGATCCCAGTCCTCGGGTCGCCACCGCTCGCGCACCGTCAGATGGAAGTTCACGAACTCCTCCACGAATCCGGGCGTGCCGATGCGCTCGGTCCACGGCACCATGAACGGCATCTCCTGCGGACCATGCACGCCGCGCTCGGCCACCCGAGCCAGGACCGCGAGCTCCTCGGCATCCGGCCATCGCAGCTCGAGCCGCTCCGTGCGCAGGCGCAGGCCGTACACAGGCCTCAGGTCGATCGGGTCCTCCACGGCGATTCGACGACGATGTCACACCCCCATCGACCACGTGGGAGCGGCTCGCGCAACCGCGTCAGTCGTACACCGCGTCAGTCGTACACCGCGTCAGTCGTACGCCGCGGCAATGTTCACCGCGGACATGCTCTATCTGAAAAACTGTCCGCACCTAGGCTGATTTGCTCGTAGTTGCACGAAAAAGATGCACCAGCGAGCAAATCGACCGTTCCCACGCCGATTTGTCAGATCCAGCAGGTCGGCTCGAGCCGTGTGGGCGTGCCAGTCCCAGCCGCCGGTGACTCCCACCGCCAACGGGCCAGCGCTCGCAAACAGACAATCTCCGCAGACCTCCAGAGAACCTCCGCCTCGACGCAGTCTCCGACCAGGTGCGGGCGGTTGCGGGCGGTTACGCGGCCTTGAGCAGCTCGCGCGCGTGGCCTCGCGCCGCGCGGTCACCCTCATCGGCGCCCAGCATCCGCACGAGCTCGCCGACAACACCGCCGGAGCCGAGCTGTGTGACCGTGGTGCGCGCCGGGGTCTGCGAACCGTCCTTGACGATCGTGAAATGGCGGTTTGCCGCCGCCGCGACCTGTGGAAGGTGCGTGATGCACAGGATCTGCCGTCCCTCTGCCAGATCGTGCAGGTGCCTACCGACCGCGCGGGCGGTGTGGCCCCCGATCCCGGCGTCGACCTCGTCGAAAACGAGCAGTGACCCGTTCCCCGCGCCCGAGCCGGTCTCCGCCACTCCGGGCTTGTCATCGGCCCCGAGGCCATCGTGGGCGGCGCTGAGCAGCGCGAGCATCACCCGTGACAGCTCGCCCCCTGAGGCGACCTCGCGCAAGGGCCCGAACGGCAACCCGGGGTTGGGTGCGATCAGAAACTCGACCGCGTCCCCTCCCCTCGCGCCGTACCCGTTCTCGCGCTCGATGAGCGCGACCTCGAACCGCGCATCCCCCATCGCCAGCTCCTGCAAACGCTCAAGGACTGCTGATGCGAGCCTGGGGGCTGCCATCTCCCGCTCCGAGCGAAGCTCCTGACCGACCAGCTCCCGCTCCGCAAGGGCGACCGCGAGCTCGGCTGACAGTCCATCGAATGTCACATCGGCGGCCTCCAGCGCGTCGCGGCGCGCGCGGCACGCCTCTGCATGGGCGATCACCTCCGCGATCCCGCCGCCGTGCTTGCGTGCCAGCCGCGCAAACGCCGCCAATCGCTCCTCGACGACCTCGAGTCGTCCCGGCTCGCTCTCGAGCCGGTCGAGGTAGCCGCGCAGCTCGCCGGCAACGTCCTCAGCCTCGTACCTCAGTGCCGCCAGGCGCTCGGCCAGCGGCGCGAGCACCCGATCGAATTCGGCTGCCGCATCGAGCTCCGTCGCGGCCCGCGTCAGCAACGCGCCGGCACCGTCTCCCTCCTCCGGTAGAAGTGCCTCGGCACCGACCACCGCCCCACGTCGCAGGACCTCCTGGTGGCGCAGCCGGTCGCGCTCTGCCACCAGCTCAGCCTCCTCCGGCACGCTCGGATCGACCTGCTCGATCTCACGCAGCTCGAACCCGACCAGGTCGAGTTCCCTTTCGCGCGCGCCGACCAGGCCCTCCAGCTCCGCCAGCTGCGACTCCAGCGTTCGCACACGATCATGTGCCTGAGCCATGGCCTCACGCCTGCCCGCCTGATCGTGACCGCAGAACGCATCCAGGACATCCAGCTGTGCAGCCGTCAGCATCAGCTTGCGATGCTCGTGCTGTCCGTAGAACGAAAGCATGCGGCTGCCGAGCTCACGCAGATCGGCCACCGTCGCCGCGCGCCCGCAGATGTAGGCACGGGTGCGCCCGTCGGGCCAGACCCGACGGGCGAGCACCAGTTCCTCGGCATCGGCCGGAATCCGCTCGTCGCCACCGGCCAGACCCTGTGGCAACTCGAACACGCCCTCCACGTACGCCTCAGCCGCGCCTTCTCTGACGATGCCGGCGCGGGCCTTGCCTCCCAGCAAGAGGTCGAGCGCGTGGGCGAGCAGCGTCTTCCCAGCACCGGTTTCACCGGTGAGAACGTTGAGACCGGCGGCCAGCCGCAGCTCGGCCCGCTCCATCAGCAACAGATTCTCGACGCGAAGCTCGTACAGCACCCAGCCAGTTCTACGCTTCCCGCCGGACGGAAAGACACGAACAGGCGTTCGCGCGACCTAAACCGGCTGCCGCCGGGTTGCCAACCGCCCGAACCGCTCCTGCAGGCGTTTGTAGAAGTTGCTCCCGGCGAGCTGCGCCAACGACCCCTGGTTGTCCACGAATCGAGCCTCGAGGCGGCTGCCGGCGTCGAGAACGCCTACGGGCCGGCCATCGAGGACCACGTCGACCGGCTCCTCGTCCGAGCGGTTGTCGATCGTCAGCGTGTCCCCGGGCGCGACCACGAGCGCCCGCGCCGTCAACGAGTGCGGGGCGATGAACGAGACGACCATGCCCTCGACGCCCCATGCCATCACCGGACCGCCGTTCGCCAGGTTGTAGCCCGTCGATCCCGCCGGCGTCGCGACCACCAGGCCGTCGCAGCGAACGTTGCCGATCTCATCCTCGCCGACCGAGTAGGCGAGCGTCGCCACACGCTGCCCGTGCTGACGCTCGACCGACATGTCGTTGATCGCGATCCAGGTCTCAGATCCCATGCGCACGGCGATGCCGGGCAGCGCCAGCACATCGAACTCGCGGGCCAGCGCACGCTCGAACGCCGCCCGCGACTCCTCGCGCTCGACCGTCGCCAGAAACCCGACCTCGCCGAAGTTGACGCCGAAGACCGGGACGCCCGTGCCGGCATACCGCCGCAGGCCATACAGGATCGTGCCATCGCCCCCGAGCGCGAAGCAGAGATCGACATCGCGCGGAACTCCGCTGCAGACCTCGACCCCGTCTCCTGGGCGAACCCCGTGCTTCTCTGCCTCCTGCGCATCGAAGATCACGCTCGCTCCGGCCGCGCGCGCCACCTCGATCAGTGCCGCGACCGCCGGCCCGGTCTGTTCCGGCCGCCTGTGCGTGACGACGGTCGCACGCATCTCGCTCAAGGTTCCACCGCCAAGGCAGCGGCCTCCAGATCGTCGAGTCCACCGCCGCGCAGCGTCTCTGTGAGCCACACGAACGTCTCGCGATTGCCCTTCGGCCCCGGCAGGCCCGAGCTCGCATAGCCCGCCACCGCGGCGCCGAGGCCGCGTGCGGCAGCGCCCACCGACACGAGCGCCTCACGCCGGTCGCTCGCTGATCGCACAACCCCGCCCTTGCCGACCCGTTCGCGCCCGACCTCGAACTGGGGCTTGATCATCGCCAGGCAGTCGTAGCACGCAGCGGCGCACGCCAGCACTGCCGGCAGCACCTTCGCCAGCGAGATGAAGGAGACATCAATCACGACTAAACCGGGAGCGTACGGGAGCGACGAAGCATCCAGCGTCCGTGCATTCATCCTTTCAAGCACGGTCACGCGAGGATCCTCGCGCAGCTTCCAGCTGAGTTCCCCATATGCCACATCGACGCAGACCACGTGCGCGGCGCCACGCTGCAGCAGACAGTCGGTGAAGCCGCCTGTCGATGCTCCCACGTCCAGCGCCGACGCTCCCCCAACATCGAGCCCGAACGCATCCAGCGCATTCGACAGCTTCACGCCCCCGCGCGAGACGAACGGCAACCGGCCGGCGACCTCGACCTCCACATCGGCAGCGACCATCTGCCCGGCCTTCTGCGCCCGGGCGCGTCCGGGCAGCAGCAGCACCTCGCCGGCGAGCACGGCAGCCGCGGCTCTCGCTCGCGACTCGAACAAACCGCGTTCCACGAGCAGCACATCGAGCCTGATCTTCGGGCTCACCGGTGGCCCTTCACGGGCGCAACTCGAGACCGGCCCGTCAACGGCGACTCAGGGGGCGACGCTCGAAGGCTCGCCCACGGCCGCCAGCACGCGTTCCGCGATGCGTTCGGCCGTGAACTCGACCTCGGCGTGCAGAAGCGCCGGCGAGCCGTGCGTCACGAACCGGTCAGGCAGGCCAACCCGCAGGATCCTGCCGGCCAGGCCGGCGTCGGAGAGCGTCTCCAACACAGCCGACCCGAAGCCGCCCATCAGCACGCCCTCCTCGACCGTCACCAGCAGTTCGTGCTCAGCGGCGAGCTGGGCCACGAGGCCGGCATCGAGCGGCTTCGCGAAACGAGCGTCGGCGACCGTCACCGGCAACCCGCGAGATGCCAGCAGATCCGCAGCCGCCAGGGCCTTGCTGACACCCACCCCGTATCCGAGCAACGCCACCCGTGGCGTCCCTGAACCGCCGGTCGCCTCGCGCAGGATCTCGCCCCGTCCGATCGGAATCGCACAGGGCTCGTCGGGCAGCGGCACCCCGACACCCTCACCGCGCGGGTATCGCAACGCCACGGGCCCGCCGTCGAACGTGACCGCTGTTCGCAGCATGTGCACGAGCATCGCCTCGTCACGTGGGGCCATCAGCACCATGTTCGGCAGGCAGCGCAGATACGCGATATCGAAGACGCCATGATGCGTGGGTCCGTCGTCGCCGACCAGGCCGGCGCGATCCATCGCGAAGACGACTGGAAGCTGCTGCAGGCAGACGTCGTGCACGATCTGGTCGTAGGCCCGCTGCAGGAACGTCGAATAGATCGCGACAACCGGCCTGCAGCCCTGAAGCGCCAGCCCGGAGGCCAGCAGCACCGCCTGCTGCTCGGCGATACCCACATCGAAGTAGCGGTCGGGCAGCTCCTCCTGCAGCAGGTTCAGCCCGGTTCCCGAATTCATCGCCGCGGTTATGCCGAGGATTCGGTCGTCGCGGCGAGCCTCGCTTACCAGCGCCTCGCCGAAGACCTTCGTGTAAGCCGGCGGAGGGGCCGCCGCTCCAGCGGGAGCGGCGGCGGCAGGAGCAGGGACCCCACCCGAGATCGACTTTGGCTTGGCGGCATGCCACTTCTCCATGCCCTCGAGCCCGCCGTCCTCAGCGGGCGCGAAGCCCCTGCCCTTGATCGTCGCGCAGTGGACCACCACCGGGCGTTGAGCGGCGAGCGCCTCACGCACGGCGCGGCGCACCGCGCGGACGTTGTGGCCGTCGATCACGCCCATGTAGGCCCAATCGAGCTCCTCCCACCACAGTCCCGGCGCCCAGAAGGCCTTGATCGACTCCTTGAAGTGCGGGCCGAAGCGCTCGAATGTGTGACCGAGAGCCGGCAGCTTGGTCAACCCGCTCTCGACGTCCTCGCGCGCGTGCCACAGCTTCGGGTTCAGTCGCATGCGGTTGAAGTACCGCGACAGCGCGCCGACGTTCGGCGCGATCGACATCCCGTTGTCGTTGAGAACGACCACGATCGGCGTCCCGAGTCCACCGGCCTCGGTGACCGCCTCCAGCGCGACGCCGCCGGTCATCGCGCCATCCCCGATGACCGCAACGACGTTGCCGTCCTCACCGTGTCCGCGGCGCATCGCCTCCTTGATCCCGACGGCGTAGCCGATCGAGGTGGACGCATGACCCGCGCCCATGATGTCGTGCTCGGACTCGAAGATCGAGCAGAACGGCGCAAGGCCCCCGTACTTGCGGATCGTCGGCAGCTGGTCGCGGCGGCCGGTGAGGATCTTGTGTGGGTAGGCCTGATGCCCGACGTCCCAGAGGATCTTGTCGCGGGGTGAATCCAGCAGCGAGTGCAGGGCCACGGCGATCTCAACCGAACCCAGGTTCGCGCCAAAGTGCCCGCCGATCTCACCGACTGTCTCGATGATGTACGCGCGGAGCTCCTCGGCGACCTGCTGCAGCTGGTCGTCGTTGAGCCCGTGAAGATCCTGCGGCTTGTCGATATGAGGAAGAAGCTCTGGACATTTAGTAGCTGCGATGGGCGATGAAGTCGGTGATCTGCTGAAGCTGCGCCGGGTCGCCCGGGGCCGCGCTCCTGAGCGCACGCGAGGCGTTGCGGTGAGCCTCCTGCGCCAGCTCACGGGCGCCGTCGAGGCCGAACTCGGTCACATACGTGCGTTTGCCCAGGCGCTCATCGCTTCCACTCGGCTTGCCCAGCGCCTCATCTGACCCGGTCACGTCGAGGATGTCGTCGACGATCTGGAAGAGCACGCCCAGTTCGCTTGCAAATTCTCGGAATTGCACGATTGTGCCACTTTCGCGCTCGCCCTCGATCAGGAGCACGCATTCGACGCTGGCGCGGATCAGCCGCCCGGTCTTCAGTTCATGTACGTGCCGCAGGCCTCCTGCGCCCGCTGGCGCGGAGGCCGCCACATCCAGGTACTGCCCGCCGACCATGCCGTTGACGCCGGTCGCCTCGGCGAGCTCGGCGGCAGCCTTCAGGATGTTCACGGGCTCCCCTCCCTGCTCGGCCAGCAGGTGGCGGAAGGCCTCCGCGTAGAGGGCGTCCCCCGCCAGGATCGCCACATCCTCGCCGTAGACGACGTGGCAGGTGGGGCGGCCGCGGCGCAGCTCGTCGTCATCCATCGACGGCAGGTCGTCGTGGATCAGCGAGTAGGTGTGGATCAACTCGAGTGCGGCAGCCAGCGGCAGCGCATCGACCGCTGACATCCCGATCGCAGAGGCCGTGGCAAGCGCGAGCACCGGCCGGATGCGCTTGCCGCCGGCGAGCAGCGAGTAGCGCATCGCCTCCTCGAGGCCGTCCGTGCTGGTTCCGGCGGAGAAGTGCAGCCCCGCGAGGTAGGAGTCGACCTGCGCACGCAGGTCGTCGGGGTACTTCGGCACAGCAGCGTTCACGCCTGCGAAGCTGCAAGCGGCAGCTGACCCGGCAGATCGGGCAACGGCTCGAGCGCGGCATTCACGTGGCCGTCGACCTGCGAGGCCGCTTCGCCGGCAAGCCTCGCGCATTCCTCGATCAGCACCAGGGTCTCGGCCGGTTCAAGCAATCCGGAGCGCAGCTCCACAACCGCCCGCTGCAGACGCACGCACAGCTCTTCAAGTACGTCGGTCACAGCTGCAGCCTACCGGTCCAGCGCCGCGTTGACGAGCGCATCGGCCTGAGCGTTCTCCGCGCGCGGTACCGAGCGGATGCTCCAGCGCTCGAAGCCCGACAGCGCGGCGAGCGCCTGCTCGTGCAGCTCCCGCATGGCCGGGTGCTTGACCCTGTAGGCGCCTGTCAGCTGCTTGGCGACGAGCTCGGAGTCGTTGATCAGCTCAACCTCGCGCGCGCCCTGCGCAAGTGCCAGCTCGAGTCCGCGCAGCAGTGCTCGGTACTCAGCGACGTTGTTGGTCGCCTCGCCGATTTTCTCACCGAGCGTTGCCACCTGTTCGCCGTCGGGATCGGAGGCCACAACTCCGATGGCCGCGGGACCGGGGTTTCCGCGCGCACCGCCGTCCACATGCAGCACCAGCCTGGCGTGGTCCTCTGACATCTGGCGATCAGATCAGGCTGAGGGCGCCGCTGTCGTCGGAGCTGGCGTTGGCGAGCTGCTCGGCGTCGGTCAGCTCATCGAGCTCGTACCCCTGGCCATCGACCCGGGTGCCGCCACGGGCCGAGGAGAGGTCGACCTCATAGCGGTACCAGCAGAGCTCCCATGAGATCACGATCCAAACCAGCCCGGCGTGGGTCTCATCGGGACTGACGTTGACCGTCGGAGCCCCGAGCGAGCGCGCGACGCCGGCGACCGTGCGACGGTGCTCGCTCGCGTTGAAGGCCTCGACGGCGGCCGCGATCTTGTGGTCACCGCTGGTCGGGATCGCGTGGACCTGGCGGCGCTCGCTGTGCCCGGCCGGAGCCACCGGCACCGGCTCAGGCGCAACCGGCACCGGCCTCGGAGACTCGGTGACGTGTCCCCAGCTGCCATATGAGAGCTCGTCGTCGAGCGTCCGCGGCTCCTCCGGGACGCCGAGCTCGATCCCCTGCTCAGACCCGGTTGCGCTGCGGCCACGACGGCGGCCGAACAGCGAGCGCCGGCGCTGCGAGCGCTCGGTTGCGCCCTGAAACTCAGGGATCGCGCCCTCACGGATCCAGCCCTCATGCAGCGCGTGCGGCTTGCAGAGTTCGCAGACGTTGTAGCGCCGGCCGCCGCCGACGAACACGTCCGTGTGCTCGCCCCGCAACAGCGTTCGTGAGCAGACGTCACAGACGTCGTGCTCATGCATGGTCGTGATGCTGCGCGGCTGGTTCATGCGGTGGGTTCAGGGGGCCGATGCGCCGGTCCGCAATCTCTCGCGCACGCGGTACGGCGAAGAGACGAGCGTAGCGGACCGGCGGCCGGGGTCAGGCGAGGGCCGAGCCTCCGGGGCCGGGCCACCCGCCCCGTGCCGGCGTCACGCCTTGACGGGCTCCCGCTGGGCCTGGGCCACCACCTTGCCCGCAAGGTGCGCCGGAACCTCGTCATAGCGGAGGAACTCCATCGTGTACTCCCCCTGTCCACCGGTGATCGCACGCAGATCGGGGGCGTAGGAGAGCATCTCCGCCATCGGCACCTCAGCCTTGACGTCGGTCATGCCACCGCCCGCCGGCTCCATGCCGTGGGGATGTCCACGGCGCGAGTTGAGATCGCCGATGACCTCCCCCACCGAGTCCTCGGGCACGCTGACCGTGACCAGCATGATCGGCTCGAGCAGAACCGGGCCGGCATTGGTCATCGCCTCACGCATCGCGTGGCCCGCCGCCAGCTTGAACGCCATCTCCGAGGAGTCGACGGTGTGATAGGAGCCGTCGAAGACCGTCACCTTCACGTCCTTGACCGGGTATCCGGCGACAACGCCGGCCTGCATCGCCTCGATCACGCCCTTTTCGACGGCGGGTATGAAGCCGTTCGGGATCACACCGCCCTTGATCGCGTTGACGAACTGGAAGCCCTCTCCGGGGGGCAGCGGCTGGATCTCGATGTGGCAGTCGCCGAACTGCCCACGCCCGCCGGTCTGCTTCTTGTGGCGTCCATGCGCCTTGGCGTCTCGCCGGATCGTCTCCTGGTAGGGCACCCGGGGGGGATGCAGCTCGACCTCGACGCCGAAGCGCTCACGTAGGCGGTCGACGATCACCTCGACGTGGATCTGCGACAGACCGGCGACGATCTGTTCGCCGGTCTGTGGATCACGGTGCAGGTCGACCGTCGGGTCCTCCTCCTGCAGACGCCTCAGGCCGGCAAACATCTTCTCCTCGTCGCCCTTGGCCTTCGGCTCGACGGCAAACGCCATCACGGCCGCCGGGAGCTTGATTGTCGGCATCTCCAACGGCTCGTCCCGCGCCGCCAGCCAGTCGCCGGCGCGGGTCTCCTTGAGCTTTGCGACGGCACCGATGTCCCCGGGGCCGAACTCTTCGACGTGACCCGTGTGCGAGCCGTCGAAGCTGAGCAGCTGACCGATCCGCTCCTTGGTGTGAGCACGCGTGTTGAGCAGGTGCGAGTCGTGCCTGATCACGCCCTGGTAGACGCGGAAGAGGTTGACCCGTCCTGCGAAGGGGTCCGCACGGGTCTTGAACACATACGCGAACAGTTCCTTGGACTCATCAGCCTCCAGCAGCTGGTCGCCGGCCTCCAGCCCGCCATGCTTGACCGGAGAGGGCAGATCCTCGACGATCGCGTCGAGCACTCGATTGGTGGCAAGGTTGGCCGTCGCGACCCCACACGTGACCGGGAACAGCAAGCCGTGGTTGGTGCCGTCCTTGAGCGCGGCCACGATCTCGTCGTGAGAGATCTCCTCACCATCGAGGTAGCGCTCCATCAGCGCGTCTGAGTTCTCGGCGACTTCGTCCATCAGCTTCTCGCGGTATTCCTGAGCCTGCTCCGCCTGATCCTCCGGGATCGGGATCTCCTCGCAGTTGTCGCGGCCGGCTCCGGTGTACCGATATGCCCGCATGTCGATCAGGTCGATGACGCCCGTGACCTCGTGCTCGGACCCGATCGGGATCTCGGTCGCGACGACGTGCGGCCCGAAGGCCGCCTTGAGCCCGTCCAGAGCCCGGAAGAAGTCGGCACGCTCGCGGTCGAGCATGTTGACGAACACCAGCCGCGCCAGATCCAGCTCCGCGGCCCGGCTCCACAGGCGCGTCGTCTGAACCTCAACGCCCATCACGGCGTTCACAACGAATACGGCAGACTCGCAGATGCGCAGCGCCGCCAGCGCGTCTGCCACAAAACTGGGATCACCCGGGGTGTCGACCAGGTTCACCCTGCGCCCCAGCCACTCGAACGAGCTGACCGTGGCCTGCAAGGACATCTGCCGCGCCTTCTCGTCGGGCTCGGCGTCGGACAGCGTTGTGCCCTCCGTGACGCTGCCGAGGCGGTTGACGGCTCCGGCCTGAAACAACAACGCCTCGTGCAGCGAGGTCTTACCGCTTCCGCGGTGGCCGACGAGCGCCACGTTGCGAATGCGATCCGCGGCCTTGTGCATGCTGCCTCCTCTCACTCGGGATGAGTCTCCCCGCAGCGAGCACGGGGAGCGCTCGTGGCGGATGACACTAGCACCCCCGTCCGCCGGCCCGGCGGCATTGGAGCGGCCTCCGGTGGCGGCAGGGAAACTGCCGACGGCGGCGCCCGCCCGCCGTGCTTCGAGTCCAGGCGGGAGCCTGGGTCAGTCCATCTCCGCGGCCAGCTTGGATCGCAGCCGCAGGACGGCCTTGGTATGGAGCTGTGATACCCGAGACTCGGTCACGCCGAGCACCTCACCAACCTCGCGCAGCGTCAGGTTCTCGTAGTAGTAGAGGGCGATCACGAGCTTCTCTCGCTCGGGCAACGCGGCGATCGCGTCCGCGATCCGGTCTCGCAGCTCGCCCTGGTCGACGATCGTCTCAGGGTCAGGCGCGCGGCGGTCGGCAAGCGTGTCCAGCAGTGACACCTGGTCGCCGCCGCTGTCGTTGTTGGTCCACAACTCGTCAAGCGCAACCAGCGTCGACGTCGAGATCTGCACGAGCGCATCGTTGAAGTCGGACACACTCATCTCGAGCTCCGCCGCCATCTCCTCGTCGGACGGCGCGCGCTGAAGCTTCGCCTCAAGCTTCTGGTTGGCACGCTCGATCTCCCGGGCACGGGCACGGACCGACCGGGGAACCCAGTCGAGCGTGCGCAGCTCGTCGATGATCGCGCCGCGGATGCGGGTGATCGCATAGGTCTCGAACTTGATCTCGCGGGCGATGTCAAAGCGCTCGATCGCGGAGATCAGGCCCGTCAGGCCGTATGAGACGAGGTCGGCCTCGTCAACATGTGCAGGCAGCCCCGAGCCCATGCGTCCGGCGACATACTTGACCAGAGGCGAATAGGCAACGACGAGGCGCTCACGTGCCCGTTGGTCGCCTGAGGTCTTGTACCGCTTCCAGAGGTCCTTGAGCTCGATTGCTTTGACGTTGGTTTCCATTCAACAGCTGCTTCGTGCGGCTACGCGCGCGGGTGCGCACGAGCGTAGGCTGCTCTGAGGCGCACGGACTCTACCCGAGTGTAAACCTGTGTGGTTGAGATGGTGGCGTGCCCGAGCAGCTCCTGGATCGAGCGCAGGTCGGCACCGCCCTCGAGCAGATGCGTCGCAAACGAGTGCCTCAGCGTGTGCGGATGCGCCTGAGCCAGTGTCGGAGCCTGGCTCTGGGCCGCGCGGGTCCAGGTTCGCAGGCGCCGGCGGACGTCCGAGGTGCTGAGACGGCGGCCGCTCTTGGAAAGGAACAGCGGCTCATCGTCGATCGGTCCCCGCGCCGGTCGTTCGGCCCTCAGCGCCGGCCGCGCGCGCTCCATGTATCGGGCCAGAGCCGCCAGCGCGTGCTCCCCGACAGGCACGATCCTGGTCTTGCCACCCTTGCCCTCGACGCGCACGGACTCGCCGTCGAAGTCGAGCGCGCCGAGTTCGAGCCCGACCAACTCCTCGGCTCGCAGGCCGGAGGAGTAAGCGAGTTCGAAAAGCGCTCTGTCGCGTTGCTGGAGCGGCGTGTTCGCCGGCACTCGGTCGAGCAGCACCTCGACGTCCTCGGGCCTGAGCACGCGCGGCAGCGTCTTGGGGCGCTTGGGAGCGGTGACCAGGTCGGCTGGGTTCTGCTCCAAGCGGCCCTGCTGCATCTCCGCGCGAAACAGGGCCCGCACCGCGGCGAGCTTGCGCGCGACCGTGCTCGGCGCCTGCCCCTGCTCGGAAAGCCCCGCCACATACCTTCGCAGCGAACGCAGGTCGACGTTCTCAGGCTCGAGCCCCTGCTTCACCGCCCACCTCGCGAGCTGCGCGCAGTCGTTCATGTAGGCCGAGACCGTGTTGGCTGAGACGGCGCGGCGCCGCATGTCTGCGTGCAGATCCGACAGAGCCCTGTCCCACTCGGCTGAGCGGGTCTGATCCGATGTATCGGCAACTGGAGCCACGGCAGCTAATTCGCCGCCGCCGACGTCTGACCTGCTGCTGCTTTGCGCTGTCGGATATTCGGCTGACCAGGTGATCCGTGAGCTGGCGGGCTACGCGGTCAAATGGACGATCGTGCCGATCGGCGTGTACGGGTACACGTCGCCGGCCTGCGAGTACGGCATCTCGACGCAGCCGAGGCTCTGCGGAAACCCATAGGAGGAGCGGATGAAGCCGTGCAGCGCGTCGCCGCCGTTGAAGTAACTGACCCATGGGATTCCCGGGTCGTGGTACGGCGTGCCATCCGGGTTGGTGCCACTCATGGTCGTGACCGTCAGGTGCTCATATACCGCGTAGGTGCCGGTCGCCGTCGGCGCCGCCGCGATCCCGGTGTTGACCAGGCCGTGGACGACGATCCTGCCGTTGTGCCAGACCTGAATGCTCTCTGGGTCGGATTCCGAAACCATCACGAACGTGTAGCCGAAGTTTGATTTCTGGCCCTTCACGACGGCGTTTATCAGCGCCTTCCAGACATCGGGTCCGGGTAGGCCATCGGTGGCAAGCCCCTGGTCCTGCTCGAATGCCATCACGGCGCCCTTGGTCAGTTCGGTGTAGTCGGTCGGCGACCACAGCGCCTTGAGCTGCGGCGGCGTATCCGGGTAGCGCCAGCTGAACGTGCCCTGTGGCGGATTGACGATCGCTGCCTCCTCCGCCGCCGGGGTCGCGGCCACGTCGCCTGCTCCGCCGGACGGCGTGAAAACGACCGGGAGATATCCGAGTTGGGCGAGCAGTTGCTGCAGGGCAAGCGTCGAACCGTCCGGGACCGTCCACTGGCCGATTGGATCCGAGCCCTTCTCCTGCCCGCCGACCAGGTTCACATCAGACGGAAGCGAGACCTTGACGTCGGCGCCGAGCCCGTAGCCGTAGCCCTCTGGGATGAACGCGATCGTGTGCGTGTTCAGTTGATGCCAGGTGCCGGCGGTGCGCGGTGAAACAGGCGGCAGATCCTTTCCGAGCACCTTGGTCACGGGCTTGGAGAAGGTCAGCTTGATCCGCGTGTTCGGGGTGATCCTGGTGCCGGGATCCGGGGTCGCAACGGCGGTTGCGTGACTCCCGGCCGGAAACCAGGTGACCTCGGTCCGCGTCGGTTGCTCCCAGGGGCGCGCCGCGGCGACGACGTACGCCGTTCCGGCGACGGCCGACTCCTGGAGCTCAAGCGTCTGCTGCGGCTTTGAGAGTGCCTCCGCCCGGATCTGAGTGCCCGGGGCGCCGTGGCCCGCTGTGGCGACCGGGGTGTCAAAGCTGACGCTCACCGGCTGTCCGCGGCGGCGCGTCAGGAACGCCGAGGTCAGGTGCGCGACGGGTGTCGTCTCGGTCAGCTTCAGCGTCTCCTGCTTGCCGGTCAGCCATGAGTTCCAGCCCGGACGCCGGACGGTGACCTCGAGCGTCAGCCGCTCACCCGCGGGAATCTTCTGCGATGGCACGATCTGGTGCCCCTCGAGCCGGACCGGTATGACGTGCTGCTCGCGCCCACCGGTTGCGACGACCTGGGTGACCCTGCCGCCGCCGAGCGGCAGCGAGACCGCGGCCAGCGAAGTCTGGCTGGCCTCGATCGCCGGCCTCGAGGTCACAAGCAGGACGGCTGCGGCCGCGATCGCCAAGAAGGGCAGCGCTACCAGGACCGGCACCAGGTAGCGGAGCCGGCTGCGTCCTACGATTTCCAGGTTTTGCGTGGGATCCCCCTGCATGTTCACCGTTTCCGTGGCTAGGGCCCATCCCTTAGGGGTGCGTCAAAAATCGCACGCTGTGCCGACGTCAATGGTATCGCCCTCGCTGGCGGTACCCGCAAGCTCGCATCCAGGCCGGATTGCGGCGAGGGCGGCTAGTGCGTGACGGCGCCGCGAGACGCGCTCGAGACCAGCTTCGCGTACTTGCTGAGCGCCGGCCCGGGATAGGGACGCTCGGGCGGCCGGTAGGCCGCCACCCGGCCTGCGATCTCCTCGTCGGTCAGCGCCACGTCCAGCCGCCGCGCCCCCACGTCGATGGTGATCTGGTCGCCGGTCTGCACGGCACCGAGCGGTCCGCCCTGGACGGCCTCCGGCGCCACGTGAGCGATCATGAAGCCGTGGGTGGCGCCCGAGAACCGACCGTCGGTGATCAGCACGACCTCTTCGCCGAGGCCGGCACCGTTGATCGCGGCGGTGACGGCGAGCATCTCTCGCATGCCAGGCCCGCCGGCGGGCCCCTCGTTGCGGATCACGACGACATCACCAGGTTCGATCTGCCCGTGCGTGACGGCCGCCATCGCGTCCTCCTCCATCTCGAAGACCTTGGCCGGGCCCACGTGCAGCCGCCGCGCGTGGCCGGCGAGCTTGACGACGCAGCCGTCGGGCGCGATGTTGCCACGTAGGATCGCGAGCCCGCCCTCGTCGGCGAGCGGATCGTCGAGCGGGCGCACGACCTTCTGGCCTGCGGTCTCGGTTGCCGCGTCGGCGATCTCACCGACCGTCTGACCTGTGACCGTGATCGCGCCCTCATGCAACATGCCGACCTCCTTGAGGCGACTCAGCAGCAGTGGAACACCACCGGCACGCCACAGATCCGGAGCCACGTAGCGGCCGAACGGGACAAGGTCGCAGAGCAGCGGTGTGCGTCCGCTGATCGCGTCGAAGTCATCGATCGAGAGCTCCACGCCCATCTCGGTGGCGATCGCCAGCAGGTGCAACACGCCGTTGGTGGAACCGCCGCTCATCGCGATCGCGGCGATCGCATTGGCCAGGCTCTCCCTGGTGATGAGGTCGCTCGGAAGCAGCCCCCGCCTGAGCACGTCCATGATGATCGTGCCCGCCTGCTCGGCGGCGCTGCTCTTCTCACCGGCGACCGCCGGGATCAATGAGAAGCCGATCGGCGAAAGCCCCAGCACCTCGAGCGCCATCGCCATCGTGTTGGCTGTGAACTGACCGCCGCAGGCGCCGGCCCCGGGGGACGCCACATTCTCGATCTCCAGCAGTTCGTCGTCGCTGATCCTGCCGACCGCATGTGCTCCGATGGCCTCGAAGACCTCCTGGATCGTGATGTCCCGGCCCTTGTAGCGTCCGGGCAGAATCGAGCCGCCATAGAGCACAAGACTGGGAATGTTCAGGCGTGCGAGCGCCATCACGGCACCCGGCTCGGTCTTGTCGCAGCCGACGATCGCGATCATCGCATCGAACTGGTGCGCATCGGTCACGAGCTCCATCGAGTCCGCGATCAGCTCCCGGCTGACCAGCGATGCGCGCATCCCCGGGAGGCCCATCGTGATGCCGTCGGAAATCGCGATCGTGTTGAACTCCATCGGTGTGCCGCCGGCGGCGCGGATGCCGTCCTTGACCTTCGCGGCCAGTGCACGCAGGTGGAAGTTGCACGGCATCGTCTCGATCCACGTGTTCGCGACGGCGATCAGCGGCTTCGCAAGCGCCTCGTCGTCGTAGCCAATGCCCTTCAGGTAGGCCCGTGCGGCAGCGCGCGACGGGCCATCGGTGAGGATTCGACTGCGATGTTTGGTGTCGAACCCGCTGGAGTCGTCGATCTGAGCCATGGCGGTCGCGAACTCTAGATGGTTTGCGGCCTCGCCAACCCGCGACTGCGCGGCTGGGGCCAGCGGGCCCCAGCCGCGACAGCCAGCTCTACTTCCTCTTGGCAGCCGCGTGTGCGATCGGCAGCTTGAGGCTCTTGGTCACCACGGTCGCCGCGGCGGCATTGATCTGCGTGTCGCCGGAGCCGATCGCGTTCGGCTTGAATGACACCTGCAGGCTCACCTTCGCGGCCCTGCCCTTGACCGCCGCGAGCAGCCTCTCGCCTGAGGCCGTCGGCTTGACGGTCACGCTGACCCGCTTGCGCCCCGCCACCTTGACCGTCGTCGTTCCGACCTTCTTCTTGCCATCGACCACCACGGCGACCAACTTGCCGGCCGGCACCAGCGTCTTGAAGGAGACCTGGTCGGTCTTCTTCGCGATCCTCAGCGAGCTGAGTGTGTAGGAGCCGACCCTGTAGTTGACCGTCTGGGTCCGGTCGCCACCGCCGGCGGCGCTGATGCAGTCGACCGCAAGCGAGTGCGGGCCGGGATCGAGCGTGTCGATCGGCCTCCCGGATTCGATCTGGTTGCCCTCGTCGTCGGTGCCATAGAACGTGTCAACCGAGTCGAGCGGATCGGTCGCGGCGCAGGCGAAGCCGGCGTCGGCCACCTGGCCGAGCGTGAACGACTTTCCGTTGGCCGGGGCGGTGATGCTTACCGTCGGGTTGGTCAGGACTTTCAGGCTGGATGCTGTCGTTACGGCGTTGGTCGGGATGCCGCCGCCCGCGGTCGGCACATATGTCGCGCTCGAGTATGAGTCCGGAATCGCCGCATCGCCGACACTCGGAGTGCCGGCCACGATCGCGAATGAGATGGTGCACACCGTGCCCGAGGCCGTTGGGGACGGCACAGTTACCGTGATCGTGACAGCTGTGGCTCCGGGAGTCGCAGTCGGGGTGGTCAGCGCGCACGTGCCGGTCCCGTTGGTGTTAGTGGTACCGATCGGGTTATCGAGGGCTACCCCGGCGGGCAGCGTGTCGGTGAATGTCACCGTCTGCGACGAGCCGGTCGTGTTGGTCAGCGCATAACCGATCGCGTCAGTCTGATTGAGGCTGATCGGGCTTGCCTCGAAGCTCGTCTTGATGCCCACGGTGCCGACGGCGAAAGCCGACGAGGCTCCGAGCGCGGCGACGGTGGTAAGCGCTGCGAGGACTGCGACAGCGGCTCCGGCGGCCCGCCTTCCAGTCGTCCGGCGCGTGGTGCGGAGCCTATGTGCGATGTGTCTCAAGTCAGATCCCCTTGCCAGGCGACGCCGTGCGTCGCATCCAGTATCAGTTGTTCCATCAATTCTACAATGTTTACAGAATTGATCGGCTTTACTCGGAATACTCGCGTTCCGCCGCGGTCGGGCGCCCGTGGCCCGCTCGGCGATGTCGACGCATCTCCCGTCCCCCGCTCAGCGATGCCGATGCATCGCCATCGGCCCCGCTCCAACGCGGGCGCAGACCAAACGCCGCGCTTCAGACGCTCTGTGTGAGCCGCCGCTCGACGTCGCGGAGCTCGGCCTCGAGGCGTTGCAGCTCGGCCGCTCGCGCTACCAGCGGCTCGAGTTCGAGATGGTCGCGTATCGCCATCTCGTAGAACAGCCCGCCCAGCTCGGATTGCATCAGCACGAACCGCTCGGTGAGACGCTCACGTTCGGCGACCAGCTCGGCGTTCTGCACCGCCACCTCGCTCATGGCGACACCGTACTGGGCAGATTCTGCTCCTGCTTGAGGTAATTCGAACCCGTCTCGTTCTTGACCCCAGAGGGTTTCTGTGTCGTGGTGGTCTGTTGACCCGTGGTCGCAGGAGTCGAGTTGCCGGCTGTCGCATTGCCGATCGCGATGCCGACCACCAAGGCCAGCACCACCAGCAGGCCAACCATGCGTGCCCCGAGCTTCGGTAGCCGGCGCCGACGCGTCGCCAGCAGCGCATCGGCAGCCGCAACGCGCGCTCGAGCCGCACTCGCCTCGCTCAGGTATCTCGAGACCGGATCCGGTGCGTTGCGTCGGTGGAAGCCGCAGTTGAGGCAGTAGCGCTGGTCGTGGGCAGCTGGTGTACCGCACTGTCCACAGCGCTCGGCGGCGGTCTCGGTTGTGGTCGTGGTATCGCTGGCAGTCACGGTCATTGCAGGATCGTTGGGATCGCCCTGACGAGAAGCTTTGCAGACGAGGCGCCGGTCAGCTGGAGCTTGACGTGCTGCTGGGATCCAGCGCCCAGGTCGGCGACGGTCGCGTTGCCGGCCGCGACGTACCGGCCTGATCGGCGTGAATAGGCGTAAAGCTGCAGCTGATACTGCGGCACGCTCGTGGGGTTGTTCAGGTGAACGATCACCGATGAGTCACCAGGCGAATAGCCGTAGTTGACCCCGATGTGGACGTCAGTCTCGGTGAGCTGAGCCGGCGGAGCCTGCCTGGTGCCGACTTTCGCGAATGGCTGCGCTCCGGGCGGCAGCATCCGGGTCGCGGTGTAGACCCAGGTGAGCTGGCCCCGCGCTGCGACCGCCGGAAGGTGTGCCTCAAAGTAATTGAGGTTCGCGGAAGCGTTCAGGTAGACGGGCGAACCGTCCGGCTTCGTGTAGCCCACTGAGATCGGAAGATCGCTGACCGCCTCACCGCCGCGGTTTCGGATCGACACCACGAAGGCCGTCCTGCCGTTGGCGGCCACGGTCGCAATCTTCGTCGCGGTCACCGTGGGGTTCGCAGCGATGACCCGGGTCGGCTGCAGCGCCGCGCGCTGGCGTGCGGACTCGAGTTGCACGCGCTGAGCCTCATGCTGGGTCGAGGTGCATCCCGCAAGCGCGACGCCAGTGCCAGCACGGTGAGCGCGAGTCCGGTCGGGCGTATGTACCGCCCACGGGCCAGATCTACACGGATCAGCTCAGTCGGCGATCTGCTCGCTGAGGCGGCTCGGCGCCTAACCGAATGCACCACCGATGTACTCCCGGGTTCGTTGCTCCTGGGGGCTGCCGAACAGCGCATGTGCGGGCGCGTACTCGATCAGCTCGCCCAGATACATGAACGCCACATGGTCGGCGATGCGGTGGGCCTGCTGCAGGTTGTGCGTGACGATCACGACCGCCACCTCCTCACGCAGCTTCACGATCAGGTCCTCGATCACCTTCGTCGACTGCGGGTCCAGCGCGGAGCAGGGCTCGTCCAGAAGCAGCACCTCCGGATTCGCAGCCAGCGCCCGCGCGATGCACAACCGCTGCTGCTGGCCGCCGGAGAGCCGCAATGCCGGGTGGTCGAGGTTGTCCCGGACCTCCTCGAGCAGCCCGGCCCGCGCCAGCGCCTCCTCAACCTGAGGTCGCAGGGACGGCCTGCGCGGCTTGCGCTTTGCCTGCTCGCGGAGCACGTACGCGACGTTGTCGAAGACGCTCATCGGGAAGGGATTCGGCTGCTGGAAGACCATCGTCACGCGTCGGCGCAGCGCGGTCGGCTCGAGTTCGGTGATGTCGACGCCGTCGAGCGTCACCCGCCCCGTCAGCGATGCGGTCTTGGTCAGCTCGGTCAGGCGGTTGAGCGAGCGCAGAAGCGTGGTCTTGCCGCAGCCGGAGGGACCGATCAGCGCCAGCACCTCCCCCTGCCGGATCGGCAGTGAGACGGAGGCCACCGCCTGCTTCTGCCCGTAGCTGATCGATAGCTTCTCGACCCGCATCCGCTCGAGCGTCGGTACGACCGTTCGGCGTGCGCTCGGCGTGCTCACGAACGCAGGCTCGAGCAGCGCGGCCTCGAGCGAGTCAACCTCGGGCTGGGTTCGTGAACCTCGGATCGTCAGCGTCGAGCCCGGCTCCAGGTTGCGGACGGGCAGTGGTTGCGTACTCAGGCCCATTTCACTTTCCTCGCTTTGCGGCCGAAGACGTCGACGACTGCGTTGATGATCAGGACCAGCACGATCAGCACGAACGCCGCTGCAAACGCCTTGTTCGGTTGGTTGAGGTCGCCCGTTGGCGCGTTGTCATAGATGAAAGCGGTGAGCGTGGTTCCGGTTCCGCGCAGGGTGCTCAGCACCGGCACCCCGCCCGCGCCGGAAAGCAGGTAGGTGTCCCCCAGCAGGAAGACGATGATCGCCGTGTCGCCGATGGCGTGGCCGGCGCCGATCATCGAACCCGTGATGATGTCCGGCTTGACCGCCGGGAGCAGCACGCGCCGAATCGTCGCGATCTTCGTCTTGCCCACGGCGTAGGAGGCCTCGCGCACGTGGTTCGGTATCGCCTGAAGCCCCTCTCGGACGCTGGTCACCACCAGTGGCAGTGCCAGCAAAGAGAGCATCGCGGCGGCCGGGAAGAAGCCCTTGCCGTAAACGACATCACCCGTCTTGCTGGTCAGGAAGCCAAGGAACCCGGCGCGGAAGATGATCACGCCAAACAGCGCGAGCACGATCGACGGGGCGCCGGCGAACATCTCGACGGTCGATTCGACGACTCGGGCCAGCGGTCGCGGTCGCGCGTACTCGCTCAGCCAGACGGCCACGCCAATCCCGATTGGGGTCGCCAGCAACATCGCGAGGGTGGTCACGATCAGCGTCCCGAGCAACGGCGCCAGGATGCCACCGGTCTCGTTCTGGTTGTCGCCGACCCGCGGGTTCGTCCAGAGGAAACTCGGGTCCAGGTATCGGATTCCCTGGAGTAGGAGGTAGATAACAATCGCCGCGCAGATCGCGCAGAAGAGCAGCCCAAGGGCCCAGGCGAGCGCCAGCCCCGCCCGATCGGTCCTGCGCCAGGACGAGCTTGGCTCGACTGCGGCCTGGCGACTCATGCGGGCACCGCCTTCTGCCTCACGTTCGGCGCCCCCGACCTGGAAGTACCGCTTCATCGGCTGCTTTGCCGCCCAGCCCGCGAGCGACAGCATCAGCGACGAGAACAACAACAGCGCCGCGAACGCGAACAGCGTGTGCTGCATCGGCGGCGAGCTGAGCTGGTCGGTGTTGTGAAGGATGGTCGCGGCGAGCCCGCGCGACGGCTCGAAGAAGAAGATCAGCCCGTCGATCGGATTGGGCGCGAAGGCGATCGACCCGGAGACCATGCTCAACATCACCGATTCTCCGAGCGCGCGCGCGGTGGCCAGGACCGTCCCCGCGATCAGCGCAGGCCGCGCGCTCAGCACCGCGACCTTCCAGAACGTGCGCCAACGGTTCACGCCCAGGGCCAGCGAACCCTCGAGCCAGCTCCGCGGCACGGCCCGGAACCCGTCGGCGAAGATCGAGATCATGATCGGCGCGATCATCACGGTGAGAACCACGATCGCGGCGAGCAGGCTGGCCCCGCTCAGCTGGATCACGGGCGTCACCGAGGCCTGTTCGCTCGCGGTGATCATGTGGTTGCTGATGAACGGCACCAGCACGAGCACGGCGATCAGACCGTAGATCACGGAGGGCACCGACGCCAGCAGGCGCACCACCGGCTCGAGCACGCGTTGGATCGGCACCGGCGCAAACTCGACCAGGAAGATCGCAATGAACAGCGAGCAGATGAACCCCAGCACAGCCGCGCCGAAGGTGGTCAGGAAGGTGCTCCAGATCAGAGGCCAGGCATGCAGCGTGTAAACGGCCTTATGGAGGTCGTTGCCCGAGGTGAAGATGGCCTGGATCTGCTGATCGACGCTGCCACCGGAGCCGAACCAGCTCAGGCCGTTGTGAGCAAACGAGGGCCATGCCTGGACAACGATGAACACGACCATCGCCAGCAGCACCGCGATCACACCGCAAACCAGCGCGCCGAGCCAAAGCTCGGCGCGCTGGTCCTGGCTGAGACCCTCCTGCTCCGCCAGGAGCAGAAGGGGGTCGTCTACGGCCGTCTGCACTTGGGAGTCACCAGCAACAGTCCTGAGTCGAGCGCGCTATTTCTTGTTGAACGCGGGAACCGCGCCGGCACCTGTGAGCACTTTTCCGGCTGCCGCGCTGGTGCGCGCCCAGGTGAAGAATGCCTCCACAGCCGGATTCGGGCTGGTCTGTGGCAGCACCGCCCAGTCGTAGCGCCAGAGCGGGTAGGTCTGCTTCTTCACGTTGGCCGGAGAGCAGGCGATTCCATTGATCTTGAGCGCCTTCTCGCCGGTCGCCTTGGTCTCGCCCTTGACGCCTGAGTTGGCGAGCCCGACATACCCGATCGCATCCTTCGTCTTCTCGATCATCGTCTTCACGAGACCGTCCGAGGTCTCCTGCGTGGTCGATGAGTTCTCAGCACCGCCGTTGAGCACGGCAGCCTGGAAGAACGTGAACTGGCCTGCGGCGCTGTTGCGACCCTCTGTGGCGATCGTGGCGCCGCCGAGGTTGCCACCGACCTGCCCCCACGTGGTGTATGTGGGCGGCTGCTTGAAGATGCCTGCAAGAGTGGTCAGCGACATGTTGCTCAGCTTGTTCTTGGCGTTCACGTCGATGCAGAGCGCATCCAGGAACAGCTTCGTGAACGTGACCTTGGTCTGTGACGGGAGCGGCGCCGCCGTCTGCACCGCGAACTGCGAGATCCCGTTCTGAACGTCCTTGACGCCGGCGTTGCCACCGTCCGGGTTGTATTTGAAGACCACGTGCTTGTGGAGCTTGTGGTAGGCGTTGAACAGGGCCAGCATGTAGGGCTGAGCCGCGCTCGACCCCGAACCGATCAGAACCGTGTTGGCCGACGCTGAAGCCGGAATCGCCAGCGCTGGGACGACGACGGCCAGGCCGAGCAGGGTTCGCGAGCGTTTGCGGGTGATCTTTACTGCCTTGAGGCCGCCGAAGCGACTGCGGTTGGGTCTCAAACCAGCTTCCTTTCAAATGGTCGAATGAGAATCCGGCGCATCAATCTGATGATTTCGATAAATCCCACAATATTGATGCACTTTCGAGGCGAGATTAGCAGCAACGCGACCGGTTCAGGCGCACAGCCGCTGATAGGCTGCCGCGCACTCGAGACATGAACGGCACCGAAAACTGCGCTGCAAGGCAACTGCGGGAGCGACGGGCGGCCCGCGGCTCAAGCGTCGGCCGGACAGCGCTCGCGTCCACGACTGGAAACTGAGGAGACCACCGATGACCTCGCCCACCGATCCGACGCCACCGGCTGAGAACCAGCCGGATGTGCTTTCCAAGCCCGAGCGGTGGCTGGATGCCCGCATCAGCCGACGGGGGCTGCGGCCTCGCGATGCAGCGATTCTGATAGCCAGCTTCTGGGCGGTCGCGGTCGTCGTCTTCGGTGTTGTCGAGCGCCTCGTCGATCACAAGACGTTCCACACAGTCTGGCTGGGTATCTGGTGGGCGATCGAGACCGTTACAACGGTGGGCTACGGAGATGTGGTGCCAGATCAACCTGCGGGGAAGGCGATCGCAGCCCTGCTGATGTTGGGAGGCCTGTCGCTCCTGTCAGTGGTCACCGCCGCGATCACAAGCGGATTTGTCGCACGAGCGACGGCTCGACGCGGGGCCAAGGATCCCTTGGTCCAGAACCTCGAGCAACTCCGTCAGGAGATTCAGGCGCTCAGGACCGAACTCGCACAGCAGCGGCAGGCCACCTCTGAGGATGACGGGTAGCGTTCAAGGCCCGCCTGACTCTTGCGGAGGTTGAACCCATGACACAGACCGCTCCTAAGAGCTTGGGATCGATGTCGGTCGCCGAGCGGGTTGCAATCGGCAAGTCTGCGCGTGCAGAGGTGCCTCGGTCGGCACATGCGGCATACGAGCCGGCGCCGTCGCGCACGGATCCTGTCGTCGTACTCGAGCTACAGGCCAGGACACGCATCCCGGAACTCGCCCCGATCAGGTATGGCCGCATGCTGGTGTCGCCGTTCACGTTCTACCGCGGCGGGGCCGCGCTGATGGCCGCGGACCTCGCCGCGCTTCCGCATACCAGCCTCAATGTCCAGTGCTGCGGCGACGCTCACCTATCCAATTTCGGGCTGTTCGCCTCGCCCGAGCGGCGCCTGGTCTTCGATCTCAATGACTTCGACGAGACCTCGCCCGGACCATGGGAGTGGGATGTGAAGAGGCTGGCGGCGAGCATGCTGATTGCGGCTCGTGACAACGGCTTCAGCGCCGGGCGGCAGGACAAGATCGTCCTGGCTACGGTGGGGGCGTATCGCGCGACCATGCGCGAATTCGCACGGATGTCGATGCTCGATGTCTGGTACGCCCGTCTGGACCTCGAGGCCGTTCAGAATCTCGTCGCCCGCATCAGGGGGAAGCCGACCGCGCAGCAGCTTCAGCGCGCCGACCAGACCATGGCCAAGGCCCGAACCCGCGACAGCATATCGGCGTTCCGGAAACTCACGGAGGTCGTGGACGGCAGAGCCCGTATCGTCGACCAGTCGCCGTTGATCGTTCCCCTCGGCAAGCTTGCTTCAGGTATCGATCCGGAGGCGCTTCGCGAGGAGTTGCAGCGCCTGTTTTCGCTCTACCGTGACACCCTGCCCATCGATCGTCGGGTACTGCTTGACGCGTACGAGCTCTGTGATTACGCGCGTAAGGTGGTCGGTGTGGGAAGTGTCGGTACACGTGCCTGGATCGCGTTGCTGATGGCGCGCGAGCATCGCGATCCGCTGTTCCTCCAGATCAAGGAGGCTCAGCCCGCCGTGTTCGAGCCATATCTCGGCTCGAGTGAGTTTCCGAATCACGGGCAGCGGGTCGTGGTCGGGCAGCGGTTGATGCAGGCTCAGAGCGACATCTTCCTTGGATGGCTCAGCGTCCAGGCGGGCCTTGACGGCGCGCCACATGATTTCTACGTGCGTCAGCTCAAGGACTGGAAGGGGTCTGCCGTGATCGAGCAGATGTTGCCGGCGGGCCTGGCCACGTACGGGCAGCTGTGCGGCTGGACTCTGGCGCGCGCGCATGCGCGCAGCGGCGACCGAATCGCGCTCGCCGCTTACCTCGGAGCCGGTGACACATTCGACCGGGCCATGGTCGAGTTCTCCAGGCGCTATGCCGAACAGAACGACCGCGACTACGCCGCACTCAGCGCCGCTGTGGAAGACGGCCGGCTTCCAGTTCAGTACGGCCTCTGAGCGAAGTCCGGTGCGCGGCGGGCGTGTCGCCCGCTATAGACGGCGAGGCTGCGGAGCGCTGCCAAGCGTCGCCGCCGCGCTGCGCATCCGAGCCTGCTCCCAACGTGCGAGGCGCGAGAGATCGTTGATCACGTCATTCTCGCTGATCTGGCGGCCCGGCATGTGCATGTTCGCCTGATCCAGCAGCCTCTGCTCGTCGCCGGTGAGCGCCATCCATTTGGCCAGGACGTCGTCGGAGTCCGGCAGCCGCGAACTCCCGTACGGACGGGTCTGGTCGGGGAACTCCACGCAGTACTCGCCCAACAGCCTGCGAGTTTGAGGTTCGTAGGCAACGATCGGCCGGTGCGGATAGATCAGGTAGGCATGTTCGGCGCCACCGGTCCGCCTGACCGAATCCGAACCCCACACCCGGATGAAACCGAGCTGGCGGTACATCGCCCACTCCTCCTCCCCCACACACGACCGAAGCAGCTCCCGAGCAGTCTGCTCGGCGCGTCGCTCGCGACCTGGATCGAGCGCCGCGGTGCCGGCCGGCAGACCCCGGACAGCCGCCCACCCTGCACGGCAGCGCGCCCACAGCTGCGTTACCCGCGGTGCGAGGATGTCCGATAGCAGCGCCACCGCCACCAGCACCGATACGCCCAGAGCAAGCACCGGCGTTCAGCCTCCCGCGGCGCGAGGGAAGAAGATCACTCGCTCGGCGTCACGCGGAACCTCGTCGAAGGACCGGACCATCACCGCCTGGCGACTACCGTCGGCCTGCCCGACGGGTACTGCCGCCCACAGACCAGCGTCCAGCTGGTGGCGGAACTCCTCCACCAGCCGACGCTCATCCTGCGGAAGCTCGACGTCCCCTTCCGCGATGAGAACCTCGCCGTGACCAGGTTTCATACGCAGAAAACGCACCCGCAGATTATGCCAGATGGACGCCGAGCTACCGACTACTTCTACCGACTACTTCTTTGCCTTGGTGACGTGCCTCTTGGAGACAGCCGCTGCGGCCTTCTTCGCCTTCTTCTTGTTCTTCTTCTTAGGCTCCGGGACCACCGCCGGCACCTTCGGGCACTTGCCGGTGCGGTTCAGTTCGAACGGACCCTCTGTCACGCCGTTGGTGTCCGTAGCGATCAACTCAACGGTCGCCCGCGGAACCGCCGGGGTGCCGGGCTTCGCGCCCTTCGGCAGGTATGAGCAGTAGCCATGCGTGAGTGCAAATCCGCCCGTGACCCGCTCGCCCGCCGGGATGTATTGCAGGTACGGGGGGTTTGATCCATTGGCCAGGTCGGATGGGGTGCTGGCACCGGGGCCGGGATCGGCGCACGTGAAGCCGTCGCTCGGGACGAAACTCGAGCAGTTCACGTATTGCGTGGCGTCCACCGCCCCGGACGACGTCAGCACGTTGGCCGTCGGCGCCTCGTAGGTGACGTTGTTGCCGTCGTCATTGCGACGCGTCACGACGATCGCGTATGACCAGATGTTGCCACTGAAGCTCCAGCTGTAGCCGGATTGGGTCGTCGCGCCCGCGATCGCCGGCACGCAGCTGAACTGGTAGTCAAATGCGTTTGCGTTACCCGCCGCGGGGCCGCCGGAATCGGGCGTGATCGAGCCGCTGCAACTCGTCGTGGATGGCGGCGTCGTCGGCGCCGCGATTGCGCTCGCCGGCAGCTCCACCATTGCCATGGCCCCTGCTGCGCTCACCGCCAATAACGACAGCGCCACGCGCGGTCGCAACAGACACCGTCTCACCGACGACGCCGACGACAGAAATGGACGTTTCAGATTCGACACACCTACCTCCAAGGTCATTTCACCGAGCACAAGTGGGCGGCCGATGAACGAGAACTAATGAATCCCGATAGATCATATCGAGAAAGTGCCCAAACATCATCGTGGTGTCACAGGACCACGCCATATCGTCCGCCAGTGGTTCTGCGGATGAATCCGGCCAGCTCGAGGCCGGCCAGCGTTGTCATCAGATGCTCGCCGTCGGTGGTCGGGTGACCGCGCGCAGCCAACCCGTCGTGGCGTCCAAGCGCCGCGAGCGTGTCGGCGCCGCCGGCCACCGCGTCGAGCACAGCCAGCTGCACCTGGTCCAGTGCGCGCCGGGTCTGCTCCTGCGCCGCTCGCACACCGACGCCGAAGATCGTGTCGAGCACATCCTGTGGCCCGCGAATCACGGAGGCCCCCGCGGCCAGCAGTGAGTTCGGTCCGTCAGACAGGCGGGAGAGCACCGATCCCGGTACCGCGCCAACCGAGCGGCCCAATGCGCGGGCGGCCTGGACGGTGCTCTCGGTACCTGACCGGTCGCGTGCCTGAACCACCACGACCAGCCTCGAAAGCGCCGCGATGATCCGATTGCGAGCGACGAACGTCCACCGCCGCGACGCCGCGTCTGGCCCCAACTCACTGACGGCCGCCGCATCGCGGCGGATCCTTGCGTAGACGTGGCGATTGGCCTTGGGGTTGGCCTGAGCCGCAGAGCCCGCGAGTACTGCGATGGTCTGGCTTCCCGCCGCCAATGCTCCCTCATGGGCCGCTACGTCGACACCGATCGCCAACCCGCTGACGACCGTCAGCCGACTTGCGCTCAGACCTCTGCCGAGCATGCGCGCTGCAGCCGTTCCATACTCCGTGGCCCGCCGCGCACCCACGATCGCCACCGGATCGGCCCGTGCAAGCTCCAGAAACCTCTGCATGCCTCCCGCGACGTGCAACACAGCGGGGCGTGCGTTGCCCAGCGCGAGCAGTGGATACGGATACTCGCAGTCGCAGGCGCACAGGAGTTCGAGGCCAGCGGCTGCGGCTTTCACCCGCTCACGTTCTGCCTCGTCTGCACCGAACGCCAGGTATTCGTCATGGACGTTGATATTGAGTCGCCTCTCCGCCAGGTCGATGAGACCAAGGTCGGCGATTCCGAGAATCGCCTCGGACCTCCGTCGCTGGAACTCGAGGTACGAGCTGACCCGCTCGAGCAGCCATGTTCTGCGCATGCAGACGTCACACGCACCCATGTCAGGCCGCCGTCAACTCAATGGGGGCGCGCTGGCGCAGGCTCAGGGCCAGCATCACGTCGGTCAAGCCCACACGTTCGCGAGCGTGCAGGTCAGCGACGGTCTGCGCGACGCGCAACACCCGGTGCCGTCCGCGTGCGGACAGTGCTCCACCCATATATGCGTTCCCGAGCGCAGCCACTGCATCCTCGGTCAAGCGCATATGGGACTGAATCAGGCCGGCATCGAGCTCGCCGTTGCAGGCCGCGCGTGTGCCCTGCAATCGCCGCCGCTGCAGCTCTCGTGCGGTCGCCACCCGTTCCCGGGCTGCCGCGGAGTCGATTCTGGGGTCGGCCTCCAACTCCTGTGCGCTCGGTCGTTCGACGTTGACAAGCATGTCCATGCGGTCGAGCAGGGGGCCACTCAGCCGTCGCTGATGACGCCGAACGTCGAGCTCCGAGCATGTGCAGCGCTCCTCGACTCCCGCGTAGCCGCAGGGACAGGGATTCGTGGCCGCCACCAGCATGAACCGGGTCGGGAACACAAGCGCCCGTTGTCCGCGAACGATTGTCACGCGACCGTCCTCCAGCGGCTGCCGCAGAGCCTCGAGCGTCGTGCGCTGAAACTCTGAGAGCTCGTCGAGGAAGAGGATCCCCCCGCTCGCGAGGCTCGCCTCCCCCGGCCGGGGCGGGTTTCCGCCCCCGACGAGGCCCGCAGCTGAGATCGTGTGATGGGGCGCGCGGAACGGCCGCTCGGCAACCAGCCCGCCGCGGTGGAGGCCGGCGATACTCTGAATCCGCGTCACCTCCAGGGCTTCGGTGCGTGTCATCGGCGGCAGGATCGACGGGAGACGGCGAGCAAGCATGGTCTTGCCGGTGCCCGGCGGACCCTCGAGCAGCAGGTTGTGGCCGCCGGCCGCGGCGATCTGCAGCGCGATCAGAGGCGCCTCGTGCCCGCGAACGTCGGCAAGGTCGAGCTGGGACCCGGCGCCCGCGGCCGCTGAGGGAGACGGCTGTGGGGGCAGATGGCGCCCGGTGACGGCGTCCACCGCTGCCGTCAGGCCGCTGACCGCCATGATTCGCAGGCCGTCGATCAACGCAGCCTCCTGGGCCTGCCCAGCCGGGACGACCAGCCCGGCGAGGCGATGCCGGCGTGCGCCCTCGGCGACGGCGAGCGTGCCCGCGGCCGGCCTCAGCTCACCACTGAGCGAGAGCTCACCGAACACCGCCACGTTCGCGAGCGCCGAGGCGTCGAGCTGACCGCTCGCCGCCAGCACCGCCAGTGCCAGCGCAACGTCGAAGCCGGGGCCGGCCTTCCGCAGTGATGCGGGCGCGAGGTTCGCCGTGATTCGGCGCTGCGGGAACTCGTAACCCGAATTCTGGATCGCCGAGCGTACGCGCTCACGCGATTCCCGAACCGCAATGTCGCCGAGGCCGACCACCGTGAATGCGGGGAGGCCGGGACGAATGTCGACCTCGACTGTGATTCGACGAGGCTCCACTCCATCGATGGCGAACGTCGTGACGCGAGCAAGCATGGCTCTGAACGTACGGCCACATATGTGCCGTATGTGTCACGACGTGTCACGTCTCTGTAACAACACGGCCGGTTGTTACACATCCGACACACGGCGACACAGATTCGTGACACATGCGGGCATAGCTTCAAGACATGCCCGACCAACGGCGAATCAAGCTCGGTCAAGTCGGCGAGCAGATCGCTGCGGATCACCTCGTCCATCGCGGCTATCGGATCGTCGAACGCAACTACCGCACACGCTGGGGTGAGCTCGACATCGTCGCGAGCGACGGGCGCACGCTCGTCTTCTGCGAAGTGAAGACGCGGATCTCATCGCGTGCCGGCCGCGACCCGCTCGAGTCGGTCCACCAACGCAAGCAGATTCAACTGCGCCGGCTCGCCGGGCGCTGGCTCGCCGAGCGCCGCGACCACCCCCGGGCCGCCGATCTCCGCTTCGACGCGATCGGCATCACGCTCGCGCCCGACGGCCGGCTGCTGCGCCTCGATCACCTCGAGGCGGCGTTCTGAGCAGCTGCCCTGACGCTCAGCCGAGGCTGAGCTGCTGGTAGGCGGCCGACTGGAACGAGAGCCGGTGCAGCGGCGTGACGCCGAGTCGCTCGATCGCGCTGCGATGCTCCGGCGAGGCGTAGCCGACGTGTTGGGCAAAGCCCCAGCCGGGATTGCGCTCACCCACGCGGCGCATGTATCGATCCCGCGTCTCCTTGGCGAGGACGGACGCAGCTGCGATCGCCGCGCTGGTCGCATCGCCCTTTATGACAGCACGATGCTCGTAGCCGAGTTCACCCACGCTGAAGCCATCGCTGAGACAGATCGCGCCTTCGCAGCCGACATTGGCGAGCGACTCCCGCAAGGCCGCCAGGTTGGTCACGTGCAGCCCGCGCGAGTCGATCCCAGCGGCACAGCGGGAGACGATCGAGACTCTGGCGGCGACGCGGATGATCACCGGGTACAGCTCGGCGCGGGACGCCGATGTCTGACGCTTGGAGTCGTTCAGGGACGCGAGCGCGCGAATGTCCGCCCGGGTCAGCCGCTGCTGGTCGAACAGCACCGCAGCCGCCACCAGCGGGCCGGCCAGGCAGCCACGCCCTGCCTCGTCAGCCCCGGCCACGAAGCGAACGCCGAGTGAACGGTCGTGAGCGAACAGCTTCGGTCCGGGTTGCGAGCGCTTCATCCTGCTGAGGCTACCCTCGCCGGTACTCGCCAGCGGGTTGATCAGAGCAAGCCGATGCGGTCGATCGGCCAGTACGTCGCAAACGCCTCACCGACGATCCACTTCTGCGGGACCGGACCCCAGAACCGGCTGTCGTCTGAGTCGCCACGGTTGTCGCCCATCATGTAGTACTCACCGGCCGGAACGACGATTGTCTTCGCGAACGTGCAGTTCGCGGATGCGCCGCCCGTACAGGCAACGAAGCCCGAGTCCCCGGCCCAGGATTTCGGCTCGTAGCCGACTGTCTCCTTCGTGCCGTTCCGCCAGACGTAGCCGTCGCTGATCTTGAGGTGATCACCTGGCAGGCCGACGACCCGCTTTACGAAGGTCTGGTCCGACTCGGCCGGGGTGCTCTTGTCGCACGGCTGTTGCTTGCCCGCGCCCTGCGCGGGATTCCCGCACACGGGGCTGATCGGATCGGCCCCAGCCGGCGGGTGGAAGACGACGACATCGCCGATGCCGGGGTTGGTGCTCAGCCGGTTGACAAGGATTCGCTGACCCACCACCAGCGTCGGAACCATCGACTGGCTCGGAATCTTGTACGGCTTGACGAGGATTGCCTGGATCAGCAGCGCCAGGCCGATCGCGACTGCAACGGTCACGACCAGCTCGACGACATTGGCGACCGGGCCCTTGGGCCGCTTGGTCCTGGCGGCCATCGGTTGGTACCCGAACGCCGTGGCCGGGCTTCAGCCCTGGTCCGCCGGCGCGTCGGCGCCGGCGTCAGCAGCGGCTTCCGGCTCCTGCGCGTCGACCGCGGCCAAGGCATCCTGTGCATCGGCCTCAGCGACCTCGGCAGCCTCAGCGGCCTCGGGGAATGCCTCGCCATAGAGCAAGCCGCGCTCCACCTGCTCCTCCGGACCGGTGTTGCGGCGCTCGCGGACGCGGGCACGCTTGCCGACGCGGTCGCGCAGGTAGTAGAGCTTGGCGCGGCGCACGTCACCGCGCGCGGCCACCTCAATCTTCTCGATCTTGGGCGAGTGCACCGGGAACGTACGCTCCACACCCACGCCGAACGACTGCTTGCGCACCGTGAAGGTCTCACGCGCGCCGTGACCCTGCCGCTTGATGACAACGCCCTCGAACACCTGCGTGCGGCGACGAGTGCCCTCGATCACCTGGAAGTGGACGCGCAGGCGATCGCCAGCGTCAAACTGCGGGACTCGGCGGAGCTGGGCGCGCTCCAGACTTTCGATGACGGTGCTCATGGTTCGTGCTCGTCTCGCCGGCAGCACCGGCATCGGTGGAAAACAGACAGAAGGAAGTGCGCGGCTCAAGAGCGCGCGGCGGCCTATGGTAGCGAACGGTTGCGCAGGCGTGACTGCTCCAGGCGCCACTCACGAACATTGGCGTGGTGCCCCGAGAGCAGGACCTGGGGCACCTGCCATCCGCGGTACTCGGCCGGCCGAGAGTAGTGCGGGTATTCCGGGGCGCCGTCGAGAGCCGCGCTGAACGACTCCTCGACCGCCGAGTCGGCGTGTCCCAGCGCTCCCGGTTGCTTGCGCAGTACGGCGTCGCAGACGACCATTGCTGCCAGCTCGCCGCCGGCCAGCACATAGCGACCGATCGACAGGCGGTCGGTCACGAAATGTTCGAGAATCCGCTCGTCGAAGCCCTCATAGCGCCCACACAGCAGCGTCAGTGCCGGTTCGGCGGAGAGCTCATCGACGAGCGCGTCGTCCAAAACCCGCCCGCCTGGCGTCAACGCAGCCACGCGACGTCGGTTGCGAACCTCGATCGGATCGGCACCGTACCGCGCGCGCAGCGCAGCGTCGACCACATCCACCCGCAGCACCATGCCGGCACCGCCACCAAACGGCGTGTCGTCAACCTGTCCGCCCGTGAGCGGCGTGTGATCGCGGTAGTTCACGTAGCCAAGCCGATGCCCCTCAGCGAGGGCGTTCTGAACATGCCGCTGCGATTCGAACCATGCGAACGCCTCGGGGAACAACGTGAACACGTCGATCTCCATCTCAGTCCTCCCCCAGAAAGGTGAGATCCACGTCGATCTCATTGTTCTGCAGGTCAACGCTGCGGACGGCGTCTGATACGAGCGGCACCAGCAGCGCGTCTCCACCGTCGATGCGCTCCACCTCGAGCACCTCGCAGGACGGCAGCGCCAGCAGGCGGCGAACAGTACCCACCTTCCGGCCGGCGTCGATCACCGCGCAACCCTCGAGATCCTCTGCCCACCACTCGTCCGCTTCGAGTTCCGGCGCCTGGTCGCGGCTGACGAGCAGCTCAGTTCCGCGCAGCGCCTCTGCGTCATCACGGCTGCCAGATCCCGCGAGTCTGAGAATCACATGCGCGTCGTGACCGGCTCTGCGTTCTATCTCTCGGTCAGCGCCTGCCACCGTCAACCGCTCGGCGGCCCACAGGAGTTGGGGGTTCGCTCCCGTGACGTGGAAACTCCCGTCAAGTCCGTGCGGCTTGCCGACGCGGCCTGCATGCAGCCAGCGAGGATCGTTCTCGGCGTCGGACACGCCGGGCCGTCAGTCGACGATGTCGATGAAGACGCGGTTGCCGTGCCGCGATGCCGCGCTCTTGACCACGGTCCGCAACGCAGTGGCCGTGCGCCCCCCGCGGCCGATCACATTGCCGTAGTCATCTCGAGCGACGGAGAGCTCGAGGACGACGCTTCCGTCGTCCTCACGCACCTCGTTGACCTTGACCTCGTCAGGGTCGTCCACGAGGCCCCGAGCCAGATACTCGAGCAGGTCCCGTGGCGAGGAGGTGTCGTTGCTCAACCGGCGATGCCCTGCGTGCGCAGGAGCTTCTTGACCGTGTCGGTCGGCTGGGCGCCACGGGCGAGCCAGTCCTTGACCTTCACCTCATCGAGCACAATCGTCGACGGGTTGGTCTGTGCGTTGTAGTGCCCGACGGTCGCAATCACACGACCGTCACGCTTGGAGCGCTGGTCGGCGACGACAACCCTCCAGATGGGGTTCTTGCGTCCGCCGACGCGCGTTAGTCTGATCCTCACTGCCATAGTCGCCAGAGGTTAGCGTGCCTGGCGCATAAGCGCCTGGAGGTCCGGCGTCTTCCCGGAGGCGACGACCTTCATCAGCTTGCGCATCTGCTCGAACTGCTTGATCAGCGCCCTAACGGCCTGCACGTTCGTGCCCGATCCCTTCGCGATGCGCAGACGACGCGAGCCCTTGATCAGCTCCGGGTGGCGCCGCTCCTGCGGCGTCATTGCGAGGATGATCGCCTGAATCCGGTCGAACTCGCGCTCATCGACCTTGACCCCCCGTAGTTCCTTGCCCATCCCGGGGATCATCCCCAGCAGGTTCTGTAGCGGCCCCATCCGGCGGATCTGCCGTAGCTGCTGGAGAAAGTCCTCAAGGTCGAACTCCTGCTTGCGGAACTTGCGCTCAAGCTCGCGGGCCTGATCCTCGTCGTAGGCGTCGGTGGCGCGCTCGATCAGCGTGAGCACATCCCCCATTCCGAGAATCCGCTGTGCCATACGGTCCGGGTGGAAGCGTTCGAACTGATCGAGCTTCTCGCCGGTCGAGGCGTACATGATCGGCTTGCCCGTGATCGCCTTGACCGAGAGTGCGGCGCCGCCACGGGCGTCGCCATCGAGCTTGGTCATGATCACGCCGTCAAAGTCGACGGTCTCACCGAACTGCTCGGCGACCTGCACGGCGTCCTGCCCGGTCATCGCGTCAACGACCAGCAGCACGGCGTCGGGCCGGATCGCCTTGCGGATGTCGGCCAACTCCTTCATCAGCTCCGCGTCGACGTGCAGACGCCCGCTGGTGTCGACGATCAGCACATCCTTGCCCTCTGACTGCGCTCGGTCGCGGGCCCAGGCTGCGATCTGAACCGGACTGCGGTCGGTGCCCTGCTCGTAGACCTCCGCGCCGGCGCGACCACCGATCTGGATCAGCTGCTCGACGGCAGCCGGTCGATACACGTCGCAGGCGGCCACCGCGACGGAGGACCCGTGCTCCTGCCCGAGGTAGAGCGCAAGTTTGGCGGTGGCGGTCGTTTTTCCCGAGCCCTGAAGCCCCGCCATCAGGATCACGGTCGGCGGACGCGATGCGAACCTGACTTCCTCTGACTCACCGCCCATCAGCGCGGTCAGTTCGTCATTCACGATCTTGATCACCTGTTGACCGGGGTTCAGCTGCCCGATCACGTCGGCTCCGAGCGCGCGCTCCTTGACCGCGTTGGTGAAGTTCTTGACGACCTGGAAGTTGACGTCGGCCTCCAGCAGCGCCAGCCGGATCTCTCGCATGGCGCTGTTGATGTCGGCCTCGGTCAGCGTGCCGTGGCCGCGGACATCCGCGAGGGTTGCCTGAAGGCGTTCAGCCAGGGAATCGAACATCTGGACTGAGCTTAGGCGCTCGGGCCTGGTCCCGCTTGACCAGGCCCGGTCCTAGACGAAGCGGTCGCCGGCGGACAGCTCAGTCGATCCGCGCGACGTCGTTGCTCGCGAACTCCTCTGCCGGCAGGACACTGCCGAGCGTCGGCCGCTGGTGCAGGTACTCGGCACCCTTCATGTAGTAGTAGACGATGGGGATGATCCCGAGCGCCATGCCCCCCAGCCCGATCGCCAGAACCACTGTCGACAGACCTGGAATCGACTTGATGAATATGAATGTCATAAACGCGGCACCGAAGAACGGGAACACGCCCATCAGCAGGAAGTTGGAGACGGACTTGAGCAGGAGCCTTCGAAAGGCGACAACGGCCGCGAAGCCGGCGAGCGCGTAATAGATCGCAATCTGCAGGCCGATCGAGCTGATCGCGTCATCGAGGACGGTGCCGATCGACCCAAGAAATTGCGACAGGGCGAAGAAGACGAGCGAGACGATCGCAACCACAGCAGTCGCGAACACCGGCGTATTCCAGGTCGGATGCAGCACGCCGAACGCCTTCGGCAGAGTCTTCTCGCGCGACATCGCGAACAGTGAGCGGGTGACCTGGATCAGGGTCGTCTCGAGCGTGGCGATCGTCGACAGCGCGACCGCGATGATCATCATCTTGGCGCCGAAACCCCCGCCGATGACGCGACCGTAGGCCTCGAGCACGTTGGAGCTGCTGCTCTGGATCGCCGGCTGCGACATCACCATGTTGATGCAGATCGTGAACAGCTCGAACAGGACGAACACGATCAGCACGCCGATGATTCCGCCGATCCCGGAGTTCTTGTGGCTGTCCTCGGTCTCCTCGCCGAGGTTCGAGGAGACATCCCAGCCCCAGTAGTAGAAGGCGGCGAGCAGGGCGCCGGCGACAAACACGTTGAACGAGCCGAAGTGGCTGAAACCGAGCCAACTCGGGGAGAAGCTGACCCTGTGGTGGTGGAAGATGCCGAGCACGCCGAACACCGCGAGCAGCAGCACCTCGACCGACGACATGATCCACTGCGCATTGGCGGTGATCCGTACGCCGCGGGCGACGAAGTAGGCCATCACCAGGAACCAGAGCGCGCCTACAAATGTAACCCAGCCGGCGTGACTGGCGGCGCTGGCGCTGAATAGCGACAACGTGACCTGACCGGCCGGAATCGAGCCGGCGACCATGAAGATCGTGGCCGACACGACCAGACCCCAGCCGGTGAAGAAGCCGAGGATCGGATGGAGGACGCGACCGACCCACTCGTAGGCAGCTCCTGCACTGGCGCCGAGTTTGTTCAGGTGGTGATAGGCGACCGCGATCCCCATCATGGGGATGCCGCACCACAGCAGCGACGCAGGCGCGGCGAAGCCGACCGCAGCGACGATCGCCGCCGTGGTGGCCGCAATCGAATAGGCGGGAGCGCTCCCCGCAACCGCCATGACAATTGCGTCCCAGAAGCCCAGTGCGTTGCGCTCGAGGGAGTGTTCGTGCGCCTCGCGCTGCCGCTTGGCAGGGCCCACATCGCTAACAGCCGACATACAGCTCCCTCTGGTTGTGCTTCAGTGCGGCGCCGGTCAACAGCGCATGGCCCCGGCGCTCCGTTTGGGCATCTTCTGCCAACACCGGCCCTCGCGGATTGGCCGACTGTCCAACTGCAGGCGGGACAGCTTATCCCCTCTGGCGCTCAGGCTTCGCTGATTCGCTACTACTTGTCGTCGTCAGGGCCATCCTTCTGGTCACTCTGTCCAAACATGCGTCCGAGGTTTCCCGCCGCCTGGCTGAACTCCGACGGGATCACGAACACCTTGTTGGAATCACCCTGCGCGAGCCTCGGCAGCATCTGCAGATATTGGTAGCTGAGCAGCTTCGGGTCGGGGTCGCCGGCGTGAATCGCGTCGAACACCGTCCCGATCGCCTGCGCCTCACCCTCGGCCCGCAGAATCGCGGCCTGTTTCTCACCCTCAGCGGTCAGGATCGCCGCACGCTGGGCGCCCTCGGCGGTGAGGATCGCCGCCTGCTTGACTCCCTCGGCGTTCAGGATCGCGGCACGGCGATCGCGCTCTGCGCGCATCTGCTTCTCCATCGCCTCCTGGATGGTGCTGGGCGGATCGATCGACTTGATCTCGACCCGGTTGACGCGGATTCCCCATTTGTTGGTGGCCTCATCGAGCACACCTCGCAGCTGGGCGTTGATGTGGTCGCGGCTGGTGAGCGCGGCCTCGAGCGACAGCGAGCCGATCACGTTTCGCAGGGTGGTGACGGTGATCTGCTCGATCGCCTGCAGCGGGTTGGCGACCTCGTAAGTGACCGAGCGCGGATCGTTGACGGTGAAGTAGAGGACCGTGTCAATCTGGACAACCAGGTTGTCCTCCGTGATCACGGGCTGTGGCTCGAAGGACACAACCTGTTCGCGCAGGTCTATCAGTGGTCGCAGTCGGTCGACGAACGGCACAACGAGAGTCATTCCCGGGTTCAGTGTGCGGTGGTAGCGCCCCAGACGCTCGACGATTCCAGCTTTGGCCTGCGGAACGATTCTCACGGTTCGCGCGAACGCGACCAGCAGGAAGATGACAACGACACCCGCAACGATCGCCTCAACCATGTCCAGATCCCTCTCTCACTCCATTACGAGCGCGGTCGCGCCCCTGATGTCGACGACTTCGACGCTCGCACCCGGCTCTATCACGCGATCGTCGTCGAGCGATCGAGCGCTCCAGACCTCGTTGTCGATCCGCACCCGGCCGATGCCCTCGTGGTTGACGATGCGCTCGAGCACCACGGCTCGCTTACCCACGAGCGCCGCGCCGCCTGTTCGCAGCACCGGGCCCTTGAACAGCCGGTGCTGAACCAGCGGCCTGATCGTGAACAGCGTGAGGATCGAAGCGAGCACGAAGACGATCCAGGCCGCAATGCCGCCCAGTGCGGCGTCGACGCCGGAGGCAAGCAGGGCGCCGACCGCGAACGGCGCCAGGTAGAAACCCGAGCCGCTGAGGATCTCTCCGGCTCCGAAGACACAGGCCACAACCAACCAGACGATCCAACCCGCCATTTGCAGCGAGCTTACTCTCAGGTGATCAGTGCGCGCGCGAAGTCGGTTGCGTCGAATGGCCGCAGGTCATCGAGCTGCTCGCCGATGCCGATCAGCTTCACCGGAATTCCGAGCTCCGTCGCAATCGCCAGAGCGATCCCGCCCTTGGCTGTGCCGTCGAGCTTGGTCAGGACCAGACCGGTCACCTCGATCGCCGCTGAGAACAGCTGCGCCTGACGCAGGCCGTTCTGCCCGGTCGTGGCGTCGACCGTCAGCAGCGTCTCATGTGGCGCGTCTGGGATCTGCTTGGAGATCACCCGCCGGATCTTCGCAAGCTCGCCCATCAGGTCCTCCTGTGTGTGCAGTCGCCCCGCCGTATCGACGATCAGCACGTCCGCCTGCTGCTCGATCGCCACCGTCATAGCCTCGAACGCGACCGATCCGGGGTCGGTTCCGTCAGGTCCGCGGACGAACTGCGAGCCTGCGCGATGTGACCACTGCTCGAGTTGTTCAACGGCCGCAGCGCGGAACGTGTCGGCGGCGGCCAGCACGACTGAATGGCCGAGCTCGCGGCTGAGATGGTGAGCGAGCTTGCCGGTGGTTGTGGTCTTGCCGGTGCCGTTGACACCCGCCATCAGGATCACGGTTGGCTTCGCGCGCAGGTCGATGTGGTCATCACCGACCCGCGCCGTCTCAGCCAGCAGCTCGGTGAGACGCCCAGCCAGAGCCTCGCCGCCGGTGATGTCGCCGGCGGTCGCCTCGCGCTCCAGCTCGGCGACGACCCGGGCGGTGGTGCGGGCGCCGACATCGGCATAGATCAGGGCTTCCTCGAGCCGCTCCCAGGTCTCGTCGTTGACCTCCTCAAACAGCGTCGCCTGCAGCTCGGCGCCCAGCGCCTGCCGCGTCTTGCGGAGGTTCTCACGCAGCCGCGAGAACATCCCGCGGCGTCGTTCGGCGACCATCGCCTGAGGCTCGCCGTCTGCGGCAGCCCCGACATCGTCGGTGAGGAACAGGTCCGACCAGTCGCGCGCCATCAGCGCTTCTGAGCCGCCGGCGAGTCCGGCATCTCAGGCGGCCTCGCGCAGTGGCAGTCGCCGCGAGACCACCTTTGAGATGCCGTCGCCGCCCATCGATACGCCGTAGAGCGAGTCGGCTGCCTCCATCGTGCGTTTCTGATGCGTCACGACGATGAACTGAGCGCGGTCGTTGTAGGTATCGAGGAGATCCAGGAACCGGGAGATGTTCAGGTCGTCGAGCGCTGCCTCGACCTCGTCCATGATGTAGAACGGGCACGGCCGCGCGAGGAAGACCGCAAACAGGAAGGCGAGCGCCGTCATCGACTTCTCGCCGCCGGAGAGCAGCGTCAACCGCTTCATTGCCTTGCCGGCGGGCGTTATCTCGATCTCCACTCCGAGCAGATCCTCGTCCTCGGCCACGTCCCCGTCATCCAGGGCTTCGGCGACCTCACCCTCGTCAGCATCGGCCGATTCGTCTGCTTCGTCCAGCTTCTGACCACCGAGCACGGCGGCTCTCCCCTCGGACTCCGCGACCAGGCGCAGTCGTCCGCTGCCGCCGGGGAATACGCGCCCCGCGAGCTCCTCGAAGTTCCGGGCTGCCGCGTCGAAGGTCTGCTCGAATGTCTCGCGGATCTGCCGATCCGTGTCCCGGATCAGCCCCTCGAGCTCGCGCAGCGCCGTCTCGAGGTCGGTGCGCTGGGCCTCGAGCTCCTCGACATGCGCCAGAGCCTCCCCGTACTCGTCCTGAGCCAGTGGATTGACGGGCCCCAGCTGCTCGCGCCGCTTCGCAAGCCGCTCCAGCCTCGTCCTCAACTCCTCTCGACGTTCGGCGGCGAGAGGCTCCTCGGCTTCGCGCGCTTCCAGCTGAAGTTCGGCTGCCAGCACTCGCAACGCACCCTCAGCATCCGCTGTCTGATCGCGGGCGCGCTGCAGGCGAACCTCTGCCCCGGTGAGCGCCTCGCCCGCGGCGTGCAGCCGTGACTGGATGCCCGCCTCCTCCTGTGCGCAATCTCGAAGCTCCGCCGCGATGCTCTCCCCCGCTTCGCGGTCACTGGCAAGTTCCGCGTCGAAGCGGGCCTTGCACTCCGCGATCACCCCACCGAGCTCGGCGAGCTCGGTCTGAACCGCGGTGATCGCCGGGACCAAGCCCTTGTCGCGAGCGATTCCGGCCTGCAGACGTCGGACCTGAGCGGCTCGACGGGCGCGTTCGCGCTCAGCGTGCTCGAGGCCGGAGCGTTCAGCCCTGAGCTGAGCCTGGAGCTGCGCTCGCCGATCTGAACCCGGTCCCTCATCCGGTGCCGCGCGTCGCCGCGTGACCGCGGCCTCCAGCCGGCGCTGCTCCTCGGTGGCCTCGTCAAAACCGTCCCTGGCGGCTCGCAGGGCCGAGATTGCCTGCTCGCGCCCCGCGTCGAGCTCAGCCGCCCGCGCCGCGGCGGCTTCGACCTCGACCCGTGCCGCATGCTCGGCGTGCGCCGCGGCTTCGGTGGCCTTGATCAGCTCGTCGCGGCGGTTGCGCTCGGCCAGCACCCGCTCCTCACCGACCTTCGCCGCCTGCCTCAACTCACCGCTGAAGCCTGAATACACCCGCCCGGCCGCCGTCACCGCGACGCCGGCAAAGCTGTCGGGAACGGAGGACACATCCTCCACGATCCAGACATCGCGCAGCAGGTCCCGGGCAATGGCCGCCGCCTGGCCGTCCCCGGAGATGTGCTCGCAGAGCAGCACGGATCCGGGTACCGGCGGCGCTGTTGCGGCACCGCCGCGGTCTCCGGAATCGCGGAGCACCAGCACACGCCCGCCGTCGCGTCCAGCCCTGTCGAGCAACTCTCCTGCAGCGGCGCGGTCGTCCAGCAACGCCGCGCCGAGCCGCCCGTCGAGTGCCGCTGCAACCGCCAGCTCATACCCGGGTGCAACCGTCAACGCGTCCGCCAGCGAGCCGGCGCCACCAGGCGCCGCCTGGTGGCTGCGCAGGAACTGATTCACAGCCGCCAGTTCTCCCCCGGCACGTGCGCTCTCGCGGCGAGCCGCTTCGACGGCGCGCTCGGCGTCGCGCACCTGTGCCCGGGCGGCCTCGTGGGCCGCATCGGCCTCGTCACGGGCCAGCTGAGCCGCCTCGACCACCGTCACCCGCTGCTTCTCCAGCTCGGCCACCGCCTCCAGTTGTTGCTCAAGCTGCCCCAGCTGTCTTGCCAGTTCGGCCTCACGATCGCGCTCCAGACCCTCCAGCTCTCTGCTGAGTACGGCGATCCGCTGCTCCGCGTCGGGATCGGGTCGATCGGCCTGCGTAGCCACGAGCAACTCCTCCAGCTCCGTCTCCGCACGAGCGAGCCTCGCGGACACCGTCTGTCCGGCGTCGCGCACGGAGTCAGCGCGGAAGCCGACGCGATCGGCCGCCGACTGCGCCGCAAAGCTCCGACGCGAGAGCTCCTCGCGCTGGCTGGAGCGGGCGGCAAGCGCCTCCTCCGCCTGTCGGCGGCGGGCCGCCACCGCCTCCAGCTCGCGCTCCATGGCTGTGCGCTCGGCGCGGGCCTGCGTCGCCTGCTCCGTCGCCGTCTGAAGTTCCGCACGTCGGCAGCGCAGCTCATCGCGCGACAGCTCCCAGCGCACCTCCAGCGTCTGTCGATGGATGCGCTCGTGCAGCTCGGCCGCCTCGGCCTGACGCTTGAGCGGCTTCAGCCGTGAGCGCGCCTCGCGCTCGACGTCGAGCGCGCGATCGAGATTGTCCTGCGTGTGGCCGAGCTTGAGCTGGGCGCGGCGACGGCGCTTGCGATGCTTGCCAAGGCCGGCCGCCTCCTCGATCAGCAGCCGTCGATCGCGCGGCTTGGAGGTCACGATCGCCTCGACGCGGCCCTGAGAGATCACCGAATGCATCTCCTTGCCCAGGCCGGTATCGGAGAGCACCTCGATCACGTCGATCAGCCGGCACCTGGCGCCGCCGATGCGGTACTCGCCATCTCCGTTGCGCTCCAGCCGCCGCAGGATTGAAACCTCGGGGCCAAGGCCCAGCACACCCTCAGAATCGTCGAGCACGAGCTCAACCATCGCGCTGCTCGCCGCCTGCCGGCCGGGCGCTCCGCCGAAGATCACGTCCTGCATGGAGTGTCCTCGCACCGCCATCGGCGACTGCTCGCCCAATGCCCAGAGCACCGCGTCGGTGACGTTCGACTTTCCCGAGCCGTTGGGCCCCACGATCACGCTCGTCCCGGGTCCAAACTCGAGCCTTGTGCGCTCGGGAAACGACTTGAAGCCCTTCATCGTGATGCTTTTCAGATACATCTCGTCACCGTCTACTGCCCCTTGCCCGCCACGGACACATGCTCGAGCGCCTCCTGTGCAGCCGCCTGCTCGGCGTCCTTCTTGCTGCGTCCGATGCCGCGCCCGATCTCATCCTCCCCGATCCGCGCCGAGATCGTGAAGGTGCGGTCATGGGGCGGCCCGGCCTCTGCCACGACCGCGTAGCGCACCAGCGCGCCACGCCGCGCCAGCCGCTCCTGCAGCGCGGATTTGAAGTCGACGGGATTCTCGAGCGCCTCCGCCAGCTCCTGCTGGAACGCCGCAACCACCGCGTCGGCAACTGGCTGGTAGCCGAACTGCAGATAACAGGCGCCGATCACCGCCTCGGTCACGGACGCCAGCACGCGCTCGGTGGAGACGAGATTCGACAGGCCTGCCGCCGTACCGGCGGGCGCGGCGGCGACAAGCCGCGCAGGCAGGCCCAGGCGCTCTGCGACCGCACGGCATGAGCGCCCCGAAACGGTCTGAGCACGGATCTTGGTGAGCTCGCCTGCGCCGTAGCGATCAGGATCGAGCAGCGGGAAGATGTGGGAGGTGATGGCCAGCGACAGCACGCTGTCTCCGAGGAACGCCAGCCGTTCGTAGGAAGCCGAGCGCTTGGGCGTCCAGGAGGCATGTGTGAACACCGTCTCCGCCAGGTCGGGCGAAAGCGCGTCGAGGAGGCTGCGGAGCCGGGCGACAGGCTCGCTGGGAACATCGGCGTCAGTTGTCACCGGCTGCGTCGCCCGTGGTTGTGACCCCACTCGCGAGCACGAACTCGACCGCCTCCCCGACGGTGAGGATGCGCATGGCCTCCTCGTCGGAGATCCTCACGCCATAGCTGTCCTCGAGCTCCTGCACGAGCGTGTAAAGATCCAGCGAGTCAGCCTCGAGATCCTCCCGGAAGCGCGTCGTCTCGCTGATCGACGCCGGGTCGATCTCGAGTTCATCGGCGAGATGCGTGCGGACCACGCTGAGTACCTGCTCACGAGTCATGGGCCAGCAACCGTAGCCCCCTGCCCGGACGTGGAAAGCGGTTCCCCGCCCTTTGCAGCGGCTTCGTCCTCCGAGCTGCTGCCGGGCCGGCGCAGGGCACCGGCCTCCTCGAGCGCAGCGCGCGTCCGCGCGATCACGTTCTCCTCGACTCCGCGGGCCGCCACCTCGGTCGCCCGCGCGAAACCATGGCGGGTGAAGCGGCCGTGACAGACGATGCCCAGCTGCCGCAGACCGAGCATGTAGGCGCCGCCCGTCACCTCGGGGTCGATCTCCTCGCGAAGACCCTGGATCGAGGGCTTCAACAGGAAGCCGCCCACCTTCGCCCGAAGCGAGCGCCCGGCCGCGTCGCGCAGCAGCTTCAGCGTCTCCGACGAGACGCCCTCGATCAGCTTGAGCGCGATGTTGCCGGTGAAGCCATCTGCAACGAGCACGTCGGCGACATCGCCGAGCACGTGCGTTCCCTCGATATTGCCCACGAATCGCAGCCCGGCTCCACCGGTGTCGCTGAGGCGGTCATGGACCTCCTTGAGGTCCTGCGTCCCCTTGGCAGGCTCCTCCCCGTTGGACAGCAGCGCCACGCGCGGAGTCTCGATCCCGAGCACTGCCTGGGCGAAGGCTGAGCCCATGTGAGCGAATTGGACAAGGTGCTCGGGCCGGCAACTGACGTTTGCGCCCACGTCGAGCAACAGCAGCGGGCCGACGCCGGGTCGCGGCAGCGGCAGCGCCAACGCCGGCCGGTAGATGCCGCGGTCACGCTTGATGTAGGAGTGCGCGGCAACCAGAGCCGATCCGGTGGAACCGCCGGAAACGAGGGCCTGAGCCCGGCCATCGGCGACGGCCTTGGTTGCCTGCACGATCGACGCCTCCGGTGTCGACCTCACTGCAAGGGCAGGATCGTCGGCCTTGGCGATCGACACAGGTGCGTCGATCACCTCGACGCCGTCGGCGACAGCTGAGATCCGCGACGCATCGGCGAAGAGCAGCACGCGCACACCCCCCGCCGCCGCCAGCGACGCGCCCTGCGCGACCTCGTCGGGACCGAGATCGGCCCCGTTGCCGTCAACGGCGACCGTCACCATCGGTGACTGACGCCTCAGTCCAGCGAGGAGTCGGTGTTGACCACTGTGCGCCCCTTGTAGCTACCGCAGACCGGGCACACACGGTGCGGCAGGCGAGGGCTGTGGCACTGGGGGCACGCGTTGGTCGCGGCGGCGCTGACCTTGTGGGTCGAGCGACGCTTGGTTGTGCGTGAGTGAGACTGCTTCTGCTTGGGGACGGCCATGGCGCGTCAGGCTAGCAGGCCAGCCCGACCCTGCCGCGTCTCAGCCGTCGAACCTGATTTCCGAAAGCTTCGCCCAGCGGGGGTCCGGTGCGGCGTCATGATGATGTTCGGGCCCCGCGTCGTTGAGGTCGGCACCGCAGACCACACACAGGCCGGCGCAGTCCTCGCGACAGAGGATCGCCCTGGGCAGGTTCAGCGCCAGAGCATCGCGGGCCCAGGCTCCGAGCTCAAGCGTCCCGCCGTCGACATAGGGTGAGTCGAGCTCGTCACCCTCCCCGGGCTGCGAGACCTCGCGGGCGTCCACCGAGTAGACCGCCGAAGCCGGTTGTAGGCAGCGCATGCATGGCCCGCTCAGGCCCGCAACGAAGCGCAGTCGCAGCGCGTAACCCTCACCGGTCGTGCGCGAGATGTCAAGCCGGACCGGCACCAGCGCGGGCTCGACCGCATACATGTCGCCGCCGAGCTCGAACGGCTCGATCCGGACCGCCAGATCCAGTCGCCTGCCCTCGCCCGACGTCAGCCGCAGCCCCCGCAGATCGAAGCTGTCAACCGCTGCCGCCATGTCCTTCAGAGTAGAGGCGCCCCCTCGGAAGTTGTTCGCGCGAGCGCTAGTCGGCAGCCCGCAGACGACGCGGCGCAGGCGGGTGGTCGAACAGCGCGCGTGGCCGCGCGGCTTCGTCCACCGCCGCTGCCGCCAGCTCATCATCAGGCGCCACCCTCACGTCACGCGCAACCTGAGTGATCTGCTCCACCCGCTCGATCTCGGCTCCACTCGCGACCGCACCATGCTCCGCGAATCGCCGGGCGCTGGGCAGGACGCGCGACTCGTACGAGCCCACGGCCTCGTTGTAGGCCTTCACCGAGCTGTTGAGGCGACCGCCGAGGGTCGCGATCAGGCCCGAAAGTTTCGCCAGACGTCCATGCAACTCCCGTCCGAGCTCCGAGATCGCCTGCGCAGACTCGGTCACGCGCTCCTGCTGCCAGCCGTAGGCGACCGAATGCAGCAGCGCCAGCAGCGTTGTCGGCGTCGCGATCAGCACCCTCCGCGCCATCGCATCCTCGATCAATGCGGGGTCGGCGTCGAGCGCGGACCCGTAGAGATGCTCGCCGGGAAGGAACAGCACGACGAAGTCCGGCGCCGACTCCATGCCGTCCCAGTAGGCCTTGTCGGAGAGCTGCTTCACGTGCTTTCGCAGCAGCCGTGCGTGCGCCTGCAGATGCTGGGCGCGCGTCTCTTCGTCGGGCGCCTCATAGGCGTCGAGAATCCCTTGCAGCGGCGCTTTGGCATCGACCACGACATGCTTGCCGCCCGGCAGGTTGACGACCATGTCAGGCCGCAGCGTGCGCTCGTCGCCGTCGAAGCTCGCCTGCTCGTTGAAGTCGCAGTGCGGGACCATGCCGGCGAGCTCGACGACCTTACGCAGCTGCATCTGACCCCATTGGCCGCGTGTGTTCGGCTTGCGAAGCGCCGTGACCAAGGCGCCCGTCTCGCTCCGCAGGCGCTCGTTGGCTTCGGCCAGCTGGCGCATCTGCTGGGCGAGCATCCCCCGAGACTCGTGGCGTTCCCGGTTGAGCGCCAACAGTTGCTGGTCGACACGCTGCAGCTGATCTGACAGCGGCCTGACCATCTGCTCGACCGCCAGCCGGCGCTTGTCGATCTCTCCCGTGGCCTGAGCCTGACTGGCCTGGAGCTGTGTTCGGTTGAGCTCCGCGAGCTGCTTGACGCTGGCGTCTAGCGCCTCCGCGCTCATCGCCTTAAAGGACGAGGACATCTGCTCATGTCCCTCGCGCAAGGCGCGGATGCGCTCGCGCATGATCAGCGCGGTGACACACGCACCGACGACTATTCCGACGACCAGCCAGACGGCACTCATACGACCATGATCGCGCTCGCCTCGGACGGAACCGGCGAACACAGGTTCGGGTCAGGCGCCGAGCGCCTGACCGTCAGACGACTTCGGCGTGCTCGTCCTTGCCCGCAAGGCGGTCGCGGCCGCGCTGCACGGCGGCGATGAACTTCGACAGATTGACCTCGAGCGTGTTCAGGATCTCATCGGCATAATCCTCGGCGCCGAGCCGGATCTCACGCTCACGAGCGCGCGCATCCTCGATGATGTCCTCGGCCGCACGCTCGGCCTGCTTGGTGATCTCCTCCTCGGAGACGAGCCTCTCCTGGCGCTCACGCGCCTCCTTGACGATGCGCTCGGCCTCGCGCTTGGCCTCGGCGAGCATCTCCTGGCGTTCCTTTACGATCCAGCGCGCCTGCTTGATCTCCTCGGGGATCGTCGCGCGCATCTGGTCGAGGATGTCGTAGATCTCCTCCTTGTCCACGCGCACCTGATCCGTGAGCGGCATCGGCTTTGCGTTGTGCACGAGATCGTCGAGCTTGTCGATCAGTACGAGTACGTCCATCGCGATCCTCTGTTTCGTCAGCGGCTGATTCGTTCCTTCAAGGCCTCGGCGACCGCTTCCGGCACCAGACCATCGATCCGACCACCGAATGTCGCCAGCTCCTTGACCCCGCTGGACCTGATGAAACTGTACTTTGCCGAGGCCATCAAGTAAACGGACTCGATGTCAGGGGCCTGAGCACTGTTCAACTGGTTGAGCTCGAGCTCGTACTCGAAGTCGGAGATGGCGCGCAGTCCACGGACGATCACCTTGGCCCCGCGGGCGCGCGCGAAGTCGACCGTGAGCACGCTGAACGGCTCGACCTCGACGTTGCCGAGATGGGCCGCGGCCTGCTCGATGAAGCCCACACGTTCCTCGGCGGTAAACAGCGTCGAGCCCTTGCGCATCGGCAGGTTGACGACTGCAACGATCACCTTGTCGAACATCGCGGAGGCCCGCGAGATCACGTCGAGGTGACCGTTTGTGACCGGATCGTAGGAGCCGGGACAGACTGCGATTCGATTATCGGGCACCATGGATTCTGATCAGCGTGTCTCCGTAGCGCCGCTCCCGCAGGAGCGGCAGCTCGAGCTCGAGGGGTGAGCGGCGGTCGCTCTCGGCCACGACCCGCGCCCGATCGGACAGGACGGGCGGCAGCGCGCGCGACAGTTCGGCACCCAGCGAGCTCGCCAGGCGATATGGGGGGTCGAGGAAGACCAGATCGTATTGGTGATCGACGATCGGCGTGCAAGCGAGCGCCCGCAATGCCGCGAGCTGGATGACATCCGCCGCGAGCCCGAGCTCTGACAGGTTGCGCCTGATGACCGCCACTGCGGCGGCGGCGGAGTCGACGAACGTCACCCCGCCCGCCCCGCGCGACAGCGCCTCGATCCCAAGCGCGCCGGAACCCGCGAACAGGTCCAGGACCTCCATCCCCTCGACCGAGGCCAACATCGAGAACAGAGCCTCACGAACCCGGTCGGAGGTTGGGCGTGTGCCGGAGCCGGTTGGCGCTCGCAACAACCGCCCTCGGTATGTGCCTGCAACCACCCTCACGCCAGGATCCGTGGCAGCGCCGATGCCAACAGAGCATGTTCGGGCCACTCCAGCTCCGGATCCGCGTCAAGCAGCGAACGGCCACAGAGCACAGCGCGCTCCAGCAGTTCGGCATCCTCTGGCAGCTGCGCGAACCGATACTGCATGTCGTGCCCGGACTGGCGCATGCCGGCGAGCTCGCCGTGGCCGCGCAGCTCAAGATCCACCTCGGCCAGCCGGAACCCGTCCGATTCCCGTTGCAGCGCCTGTAGCCGCCGTGAGTCTCGGCGCCCGAACAGCAGGCAGAGTGACTCGTGCTCGCCACGGCCGATGCGACCCCGCAGCTGATGGAGCTGTGAGAGCCCGTAGCGATCGGCATCCTCGACCAGCATCACCGTCGCGTTCGGGACGTCGATCCCGACCTCGATCACGGTGGTCGCCACCAGAATCTGCGCACCGCCCGCGGCGAAGCGGGCCATCGCGTCCTGCTTCTCGGCGGGGCGCATCTGGCCGTGCATCAGCACCACCTCGTAGTCGGCGAAGGGCCCCGACCGCAGCCGCTCATACTCCGATGTCGCGGCCCGCGCCTGCAGCAGATCCGACTCCTCGACCAGCGGACAGACGACGAACGCCTGGCGTCCGCTGTCCACCTCCTCGCGGATCCGCGAGTACGCCCGCGAGCGCTCGGCATCGCTCGAGCAGACATGGGTCGTGATCGGGCGCCGACCCTTCGGCAGTTCGCGCAGCAGCGTCATGTCGAGGTCGGCGTAGCGACTGAGTGCGAGCGTGCGCGGGATCGGCGTGGCCGTCATGTGGAGCTCGTGAGCGCTCTGCCGGGCGGCGCTGGCAGCGGCGAGCGCCGCCCGCTGACCAACGCCGAAGCGGTGCTGCTCGTCGATCACGACCAGCGCGAGCCGGTCGAACACCACAGCTTCCTCGATCAGGGCGTGGGTGCCGACGATCAGCGACAGCTCGCCGCTCCCCAGCTTCCCGAGCAGGTCCGCGCGGCGCCGCCCCGGAGTCGAGCCCGTGAGCAGCCCGGCGGTCACCGTCTCGCTGCCGAGGAGACCCTGAAGCGTCTGGAAGTGCTGCTCGGCGAGCGTCTCGGTCGGCGCCATCAGCGCCGCCTGATGACCATGCTCGACCGCGCGCAGCATCGCATACAGGGCGACGACGGTCTTGCCTGAGCCGACCTCGCCCATCAGCAGCCGCTGCATCGGCGTACTCAGCGCCAGATCGGCGTCGATCGCCTCCAACGCGGTCCGCTGGTCGCCCGTGAGCGCGAACGGCAGCTCGCGCTCGAGCCAGCGTGCAGTGAGTTCGCGGGGGCCTCCCAGCGGCTGCGCGGTCGCGTTCGCGGCGCGATTGCGGCGCCGGCGTTGCAACGCCAACTGGTCCAGCAGCAGCTCCTCGAACGCCAGCCGTCGACGCGCCAGCTCCTGGTCGTCGTCACCCGTGGGAAAATGAGCGGCCCGCAGAGCCGCCGGGCGATCGAGGAGCCGTTCGCGCACACGCAGCGACGCCGGCAGCGGCTCGACGAAGTCATCGAAGTTGTGGGCATGCTCGCGCACCAGCGCCAGAATCTGGGTGGAGGAGAGTCCGTCAGTGGCCGGATAGTGGGCGACGCCGGGGTTGCCGGGGTGGCGGGTGGAAAGCAGTTCGGCGTCGCCCGGGAGCTGGTCGGTCGGCGCGTGCCCCTGGACCGTGAAGCGACCGCGGCCGTCGGTCTTGCCATGGAGCATCAACCTGGTTCCCGCGGGATAGCGGTCGACGAGCCAGGGCTGGTTGAAGAAGGTCACCCGCTGGCTGCCGCTCGCGTCGGCCACGGTCGCCTCGACCAGCGGCCTCATACCGCGTCGCCGCACCGGCCTGGCGGCGATGCGTCTGACCTCGACGACGATCGTGGCGGTCTCACCTTCGACCAGGTCGCTGACCGAGCGTGCCTCGCGGCGGTCACGCGGCAGGTGCTCGAGCAGATCGCGGACCGTCCCGAGACCGAGCGCCTCGGCGCCGTGCGCGGCCTTGGCACCATGAATGACCAGCCGACGCTCGAGTTGCCTGGGCGACGGGAAGCGCACCTGCGCGGCCGCAAGCTGTTCGGGCGTCAGGGGGTTGGTGGTGGCGAAGGCTCTCGACATCGTGTCACGATCCCGTTGCACAGCTTGACCATCGGGGCGGTCGGCCTACGATTCAGGGCATGACCGAACGGATCGTCTATGTCTCGAGGGTGACACGGCTGCCGCTGCTTGCGGCGGATGGGTCCGACGTCGGCCATGTGGTCGACGTCGTGCTCGACATGGGCGGCCGTCCACCGCGTGTGAACGGCTTCGTGATCGGCAGCATGCAGCGCCGCAGGGTGTTCGTCGGTGCGGGGCGCGTCGGTGAGATCGACACGCGCGGAATGCGACTGCGTCGCGGTGCCATCAACCTGCGGCAATTCGAGCTGCACGACGGCGAGAAGCTGGCCGCCGGTGAATTGTTGGGCCGGCGCCTGAATGGCCGCCGTGTAGTTGATATCGGCCTGCAGCCGGCGCCCGAGCCGTTCGCCTGGGAGGTCGCGACCGTCGCGCTCGGTGCCGGCCGCCGCATGCCCGGCCGTAAGCGCACACCTGAGGTGATCGACTGGAGCGAGGCCGGTGAGCTCTTCGCCGAGCAGCGGCCCGTCGACCGGCAGGCTGCAACGCTCGGCGAGCCTGCACCCCGCGGAGATGGCGAATGAGATTCGCAGCATGCCGCTCAGCCGCCGGCGGCTGCTGGCGGCGGCGCTTGAGGATGACCGCCTGGCCGACCTGCTCGAGGAGATGCCCGAGGACGAGCAGGTGCGGCTGATCGAGGGGCTTGACCCGGAGCGCGTCGGGCGCGTGCTCGACGAGATGGAGGCCGATGACGCCGCCGATCTGCTCGGTGAGCTGTCGCTCAGCGAGCAGGAGCAGCTGCTCGCCGCGATGGACCCCGAGGAGGCTGAGAGCGTGCGCCGCCTGCTGCTTTACAAACCGGACACGGCCGGCGGCCTGATGACGCCTGAGCCGATCATCCTCGCTCCCACCGCCACGGTGTCGGATGCGCTGGCGCACGTACGCAACCCGGACCTGCCGGTGCCGTTGGCAACGCAGGTGTTCGTCTGCAATGCGCCGCTCGAGACGCCGACGGGCCGGTTCATCGGCGTCGTCGGCATGCAACGTCTGCTGCGCGAGTCGCCGTCCAAGCCGCTGGGGCGCTGCATCGATGAGGATTGGGACCCGGTCAAGGCCGATGCTTCGGACCGCGAGGTGGCCGGCAGGCTCGCTGCCTACAACGTCGTTGCCCTGCCCGTCACCGACGAATCGGGCCGGCTGCTCGGAGCCGTTACGATCGACGACGTGCTGGATCGCGTGCTGCCACGCGGCTGGCGCGTCACGCATGCGAGTATCTGACCAGAACGAAAGCCTCCGCTGATGCCAGACGACACTCAGAACGACGATGGCCCGCAAGAACGACCTCAGCACCCCGCGTGGCTCCGGCGGCGGCAGCGGCTACGACGCTGACGCCTTCGCGCGTTTCGCCGAGTCGGTGGCGCGGTTCTTCGGGACCGGCCGTTACCTGGCGATGCAGACGATCTTCGTCATCGTCTGGATCGCGCTCAACGCCTTCCTGGCCCTCGACCAGGGCAAGAGGCATGCCTTCGATCCCTATCCGTTCATCCTCCTGAACCTTGTGTTCTCGACCCAGGCAGCGTATGCCGCGCCGCTGATCCTGCTGGCACAGAATCGGCAGGCTGACCGAGACAAGGAGGAGATCGAGCGCGACCGCGAGACCAACGGGCGCTCGCTGGCCGAGGCCGAGTTCCTCGCCCGGGAGATCGCCGAGGTGCGGCTGCTGCTCGAGCAGAAGGCCGACCGCGAGGATCTGATCGCTCCGATCGAGCAGCTCACGCACGCCATCGAGCAGCTCCAGGGCGTCAGCTTCTCCGACGACGAGTCCGACGACCCTGAGTCATTCAGCTGAGAGCAGCCACCAGTAGCCAGCCTGGCCGCCGACTGACAGCTCGAGTTCGACGGCGCCGTCGACCAGTGCGCGAACGGCATCATCATCGAGCGGCGCATCTGAACCCCGCAGACAGCTGACCAGTTCGGCGTCATCGGCCAGCTGGCCGATGACCTCGCGGAGCGCCTGCTCCGGGTCGCCCCAGACCACCAGCTCATCGTCGACGAAGCCGATCGCATCGCCCGTGCGGAAGCGGCCCTGGGCGTCGTCTCGTGCCGCGCGCGCCACCGCTCCCGTGCGAAGCTCATCGAGGATCGCAGTCATGGCGGCGGCGTTGTCGGTGCAGCTGCGGAACTGATCAAGTGCGACGGCCGCAGCCAGGCCGCCCTGCAGCGAACGCGATGGAACCACCGCCACATGCTTGTCGGAGAGGTCGGCGGCCCGCTCGGCGGCCATGAACACATTGGCGCTGTTGGGCAGCAGCACGACGTGCTCCGCCGGGACTGCGTGGATCGCTGCCAGAAGATCGTTGGTCGAGGGGTTGAGCGTCATTCCGCCGTCGAGACCGGCGACGCCGAGACCGTTGAACAACTCACGGAAGCCCTCGCCGGTGACGACCGCCACCGCCCCGCATACCGCGGCCGCAGCCAGGCCGGCGCCGAACACGGCCGCAGGCCCGGCCAGGCGGGCCGCTCGTTCGGCAACCTGCTCGCGCATGTCCGCGATATCGATGCGGGACACGTCATGTGGTGCGAATACAGCCATCGCCGCGTCGGGCGAGTCGGTATGCACGTGGACCTTGAGCGTCGAACGGTCGCCGACCACGAGCACCGAGTCGCCGAGCTGCTCGAGCTCGGCCAGGTATGCCCGCTGATCGAGGACATCGCCCGTGACCGCGAAGTTCGTGCAGTAGCGGTAGCTAGTTGACGCGTGCTGCGGATGCGAAACCTTCGCGGCAGCATGGTGCTCGAGCTGCACCGTCTCGCTGCCCCGCAGGGACCCGACCATGCCCGCAAGCACCACCACCAGGCCATAGCCGCCGGCATCCACCACACCGGACTCACGCAGCACCGGCAACAGGTCGGGACCGCGGTTGACCGATTGCTGCCCGGCCTCGAGCGCATGCTCCATGACATCGGCGGCGAGCGCGTCCTGCTCCGCATCAGTCGCATTCGGGCCAAGGCGCGCCTCCGGCATGTGTGCAAGTTCACTGGCCACGCGTGAGGCCATCTCGCGCACAACGGTCAGGATCGTGCCCTCGGCCGGATCGCGTACCGATCCGTAGGCCTGATCCGCCGCACGCGCGAGCGCGGCTCCGATCAGCACCGGATCGATCAGCTCTCCCGGTCGACTGATCAGCTCCTCGGCAGCGCCGCGGATCAGCTGCGAGAGGATCACGCCGGAGTTCCCGCGCGCGCCCAGCAGCGCCGCGCGAGCGACCGACCCGACGATCTCATCGCGCCCGAGCTCATCCAGCGTGCGTTGCTCGGACGCCGCCAGAAGGCGGTCGAGCTCCTCCAGGACGGCCCGCATCGTCAGCACCATGTTGTCGCCGGTGTCACCGTCGGCTACCGGAAACACGTTGAGGTCGTTGACCTCCTGGCGCCGTGCTTCGAGCGCGACAAGGCCGGCCTCCACAAGCGCGCGGAAGCGAAGAATCGCGGGGTCGCTCATCGGCGGCCTTGCGGAATGCGCCTAGCGGGCCTTGGCGACTTTGCCCGCCTTGAGGCAGCGGGTACAGACGTACACGCGACGCGGCGTGCCGCCGTCGTCGATGCGGATGCGCTGAAGATTCGGATCGAACCGGCGATTGGTGGCAACCATCGAGTGGCTACGGGAGTGGCCGAAGGAGGGACCCTTGGCGCAGACGTGACAGACCTTTGACATACGGCGGTCGAGTATATCGGGCTGCGACCGATCCGCGCTCGCCAGGTCCCGGAGCGGCAAACCCGGGACGTCAACGCGTCTCAATCACCACATTCGTCGCCTTGACGACCGCGGTGGCGCTCACGCCGGGTCCGAGGCCGAGGTCGTCCGCCGCCTCGCGGGACATCAGCGAGACGATCCGGTAAGGACCGCAGACCATCTCGACCTGTGCCATCACCTCGTCACGCTTGACGGCCACAACCACGCCCGCAAGCTGGTTGCGAGCGCTCGAGCGGCCACTGCCGCCGCGGTCGTGCAACAGGCGCGAGAGCTCCGCTGAGGACATGTAGCGACGGTTGCCGCGGCGCTCGAAGCTCACGCGACCTTTGCGCTCCCAGCGTCGGAGCGTGTCAACGCTGACGCCGAGCGCTGCCGCAGCCGCACCGATCCCGATCAGGTCGTCGATCTTCGCTGCCGCGGGCTCAGCGCTCATGACCACAGTCAGCCATCAGACCGAGAAGCCCGCCCGGCGTGGCCGCTCTGAGAGTTGGCGCCTGACCTCGAGGGAGGCCAACGCCGCCTCGACGGCATGGCGACCGCTGTCGCGCTTGCCTCCGCCCTTAACCCGGGCGCGGGCCTGGTCGACGGTGTCGACGGTGAGTACGCCAAAACCCACCGGGACACCACTGCGCAGCTGAACCTCCTGCAATCCCCGTGCGGTCTCCGTGCAGACATAGTCATAGTGATCGGTCTCCCCTCGGATCACGGCGCCCAGCGCGATGACCGCTGCGTAGCGGCCGCTCTCCGCCGCGTAGCGGCTGATCAATGGCAGCTCGAATGAGCCGGGCACCTCGAAGCGATCGATCTCGGTGACCCCAGCCTCCTGCAGGGCGTCGCGTGCACCCTGCTCGAGTGCATCCGCGAGCTCGACGTAGAACCGTGCCACGCACAGAGCAACCCGATCGTCACCGGCCATCGGGAGCCTCGGCGTGACTCTGGTCGCCGGCCGCCGTCTCCCGCCGCTGCCGCTCCCGCGCAGCGTCGAGCTCGTGCTCGCCGTGGATCATCTCGTCGTCGAGCGCGAGCGCCTGGTGATGGAGCATGTGGTCGAGTTTGTCGCGCTTGGCCCGCAGATAGGCCTGATTGTGCTGGTTGGGGGGATGCACGATCGGGATCTGGTCAGCCACGATCAGCCCGTAACCCGATAGCCCCGAGATCTTCTTGGGGTTGTTGGTCAGGATGCGGACGCTCGTGAGTCCGAGGTCGACCAGGATCTGTGCGCCGATCCCGTAGTCACGAAGGTCGGCGGGCAGTCCGAGCCGCAGGTTCGCCTCGACGGTGTCCAGCCCCTCCTCCTGGAGTTTGTAGGCGCGCAGCTTGTTGAGCAGGCCGATGCCGCGACCCTCCTGGCTGAGGTACAGAAGAACGCCGGTGCCCGCCTCCTCGATCATCGCCAGTGCCGATTCGAGCTGCTCGCCACAGTCGCAGCGCAGCGAGTGGAATACATCGCCGGTCAGGCACTCCGAGTGCACCCGCACCAGCACGTCCTCTGCGCCGTCCAGGTCGCCCTTGACGAGTGCCACATGGTGCTTGCCGTCCAACAGCTGTCGGTACCCGTAGGCCACGAAGTCGCCAAACGTGGTCGGCAGCCGCGTCGATACCACACGCTCGACCAGCTTCTCGGTCCGCCGGCGGTGGGCGATCAGGTCCGCGATCGTGATCATCTTCAGCCCGTGCTTCCAGCAGTAGGCCTCGAGGTCGGCCCCGCGCGCCATCGATCCGTCCTCGTTCTGGATCTCGCAGATCACTCCGGCCGGGTTGAGCCCGGCCAAGCGGGTCAGATCGACCGAAGCCTCGGTATGGCCGGTACGCTCAAGCACGCCGCCATCCTTGGCGCGCAACGGTCGCACGTGGCCCGGCTTGACGATGTCACCCGGGCCCTTGGTCGGGTCGATCGCGACCTGCATCGTGTGAGCCTGGTCCTGAACCGAGATGCCGGTCGTGACCCCCTCCCGGGCCTCGATGGTCACCGTGAACGGGGTCTCGTGAGCCGACTCGTTCTTGAGCGTCATCAGCTCAAGACCCAGCGCCTCACAGCGCTCGGCGGTGAGCGTCAGGCAGATCCAGCCGCCGGCCTGGCGCTGCATGAAGTTGATCGCGTCAGGCGTGACGAACTGGGCCGCCATCACCAGATCGCCCTCGTTCTCGCGGTCCTCGTCGTCGACGACGACGATCATCTTGCCTTCGGCGATTTCCTCGAGTGCTTCCTCGATCGTGGCGAACGGACTCCTGACGGCGCTCATGCTCCCGTCCCCCGGCATCAGCCATTCAACGCATTTGGCCAGCATCTCAACCTCCAGGTTCACGGTCGTGCCCGCCTCGGCAGCACCCGGTTGGTGCGCCGAGCGTTCCGGGATGACTGAAACGGTAAAGGATCAAGCTCACCACTCCCTGATGCGGGCGGTCACGAGCAGGTCCTCGTCGATCCGTTCGCAATCGAGTGTCAGCAGCCGCACCGCGCCGGAGATCGCCTCCACGCCCTCGCTCTCGAGCGGATCACGAGCTGTGCGGCCACCGAGCACCAACGGAGCGATGAACAGTCGCATCTCGTCGATCTCACCGGCGTCCAGAAACGCCCCCGCGAGCTTCGGTCCGCCCTCGAGCAGGATCGACGTCACGCCCCCGGCACCCAGCTGGTCGAGCGCAGCACGCACCCGCGCCGGCTCGTTCTCGCCGCTGGCACAGATCACATCCACCCCGCGCGCTGTCAGCGCATCGGTGTCCGCGCGAGGGGCGGCTCGTGAGACGACGACCGTCAGCGGAGCTGTGCCGGTGTCGTCGAGGAGGCGCGAATTCAGCGGCAGCTGAGCCAGCGAGTCGAACACCACGCGCCTGGGCTGGCGACCGGCGAGCATGGTCGACTCCGAGCCGCCGATCCGGGCGGTCAGCACCGGATCGTCCGCCAGCGCCGTGCCGATTCCGACGGCGACCGCGTCGCTGGCGGCCCGCCACTCGTGCGCCAACATGCGGCTCCGTTCGCCTGAGATCCATTTCGAGTCTCCGCCGCGAGTGGCGACCTTGCCGTCCAAGGACATCGCCGACTTGAACAGTACCCACGGCCTGCCGGTGCGGGCATGCTTGCGAAACGGCTGGTTCTGCAGCCTTGCACGGGCGGCGAGATCGCCCGCCGCAACGTCGACCTCGATACCGTCATCGCGCAGAATCCCAAGTCCGCGTCCGGAGGCATGCTCCGATGGGTCGTCGGACGCGACGACCACCCGGCCGATTCCGGCGAGCTTGATCGCATCGGTGCACGGCGGCGTGCGACCGTGGTGGCAACACGGCTCGAGTGAGACGTAGATCGTGGCGCCGCTGAGATCCTGATCTCCGGCGGATCTGATCGCCTCGACTTCCGCGTGGGCACCTCCGGCCTCGCGGTGGAAGCCCTCGCCGACGACCTTGCCGTCCCGCACGATCACCGCACCCACGTGCGGATTCGGACTGACGCGGTTGCCGCCGAGTGCGGCCAGATCGATTGCGCGCTGCAGGTGGCGGCTATCGGCTTGCGTGGTCACTGGCACCATTACCAGGATAGGTCGGACGGCTCTCGGCGCCCGGGTCAGGCGTCCGCCCAGGCGGCCGCGGCGATCTGTTGGAACGCAGTGCCAGGGTCGTCGGCGCCAAACACCGCCGAGCCTGCGACGAGCAGGTTCGCCCCAGCCTCGGCGACGCTCCGCGCAGTGCTCGCGTTTACGCCTCCATCCACCTCGACGGCGATCTCATCGGCCAGCATCGCTCGCAGTTCTCGCAGCTTCTCGAATGAGTGCGGTATGAGCAGCTGGTGGCCCCAGCCAGGGTTCACACTCATGCACAGCGCCAGATCGAGCACGCCGTCCGCGGCGGCGTCCGCCAACGCCCCGATCGGCGTTGCGGGACAGACGGCCGCGCCGGCCGTGCAACCGCCCTCGCGCACGGCCTGAAGCGCGTAATGCACATGCGGCGTCGCCTCGACGTGAATCGTGATGCTGTCGGCGCCGGCACTGATGAACTCGGCCACGTGCGCCTCGGGACGCTCGATCATCAGGTGGACGTCGACGATCCCATCCACAGCGTGGATCCGCTCGGCCAACGCGGCCACGGCATTCGGGCCGAACGTGATCGGCGGCACGAAGTGCCCATCCATCACATCAACATGAATCACCCGCGCGCCGGCCGCCAGGACCTCGTCGACCTGCGCGCCCAGCCGCGCAAGGTCTGCCGACAGAATCGACGGCACGAGCTGACGCGACCCGAGCAGACCCGCTGCACTCACGACCCGAGACCTCTCATGCGAGCAGATCTTCCATCCATCGAGCGCCTCTCATAGGACCTTCAGCATGCTGCCCTTGCAGTGGTTGCACTGGACGATCGCGGTCGTCGACATGCGCACGATCGTGGAGTGCTCACCGCAGTTGGGGCAAACCGACTGCAACTCGTACCGACTCATGCAGTAAAGGCAGCGGTAGCGCCCCGGTGAGGCGCTTGGCCGCAACCATGGCTCGTGGCAGTTCGGACACTCCGGCCCCATGATCGCCTGCACATCATCCACTTTTCCAACTGTAAACGACTCACTCCGAACGCCGAAGCAGTGCTACGAAGAAGCCGTCCGTTCCGTCGCTGCTCGGCATCAGCTGCCACTGGCCCTCGCAGATGAAATCGGGGCGCTCGCCCAGGAATCGCTCGAGAACCCCGGCTCCCTCGCGTCGGCTGATCGTGCATACCGAATACGCCAGCGTCCCACCCCTGCGCAGGCACGCCGCGCCGGCACGCAGCAGCTCCTCCTGCTTGGCCGCGAGCGTGTCCACATCGCCTCGACGCGGCTGCCAGCGCAGATCCGGGCGCGCCTGCAGGGTGCCAAGGCCGCTGCAGGGCGGGTCCACGAGCACGCGGTCAAACGGGCGCTCGTCGCTGAATCCGCGGGCATCGGCACGCACGACCTGGACGCTCTGTGCTCCCATCTGCCGACATGTCTGGGTGAGCGCCCGAGCCCGGCCCGGATGAACCTCGATCGCCACGACCTCGCCCGCACCTCCCATCAGCGCTGCAAGGTGCGTGGTCTTGCCGCCCGGAGCAGCACAGAGATCGAGGACCCGCTCTGCCGGCCCGGGCGCCAACACGCGCGCCACCACGGCCGACGCCCGCGACTGCGGCATGAATGCACCCTGGCTGAAGAGCTCGGATCCGAACGCGTCAAACGCTCCGTCCACCACCAGCATCTCCGGAACCTCTGGCAGCCCGGGATGGTCCTGCCAGGGCGGCGCCGAGCGAACCTTGACCGCCCGGGCCCGCTCAGCTGACGCTCCCGATTGAGGCGTGAGAAGCGCGGCGCGCACCTGGTCGGGTTCTGACCGCAGCAGGTTCACGCGAATGGCGGACTCCGCCGGCGTGTTGACGCTCTCGAGCAGAGCTCGAGCCTGCTCCTGCCCGAGCTCGCGCCACCACATCTCGGCCACCCAATCCGGAACCGAGTGCAGGACAGCGGCACGCGCCGGCGTGCTGTCGTCGAGCCCCGCCAATTGCCGTTGCGCCTCACGGCTGGCCCGGCGAAGCACCGCATTGACCATCTGCGCGCCGCCGCGACTCGACTCCTTGGCGAGTTCGACGCTCTCATTGACTGCGGCGTAGTCACTGACCCCTCCCAGAAACAGCAGCTGATAGAGACCCACCCGCAGAGACGCAAGCACCGCCGGATCGAGCTGGTCGAGCGGCCGCGATACGAACCCGGCAAGCACGTGGTCGAGCGTGCGCTTACGCTGAACGGTGCCGTATGCGATCGTCGTCGCCAGCGCCCTGTCGCGCTGGCCGAGATCGATGGCAGCCGTGTGCAGAGCGCGGTCGGCGAACGCACCCTGCTCGAACACCCGCCGCACGACGGTGTACGCAGCCCGCCGGGAGGGAGTGACACTCACCGCATCACTTCTTCAGCCCGCGCTGATAATCGGCCCACGACATCCGCCGCTTGCCGGGCGGCTGTACCGTCAGCAGTTCCAGCGCTTCACGGTCGACCCGCGCCTCCCACACCCCCAGCCGCGTGCCGTCGGGCTCCTCGAGGTAGGCCCCGATATGCGGGCTGAGCGCGCGCACGCGCCGCGCCTGCGCGACAGCCGATTCCAGCTGACCGAGGTGGCGGTCCTCCGCTGTGATCTTCTCGGCATAGGTCACCCCGCCCTCCGCCTGCTCATGGCAGGGCGGATCCTCGTCAAGCGTCCGAACCAGCAGATCCCCGCTGAGCTGCTCCAGTTTCATGGCGAGCGTCCCGTAATCGTCATCGGGCTCGATTGCGACTGCGGCCTGCAGGCAGATCGGGCCGCTGTCGAGTCCGGCCGTAAGCCTGATGATCGAGACGCCGGTCTCCGCGTCGCCGGCGAGGATCGCACGCTCGATCGGGGCCGCACCGCGCCAGCGCGGCAGCAACGACGGGTGAACGTTGAGGATCCTGTGCGCAGACAGCAGCGGCTCTGTCAGCAGCGCACCGAACGCGCAGACGCACAACGCCTCAGGGCCGGCTTCCGCAATCCGCGCGCGCGCCTCCCCTGAGTTGACCGATTCCGGCTGGTAGACATCGAGTTCCAGCTCCCGGGCGACCTCCACGGTTGGCGGCGGGGTGAGCTTGCGCCCGCGGCCCTGGTGGCTGTCAGGGCGGCTGACCACCAGCGTCGGCCGGTGCCTGGACTCATACAAACACCGCAGCACCGCGCCTGCGAAGCCAGAGGTACCGAGGTAAACGGTCCTCACTCGGCTCGCTGCTGTTCCTGCCATTCGCGCAGGACTCGCATGGCCTCCCGGCGCTGGTCCCGCGGCGTGCGGTCGAGGATCAGCACGCCATCGAGGTGGTCCATCTCATGCTGGATCACGCGCGCTTCGAGGCCGGAGGCCTCGACCAGGATCGGCTCGCCGTACTCATCCTGTGCGCGGACCCGCACGTGCACCGGTCGTTCAACCTCGACCTGGACCGACGGCAGGCTGAGGCAGCCCTCGTCCGCGATCTCATCCTCCTTGGACGACCATTCGATCACTGGATTCGCCAGCGTTGCGAGCGGCGCGTCGCCGCTCACGCGATACACCAGCAATTGGTGCAGGACCCCCACCTGCGTGGCCGCAAGGCCGATCCCGAGCGCGTCATCCATCAGCAGCCCCATCCGCTGCACCTCGTCACGGAGCGCCTCGTCGAAGTGCTCCACCGGCCGCGCCTTGGTCTTGAGGATCGGGTCACCGAACTTCCGCACCTGCGCAAGCGCAGCATCGCGGCGCGCAGCCACCTCGGGATCGAGCTTGAACTCTGCGTCGTCCTGCTGCTCCACGTGCGATTCGAGCCCCGCCTCGGCGTCCTCACCGGATACGAGCTGCTCCTGCGCTTCGATCTCGTCGATCGTTTCGGTCACACGCCCAGTCTAATGGGCACCCCGGGGAGGTATTCGCGGCCTGGTGAGCCGTTCCTCGACTCCGGCGGCACGCAGCATCCGCGAGCTCTACTGCGGGTCGACGTCGACGCTCAGTGCCACCTCGCGGAACGCGCGATCCGCGCTGACCGCGTCGACGGCTGTGCCGACGGCTCTGATCGCAGCAGCGCGATCGGTCGACTTGACGACCAGCTGAGCACGGGCTCTGGCGCGCAGCATGAACAATGAGGCGGGCCCGAGGACGATCAGGCCCTGGCCTGCCGCCGCCGCCGCGATCCGCTCACGCAGCGCGGCGGCAGCGGCATGAGCGTCACCGGCCTCCGCGGCCCCACAGATCACCCGGACGAGCGTCGTGAAGGGCGGGTACGCAAGCGCCTTGCGACGACGCAGCTCACCACGCAGGAACGTCTCGGAATCGTGCGCCGCGGCGAGCACGATCGGGCGCGCACCCGGTTCGGTCGTCTGCACCAGGACCCGCCCGACCCCCTCCATCGCTCCGCGCGCGCTGCCCGCGCCACCGCCGCCACGACCCGTCCGGCCGGCGAGCTGCGTGATCAACGCGAAGGTGCGCTCCTCCGCGCGGAAGTCGGGAAACCGCAGGGTCTGGTCCGCATCGATCACGACACCTAGTCCGACGTCGGCGAAATCATGGCCCTTGGCGATCATCTGTGTGCCAACCAGGACGCCGCCGGCGGCCGTGTGGAAGCGCTCGAGGATCTCAGCACGCGCCTCCAGTCCCGCAGCGTCGGCGTCGAGCCGCAGCACCGGGAAGTCTGGGGCGGCGAGGGCCTGCGCCAATTCGTGCTCGACCCGCTCGGTTCCGGCGCCATGTCGCGCGACCGAGACCGATCGGCAATCGGGGCACCTGGACGGGATCCGCTCGCGGTGGCCGCAGTGGTGGCAGGCGACAACACCGCCGCCGCGGTGCAGCACCAATGCCACCTCGCAGTTGGGACACATCCAGACCCGGCCGCAGGAGCCACAGGAGAGGAAGTTCGACCAGCCACGGCGGTTGAGCAGCACGATCGCCTTGCCGCCCTCACGCCTGCAGTCGGCGAGCGCAAGCCGTACGTCCGGGTGCAGGGGGTTGTGAAGACCGCGCATGTCGAGGATCTCGACCTGGGGCAACGACCGGCCGTCCACTCGCCGCGTGAGCCGCAGGCGGTTGACCCCGAGTACCGCCTCAGGGCGGGGCGTGGCACTGCCGGACAGGAGCACCGCAGCGTGGTCCTCCGCCCGCCGGCGCGCGAGCATCCGGGCGTCGTAGCGCGGGTCGCTCTCGTGCTTGTACGAGCTCTCATGCTCCTCGTCGACGACGATCAGCCCAATGTCGGGTAACGGCGCAAACACCGCCGACCGAGGGCCGACGCAAACCCTCGCCTCGCCTCGAGCCAGACGCAGCCACTCGTCGTACCGCTTGCCCACGCTCATGCCCGAATGCATCACAGCCACGATGTCGCCGAAGCGCGCCTGAAACCGCCCCAGGGCCTGTGGCGTCAGCGCGATCTCAGGCACCAGGATGATCACGGCGCGCCCCTGGCTCAGGGTCGCCTCGGCGGCCTGGAGGTAGACCTCCGTCTTGCCTGAGCCGGTCACTCCGTGGAGGAGGAACTCTTCGAGTCCGCGATCGGTGCCGCGCCTGTCAGCACGAGCGACCGCCGCCAGGATGGGCACCAGCGCGGACTCCTGTTCAATCGTCAATCGCGGCGCTGAAGCGAGGTTGGATGAGACCGTGTGGGTCGCTGAGCGGCGGTGTTGTTGGGTCAGGTCGAGCGTGACCAGGCCGCGCTTTTCCAGGCGCCGGAGCAGCTGTGTGCCGAGTTGCGAAGCCGGGTGGGCTTGCTGGGCGAGGGCCACGAGAGCATCGCGTTGGCCCGGGGTCACGCGGATGTCCTGCTCAAGAGCCGAGCGGCCGGCGCCGGTGATGGAGGCGATCAGAATCTGCTTCTCGCCGATGCCCTTGGTTGCACCGGCCGGAAGCAGGACCTGGAGCGCACGGGCCGGCGTCGAGCAGTACTCGGCTGCCATCCAGACCGCCAGCTTGACGAGGTCGGGTGGGAGCCGGGTCGGCAGGAGCTCAGAGGCAGCCGCGATCCGCTCAGCGGGAACCTCCGAGGTCCGCGCCCGCTCGGCGATCACCGCCAGGATCTCGCGACCCGCGAACGGCACTCGCAGCAGCGATCCGACCTCCGCATCCGCCAACGGAGCCGGCAGCTCGTAGTCGAACAGTCCTCGGATCGCACGCGTCTGCGTCAACGGGATGACGCGCGCGATCACCTGCTGCCGCGTCGCTCGTTGCGCTCGACGAAGTCGATCATCAGCGGGATGCCCTCCATGCGATAGCGCTCGCGCATGCGGTTCTCCACGTAGTAGGCATAGTCGCGCGTGACCAGCGCGTGGGAGTTGACCTGGATCGAGAAGCGCGGCGGCCGTTCGCCGGTCTGTGTCATGTAGATCAGCTTCAGCCGTTGGTTGCCGTGCCGGCGGTTGTTCGAGGACGGCGGCTGACGGCGGGCCACGATGTCAGATATGAAGCGGTTCAGCTGTGAGGTCGGAATACGTCCGCGGCTGCGATCAGCAAGGCCGACCGCCTCAACCAGGATCCGGTCGACGTGGCGGCCGGTCCTGGCGCTCGCCGTCAGGATCCGGGGTCGCAGCCGGAGCTTGCGGTTCACACGAGCGCGCTCGTTGTCGAGCTGATCCGGGCCAATCGCAGCGTGCGACCCGGACACCTCGTCCTGCAGGTCCCACTTGTTGAGGACCAGCGCGGTCGCGCAGCCCGTCTTCATCGCCATCTCCGCGATCCGGAAGTCCTGAGAGGTCACCCCGTCGGTGGCGTCACATACCACCAGCGCGACATCCGCGCGTTCGGCGGCGCGTTCAGAGCGCAGCGCCGTGTAGTACTCAAGCGACTCCCCCACCTTTGACTGGCGCCGGATACCGGCCGTATCGACAAGCACGATTGCGCGCTCCTCGAAGGTCAGTGGCAGGTCGATCGCGTCACGGGTCGTGCCGGCAAGATCCGAGACGATCACGCGGTCGGACCCCAGGAACCGGTTGACAAGCGAGGACTTTCCGACGTTCGGACGCCCGATCACAGCCAGTCGGATCGGATCATCGGGCGAAGGCTCCGGGTCGTGGTCGGGCCCGACCTCAACCACGCGGTCGAGCAGATCCCCTGTCCCCAGGCCCTGGGCGGCTGAGACGGCGACCGGCTCGCCCAGGCCGAGTCGGTGAAACTCGTGGGCCAGCGAGAGGTCTCGCACCGAGTCCACCTTGTTGGCCGCCAGGATCACCGGGATCGTGACCTTGCGCAGCAGATCGGCCATGTCCAGGTCGCCAGGACGCACGCCCGCCTTGGCGTCGACGACGAGCACCGCCACGTCGGCCTCCGCCAGCGCCTCCCGCGATTGCTGCTGGATCTGCCGGGCGAGGTCATCGCGCTCGTCAAGGTCGACGCCGCCGGTGTCTATCAACGTGAGATTGCGGCCGTTCCACTCGGTCTCGAGCTCCTTGCGGTCGCGCGTGACGCCCGACTGCTCGTGCACGACCGCCTCACGCGACTCCGTGAGACGGTTGACCAACGAGGACTTGCCGACGTTCGGGTATCCGACGATCGCTACCTTCATGGCGCTCCGAGCCTAGCGATCGGGGACAAGCGCGATCACGCGCTCCACCACCTGCTCGAGCGTGAGCCCCGTCGTATCGAGCCGGGTCGCGTCCCGCGCCCGCTTCAACGGCGAGTCGGCGCGGGTGCTGTCGCGCTGGTCGCGAATCGTCTGCTCAGCGAGCACGGTGGCCGGCTCAGCCCCGGTCTGAGCCGCTCGACGTCGAGCCCGTTCCTCCGGCGTTGCGGTCAGAAAGACCTTCAGCTCCGCTTCCGGCATTACCACGGTGCCGATATCCCGACCCTCCGCAACCCAATCGCCGTGGGCCATCAGCCGCTGCTGCTGCGCGACCATGGCCCGGCGCACGGCAGGCTCGGCCGCAACCTGGGATGCCAGCTCTGAGACCTCGGGAGCGCGGATCGCATCGGTCACATCCTCGCCATCGAGCAGAACCCGCTCTCCGAGTGACAGCGTCAGGCCGGCGGCGACAGCAGCGGCGTCGCCGCCGGAGCGCAGGCTCTCGAGCGCCACGCTGCGATACATCGCTCCGGTGTCGAGGTAGGTGAAGCCGAGCGCAGCCGCGACCGCCTTGGCGACGGTGGATTTGCCCGAGCCGGCAGGCCCGTCGATCGCGATCACCATCAGCCCGCCCCTTCGATCAGCTCAACGTCCGCCCCGGTAACCGGCCAGACCTCGAAGAAGCTCGGGAAGGTCTTGCCCACGCATTCCGGTTCCTCCAACAGCACCGGCACGTGCGCACCGATCACCGAGAACGCCATCGCCACACGATGATCCTCGTAGGTCGGAAGGCTGATTCCCGCCCGCGGCGTGCCCGGATGCACGCGCAGATGGTCCGGCCCCTCATCAACCGTGATCCCGAGTCGCCGCAGGTTGCCGGCACAGGCGGCGATCCTGTCAGACTCCTTCACACGCGCGTGACCGATGCCAGTGATCGTGGTCGGGCCCTCCGCGAACACCGCCGCGCAGGCGAGCGTCATGAACACGTCGGAGCTGTTGCGCATGTTGACCTCGACGCCGCGCAGCCGGCCCGGCCCGGTCAGCTCGAGCGCCTCGCCGTCACGGACCTTGCAGCCCATGCGCTCGAGGAAGCCGACGAGCTCGATGTCGCCCTGCGCGGTCGCCCTGCGATCCAGCCCGATGATCCGTACGGTAGTTCCGGTCACGGCCGCAGCGGCCAGGAAGTAGGACGCCGTCGAGGCGTCCGGCTCGATCGCGAACTCGGTCGCGACGTACTCGCCGCGCTCGACGACGATCGAGTTGGGGTGCACCTCGACATCCACGCCGAAGGCTTTCATCGCGTTGAGCGTGAGGTCAAGATACGGACGGCTGACGACCGTGTCGAACTCCAGGCGGCTATCGGAGCGCGCAAAAGGCGCCGCCATCAGCAGCCCCGAGAGGAACTGGCTGGAGACCGAGGCGTCGACCCTGACCTCCCCGCCGGCAAGGCCGGCGGCATCGATCTCGAGAGGAAACGCCTGACCGACGATGCCGGCCCCCTGGGCTCGCAGCGCCTCGAGCACGGGGCCGAGCGGGCGGCGCCGCAGTTGGGGGTGCGCGTCAACGCCAAAGCGCCCCTCGCCCGCCGCAAGCATCGGCACCAGGAAACGGCCGACGGTCGCGCCCATGCCGCAGTAGACGTCGGTGTCGCCACGCGGCGGGCCTCCGAGGCCCTCGACGGCCCACGTGAGGGATCGATCGCCCCCGGCGTGCTCGTCGACGCCGGCGCCGAGTGTGCGCAGCGCCGCGGCCATCGCCAGCGTGTCGTCTGCGACCAATGGCTGCAGCAGTGTCGTGGCGCCCGTGGCGACGCCGGCCAGCAGCAGCGCACGGTTGGTGATGCTCTTGGAGCCAGGCACGGGCGCCTGCCATTTCGCGGGCCTGGATCCCGGAGCAACCCGGGCGACCGCCGTCATCGGGTGAGTCCGGCGCGATCGGCTGCAGCCTGTTCGCTCCAGCGCACAAGCGCCTCGCGGTCACCCGCCTTGAGACTGTCGCGGACCCCTACGAGGGCGGCGATCGCATCCTCGATCGCTTCGGCGAGCAGATCGTGGTTGGCCATGTAGATATCGCTCCAGACAGAGGTGTTCGAGCCGGCGACCCGGGTGGCGTCGCGGAAGCTCGGGCCGAGCGCAGGCTTGCCGCCCAGCGCCGTCAGCTGCGAGACGAGCACGTTCGCAAAGACGTGCGGCAGCTGCGAGACAACAGCCATCAGCTCGTCATGTGCGGTGGCATCGATCTCGACCGGTACGGCGCCCAGACCGCTCACCAGCGAGCTCACCGCACCGAGGGTTGCAGCCGACGTGCACGGCGAGGGCGCCAGGTACCAGGTCGCGCCATCGAACAGCGACGCGCGCGCGTGCTCGACGCCGTTGGTCTCAGCGCCCGCGAGCGGATGCCCGCCCACGAACCTCGGATCTGAACAGGCCTCCACAACCGCGCGCTTCGTTGAGCCCACGTCGCTGACGACACAGCCGGCGCCGGCCGCTGCCAGCGCGGCACCGACCAGCTCAGGAAGTGCCTCGACCGGCGCGGCCACGAACGCCGCTTCGGCGCCGTCGAGCGCGGCCTCGATCGAGCGCGCAGCGGTGTCGATCACCCCTGACGCGCGGGCCTGTGAGCATGCTGCCGGGTTGAAGTCCCAGCCGCTGACATCAGCGCCCAGCCGCTCCTTTGCCGCCAGCGCAACCGAGCCGCCGATCAACCCGACGCCGATCACCGCCACGCGCATGTCGCCTACCGGGTCACCGAGCCGACGCTCACGGGGTCAGGCGCGGAGTGCACGCCGCGTGCGGACGGCCGTGGCGAGGGTTTCCAGGACCTCCACCGTCGTGTCCCAGCCGATGCAGCCGTCGGTGATCGACTGGCCATAGGTGAGCGTCTCCGCCGGCCCGGGCGGCTGATTGCCGGCGACCAGGAACGATTCGATCATGACTCCCGCGATCGTAGGGTCACCGGCGTTCAGCTGCTCGGCGACCACGGCCGCCACTGCCGGCTGGCGCTCGGGCTGCTTCTCGCTGTTTCCGTGTGAGAGGTCGATCACAACCCGCTCGCGGAGGCTCGACCTGCGCAGAAGGGCGTTGGCCGATGCAACCGACTCAGCGTCGTAGTTCGTGCCGGCGCTGCCGCCACGCAGGATGATGTGACAGTCGGTGTTGCCGCGCGTGTGGAGGATCGCCGAGCGCCCATCGGCGTCGATCCCGGCGAACGCATGCCGCGCAGCCGCGGCCCGCACCGCGTCTACGGCTACCTGCACGTTCCCGTCGGTGGCGTTCTTGAAGCCGACCGGCATCGACAGTCCGGAGCCGAGCTGACGGTGGATCTGGCTCTCGGTCGTCCGCGCCCCGATCGCTCCCCACGAGACCAGGTCGGAGATGTACTGCGGAGTGATCGGGTCGAGGAACTCGCAGCCGACGGGCAAACCGAGACCCAACACCTCGAGCAGAAAGCGACGGGCGAGCCGCAGACCGGTATTGACATCGCCGGAGCCGTCCAGGTGCGGATCATTGATCAGGCCCTTCCAGCCGATCGTGGTCCGCGGCTTCTCGAAGTAGACCCGCATGACCACGAGCAGGTCGCCGGCCAGGCGCTTCGATTCTGCGCTGAGGCGTTCCGCGTATTCGCGGGCGGCGGCGACGTCGTGGACACTGCATGGTCCGACGACCACCATCAGCCGGTCATCGACGGCGTCCAACACCGCGTGCGCGGCACTGCGGCCGTGGAGCAGCACGGCCACCCGCTCGTCGTCGAGCGGCAGTTCATCGAACAGCTCCTGTGGGGTGATGAGCGGCACCAGGCGCTCGATCCGCTGATCGCGGACCGCGTCTCCCTGGCTCGCTCGGATCACGGTCATCATCGCTGTTTCTGTTGGTGGCGGGTCATCGTCTTGGATCCTCTCACTCCTGAAGGACTGTACGGAAAGTGCCGTCGCGGGTTACGTCGAACGGCCCGGCGCCTCGGGCTCCCTGCGGCGCTCGGCTCCATGGTCTGCCCGCGCGCCTTGAACGGACAGCAGAGGTGTGACAGCCGAGCGCCTAGCTAAATCGCCAGGCGTAATAGGGCGCGTAGAAGGACCAGCCGAAGTTGTTTGGGCAAAGGCCGTTCATACGCGTCCTGCGACATTCTAGACGAGCTCGTCAAGCGCCGAAAGGAAGCGGGCGTTCTCGCTGTCGGTGCCGAGAGTCACCCGCGCGAAGCCGGGGTCGCCGAGGGCCGTGCCGGCCCGCACGATCACGCCGCGCTCGCGCAGCCCGTCGACAATCGGCCCGTCTTCGCCGTCTTCGGCAAGCCGCACCCAGACGAAGTTCGCGTCGCTCTCCGCCACCCATAGCCCGCGTTCGCGCAGGGCCTCGGTCACAACCGTCCGCGCGGCCACGGTGGCGACCACGCGGCGCTCGACTTCATCCTGATGCCTCAACGCCTCAACGGCAGCCGCCTGCGCGGCGCTCGTGAGATAGAACGGCTGGCGGACCTGGTCGACCGCGATCCGGAACGAATCGCTCCCGCAGAGGCCGTAACCGACCCGCAACCCAGCCAGCCCGTAGACCTTGGAGAAGGTGCGCAGGATCACGAGGTTCGCGTGCCTGTCCAGCAGGGGCAGCGACGCGAACGGGTCGCCGATCGTCAGCGAGTATTCGACGTAGGCCTCGTCGAGGATCACGCAGACGTGGTCGGGGATCCGCTCCAGGAAGTCCGCGATCCGCTCCAGCGGCAGCGCCGTCGCGGTCGGGTTGTTCGGGTTGCAGATGAGGACCAGCCGCGTCGCGACAGTGACCTCGGCCGCAATTGCATCGAGGTCGTGCACTGCCTCACCGGTCAGCGGAACCTCGATCGCGCGCGCGCCCGACGCGGCGGCAAGGTGTGGGTAGACGCTGAAGGCCGGCCAGGCGTAGACGACCTCGGCACCGGGCTCCAGCAGCGCGTCGCCCGCTGCGAGAATCAGGTCACAGGAGCCCTGGCCGAGCGCAACCCGCTCCCACGGCACCGAGTAGCGGTCGGCCAGCGCCCGGCGCAGCTGCATGTAGGACGGATCCGGGTAGCGGTTGGCGCCGATCATCGCCACGCGCGCGGCCTCCACGACGGACTCCAGTGGCCCGAACGAGGCCTCGTTGGAGGCCAGCATCGCGACGTCGGCCCCGAGGTTGTATCCGGCCGCCACCGGGTACACCGGGATCCGGCGGGTCTTCTCCGCGAACTCGACTGCCATCGAGCTCAGCCTACTGCGCCGAATCGAGGTCAGAGCGCAGCACCCGGGCCGCGCCCAGGTACACGTGCCGTGGAGTGTGGTCCTCCGGCGCGTAGTAGTGCAGCAGCGTACGCACGACCCGCGGCAGCGAACCGGGCACGGGAACCTCGCGCGTACAGAGCAGTGGTACGCGGCTGAGCCCAAGCTGGCGCGCGGCGACTGCCGGGAACTCGGCGTTGAGGTCCTCGGTCAGCGTGAAGATGCAGCTGACCATCGCCGCGGGCACCAGCTCGTTGCGCGAGATCAGCTCGCGCATCAGCTCGTCAGTCGCGGCCAGGATCGACCCCGCGTCGTTGCGCGCCACGCTGTTTGCGCCTCTGAGTGCGTACAACCGCTGCATCGCGGCGGGATTCTGCCAGACAGGCTTTATCCCGGCATGGCATCCTGCCGCGCGTGCCCATCGTCCTGATCACGCTGCTGGGCGCCGTGCTGCGCTTGATCGGGATGGGTCACCAGGGATTCTGGTACGACGAGTCCTACACGGTCGAACTTGTGCGATACGGCCCCGGACGGATGCTCGGCCAACTGCCGCATGTCGAATCCACGCCGCCGCTCTACTACTGCGTCGCCTGGGTCTGGGCGCGGATCTTCGGGTTCGGGCCTGCCGGGTTGAAGTCGCTGTCAGCCGTTTGCGGGACGCTGACGATCCCGGTCGCCTACGCGGCGACCCAGGAACTTCTGCGCAACCGGCGTGCGGCGCTGATCGTCGCGGCGCTGACCGCGTTCAACCCGTTCCTGATCTGGTACTCGCAGGAGGCGCGCGCATATTCGATGCTGGTGCTGCTGTCCGCCTGCAGCCTATGGGCGTTCGCATGCGCCCGCGAGCGACCACAGCCGCGGGCGCTCGCCCTCTGGGGACTCGCTTCCGCGCTCGCGCTGCTGACCCACTACTACGCCGTGATCCTGATCGTGCCCGAGGCCGTCTGGCTGCTCTACCTGCATCGCCGCAGCCGCAGTGTCCAGGTCGCGATCGCCGGTGTCGGGCTGGTAGGTGTCGCTTTGCTGCCGCTGCTGCTGGCCCAGGACGGAACCCACAACGACAGCTGGATCGCGCAGTCCTCCTACCTTCGACGCCTGGCGCAGCTGCTGCCGATGGCGGTGCTCGGGCCGGAGACCCACCTGCGTGCGCTCCTGAAGCTGCTGGGCTTCGCCGCGATCGCGCTGGGGATCGGGCTGCTGATCTGGCGTTCCCGCAGCGAGGAGCGCCGCGACGCACTGCTGCCGGGCGGCATCGCGCTGGCAGGTCTGATCCTGAGCGCCGGCCCGGGCCACAACACTTTGCTGGCGCGCAACCTCCTACCCGTCTGGTTGCCGGCGCTGATCTTCCTGGGCGCGGGGCTTGGCGTGGCGCGGGCGCGTGCGGCCGGACTCGCGGCAACCGTGGTGCTGTGCGCAATCGGGCTCACGGCCGCGGTCAGCGTTGCCACCACGTATGCGTTCCAGCGTCCGAACTGGCAATTGCTCGCGGACCTGCTCGGACCGTGGCCGCAACATCGAACCGCCGCGAGGGACGCTCGCATCGTGATGATCCAGGACAACCCCGGCGGGATGCCGCTCGGCCTCTATTTCAACAACCTCCGGTACATCAAGACGGCGAGCGTCCACGACGTCAGCGCGATCGACGTCATCGCCGTCGCCGATACGCATACGCATGAGAGCTTCTGCTGGTGGGGCTCAGCCTGCAACCTGGTGCCCTCACGGCTGGACCGCGACTACTCGATTCCCGGTTTCCACATCGTCGCCCGCCGGCGCGTCAGGCAGTTCCGGGTGCTGGAATTGCGCTCCGCACACCCGACGACCGTCCGGCGAACCTCGCTGCCCACGGCAACCCATAACGAACGCAGGCACTTCGTGCCGTCCGGTCACGCGCAGCTGAACGACGCGCAACTGGTCCAGCAGGGCTGACGGCTCTCTGACAGTCTCTCGCCGGTGGAGCCGACCGCGAAACTGAAGTTCTCTGAGCAGCAGTGGGCCTCGCGCCTGCTGTGGACGCTGGTTGGCGCGTCGCTGCTGAGCTGGGCGTTCGAGCTCGAGAACGGCGCCCCTCGCTACGAATGGGCGGCGCTGCTGGCGATCGTCGCAGGATTCTGGGGTCTCGCCACGGCGGTCGCGAGCTGGCTACCCGAGCCGGTGGCCGACGCGAGGCGGCTGCGCGAGGTGCTGGCCTGGACCACGGCGCTGCTGACCGTGGTCTCGTTCGGCGCGTGGGTGGTGGTGCAACTCCACAACACGCCGAGCTACGGCACCGACGAGCTCGCCTTCGATCAGTACGCGGGCGAGCTGGTCCGGCAGGGCTTGAATCCCTACACGCACACGATGGCGCCGGCGCTGCCGCTGTTCCGCGTCTCATCCGGTGGCTACACCTACACGCTGGCCGGCCACGGCGTCACCCAGCTCTCCTACCCGGCCCTGTCATTCCTGGTCTACGTACCCTTCCTGGCGCTCGGCTGGACGCTCGATCTGGCTCCCGGGCTCGAGGTGCTCGGCTGGGCGCTCGCGGTGCTGCTGATGTTCAGGCTGCTGCCGCGGTCGCTGCGCCCCGCGGCGCTGGTGCTCGGCAGCGTCGGCGCATACGTGAGCCTGTCGGCAATCGGGTTGACCGACATGGTCTTCATGCCGCTCCTGGTACTCGCAGCCTGGCGCTGGGACCGCTTCGACGGGCGTGACTGGCGCACCTACCTTGGCCCCGTCGCGTTCGGCCTGGCGATGGCAGCCAAGCAGACACCCTGGCCGATCCTGCCGTTCATCATCGCCGGTCTGGTCTGCGATGACCTCGCACGGGCCGGTATGCGCGCCGGTGCCGAGCGCGCGAGGGCCGCACGGGCCAGTGCTGGACGCGCGGGCCGTTACCTGCTGGCGGCCCTGGTCGCGTTCCTGCTCCCGAATCTGCCGTTCATACTGGCCTCGCCATCGGCTTGGGTGCACGGCACCCTGGCGCCGCTGGTCAAAAGCCTCGTGCCGGCAGGCCAGGGGGCGATCGGCTTCAGCCTGTTCCTGCGGATCGGCGGCGGCTCCCTGCTGGCGTTCTCACTGCTCACGGTCCTCGTGCTGATCCTGCTGCTCGTCGCCTACATCGGCACCTATCCGCTGCTCAAGCCCGCCACGTTCCTGCTCCCTGCGTTCGCGTACTTCTTCGCCGTTCGCTCGTATGCGATCTACCTGGTCGCGCTGGTGCCGCCGGCGCTGATCGCCGCCAGCACGACGACGCTGCCGCCGTTACGCGCACGGCACACGCATGGGCCGCTGCGCTGGGCGCGATCGACCCGATGGGCGACGGCGATCGCCGGCACCGGGCTGGCGTCGGCGGCGCTCGCCGCATATGCGCTGGCCGCTGGCGCGCCCCTGTCGCTGCGGATCACCGGCACGCCTCAGAACGCAGGCGGCTCAGACCTGGCGCAGAAGGTCACCGTTCAGGTCACCAACCACACCGAGGGGTCGGTATCGCCGGCCTTCGCGATGCAGACGGCGTCGGGAGTCACGAGCTTCTGGACCATCTGGGCCGGACCACACCAGCTCGGCCCCGACGCCTCGGCCACCTACACACTGCTGTCGCCGAACACGCCGTCGGAGCCTTCTCTCAGCGACGGTCTCACGGTCCTCGCATTCCTCTCGAATCCCAATTCGGTGAGCGTCAGCCCGTTGTATGCGCCGCCGACATGGCACATAGGCTTCGATCCCAACTCCTTCAACCAGATCCTGCCGCCGGGGACGACCGTGAGGGTGCACCTGCATCTGCTCGATCAATGGGACGGGCTGATTCGCGAGGCGGGGGTGCCGATCAGAGTCACACAGACCCCCACCGGAAGGCACGCCGTCGCCGCACTCAACCATGGGGACCCGGGCGGTTCAACCACCGTGTCGACGAACACCGCGGGGATCGCGACGGTCACGGTAACCGGCGTGCGCGGCAGCCTGCAGCCAGTGATGATCTCCGCCCACCCGCCCAACACCGGGCGTCCCTACCTCACGGTCCCGTCGGGCACGCTTGAGCTTCGCTTCGCATCCCGCTGAGCCTCACCGCGGCCGGCACTGCGCAGCAGACTGACCTCATTGGCACTCAGCCTGCGGTGCGCCCCCGGGGCCAGATCACCCAGGCGCAGTGGCCCGAAACGCACGCGTTGCAGCTCGAGCACCCGATGCCCGGCCTGCTCGCACATCCGCTTGACCTGGCGCTTGCGACCCTCATGGATCGTGATCTCAAGTGTGTCGGAGCTGACGCGCGTGACCCGCGCGGGCGCGGTGATCCCGTCATCGAGCTCGACCCCGCGCCGCAGCGCGCGCAGGGTGTGCTCCCTCACGGGCGCATTGCCCACCACAGCGCGATAGGTCTTGTCGACCTCGAAACTCGGGTGGGTCAGCCGGTGTGCGAGCTCGCCGTCGTTTGTCAACAGGATCAGCCCGGTCGTGTCGGCGTCCAACCGCCCCACCGGATATAGGCGCTGAGACGAATCGACCAATGAGACGACCGTCGGTCGACCGTGCGTGTCGCTGGCCGTCGAGACGACACCTGAGGGCTTGTTGAGCGCGTACACCACCAGCTCCTGCGATGAGGAACCGACGGCGATCCCGTCGAGGGCCACACCGGAGTCGGCGTCGACGTCGCGTGCCGGATCGGTGACGGTTTCCCCTGCCACGGTCACGCGCCCAGAGCGGATGATCTGCTCGGCCGCTCGCCGCGAGGACACGCCCGAGGTCGCGAGGAACTTGGCAAGCCGCATCGGCGTGCCACCATAGCCCGGATGGATCTGAACCTGCTCGCAGACACCCTCGCGGAGCTGGGGCAACCCGGCTACCGGCTCGAGCAGGTCTGGCGGTGGACGGCCGCCGGCGCCGCCTCCTACGAGGAGATGACCAACCTGCCGCAGGTGCTGCGCGATGCGCTCGCCAGGACCGTGCCGTTCTCGACGCTGACCCTCGAGCATGAGGCGCACGCGAGCGACGGCACGATCAAGGCCCTGATGCGCACCGCCGACGGTCGCCCGCTCGAGGCGGTCCTGATGCGCTATCGCGACGGTCGCCGCTCGCTGTGCGTCTCCTCCCAGTCGGGCTGCCCGCTGACCTGCGCGTTCTGCGCCACCGGCCAGATGAAGTTCGGGCGCAACCTCACGGCCTTCGAGATTCTCGACCAGGCGCTCCACTTCCGACGCATCACAGAGGTCGATCACTGCGTTTTCATGGGCATGGGCGAGCCGCTCATGAACCTCGACAGCGTGCTTGCAGCCTGCCGGAGGTTGCCCGACCTGGGCATCACCAACCGCCGTACCGCGGTGTCGACGGTCGGTTGGATCCCGGGTATCGATCGTCTCACGGCAGACCCGATGCCGCTGCGGCTGGCGCTCTCGCTGCACGCCGCTGACCCGGCTCTGCGCTCGGAGTTGATGCCCGTCAACGACCGCTACCCGCTGGCGGATGTCCTGCTGGCGTGCGAGCGCTTCTACGAGCACAAGCGACGGATGGTCTTCGTCGAATACGTGATGCTCGGCGGCATCAATGACGCCGTCGGCCAGGCGCGCGCGCTGGCGGCGATCCTCGATCCGAGGATTTACAAGGTGAACCTGATCCCCTACAACCCGACGGACGTCGGCATGCAGGGCTCGACGCCACGAGCGGTCGACGCTTTCCGTGCCGAGCTCGAGCGCCACGGACTCGGAGCGACCGTGCGACTCACGCGGGGCCGGGATATCGCGGCCGCCTGCGGCCAGCTGGCAGCGGGCGCGCTCAGCACCGACGCGGCGGTCGCGACCTACGCGGGAAGCTGACCGTTCCTGCTGCTCTCAATCGGTGACCCTCGCCTCACCCGCCCGCAACAGTCGCTCGCGCAGCTCCTCCTCGAGCTCCGGTGAGGGATCGAAGGCGCTGATCGGTGGCAGCTCACCGATCGCCTGCAGCCCGAAGAGCCTCAGGAATAGATCGGTGGTCCGGTAGAGCACGGCCCCGAACTGCGAGCGCCCCGACTCCTCGACGAGTCCGCGTTCGAGCAGTGTCGCGGCTGCCGATTCGGCGTTGACGCCCCGGATCCGGGCGATCTCCGGGCGCGAGACCGGCTGCAGATAGGCGATGATCGCCAGCGTCTCGGCCTGCGCGGGCGTCAGCGGCGGTGTGCGCGGCCGCGCCAGCAGGCGTCTGGCCGCGTCCTCGGCCTCCGGATGCGAGCTCAACGTCCAGCCGCCGGCAAGCTGCCTGAGGACCAGTCCCCGACCGTCTCGGTCCAGTCGGACGCCGAGCTCCTCGAGCGCCCCTGCCACCGCCTGCGGATCAGCCTCCATCACCTCCGCGAGCGTGTCGGTCGGGACTGGCTCGGAGGAGAGGAACAGCAGCGCCTCGAGTGTGCCGTCGAGGGAGATGCTCATGGCCTGAAGCCGGTCATGCGCGGCGCTCGATCACGCGCTGCGCTCGGCCAGTGACGGGCCTCCGGCGGCGTCGATCTGAATCTCGCCGAACGGCTGGTCCTGCGACCAGGTCAGCTCGCCCTGCTTGTAGAGCTCAAGCAGCGAGAACAACGTCACCGCCACGGTCACGCGATCGGCGCCGTCAACCGCCTCGTCGAAGTTGAACGACCCGCGCCGCAGCAGTCTGCGCAGAAGCGTCAAACGTTCCGCGACGGTCACCTTGGAGACCGGTATGTGGCGTACGTCGACCTCGGGCGGCAACACCAGCAGCTGGCCGATCGCCCGCGCGAGGCGGTTGGGGTCATACACGGCGGTGGCCTCCGGCATGGCCGCCTTGCGCAGGTGAACCGGCAGTGGCGCTGAGCGAAAGCGGTGTCCGGCCTGATCGCGCAGCAGCCCCGACAGATGCTGTGCGGCCGAGCGGTAGCGATGAGCGTCCAGCAACCGTTCGAGCAGCTCGGTCGCGGCCTCACCGGGGTCAAGGTCCATCTCCTCGATCTCCTCGCCCGGCAGCATCAGCCGAGACTTGAGTTCGAGCAGGGCGGTGATCAGCACCAGGAACTCGGTCGCGGCCTCGAGGTCGAGCTCACCTCGCGACTCCAGGTGGTCGATGTAGGAGATCACGACATCGGCGAGGTCGACCTCGAGCAGATCGACCTCCTCACGCAGGATCAGCGTCAGCAGCAGGTCGAACGGTCCAGCGAAGACCTCCAGGTCAAGCTCCAGATCAACCAGCCGCAATGGCCTTCTGGTGGCGGGCGCGAGACTCACTCGCGGCGAATTTAGCGGGCCGGCCGGACCGGTCCGACGCCCATCGCGCTGCGCACGTCGAGCATCGTCCCGGCGGCGATCGTTCGCGCCTTGTCGGCGCCGAGGGTCAGGATCGACTCGAGGGCGGCTTCGTCCCCGCGCAGCGCGTTGTAGCGCTCGCGCACGGGCGCCAGATAGTCGGCGACGGCCTCACCGGCGGCGAGCTTGAAATCACCGTAGCCGGAGCCCTCGAATTCACGCTCAAGCTTGGCGATCTCGACGCCTCGCGTGACCGCGAGGATCTCAAGCAAATTGCTGACGCCGGGCTTCTCGGCGCTGTATCTGATCTCACGCCCAGAGTCGGTCACGGCCGACTTGAACTTCTTGACAATCGCGGCGGGCTCGTCGGTCACGTAAATCGTGCCCGCCGGCGTGCCGCCGGTGGTCGACATCTTCCTCTCGGGCGTCTGCAGGTCCATGATTCGGGCGCCGACCTGCGAGATCACGGCCTCCGGCACTACGAAGGTTTGTCCGAAGCGCGAGTTGAAGCGTTGGGCGACGTCGCGCGTGAGCTCGACGTGCTGGCGCTGATCGTCGCCCACCGGCACCTGATTGGCGTTGTAGAGCAGGATGTCGGCCACCATCAGGATCGGGTAGTTGAAGATCCCGGCCGAGATGAACTCCTGCTGCGCAGACTTGTCCTTGAACTGCGTCATTCGCGACAGTTCGCCGTAGCCGGTAACGCTGTTCAGCAGCCACTGCAGCTCCGAGTGCTCGATCACGTCGCTCTGGCGGAAGAGGATGCAGCGCTCTGGATCGAGCCCGGCCGCCATCCACACCGCCTGCAGGTCATAGACATCGCTGCGCAACCTCGCGGGCTCGTAGGCGACCGTCGTGGCGTGCAGATCGACGATGCAGTAGATCCCCTCACCGCGCTCCTGGCTCGCGACGTGCGGAATGAAGGCGCCGATGTAGTTGCCGAGATGCTTGCGGCCCGTGGGCTGGACTCCGGAAAAGATGCGCATCGCGTCCGCAGGCTAGCGACCGGCACCGCGCGACGTGAAGCTATGGACGTTTGGGGGCATTTTTGCCCCCAAACGTCCATAGCTTCCGGCATTCCGGCATCACTGCGGCTTCCGGCATCACTGCGGCTTCCGGCATCACTGCAGCTTCCGGCATCACTGCGGCTTCCGGCATCACCGCGTCGCGACGTGGCCGTCGGCGGCAGGCGGCCGCTGTGTGCCCGGCTCGTCGCGACGCGCCAGCCGCCAGGCGACGATCACACCGGCGATCCCCCCGAACAGGTGCGCCTGCCAGGAGACGCCGGCGTGCGGGATCAGGCTCGAGAGCAGCACCGCGCCCCAGACGACCCCGACCAGCAGCCCGACGGCCAGTTCCCAGAGGCTGCGGTCGAAGAAACCACGAGCGAGCAGATAGGTGGCATATCCGAACACGATGCTGCTGGCGCCGACCTCCTGGCCGCTGCCGAAGATCCATGTCCCGAGCCCGCCGACCACGATCACGAAGCCGGTCACCACTGCCAGGCGTCTGGCGCCGTGCAGCGCGATGATCGCCCCCAGGAACAGCAGCGGGATCGTGTTGGCGAACAGATGCTGGAAGCTCTCGTGAATGAACGGCGCCGTCAGGATTCCCCAGAAGCGCCCGACGCTGCGGGCGTACAGCCCGTCGCCGTCGAGTCGATTGGAGTCGAGCGTGTTGATGACCTCGATTCCCCACATCAGCGCCACCATTGCGGCCAGCAGCAGCAGTCCCTCGCGCTGGTGCCGTGTGCGCGAGTGCAGCTGATCCGCGCTCGCGTGCAGTCGCGCGCTGCGCGAGCCCGTCTGCGCGCGCTGCGGTGTCGGGGCGCCGAGGTCGGGGACGCTCATACAGACAGGATGGCAGCGCGCGCGACCGCGAGCGCGACCGCGATCCGGGCCGGCAACGAGCCCAGGTCCACGAACTCACCGGGCGTGTGTGCGCCGCCGCCGCGGGGACCCAGGCCGTCGATCGTGAGCGGGATAGACGGCGCAAAGTGACTGGCGTCACTGGCTCCGCCGCGCCCGCGCGCGATGATCGGACGCCCGAGCAGGGCAGAGGCGGCGGCAAGCAGTGGCGCGGCCGCCGCCTCCGAGTCCATGGCCGGCCACACGCGCTCCATCACCGGCTCGAGCGTGACACCGGCAACCTCTGCCGGAACCGCCTCGAGCACCCGTGCGAACGCGGCAGTGTCGCTTGAGCGCATGTCGAACACGAGCTCACCGGCGGCCGGGACGACGTTGAACGCCTCGCCCGAACGCACCACGGTGGGGACGACCGTGAGCTGCACCTCGCCCTGGGGCTCGTTCGTGGCCTCGACCGCAATCGCCGTGTGGGCCAGCGCCAGCAGTGCATTGCGACCGTTTTGCGGGGCCGAGCCCGAATGCGATGCGCGTCCCGTCGCCCTCACGCGCATCGTGCCGGCTCCCTTGCGGCGCACGATCACGCCCTCCTCACCCGCCTTGCTGATCTCACCGGCCTCGAAGCACAGGCAGCCGTCGAAGCCGTCGAAGCGCTCGACGTGCCGGAACCTGGCGATCCGCCACTCCTCGTCGCAGACGAACAGCACTCCGATCTGTGCGAAGGCCTCCGGCTCCTCTGCGAGCGTCCTCGCCACCGCCAGGGCGATCGCGTCACCACCCTTCATGTCGGCCGTGCCGGACCCGTAGAGCCGCTTCCCCTGCTCGGTCGGCGGCCTGTGGTCGGGGTGGGAGACGACCGTGTCGAGGTGTCCGAGCAGCAGCAGCCGGCCGCTGCCGGTGCCATCCAGCGTCGCCAGCATGTCGGGCGCGCAGCCCTCGGTGGAGCAAGGCAGCCGCTCGAAGCGCCAGCGGCCAGCCCGCGGTTGGTCCTGCTCGAGAAAGCGACGACACAGCAGGATCGCCTGCTCGGTCGCCTCCACCTCACCGGACGGCGTTGAGATCGCGACCAGCTGCCGCATCTCATCGAGCACGCGTGGCGCCACCGCCGCGGCCAGCTCGCTCAACTCGCGATTCACGTCACTGCTCCCGGCCTGGCATTGGCGCTCACAGCTCCTGGCGCAGCACCGGATGGCGTGCGGCGCCGGCTTCGTCGAGCCGGCGCACCGGTGTCGAATACGGCGCACCGCGGGCAATCTCGGGGTCCTCGGCAGCTTCCCGGAGGATCTCGGCGACGATCTGCGCGAAGCGATCGAGCGTCTCGCGCGTCTCGGTCTCAGTCGGCTCGATCAGCAGCGCCTCGTCGACGATCAGCGGGAAGTAGACGGTCGGCGGGTGGACGCCGTGGTCCAGCAGCCGCTTGGCGAGGTCGAGCGTCTTGATCCCGAGGTCGCGTCTCATCGGCGCCCCGGAGAGCACGAACTCGTGCATGCAGAGCCGCTCGTAGGCGGCCGGCAGGTGCTCGAGCACGCCCTCGTTGCGGAGCTTGGCCATCAGGTAGTTGGCGTTCAGCACCGCTACCTCGGAGACCTCGCGCAGCCCGCCCGCACCGAGCGAGCGAATGTAGGCGTAGGAGCGCACGAACACGCCGTAGTTGCCCTGGAAGCCGCGCATGCGCCCGATCGACTTCGGGCGCTCGTTGTCGAGGTCGTAGCTGCCGTCATCGCGGCGAACGACCTGCGGGCGCGGCAGGTATGGCTCCATCGCCTCGTTGACGGCGATCGGTCCGGCCCCAGGACCGCCGCCGCCGTGCGGCTGTGTGAACGACTTGTGCAGGTTGAAGTGCACGATGTCGAAGCCCATGTCGCCCGGGCGGCAGATGCCCATGATCGCGTTGAGGTTGGCGCCGTCGTAGTAGAGCGTCGCACCGACCCCGTGCATGATCTGCGCCAGCTCCTCGATCTGCGGCTCGAACAACCCCAGCGTCGAGGGGTTGGTGAGCATCAGACAGGCGACATCGTCGGTCGCCTTTGCACGCAGATCGTCGATATCGACGTTGCCATTCGCATCCGTACCGACCTTGACGAGCTCATAGCCGGCCATCGTCACCGTCGCCGGATTCGTTCCGTGGGCGGTGTCGGGTGTCAGGACCTTGCTGCGCCGCTCACCGCGGTCCTCGTGGTAGGCGCGCGTCAGCAGCACACCGGTGAGCTCGCCATGGGAGCCGGCGCTCGGCTGCAGCGACACATGCGGCAGGCCCGAGATCTCTCCGAGGGCATCCTGCAGCCGCCACATCAACTCGAGCGCGCCCTGCGCCGACTCCGGCCGCTGAAACGGATGGAGCCTGGCGTTGCCCGGTAGCGCAGCGACACGCTCGTGCAGCTTCGGGTTGTGCTTCATCGTGCACGAACCGAGTGGATAGAAGCCCGTGTCAAGGTCGAAGTTGCGCTTCGACAGGCGGTTGAAATGCCGCACGATCTCGGGCTCGGCGATCTCCGGCAGGCGCGCCGGTTCCGCACGCCGCATCACCGCCGGGATCAGCGAGTCGAGCGAGCGTCGCGGCACATCCAGCGGCGGCGCCACGAAGGCCCGGCGGCCGGGCGCAGAGCGCTCGAAGATCGTCAGCTCATCGTCAGCCGCCTCGATGAACGAGCGTGCACGGCCCTGCTCGGTGGCGCTCATGCCAATGCCTCCGCGATCGTGTCGGCCAGCAGATCGATCTGGGCGCGCGTGCGCTGCTCGGTGATCGCCACCAGCAGCTCGTCGCCGGAGAGTCGATAACCCGGGTTGATGCCAGCCGCCCGGCAGCGCTCGATCACCGTCTCCAGGTCGCCGTCGACCCGGATCGGGAACTCGCGCACCACCGGCTGTGTGTGCGAGAGCGACACCCCCGGGATCGCGGCCAGGCGCTCGCGTGCGTAGGCCGTCCGCTGCACCAGCAGTTCCGCCAGCTCGACCAGCCCCTGTCGGCCAAGCCAGCTCAGGTACACGATCCCCGCCAGGGCGTTCAGCGCCTGCGCGGTGCAGATGTTCGAGGTCGCCTTCTCGCGGCGGATGTGCTGCTCACGCGTCTGCAGGGTCAGCACGTACCCACGCCTGCCGTCCAGATCGCTTGTCTGCCCGGCGATCCGGCCCGGAACACGCCGCACGAGCGCATCGCTGACGGCGAAGAAGCCAAACGACGGCCCACCGTAGTCCAGCCGGTTTCCCAGCGTCTGGCCCTCACCGACGACGATGTCGATCCCCTGCGCGCCTGGTGCTGTGAGCAGCCCGAGCGGGAGTGGATCTGCCGCGCAGATCGCCAGCGCGCCGACCTCGTGCGCTGCGCGGGCCACATGGTCGAGCCGCTCGATCGCGCCGACGAAATTGGGCTGCGCCACGATCACGGCGCTGACATCCTCATCCAGAGCCGGGAGCTCTGTCACACCTTGCGCCAGGGGCACCACCTCAACATCCATCTCCCAGCCGTGCGCAAGCGTCTCAAGCGCCTCGACCGCATGCGGATGAACCCCAGCAGAGACCACGAACCGGCGGCGCCCGTTATGCAACTTCGCGAGATAGCCGGCCGCGGCCACCGCGCTCGGGCCCTCGTAGACCGACGCGTTCGAGACAGGCAGCCCGGTCAGCTCACTGATCGCGGTCTGGTACTCGAACATCGCCTGCAGACCGCCCTGCGACACCTCAGGCTGATACGGCGTGTAGGGCGTCAGAAACTCAGACCTCGAGATGATCGCGTCGACCAGCGCCGGCACGTAGTGGTCATACATGCCGGCCCCGAGGAACGTGACCTCATCCTCAGCGCTGAGGTTGCGAGCCGCGAGCGCGCGCAGCTCAGCAAAGACCTCCTGCTCAGAGAGTCCCGCGTCGAGCGCCAGCGGCTGCCGCAACCGCAGCCCCGCCGGCACATCCCCGAACAGGTCCTCGATCGAAGCGACGCCGATCGTCGCGAGCATCTCGCGCAGATCGTCATCGGTGACAGACGTGTAGCGACTCAAGTCAATGTCCCAATGTAGGCCTCGGCATCCATCAGAGCTGCGGCCTCACTGGGATCCGACAACCTCACCCGCACCAACCAACCCTCGCCGTAGGGGTCCTCGTTGATGGTCTCCGGATTGTCGGCAAGCGCCGTGTTGCTTTCGATCACCTCGCCCGACAGCGGCGCGATCACATCCGAGACGGCCTTGACCGACTCAACCTCGGTGTACTGCTCATCCTTCGTCACGACCGCCCCCACCGCCGGCGGCGAGAAGAACACCAGTTCACCCAACGTGTCCTGCGCAAACCAGGTGATCCCGAAGGTCGCCTCATCCCCCTCGATTCGTGCCCAATCATGCTCGGCGTGGTAGGAGAGATCGTCGGGATAGTGCGGGTCAGACATCTACTGGGTCTCCTTCCGATACAGGGGCTTGGTCTCAACCACCGCGTCGCGAATGCTGCCGCGAACATCGATCTCGATTGTGGTTCCCGGCTCAGCCCGGTCGGCTGAAACGTACGCCATTCCGATTCCTCGCTCCAGACTCGGCGAGAAGCTGCCGCTGGTGACGACCTCGCCCGCCGTTTCGGCCGCTCCTGCAGCCGCCAGCACCGGGTTGCCCTGGCGCGCGATTCCGGGCCCGTCGATCACGAACGGAACCAGCTTCAGTTCGGGCTTGCTTGCCCGAACTTTCGAGATCGCCTCCGCGCCGATGAATCCGGTCGCCTCCGCGCATGCCCAGCCCAGGCCGGCCGAGATCGGATCGTGATCCTCGTCGAGGTCGTTGCCGTAGAGGTGGAAGCAGGCCTCGAGTCGCAGCGTGTCGCGGGCGCCGAGTCCGATCGGCTGCGCGCCTGCGCCCAGCAGCGAGGACCAGAGCTGTGCGGCGTGTTCCGGATCGACCAGCAACTCGACCCCGTCCTCGCCGGTGTAGCCGGTTCCGCAGACAAGTGCCGGGGCCCCGGCGACTCTGCGCTCACAGCAGTGCAGTCGCGGCGGCAGCGATCCATCGGCGAGCCCCTGGACCAGCATCCGCGCATCCGGCCCCTGAACCGCGAGCATCGCGAAGTCAGCCAGACGGTCCTCGATGTCGGCGTCGAACTCGCCGGCGTGAGTTCGCATCCATGCGAGGTCGCGTTCATGGTTGGCGGCGTTGGTGACTGTCAGGAAGCAGGCCTCGCCGAGCCTGTAGATGAAGAGGTCGTCGAGCACCCCGCCGCCTTGGTTGCAGAGCAACGAGTACTGGGCGCCACCCTCGGGAATCCTGCGCACGTCGCTTGAGACCAGGCGCTGCATGCGCTGCAGCGCATCTGGGCCGGTGGTCCTGACCTGCCCCATGTGCGAGACGTCGAATACCCCGGCGCCGTTGCGTACGGCGAGATGCTCTTCGCGGATGCCGGCGTACTGGATCGGCATCTCCCAGCCGGCGAACGGCACCAGCTTCGCGCCCGCCTCGACATGCGCGGTGTACAGCGGCGTGCGTCTCAGGGCGTGCGTCTCCGGCATCCACGGTCAGCGTATAGCGGCCCGTGGATCTGCGGCGAGAGCTTGCCCTGATCGCCTCCCGACCTATCGGTCCTTCAGGAACGACGGAATGTCGATCTCGTCGTCCCGCAGTTCCAGCGATGAACGCTGGCCCTCGTCGAAGGTCACGTCGCGCCTGGACTGGCGTGGACGGGGTGAATCCGGCGGTGGCTGAGTTCGTCCGACGCGACCGCGGAACCCGCGCCCGTGATCAAAGCCCGTCGCGATCACCGTCACGCGCACCTCGTCGGTCATCGCGTCGTCGATCACCGCGCCGAAGATGATGTTGGCGTTGGCGTCGGCCGCTCCCTGGACAATCTCCGCCGCCTCGTTGACCTCGAACAGACCGAGGTCACTGCCGCCGGTGATGTTCAGGAGGATGCCGTTGGCACCCTCGACCGACTCCTCCAGGAGCGGCGAGGAGATCGCCTCCTTGGCCGCCTCCCCTGCGCGGTTCTCTCCCGTCGCGGCGCCGACGCCCATCAGCGCCGAGCCGGCGTCGTGCATGATCGTGCGCACGTCGGCAAAGTCGAGGTTGATCAGCCCGGGGATGGTGATCAGGTCGGTGATGCCCTGCACGCCCTGGCGCAGCACGTTGTCTGCCTCCTTGAGCGCGTCGGTCAGCGACGCCCGCCGCTCGACGACCGACAACAGCTTCTCGTTCGGAATCACGATCAGTGTGTCGACGAACTCGCGCAGCTTGTCGATGCCCTCCTGGGCCTGTCGTGCGCGCTGCGTCCCCTCGAACCCGAACGGCCGCGTGACCACTCCGACCGTGAGCGCGCCGATCTCGTTCTTGGCGATGTCGGCGATCACCGGCGCCGCGCCGGTGCCGGTGCCACCGCCCTCACCGGCGGTGACGAAGACCATGTCAGCGCCCTTCAGCGCCTCCTTGATGTCGTCGCGCGACTCCGCTGCCGCGCCCTGCCCGACCTCCGGGTTGGCACCGGCGCCCAGGCCCTTGGTGAGCTCGGTGCCGATGTTCAGCTTGATGTCGGCGTCACACATCTGCAGCGCCTGCGCATCGGTGTTGGCCGCGATGAACTCGACGCCGCGAAGTCCAGCGTCGACCATCCGGTTGACGGCGTTGGTGCCGCCACCGCCGACCCCTACGACCTTGATGACTGCCAGATAACTGCCGCTTTCCATGGTGCCGTCCGACCCTCGATTCAGGCTTGAGCGTTTGTGCCGCTCGTGCGGCCTTCGCTTGAGCGTTATACCCGCTTCTGCGTCCCAGCGGGAGTTTCTCACGTTACGCACTTAATTTCGGCGGCGTCAACGCGAAGTCGCCTCGCGCAACAATCCTTGCAGATCGGCCAACTCTCAATCACTCACCGAGACTGATGATTTCGGCGCTATAACCCTCAACTAGAGGTCGAGACTCCGCTCTCGGACGTGAGGCCAAGCGCCGCAGCCTGCGTGGCGGTCACGTTGGCGCCCGCCGCCGGCCGACTGGGATCGCTGACGTCGATGTATGCCGCCCCGGCCGACTGACTGTTCTGTAGCACGGCCACGGCTGCGTCCCACTTGCGGCGCAGCTGAGTGGACGGGCCGAAGTAGATCTGCGGACCGTTTCGCACCTGCAGGATCACGCCATGGGCGGAGCTCGGCGACGCGCTGACAATGTGTGAGAGCAGCGCATACGGCGCCGCAGCGAGCACCGCGATGGCGGCACGAGCACCCGGCTGCGTGATTGTGGTTCCGGCCGGCGCCGACGCGAGTGAGATCTGCGGGAGCCTTGCGTGGACGACCGTGGTCGTGGGCAGCACGTCGGCAGCCGCGTCGAGAACCCGGTCCTGTCCGTCGATCTTGGTCAGCGCAACCGGAACCTGCTCGGCGACGTCGATCCGCACCGCGTGCGCTCCCTCACGCTCAACGGTCAGTGAGCGCACGTACGAGTAGGGCTCGACGGCCGTCTCGAGTTTGGAGATCTGGATATGCAGGGTTGTCATCCCGAGCGCAGCCTGGGTCAGCGCATTCGTGATCTGATGGACATCCGGTCCGCTCAGCCCGGCGACCGTCACGTGATGGACCCTGACGAACGATGAGGACCGGTACCACATCCACCCCAGCCATCCGATCATCACGAGCACGGCGACCAACGCCAGCGTGTGCAGCGAACGCAGCCTCCGCGGCATGATCCGCGGTACCGCGAGGCGGCCCACGAGCCGCCGCTCCCTGACCCAGTCGCCGCTGCTCACAGGCGCCACCAGTCTGCTGGGAACCCAACCGGTCCGAGGCCCTGGACCTCGGGCTCGAGCTCCACACCGAACGCCCGCCTGACGCGGTCGCGTCCTGCGGTCATCAACGCGATCACGTCGGCCGTGGTCGCGCCACCGAAGTTCTCAACGAAGTTGGCGTGCTTGGCGCTGAAGCCGGCGCCGCCGACGCGCAGGCCGCGGCAGCCGGCCGCGTCGAGCAGCTGACCCGCGCTGCGGCCCTCGGCGCGCGGGTCCTCGGGGTTCTTGAAGGTCGAACCGAAGGTCTTGATTCCCGCAGGCTGTGCCTCCTTGCGGCGCTCGCGCAGCTCTGCCAGCGTGGCCCTGACGTCGACCTGGTCAGCCGGCTGCAGCCGGAACCTGGCACGTGCCACCACCTCGCCGGCTCCAAGGTTGGAACGCCGATACTCGAAGCCCAGCTGCTGGGGCGTGCGCCGATCGGTGCCTGCGCCGGAGGATACGTCGACCCACTCGAGCACGTCCGCCAGCGCGCCGCCATATGCGTTCGCGTTCATGCGCACGGCGCCGCCGACCGTGCCGGGGATGCTCACACCGAACTCGATGCCCGACAGGCCCGCACGCGCAGCCGCGGCCGAGACCGCCGGCAGGCGCGCACCACCGCCGCACACGAGCCGGTCGCCGGCGATGCCGTCGAGTTCGATCGTGGTCAGTTCGCTGTCGAGTTTCAAAACCAGTCCCCGCACGCCGGCGTCCGCTACCAGGAGATTCGACCCCGAGCCCACGACCCCTACCTCGAGCTCTGCGTCTGTCGCCCACGCGAGCAGCCGCTCGAGCTCGCCGACGTCAGCTGGGCGCGCGAAGAACTCGGCCGCGCCGCCGGTCCGGATCGTCGTCAGCCGCGCGAGCGGAACGTCCCGCTCCACACCCGCAGGAAGTTCGGCCATCGGCCAAGCGTAATGCGCAGCCAGGACGCGCCCGCTCAGTCGGCTGCGACCAGTTCGCGCCCCAGCGAATCGATGTCACCGGCACCCATCACCAAGCACAGGTCGCCCTCGCGCAGCGTCAACTCCAGCCAGCGCCGCGCGTCCGCTCTGGTCGGCACCCAGGCCACGGGGCGGCCGTCGGCGGCATCGGCCGCCGCTGCGGCGACGAGACGTCCGTCGACGCCCGGGAAGTCCTCGGCGCGCTCGCGCGCCGGATAGACGTCGACGACGCCGCATACATCGGCGCCTGCAAGCGCAACCCCGAACTCGCGGGCGAGCGCGCGCGTGCGCGAGTAGAGGTGAGGCTGAAACACGACCACGAGCCGTCTGGGCGCAAGCGTACGGGCGGCTGCGATCGCGGCGGCGACCTTCATCGGGTGATGGGCGTAGTCGTCGTAGACCCAGGCGCCGGACGCCGTCTCGCCGACGCGCTCCATGCGCCGGCGCGCGCCCTGAAAGTCAGCGATCGCGGCCACTGCGGCCTCGGGGTCGGCGCCGGCGGCGGCGGCGGCACTCAGCGCGCCCGCGGCGTTCACAGCGTTGTGCAAACCGGGTACCGCCAGTTTCACCTCGAGCCCGCGCCACCTGAAGCGCGCGCCTGAGGGGGCCAGCTGCGGCGTCACGGCGTCGTAGGTGACCAGCTCACCGGCCCCCGCCGCGATCGCCAGCAGCTCCGGGCGATCCCAGACGACAGCGACGCGGGCGCGGCCCGTGAACTCCGCGAACGTGCGCTCGAGGTCCAGGCGCGAGGAATACGTGGCGTGGTGGTCGAGCTCCGAGTTGGTCAGCACCGCGATCTCGGGCGCGTAGTTCAGCAGCGAGCGGTCGGACTCGTCCGCCTCGATCACGATCCACTCGCCGCTCCCCCAGTCCGCGTTCAGCCCGGTCTCGCGCAGCTCGGCTCCGACCGCGTACGCGGGGTCCATGCCACAGCCGCGCAGGATCTGAACGATCATCGCTGTGGTCGTGGTCTTGCCGGCGGCGCCGGAAACAGCCAGGCAGCGCTTGAGCGTCGCGATCTCGGCCAGCAGCTCGGAGCGATGCATCAGCTGTGTGGCGGCCGCTCGCTCTGGGTTTTCAGGTCCGATCGCGCTCGAATACACGACCTCCGCCCCCGGCGGCACGTTGGCGGCATCGTGGCCGACCACGGGCTCGATTCCCAGCTGCCTCAGCGGCCTCATATACGGTGAGTCCCCGCGATCCGAACCGGTTACCGAGGCGCCGAGTCTCTGGGCGATCAGCGCCAGGCCGCTCATACCGGCGCCGCCGATCCCGACGAAGTGCAGCCTGCGACCGCTCCAGTCCTGCGCGTCGGCCACGGTCAGGACTCGAGCTCACCGACGTGGTGTCCGGCGGCGACGCTGGCGGCACCCGCGGCATGGAGCACCTCGGATGCGATCACCGCCGCCGCGTGCGGCCGCGCCAGGCCCAGCGCCGCCCGGCCCATCGCCTGGAGGCGCTGGGGATCGGCGAGCAGCTCGTCGACCTCGTCGCACAGTCGTTGGGGATCGAGCTCCGCGTCCGGGATCAGCACGGCCGCGCCCGCGCCCGCCAGATAGCGCGCGTTGACGGTCTGATGGTCGCCGGTGGCATGCGGGTACGGAATCAGTACCGACGGACGGCCAGCCGCAGCCAGTTCCCAGATCGAGCCGCCGGACCGGGCCACCGCCAGGTCGCAGGCGACGATCGCCTCCATGAACCCGTCGATGTACCCGCGCAGGTCGTAGCCCGCGCGCGGAACCTGAAGCGCCGGCAGGTCGCGATCCCCGGCCGCATGCAGAACACGGAACGGACGGTCCCGGAAGGCGTCGATCGCGGCCTGGTTGATCGAGCGCGCGCCCTGCGAGCCCCCGAAGACCAGCACAAGCGTCTCGTCCCGGCCGACTCCGAAGCGCGCTCGCGCAGCCTCGCGGTCGTCGGGAACGGGCGGGATCGGCCGCCCGGTGATCACGAACTTGGAACCGTGATGGCCCGGCAGTGGCAGTGCTGTGCAGACCCGCCGGGCGAATGGCGCCAGCAGGCGGTTCGTGAGCCCCAGGTGGCCATCGATCTCCGCGATCACCAGGGGCACACGCGTCAACGCCGCGGCGATGCCTACCGGACCCGCGACGTATCCGCCGCCGCCGAACACGGCCCGCGGTCGCAGCCGCCCGAGCAGCGAGGTCGCAGCGGCGAGCGCCGTCGCATCGATCGCTGCGGCCCGCGCTGCTCCCAGCGGGGAGCTGCGCGGGAGCGAGACGATCCTGAGCCGGTGGAACTCGTATCCGGCCCGCGGCACCAGCTTCGACTCCGCTCGGTCGCCGCCGACGAAATGGACCTCGGCGCCGCTAGCCCTCAGCTGCTCGGCGACGGCCAGCGCCGGCACCACGTGACCCGCGGTTCCGCCGGTCGCGATCAGGATCAGCGGCGCCTTCACGCGCAACCGCCGCCGTGCGCCGCTGCGGGCGTCGATCGACGAGCCGCAGCTCGCGCGTGGCCGGGCGGGCGATGCCCATCAGCAGCCCCATGGAGACGAGCATCACGAGCAGGTTCGTCGGCGCGTACGAGATGAACGGCAGCGGCACACCGGTGAGCGGCGCGATCCCGAGTACGACGAAGATGTTGAGGATCCCTTGACACAGAATCAGCGAGGTCAGGCCGCTGGCCAGCAGCTTGGTGTAGCGGGTGGCGGCGCGACGCGCGGTGCGCATGCCAGCGTAGGCGATCATCCCATACAGAGACACGACGACGAGGATGCCGAGCAGGCCGAGCTCCTCGCCGACGATCGCGAGGATGAAGTCGGTCTGGGCCTCGGGCAGCCAGAGCGCCTTCTCCGTGCCCTGGCCGAGGCCGACGCCCGAAAGACCCCCGGAGCCGACCGCGATCTGACCCTGAGCCGACTGGTAGCCGTTGCTCGACTCCTGCGCGAACGGGTGCAGGAAGGAGGTCAGGCGCGTCGCCTCATACGGGTGCGCCAGCAACATCGCGCCGACGAGCCAGCGCCGCGACGAAGCCGATGCGCGTCGAGGTAGCTGCCGGGCACACCGGCCACGATCAGCATCGAGACCACGGTGAAGAACACGACCAGCGTGGTGCCGAGGTCAGGCTCGACCGCGATCAGCAGGCAGGCCGGTCCGACCACGACCGCGATCGGCGCGATCGCTTGCTTGAAGCTGCGCTCCATGCGGCGCGGATGATCGGCCAGGTAGCGCGCCACGTAGAGGATCAGCGCCAGCTTCATCAGCTCGGAGGGCTGGAACTGGATCGGGCCTGCAGCGAACCAGCGGCGCGCGCCGAGAACCTCGATCCCGATGCCGGGCACGCAGCACGGCGAGCAGCAGCCCGAACGAGCCCAGCAACATCATCCGCGTCATGCGTTCGCTCAGCAGGCTCAGTCCGTAGCCGCTCGGACAGCCGCATCGCGACCAGGCCGATGCCGGCTGCGAACAGGTACATGAGGAACTCGCCGGTCCCGTATCCGCCGCCGTTGATCACGCCCTGTGGAGAGGAGGCGCTGTAGACCATGACCGCGCCGAAGGCGATCAGGCACAGCGTCGCGGTCATCAGGATGCGGTGCTCGAGCGGTGGCGCGACCCGGCGCGTGGCACGGCTTGAAGCGGGACGCTGGCGCATCCACGCACTACTTCTACGCCTGGAGGCCGAAGCCTTCCGTTATCGGTCGGAATTATGTATCCGAAGGTGTGCCGCAGCCAGAGGCCGTGGTGGCCGTCGGCGAGACTGCGTGTAACGGACGCCGCAGCCGGCGCCGGAGTGGTATGTCGGCTTCGCCGAACTGCCGGAGATCTGGTAGAGCGTGAAGCCGATCGCGCCGCAGGCCGCCGCGACGATCCAGAAGCGCAGCATGATCTTGGTCTCCGACCACGCCTCCAGCTCGAAGTGGTGGTGAATCGGCGCCATCTTGAACACGCGCTTGCGCCAGAAGCGGAACGAGAAGACCTGGATCAGCACCGAAAGCGCCTCGATCACAAAGATGCCGCCGATCACGATCAGCAGGATCTCCGTGTTGGTCATCACCGCCATCGCCGCGATCGCGCCGCCGATCGCGAGCGAGCCGGTGTCGCCCATGAACACGCTCGCAGGGAAGCTGTTGAACCAGAGGAAGCCGATCAGAGCGCCGCACAGGCAGCCGGCGGCAAGCTCAAGGTCATGATCGCGCGGGGTCACGAAGGTGATCCCGATGTAGGCCAACAGGGCGATCGCGGCGCAGCCGGCAGCAAGGCCGTCGAGCCCGTCGGTGAGGTTCACCGCGTTCGTCGTTCCGGCGAAGACCAGGTAGATGAAGAGGATGTACGCCGGACCGAGGTCGACGTGCGCATGGAACGGCCGCAGCGAGACCGACTCGGACATGTGCGCCTTGTGCGTGGCGATCCACCAGAGTCCGACCGAGATCAGCAGCAGCACGATCATCTTGGTGCGTCCGCGCAACCCCAGCGAGCGCCGCTTGACGATCTGCGTGTAGTCATCGGCAAAGCCAAGCAGCGCGCAGGCGACGGTTGCGCCGAACACGCCCATCGACGCCCAGTCGCGCGTGGACAGGCACAGGTACGGCACCGCGAACGAGAATCATGATGATGATCCCGCCCATGATCGGCGTGCCCGCCTTTACCTTGTGGCCCTCGGGGCCCTCCTCGCGGATGTTCTTGCCAAGGCCGTGGTCGCGCAGGAACTCGATGAAGCGGGGGCTGAGAAACAGGCACATCAGCAGCGCCGCCGAGCTCGACAGCAGCACGCGGCCCGCCTCGGAGGTCAGGGTGTGCGAGCCGTTGACCGTGCACGCGAGCCGGTGGGCCGCGGTGACCGTGCAGGTCAGCGTCTTTCCGACCCCGGCCGTGGCCGGGAGTGAGTGCATGGGGTGGCGTCGATCATGCCGGCGTCGCCGCGCATCAGGGTCTCGCAGACACGCTTCAGGCCGACGCCGTTGGAGGCCTTGACGAGCACCACGTCACCGTCGCCGATCAGGCTGCGGCAGCAGCCGTGGCCGCGTCCGCGTCGCGGCATGGTGGTGCTCGCCGTGGAAGCCGCGACGCCATCGCGGCAGCCAGCGGGCCGACGGTCACGAGGATGTCCGCGATCCCGTCAGCCTGGGCGCCGATCTGCTCGTGGAAGGCGGTCCGCATCTGGCACCGAGTTCGAGCATGTCTCCGAGCACCGCGACCCGGCGTCCTCGCGTCTCGCTCTCGGCCAGCGCGTCGAGCGCCGCTCGCATCGAAACCGGGTTTGCGTTGTAGGCGTCGTCGAGCAGGGTGATGCCGGCCGGAAGCAGGTGACGCTGGCCGCGGCCGGGCGAGAGCGCGAGCTCGAGCCGCCCGCCGGGCTGGACGCCGACCGCGAGCGCGGCGGCCACGGCCGCGAGCAGGTCCTGGCGCAGGTGCGCCTCTGTGAAGTCGACATCAAGGTGGATCAGGCCCCCGCCCGCGCGGCGCGCGTCGATCTCGACGCGGGTGGCGTCCTGTGACGCGAAGGTCACGTCTGCCTGCGTGCCGAAGGTGACGGTGTTCAGATCCTCGCGCAGATGTGGTGCGAGCAGCGCCTCGCCGGCAGGCAGGATCGCGGTCGCACCCGCGGGCAGGCGCGGCGATCAACTCGGCCTTGGCGGCGGCGATCGCCTCGATCGTGCCCATCAGCTCCAGGTGCACCGGACCAATGCTGACGATCACTCCCACGTCGGGCTCGGCGATCCGCGCCAGCTCGGCGATCTGGCCCACGCCGCGCATCCCCATCTCGAGCACCAGCACCTCGGTCCCGGACGGCGCTGCGAGGATCTCAAGCGGCATGCCGATCTCGGTGTTGAAATTGGCACGCGAGGCAACCGTCCGCCGGTGGGGCGAGAGCAGTCCGCGGAGCAGGTCCTTGGTCGAGGTCTTGCCGGTCGACCCGGTCACACCAATCACCTGAGCACGGAGCTCACGGCGCCAAGCCGTCGCGAGGCGCTGCAGCGCGGCGAGCGGGTCCTCGCAGGCGAGCACCGCTCCAAGCCCGGACGGTCGCGCGGGGGCTTCAGCGGCTGCAATGCCCACCACGTGCTCGGGGGAGGTCAGGACACCCCATGCGCCGCTGTCGAGCGCCTGCTGCGCGAAGGCACCGCCGTGCGTGTGCTCCCCCGGCAAGCCGACGAACAGAACCCCGTGGCCGGCATCGCGCGAATCAATCGACAGGCGATCGGGGCCAGGATGGCCCGATACCGGGTCGGTGCCGGCCGCGGGGCCCCGTACGAGCTCCGCCCCGGAGGCACGCGCGATCTGATGAGCATCCCAGCGCCTCATCTGCTCAGGCCAGAGTACTTGCGTCGCTGGACGCCGGAAGTGGTCTCACGCGATCCTGCGCAGCGCCTCACGTGCGACGGCGACGTCGTCGAACGGGATCTTCTTCCCGTCGGCGAATTCCTGACCCTGCTCGTGCCCCTTGCCCGCGATCACGACCACATCGCCGGCCTGCGCGTCCGGCGATTGCCGCCTCGAATCGCAGCATGTCGGTCGGCGTCGTGATCGACACGTCTGGTCGATCCCCGAGAGGATTTCGGCGATGATCGCCTCGGGGTCCTCCGAGCGCGGGTTGTCCGATGTGACGATCACCCGTCCGCAAGCGGGCGGCGATCTCGCCCATCAGCGGGCGCTTGCCGCGGTCGCGGTCGCCGCCGGCGCCGAAGACCACATGCAGGCGCGTGTCCGTCAGGCTGCGGGCGGCGCTGAGCACGTTCTCGAGCGAGTCGGGCGTGTGCGCGTAGTCGACCAACACGGCGAAGGGCTGTCCCTCGTCGACCGTCTCGAACCGGCCCGGCACCTGCCCGGCCTGCTCGATCGCCGCGACCGCGGTGTCGAACGGCACGTCGCTGGCACGCGCGGCCGCCAGTGCGGCGAGCACGTTGTAGACGTTGAAGCGGCCCCGCAGGGGCGAGCGAAGCTCTGCGACGCCATCGGGCGAGTGCAGCGTGAACACCGAGCCCGAGAGGTCGGTCCGGAGGTTGTCCGCGCGGTACGTGGCACCGGGGTGGTCGAGCGCGAACGTGATCGGTGCAGCGATCTCCGGGTCGGTGGCCAGACGCCCGCCGTAGACGTCGTCGAGATTGATCACCGGCCGCCGCGCCCCCAAGCCGGTGAACAGCCGTCGCTTGGCGATGAAGTAAGCCTCCATCGTCGGATGGAAATCGAGGTGGTCCTGGGTGAGGTTCGTGAACACGCCGACCGAGAAGTGTGACCCGTCGACGCGCGCCAACTCGAGCGCGTGCGATGAGACCTCCATCACGCAGGCGGTGTCGCCGCCGTCGAGCATCGCCCTGAACATGCGCTGCAGGTCGATCGCCTCCGGTGTGGTCCGCGCCAACTCCGACTCGACGCCACCGATGACGCTCTTGACGGTGCCCAGCAGGCCGGTCTGGCGACCGGCCGCCTCCAACAGCGACCGGATCAGGTAGGCGGTGGTGGTCTTGCCGTTGGTACCGGTGACGCCGATCAGCTCGATCACGGACGTCGGGTCGCCGTAGAACGTCGCGGCAGCGGGAGCCATCGCCCTGCGTACGTCGGCCACCACGACCTGCGGAATGTCGAGGTCGAGTTGGTGGTCGACGACCAGGGCTGCGGCGCCGCGTGCCACGGCATCCCCCGCGAATTCATGACCGTCGCGCGTGAACCCGCGCACGCAGAAGAACACCTCGCGTGGCCCCACCGCGCGATTGTCGTACGCGAGACCGGCAACATCGACGGCGGGCGCGCCCGGAAACAGAACGTCCAGTTGCATCGGCGCCAGAGGGTAGCCGCGGCCGTGGTCGGGCGGTTAGGGCGTGCTCGGTGTCGGCTGTGTATATGCCGTTGACGGACACGGCCTCGGGCACGGGTTGATGCCGAAGTGCGGCACCGCCCAACCGACGATCTTCTGGAAGGCCGGAGCCGCCACCGAGCCGCCGTAGATCGTGCCCTTCGGGTAGTTGACGACGACCGCGACCACCAGCTTCGGGTCGCTGGCCGGAACCATGCCGATGAATGAGGCGATGTAGTCGGTGTTCGAATACTTGCCGTTGACGACCACCTGGGCGGTACCTGTCTTTCCGGCCATGTCATAACCGGGGATGGCGGCACCGGAGGCGGTCCCATCATCCGCCAGCACACCGCGAAGCATGCCGCGAAGCTGGGCTGCCACCACCGGCGAGATTACGCGCCGTCCGGCTGGCGTAGCGACCTTCCTGCCGCCGACCGACTCCAGCAGCTGAGGCGTACGCAGGATGCCGCCGTTGGCGATCGCGTCATAGGCCTGAACCATCTGCATCGGCGTGACCGACTCACCCTGGCCGAACGGCAGGTTGTACATCGAGACACCCGAATAGCCTCCGACCGGGCGCACGATGCCGCTCTGTTCACCCGGCAGCGCGACGCCGGTCGGCTTGCCGAAACCGAAACGATCGACCCAATAGCCGAAGCGCTTGGCGCCGAGCTTCTGACCGATCTCGACTGCGCCGATGTTGCTCGAAACCTGCAGGATCTTGCCGACGGTCATCGTCTCGTAGCCATGCGGCTCAGCGTCGCGAATGATCTTGCCGTAGGACTCCAGATACGGCGGAATGTCGAACTCGGTGGAGGGCGTGACCTTGTGGTCCTGCAGCGCGCCGGCAACGGTGATGGCCTTGAAGGTCGAGCCCGGTTCGTAAGACATGTCCACAGCCTGATCGTCGGCGGCGGCGACCTGGCCGCCGACCGAGGTCCAGGCCGAACTGGGCACACTGTTGGGGTTGAGCGACGGCCAGTTCGCGAGCGCGAGGACCTGGTCGGTCTGAGGGTCAGTGACGATCGCGGTCGCGCCCGCCGGCTTGTATTGCTCGCCGACACCTGCCAGGACCTGTTCGACCTCTGACTGCAGCGCGGCTGAGACCGTCAGCTTGAGGTTCTGGCCTGCGACCATCGTCTTCGTGGTGTCCACGGATATCGCGTTGCCCTTGGCGTCGATCACGGTGCGCCGCTGCCCGGTCGTTCCCCCCAGCTGTTTGTTGAACAGATATTCGAGTCCGTCACCGTGGCTGCCTGAGCCGACCCAACCGAGCACCTGCCCGAGCTCATTGCCGAGCGGGTATGAGCGGCGCTCGACCGGCATCGGTTGGGAGATACCGTTGTATTTGAAGGCCATGATCGCGTTGGCCGCCTTCGGGGATACGGTCGCCAGCTTGATGTAGCCGGTTCCCGGCTTGGTGAGGTCGGCCAGGGCGGCGGCCTCAGTCATCCCCAGCAGTGGCGCGAGCTTCGCCGCAACCGCCTGCGGGCGCTGATAGGTCTGGACGATCAGGTACGGGTCCGCGATGATCTCCTCAGCCGGTTCGCTGAGCGCGAACGGGACGCCGTTGCGGTCGGTGATCTCACCCCGGGGGGCGGGGATCGGCGTCGTCTGGACCTGCTGGTCGTTGGCCGCCGCGGAGAGCGCGCCACCGCGAAGCAATCCCAGGTAACCGGCGCGGGCGATCGCGAGGACCAGCAGCAGCAGGAAAACCCCGAAGAGCAGGCCGACGCGCCGGTCGATGAGGTCGACTGTCCTGCGTGGGGCGCTCGTGGCCATGATCAGCCTGCGAGTCCGCTGCCGCCGGTTGCAGAGCCTGTGTCGCCTGGCGCGCTGGGCGTCACCGTGTCCGCAGTGCCCTGGGTGGAGCCGGCGACAGAGGTGCCGGCTGCGGGCGGCGTACTCGTGCTCGCTGGAGCAACGACTGTGCTTGCGGCGCTGGTGTCCGAGGTCGCGCCTGTGGCGGCGGTACCCGTGGTCGCGGCGGTCGCAGCTGAGCTCGCGCCCGTGTCCGCCGGCAGGGCGGTCCCGGTCGAGGTCGCGCCCGTATCCCCCGTCGGCACTGTGCCCGTCGACGTGGCGCCGGCGCCCGCCGTAGCCCCGGCGCCGGTCAGGGTCGAGGTTGAGTCTGAGGTCGCACCGGTCGTCGAGGCCGACGTCGAACCTGAGGAGACGGTCCCGGTCGAGGTCGTGCTGGCGGCCGGTGCGGTGTCGCCGTCCGCCTGACGTTCGCTGGCGAGTCCTGCCAGGAACGTTCCGGCCGCAGGAGTCTGGATGTTGCCTATCGCTGCGCCGACGTGGGTCCCGACCTGCGCGGTGACGAAATGGATGTCCTCGGGGCCTGGCATCTCCATGCCCAGCTTTGCCGCAAGACCCTCGATTCGCTGGTTGCCCGACAGCTCCGAGACCTGCGACCGAAGCAGCTGGTTGCTGCTCTCGAGCGCCGTCGCCTGTTGCAGCTCGCGTCCAACGCTCGAACCGAGCTTGAGAACCCCGACACGCAGACCGACGATCGCGACCAGGATCACTCCCAGCAATGGGATCCAGGCCCGGCCGCGGACCAGACGGTCCAGCCGCGGCAGCTCGCGCGGACGGCTGATCCGAAGCGGGATCGCCCGCACGTGAGCGCCGCGCCTGCGACGTGCTGGTGCCGCGCGACGCTGCGAGGCCGTCTCTCGCGGGCTGCTGACGCGGGGGCGGGCTTGGCGGCGGGCGCCGCGGGCTTGGCGGTGGGCGCCGCGGGCTTGGCGGTGGGCGCCGCGGCCCGGGCCGTGCGGACCGGGGGTCTGGTGGTGCGGACTGCGGGCTTGGCGGTGCGGCCGGCTGGTTTGGCCGTGCGGCCCCCGGCCTGCGCGGGTCGCGCGCCAGCGGTGGCCTTCGGTTTGACTGGGCGGCGCCCGGCCGCGGTGGCGGCTGCTGGTGGCATCAATTACCTCGTCTGGAGCTTCCGGGCGACGCGCAGATGCGCTGACTTCGAACGTGGGTTGGACGCGACCTCGCCGGCGGTGGGAGCGATCGCGCGACGCGTGAGGATCTCGGCCTCCGGGTCGTGGCCGCAGACGCAGATCGGAAGGTCGGGCGGGCACAGGCAGCCGCGTGCCTTCTCCGCCAGGAACCGCTTCACACGCCTGTCTTCGAGCGAGTGGAACGAGATCGCCGCCAGGCGTCCGTCGATGGCGAGCAGGTCCCACGCCAACGGCAGCGCATCGTCAATCTGGGAGAGCTCGTCATTGACGGCGATCCGGAGCGCCTGGAAGGTGCGCTTGGCGGGGTGGCCGCCGGCGAATTGCGCGGGGATCGGAACGGCGGCCTTGATGACATCGACCAGATCCTGTGTCGTCTCGAGCTGTGACTGCGACGCGGTCGCGGGTGATTGTCCGGGCGATCTGGGAGGCGAAGCGCTCCTCCCCGTAGTCGCGCAGCAGGCGGGCGATACGACGCTCATCCCAGCCGTTGACGACGTCGGCCGCGGTCAGCTCCTGGGACGGGTCCATCCGCATGTCCAGCGGGGCGTCATAGGAATAGGAGAAACCTCGCTCCCACGTGTCGATCTGCATCGAGGACATCCCCAGGTCCATGTAGATCAGGTCGGCCGCAACGCCTTCATCGCCGAGCAGTGAAAGACCCGAGACGAAGTCGGCCCGGATGAAGCGGGTGTCACACGCCACCTCGGCCGCGAGCTCAGCGAAGCGCTCCTCAGCGATCGGATCGCGGTCGATGCCGATCAGCGTGCCACCCGAACCGATGCGCTCGGCGATCAGACGGGCGTGACCGGCACCGCCGACGGTGCAGTCGATCGCCACCGCCCCGGGGGCAGGGTCGAGAAGCTCGATCAGCTCGCCGGCCAGCACCGGCACGTGAGGAGTGGTCATGTCAAACAGTGTGGTCAAAGCTCGCCGCGATCTCGGGGAAGCGGGCGAGGATGCTCGTGTTGTAGTCGGCGTACACCGCGCTGTTCCAGACCTGAAGGCTCGTGCCGGCGCCGGTTATCACGACGTCCTTGTCCAGGCCGGCGAATCGCCCTGGCCCGTGCGGGCATCATCAGCCGGTTGGCCGAGTCGAGCTCCATGTCCCAGGAGTTCGCGTAGAGGCCGGTTCGCAGCAACTCTGCACGCGGCGAGAGCGGGTGCAGGCTCGCCAGCGACGACGCGGCGAACTCGTCGAATGCCTCGGCCGGCCAGATCGACAGCGAGCGCGGACTGCTCTCGCCGGTCGGCGGTGTGATCGCGACGATCACGCCGCCCGCAAGTCCAGCACGGAACTTGGCCGGGACGGTCAGCCGATGCTTCGCGTCGAGCGCGTGTTCGAAGGTTCCGCGGAAGATCAAGGGTTCTCATGCGTCTGGCCGAAATTTGAGGCCCGGGTGGCTGGGTGGGAGGAGCCCTGCCACCCGGGTCTCTGCATGCGTGGCCCACGATAACCCACCTTCTCCCACATTGCAACCCAATCTGACACAAATTTCCCACTAACACCCCCACTCGCCCCACTGGCCCCACTGCGGCCCTCAGGCGACCAGCTGCTCGGCGTCGGCCGCGACCGTGGCGTTGAGGTCGATCAACCTGTAGCCAACCCCCCACACGTTGATGACGTAACTGGCTCCGTGCGCTGCGAGCTTGCGGCGCAGCCGCGAGGCGTGCGAATCGAGCGTGCGGGTCCGGTGCGCGGCGTGGCTGCCGTCGCTCCACCCCCAGACCATCTCCATCAGCTCGGCCCGCTTGAAGACCCGGCCCGGCTCCCGAGCGAGCGCATGCAGGAGGCTGAACTCCTTGCTCGAGAGCAGCACCTGCTGACCGTCGACCCAGGCCTGACGCGACAGCGCGTCGACCTCCAGCGTCCCGACCCGGAGGCGCGAACTGGTGGTGAGCCGGTGGCGACGGCGCAGCAGAGCCGCGATCCGCGCTCGGAGCTCGGTGTAGGCATAGGGCCGTGGCAGGTAGTCGTCGCAGCCGCGCTCGAGACCTCGCACGCGATCAAGCAGCGAGGCGTTGTGGGAGGTGAGGATCAACGGCAGGCCCGGATCCACGCGGGAAGCGCCGTCGCCGGCCTCACGCACGAACTCCAGAAGCTCGAGGCCGTCGCCGTCTGGCAGCTCCATGTCAACGACCATCAGGTCGACGAACGACTGCGCGAGCAGGCGTCGCGCACCCTCGGCCGAACCGGCCTCTAGCGCCTCGTAGCCATCGGCTGTGAGGTTGCTCGCGAGGAACGTTCGCGCGTCGCGATCGGCGCTGATCAGCAGGATCGTGTCCTGCTGCGAAACGGTCTTCTCCACCAGTTGCACGGCCGCCTCCATCCGTCAGTCGCAGGTTGTGACCAATAGAGGCTTTGGCGCGATCAGATGAACCCCCCGGGCCGGCCGGCAGATCGCCGGAAAGCCGCAAATTCCGGGGTTCAGTGCAACATCACGTTCAGCGGATGCGCCGTGGCAGGAAACCTAAATAAGATGCCGACGGCATGTATCGCCGCGCAAACTACTCCTCAGGTGAGGACTTCGTCCTGGAGTACGGAGACCTCAGGTTCACCTTCAACGAGCGTGACTTCAGCGAGCGGTGCGAGCAGGCAGCCAGGCGACTCGGCTTCATCGGGGATGCTATCGCCGAGAACGAGTGCGAGGACCTGATCAACCTCGTCGTCAATGGCGAGGTCACCGATCCAGCCTCCGCACTCGGCGAGCATGTCAACGAGTGCTGGCCCGAGCTGGTCGGCCCCTCCGACCGGTCGCTGGTCCACTGGCTGCGACGTCTGATCTTCCGCAGCGCGTGGCTGGATCAGCGCGTCAAGGAGGGCGAGCTCGACGTCATCTTCGACGACGACAACGGCACCTTCATCTACATCCAGCCCGACCGTGGCGGCGAGCCGATAGAGCTCGCGCCGGAGCCGAGCTGGGACCGCGTCGCCTACGTCCGCCGCTAGCAGAGCCACGGCGTTCGCCGCCGCAGGCGTTCGGCCCGGCCGCGCGCGCTCAGCCGACCTTGATCAGCGCGATCGTATTGGCCACGAACAGGATCGCGAAGAGCACGGTCCAGCGGTTCAGGTTGCGCTCGACGGTCGAGCCGCCTCCGAAAGGGCTGCTGCCGCCACCACCGCCGCCACCGCCGCCCATGCCGAACCCGGACAGGCCGGCGTCCTTGCCCGAGTGCATGAGCACCAGGAAGATCAGCATCACCGAGATGAAGACCTGCAGGACGTCGAGTACGAAAGTCATGTCGGGCGGTGATGGTAGCTACTCGCCGCCCGAGGCCGGGTATTCGGCCTCCGGCCCATTTACGTTGACGCCTTCCTGCTCCTCGAGCGCGTCGAGCTGATGCAGGACCTCGATCGCCTCGGTCCGCAGCGTCGAATCGATCGCCTCGAAGTCGTCGTCTGAAAGCTTGCCCGTCTGGTGGTCGAGCTCGGCGTCACGGATCTCGCGGTACTTCGCGTCACGCGCGGCCTCGAGGTCGATCCGCTCGATCGACTCGAGGGCCGGGTCTCCGGCGCTCCGGGGCGTCAGCGCGGCGGAGCGCAGCGGCGCACTGACGAACCAGACGACGCCCAGCAGCAGCAGCAGCAGGATCAGATAGGCCATTGCGTGAAGACCTCAGGCCAGCTCTCGCACGGCGACGCGCGAATGCTCGGGAGCCGGACGGCGGCGGCGCGTGAACAGGGACGGCGGGATCAGTGAGATCAACCCCCCGATCGCGACGATCGTCGCCCCGGCCCACAGCCAGGTCACCATCGGTGAGACGATCACCAGGAATGCGACCACGTGCGGCTCGGTCAGGTACCGCGCCGTGATGTCCCGGACGACTGCGTCGCGAGCCTGCCAGAAGTTCAGGCCGTCGATGTTCATCGCGTTCAACTCAGCGTTCAAGCGCGCGTTGAACTCGGCGTTCGTCATCTGCGGATAGCGTTTTATCAGTGCGCGGGAGACCGAGTTGTAGAGACCCGCGAACTTGCGGTCGCCCTGTCTGATCAGGCTCTGCAGCACGTCGGTGTTCGCCGACGCGACGGTCCAGATGTCGCGCAACGGCCCGGCGTCGAGACCGATCGTGCTGTCGGCGTTGGTGCTGTCGAAGAAGCGACTGATGAAGCCGTCAGCTGCACTGGTCGACGGGTAGAAGCTCTGGATCGGGTTCAGGCGCGTGACCTGCTTCCCGTTCTTGGTGACGTTCATGATCGCGCCGAACGAGACCCGCTCGGAGGTGGCGGACGCGGTCGGTCGCACGTAGTGGAAGTCGTAACCGCCGGCGTACACGCTCTGCCCGGGTCTCAGCGTGGCGTTGCGCGAGTGCTGGAAGGACGAGGACGCAGCAACGCCGATCAACATCACGGCAAAGCCGAGGTGCGCGATGTACCCGCCATAGCGGCGGCGGTTGCGTCGCACTAGCCCGATCAACGCCACCGGCCAGCTGTCGCGCGTGATCGCCCGGCGGGCGGCTGCACCGCGATAGAACTCCTGCAGGACGGTGCCGATCACGAACGCGCCGAAGCCGAACATCGTCACCGCCAGCGGTTTGCCACCCGCGTCGGTGAGCACCAGGATCAGCACGGTCACCGACATGCCGAACGCGACCGGGAACACGAACTGCCTGCCGAGGTTCGCCATCGTGACGCGGCGCCATGAGATCAACGGGCCAATCCCGGTCAGCAGCACCAGCACAAGCGCCAACGGCACCACGAACGGCGTGAACGCAGGCGGCCCGACGGAGATCTTGGTGCCTGTGATCGCCTGTGAGATCAGCGGGAAAAGCGTGATCCAGAAGATCACGAACGTCATCGCGACCAGCACGACGTTCTGCAGCAGGAACATCGCCTCACGCGACACCAGCGAGTCGATTCGGTGCTCGGTGCTGAGCAGGTCACGACGCCACGCCACCAGGCCGACGGAACTGAGGAACATTACGCCGAGCAGCACCACGAATGGCACGCCGAGCGTTGAGGCGCCGAACGCGTGGATCGAGTCCAGCACGCCCGAGCGGACCAGGAACGTGCCGAAGATCGCGAGCGTGCCGAACGTGAGCACCAGCGACACGTTCCAGACCTTCAGCATCCCCCGCTTCTCCTGGATCTGGATCGAGTGTATGAACGCGGTCGCAATCAGCCACGGCATCAGCGCCGCGTCCTCGACCGCGTCCCAGCCCCAGTAGCCGCCCCAGCCGAGCTCCGTGTAGGACCAGCGCGCACCCAGCACGATGCCGAAGCCCAGGCACAGCCAGGCCGCGAGCGCGAATCGCCGTGTACCGCGGATCCACTCGGGACCGAGGTTGCCGGTGATCAATGCGCCCACCGCGAACGCGAACGGGATCGCCATCAGCGTATATCCCGAGTAGAGCATCGGCGGGTGGAACATCATGCTCGGGTGCATCAGCAGCGGATCGAGCCCGGCACCGTTCGTCGGTGTCACCGCGGTGGTCTGGAACGGGTTGGCGGCAAAACAGGCGAGCGCCGCGAAGAAGCCCTGTATCGCGAACAGAACCGCGGCGGCATATGGCGCGATCTCACGCAGGCGCCGGCGTGTCAGGTAGAGCGCGACGCTCCCCCAGAGCGCGGACAGCGTGACCCAGAGCAGCAACGAACCCTGCTGCGACGACCATGGCGCCGTCAGCTTGTAGAAGATCGGGATCGTCGTCGACGAGGTGTCGGCGACGACCTTGAAGCTGAACTCGTTGCGCAGGAACGCGATCTCCAGCAGTCCGAACGCGACCACGGCCAGCGCGGCCAGGGCGTACATCGCGCGCCGGCCCGAGTCGACCCACTCAGCCCGACGCTCCTTGGCGCCGCGGACCGACGCCACGATCCCGTAGAGGCAGACGCCCAGGCCGAGCAGCAGGATCGCGCGCCCGAGCTGCGCCATCAGCTGCTGACCGCCGCTGCCTCAGTCGCCGGAACGCCGGAGTTGTTCGCGATCGACCCCGATGCCGCCTGGTACTTCGACGGGCACTTGGTTGTCAGCGAGTTCTCCTGGCCGACGAACCTGCCGTCGTTGTCTGTCACGTTGACCATCACGGCCCGGCCCTGCGCGAACGGATCCGGGACCACGCCGGTATAGGTGACCGGGACGGACACCCTGCGGTTGGGGCTCAGCACGCTGAAGCGGATCGTGCTGCCGGCGCGACGGATCGAGCCGTTCTCGACGGTGCCGGCCAGGATGTACTGCCCGCCCGGCTTGGCTTTGTTCATGAGTTGCGCGGCGTCGAGCTCGTCGCGACCGGCGCTGAAGCTGACGTAGATCAGCGCGCTTGCGAGCAGTAGTGCTGCAGTCAGTGCGACCGTCAACCGGATCGCGCGCTTGCGATTCGGGTCCATGGGAGACGCGATTCTCCCACACTTACATAAGACGCTGGCTCACTTCAGGCGTTCACGCGCAGCCTTGGCCCAGCTGTCTGCGACCTCCCGCATCGACTTGGCCTGTGACGCCGCCAGGTGAGTGATCCACTCGAACTCTTCCTTGGCCCGGCCCTTGGAGGCGGCGGCGCTGATCGCCTTCAGTGCCTTCTCGTAGTTGACCAGCGTGCTCTCGCCCGCCTCGCGGCTCATCTCGATCAGCTTCTCGTTGAGCTTGCGCGCTCGCTCGGCGATCGCCTCGGCCTGGGCTGAGTCGGCGTTCACGTGGATTCGCACCGAGGGCTTGGCCTTCGAGCCGGTGCTCGCCTTGCTGGCGCCGGCCTTGGCGGTGCTCGCCTTGCCGGTGGCCGCCTTGGCTGCCGCGGGCTTGGCCGAGCTCGCCCGGGCCGTGCTGCGCTTGGCGGCAGGCTTCGCGGCGGTCGACTTCGCCGATGTGGACTTGGCGGCGGCGGCCCGCTTGGCCGCCGCCGGCTTCGCGGCGGTCGACTTCGCCGATGTCGACTTGGCGGCGCTGGTCCTTGCGGTCGTGGCTTTTGCGGCGGCCGGCTTGGCGGCGGCCGGCTTCGCGGCGGCTGACTTGCTCGTGCCGGAACTGCCGGAACTGGGCTGCGGCATCTGTGCTCCTTCTCTTGACGCTTTGGGGCTCACGCGGATCGTCGGGGTGCAGCCCTGACCCTACACACCCAGGAGGGCAGAATGCGCTCAGCGTGCCCGCCCCGCCATCATCCTGATCGATGTTCGAGATCCGCACCCGCGCGACAGATGGCCGCGCCCGCACCGGCACGCTGCACCTCGCGCGTGGCGACGTGCAGACACCGGCATTCGTCCCGCTCGCCACTCGAGGCGCGATCAAGACGCTCGAACCGCGTGACGTCGAGGCCCTCGGCTACGAGATGGTCCTCGGCAACACCTTTCATCTGTACCTCTCCCCCGGTCCCGAGGCGCTCGACAGCTACGGCGGCCTCAACGAATTCATGCGCTGGCCCCATCCGATCATCACCGACTCCGGCGGCTTCCAGGTGTTCTCAATGGGCCACGGCAGCGTCGCCGATGAGATCAAGGGTCGTGGTCACGGCGGCGGAGCGGATTCCAACGGCGCGATCCTGTCGATCTCAGAGGACGGCGTGCGCTTCCGCTCCTACATCGACGGCGGCGAGCGCTTCATGGCACCGGAGACATCGATGGCCGTCCAGGCCGCGCTGCACTCGGACATCGCCCTTGTGTTCGACGAATGCACTCCGTTCCATGTGACCCGCGACTACACGGCGCGTTCGACCGAGCGCACCCACCGCTGGCTCGAGCGCTGCCTCGAATGGCATGCCGTCAACGGTCCGTCCGATCAGTTCGTCTACGGGATCGTGCAGGGTGGCGTCGAGTTTGACCTGCGCACAGAGTCGGCACGGACCGTCGCGGCGAGCCGCTGCGACGGGATCGCGATCGGTGGCTCGCTCGGTCAGGACAAGCCGCAGATGCACGCGGTCGTCGACTGGAGCACCGCGGCGCTCGAGCAGACCGCGCCCGAGCGCCCGCGCCACCTGCTGGGAATCGGGGATATCGATGACCTGCTCGTGAACGTCGGCCTCGGCATCGATACGTTCGACTGCGCGATGCCGACGCGACTGGCCCGCCACGGCGTGGCAATCGTGCCGGAGCCCGAGACCCGCTGGCGAGTCGATCTCGTCAAATCGAGGTTCCGCGACTCCCGGGAGCCGATCATGGAGGGCTGCCCCTGCCCCGCCTGCAGCGCGGGCTTCACCCGCGGGTACATCCACTATGCGTCAAAGGCCGGGGAGACGACCGGTCCGCGCCTGCTGACGCTTCACAACCTCAGCTTCATCCAGCGACTGATGGCGGACTTGCGTGATGCGATCGATGCGGGAACGTTGCCTGAGGTCACCGCCGCCTTCCTCGCGGGAGCAGCGCCTGCGGCGCGCGGAGCTTCGCCCTCGGCACGCTAAACTTGACAATAAGCGACTTAGATTTTATTCTTCTGGTCGCAGTTGATCATCGGATTCCAGGAGGCAGTAATGGCATTGGTTCGCAGTCTTCCGGCGCGCCCGGTGTACTCACCGCAGAGTGACATCACGCGTCTGTTCAACAGCTTCTTCGACACGGCCACCCCGGTCGGCGCCTCGCTGACGCGTCAGGCTCGCAGCTTCGCGCCGGCAATCGACATCGTCGAGAAGGACGACCAATTCGTGCTCACCGCGGACCTGCCGGGTCTGACGGAGAGCGATGTCAAGCTCGAGATTCTCGACGGCGTCCTGACTATCTCAGGCGAGCGCAGCTCCGAGCATGACCACAGCGGCGAGGGCTACCGCCGCATCGAGCGCTCCTTCGGGAGCTTCTCGCGCAGGCTCAGCCTGCCCAAGGGTGTGGACGCCGACAGCGTCAAGGCCAGCTTCACCAACGGCGTACTCGAGGTCCAGGTTCCCAAGCCCGCTGAGAGCCAGCCCAAGCAGGTCGAGATCGCGGCCGCGGCCTAGTACACGGGGCGGCCGCTGGACGCCGTTCGCCAACAGCGCGTTGCGGGGGTGGGGCCCAGCGGGGCCCCACCCCCAGCGCGCTAAGCAATCACTTCGTGTATTGGTCGATCAGCTGCTGCACCTGTTCGACCGCGTCGTGCCAGTCGTGGGCGACGACGTGTTGCAGATGAATGGTGGCCTCGTGGTTCTGATGCATCGCCACCACGCCCACAACCACGGCGATCGCCGCGATCACCAGCAGCGACAGCAACATCCAGGCGAGCCGGCGGCCGGCTCGGCGAGCCGCTCGCGGCGGGGCCGGTTCCCGATGCTGCTCCCGCGCCTGCGGGCGCTGTGCCGGCACGGTGCGCGGTGTGACGCGGTTCACAGCCGTCTCGGCCGTGTGCTGGTCCCGCACAGGCGGCTGGTCGCGGACCGGTCGCGGTTGACGTGCGGGCAGCACGCGCGTGGGGGCCTGGCTGCCGCCGAGAGGGCGGGTCACCGCCTCGTCCTCCCAGGGCGAGATGCCGTCAGCCCCGTCCTCGATCAGCTCGGACAGCTCGATCGCGGTGCGCGGCCGCTCATCGGGAACGACTGAGATCGAGACGGCGATCGCCTCCGACAGGGTCGGCGGTACCTTCGGGTTCAGGCGCCGCAGTGGGATCGGCGACTCACGTTGCTGCTTGAGTGCGAGCTCGGACAGCGAGTTCGCCTCGTAGGGCAGGCGCCCGGACAGCAACTGGTAGGCGACGACACCGAGCGAATAGAGATCGGCCGCGGGCCCCGCATCCTCCCCGCGCGCCTGCTCGGGCGAGAGGTAGGCCGCGGTTCCCAGCACTGAGCCCACCTGGGTGATACTGGTCTGACCGGTCGCGCGCGCGATCCCGAAGTCCGCCAGCTTGACCACGCCGCTCTCGGAGACCAGCAGGTTGCCGGGCTTGACATCGCGGTGCACGACACCGTTGCGATGCGCGTAATCGAGCCCACGGCAGGCCTGGGCCACGATGTCGACCGACTGGGCACATCGAGATGGCCGCGCTCGCGCAGGATCTCGGCACAGGAGTGGCCTGGCACGTACTCCATGACGATGAAGTGCTGCTGCGCCGCCTGATCGAAGCCCGAATCGAAGACCTGGACGATGTTGGGATGTACGAGCCGCGCCGCTGCCAGCGCCTCGCGGCGAAAGCGCGACACGAACGTGGGGTCGTCGGCAAGGTGCTCGGCCAGCAGCTTGACCGCGACGTGGCGTTCCAGCCGCTCGTCCACGGCCAGCAACACCGTCGACATGCCGCCGACGCCGACTCGGCCCTCAACCCGGTAGCGGCCAGCGATCATCGAGGTTATGCCCATCAGAACCCGCCCGTCGTGCCCGCACCGGACGAGCCGCTGCCGGCGCCTGACGTCGCGTCGGTCGTACTGGTCGTCGGGGTCGTGCCGCCACTGCCGCCGCTGAGCCCGGCCGCTCCGGCCAGCCCGGTACCGCCGCTCGGCGGCCCCGTGGAGGTCGTCGGCTGAGGCGCCACCGGGGTGCCGCCGGTGGTCGACGTGAAGCTCTGGGTCGGATAGGTGGTCGTCGTGACCGACGGTTGCGTGTAGGTGGTGGTGGTCGCGTAGGTGTCGGTCGTCGCGGTCGTCGTTGTTGTCGTCGTCGTCGACGTCTGCGTGCGGGTGCGCGTCTTGGCCGGATGCGACGCCACGGCACAGGCCGTGGTCGTCAGATCCTGGATCGTGCTGGCACCCTGGTCGAGATTCGAGACGAGTGTCGAATCGACGCGGCTGAATTGGTTGAGATCGGATTGGAAGGTGTACAGAGCGCTGCGCGCGGTCGCGCAGTCGTGGTTCCCCAGCGCCAGCCTGACCGTGTCGAGCTGGCGCGTGAGTTGCTGGGACTGCGCCGTTGACAGCAGACCGCTGCTGCTGTTCCCGCTGCTGCCGCAGCCCGCCAATACCGCGGCCGCGACGCCCGCAGCGCGCCGCTAGCAATGCCCTTGTTGCGAACCCCATCCGGGCTCGACTTTAGCCACTGGTCCGGTGAAAACCGCGCTGAATTCCCCGGTCAGCGCGGTAATTGCAGCTACTGCCCGAAGCTCAGCCGTTCTGCCAGCACGTCCGGGCAGCCGCGCGGCGCGGATCGCCCAGGCGGCGCCCTCGATGTCGTATTCCACCCGCCGATAGGAGGCCGTCCATGCCTCGGTGTCAAGCAGCATCCAGGCCGCCCGCGGGTTCCCGTCGCGCGGCTGCCCGACACTGCCGGGGTTGAGCAGCCAATGGCCTTCAGCGAGATCGAGCTCGTCGCCCTCGTGTCGCGTCTGGCCTGTCGTCGCTCTCGCCATCGAGCCGGTGGAACTCGAGCGCCACGTGCGTATGGCCAACGACACCGATCCGCTCGCGGCTGCACGTCGAATCCGAGCTCGGCTTGAAGCGGCGAGAGCACGTACTCCCAGACCGGGTCGCGCGGGCTCGCGTGGTAGAGGCTGACCACCTGGTCTTCATCCTTCGGCGCGAGCGCCTCGAGAAAGCGCGCGCGTGTCGTCGGTGATCCGCTGCTGGGTCCATTCCGCGGCCCGGCGGGCGGCGTCGGAGAAATCGTCTACGGACAGCGCGCCGGTCACCGCCAGGTCGTGGTTGCCGGCCAGGCAGATGTCGAGTGCGTCGCGAACGATCGCGACGCAGGCGTCGGGGTCAGCGCCGTACCCGACGAGGTCGCCCAGGCACCAGAGCGCATCGCACTCGTCGGCGTCGAACATGCTCAAGCACGGCCTCGAGCGCCTGCATGTTCGCGTGTATGTCAGAGACGATCGCTATCCGCACGGCATCGTAGGTCGCGCGGACGCGTCGCTGAGCGTTGCTCGTTACTCCCCGCTGTCCAGCGGATCGTCGTCGGACCGAGCGGGTCGCCGCCGAACTCGGGGAGGCTCTTGATGTTCTCGCGCGTCTGCCACTTGCCGTAGTTGTCCTGCATCGCGTCGATCAGCTCGCGCATGAACTTCGGCGAGAGGTTCACTCGCGTCACGACGACGCCGGGGACCTCTTCGTCCTCGATCTCGTGGTCGACCCGCGCGAACGTGATCGTGAACTCGTAATCCGAGTGGCTGACGTTCGCGAAGTTCGAGTAGTTGCCGGCCATCATCTCCGGCGAAAAGTGGATGTTGATGTGGCGTTCTGGCTGGTTCGGTTCGTCCATATGCTCCTAGTATCCCACCGGTGCGAATCATCGTCGTCGCCGTCGGCCGCCTACGGCCACCGTTCGTCGATGACGTCGCCCATTACGCCAAGCTGCTGGGCCGTTACGCGCGCCTCGAGTTGATCGAGGTCCGCGAGGACCACGCCTGGCCCGGCCCGCATCCCGGAGCGAGCTTTCGTCTCGCTGCTCGACGTCGACGGGCAGGCGCTCGACTCGGTCGGCTTCAGCGTGTTCCTCGAGCAGCGGCGCGCCAGCGGCCGCGACCTCTGCTTCGTGATCGGCGGGCCGTTCGGCGGGCTGGAGCTCGAGCGGGTCGACCACCGGCTGTCGCTCGGCCGGATCACGCTCCCCCACCAGCTCGCCCGTGTGGTCCTGCTCGAGCAGATCTATCGCGGGCACAAGATCCTCGCCGGCGAGCCCTACCACCATTAGATGCTGACCAGCCGCTTCGGCAGCGCACGATTAGCGACCGATGCCAGACCCCTACGAGCCACCCAGCCGGCATTCGAGCGATCGCCGCGCCGGCGCGATCAAAGGCGACCCTCGCCCGGATCGTGTTGGCCCGGCGCCGTCAGCAGCGTCGCGAGCTGCGCCAGTTCGCGACGCGGCTGGCGGTGCTGCTGGCGACCCTGCCGACCGTGATGGTCGCCGGCGCGCTCGGCTTCTCGATCGTCGAGCACACGTCGATCGGCTACGGGTTCTTCTGGACGCTCGACGCGGTCACGACGCTCGGATCAGCTGCCGGCCCCGAGCGACACGGTCGGCCGGCATGATCCTCGTGGGGCTCGAGCTGCTCGGGATAGGTACGCTCTTCTACGGCCTGGCGACGGTTGCGGAGTTCTTCGTCTCCGGGCAGCTCAGCGGCGTTCTCGAGCTCCGCCGCACCCAGAAGATGATCGACTCCTATTCAGAGCACTACATCGTCTGTGGCTATGGCCGCGTGGGCCGGCAGGTGGCGCGCGACCTGCGCCGAGCACGACGCCCAGATCGTCGTGATCGACCACGAACCCCATGCATCGCGAGGCCGCCCGCGCGGACGGCGTCGCTTACATCGAGGGCCAGGCCTCTGACGACGAGATCCTGATCCAGGCGGGGATCGCGCGCGCAGCCGCCGTGATCGCGTGCGTCGATTCTGATGCCGAGAACATCTTCATCGCACTCAGCGCGCGCGAACTGATCGGCGACGATCAAGGTGATCGCCCGCGCGTCCGCGGATGACGCCGAGCACAAGCTGATCCGCGCCGGCGCCAACGAGGTGATCTCGCCCTACAAGATGACCGGGACAGAGATGGCCCGTCTGGCACTGGTCGCCGGACGATCCACGGATGAGCGATCCGGTATCCCAACTGCGGACAGCGCTTGGCGCTGCCACCACTGCCTTGCGTGGCAGTGGTGGCGAGACGGACGCTCCCCCGGACCCGAAGCTCGAGCGGCCCAAGCGCAGCGATCAGGGCGACTACGCGACCAACGCGGCGATGCTGCTGGCACCGGTGCTCGGCGCGCCCCCGCGTGAGATCGCCGGTCGGCTCGGAGACGAGCTGGCGGCGCGGCTCGGGCGACTCGCTGCTCGGCTACGAGGTGGCCGGCCCCGGCTTCCTCAACCTGGTCCTGTCCGACGCCTGGCACCGCGGCGCGCTGCGGGAGGTGCTCGCCGCCGGCGAGGATTTCGGAGCCGGCGGGGCGCACGCGCCCCGAGCGGATCCTGCTCGAGTTCGTCTCGGCCAACCCGACGGCCGTGCTCGTCGCCGCCAGCGGCCGTCACGCCGCCTACGGCGACTCGCTGGCACGGATCCTTCAGCACCACGGCCACACGGTCTACCGCGAGTACTACTTCAACGACGCCGGCTCGCAGATCCGCCGTCTCGGCGAGTCTGTTCGGGCCCGCGCGCTCGGGCAGGATCCGCCCGAGGACGGCTATCAGGGCGAGTACGTCGACCGACCTGGCGTCGCAGATCGAGGGCGCCGCCGACGAGTCGGTCGACGTCGACGTGATCGCCGGGCGCCGCGGTCGAGCATGCTGCTCGCCAACATCAAGGCGACGCTGATCCGCTACGGCGTCCACTTCGACGCTTCTTCAGCGAGCGCACGCTGCACGAGGGCTCTTCCGAGCGCGCTCGACCGCGCGATCGAGCAGCTGCGCGCGGCGCGGCCACGTCTACGAGCACGACGGCGCCGTCTGGCTGCGAACCACGACCTTCGGGGACGACAAGGATCGTGTGCTGATTCGCTCCGGCGGTCGAGCCGACCTACTTGCGCCGCCGACGTCGCCTACATGCTCAACAAGCGCGACCGCGGCTTCGAGCGGCAGCTGCTGCCGGTCGGCGCCGACCACCACGGTTACATCGGCGCGGCTGAAGGCGGCGTTCCAGGCGCTCGGCAACGACCCGGACCTACTCGAGATCCTGATCCTGCAGTTCGTGCACCTGGTCGAGGGCGACACGCGCGCGGCGATGTCCAAGCGTCGCGGCGAGTTCGTGACGCTCGACGAGCTGCTCGACGAGATCGGCGTCGACGCCACCCGCTTCTTCATGCTGCAGAGCTCGCACGACCGCACGCTCGACCTCAACCTCGACCTCGCCCGCTCGCACTCGGCCGAGAACCCGGTCTACTACGTGCAGTACGCGCACGCACGGATCACCTCGATGCTCGCGCGGCTCGGGCGATGCGCGCGTCGGTCTTGCGGTGGCGGCCGGGGCCGATTGGAGCTCGCCAGCGGGCGAGCTCCACCCCTCCGAGCGGGAGCTGATCAGGAAGCTGCTGGCGCTGCCCGAGGAGATCGCCGAGGCGGCCGAACGGCGGGCGCCGCATCGGATCGCCGGCTTACGCGCTCGAGCTGGCGCAGGAGTTCACGGCCTTCTACCGCGACTGCAAGGTCGTCGGCGCCGAGCCGGAGGCGACCGAGTCGTTCCGGATCGCGCTGTGCGTCGCAAGCCAAGACGCAGCTCGCGCTGGTGCTGGGCCTGCTCGGGGTCAGCGCGCCCGACGTCGATGTGACGACGGCCGGTCGCTGAGCCGCGGCGAGCTGGCGTCAGATGAAGTTCGTGAGCTCGTCGTCGAGCCGCTTGGCCTCGTCGGGCGGCAGCGGCGCCGCGCCCGCGATAGGGCTTGCAGCCGCGCGCTGGAACGGGCGCGCCACTTCGGCAGCGTGTAGGCGAGCAGCGCCAGGCCGCCGAGGAAGATCGCCGGCGGCAGGATGTAGATGGTCAGGTTGAAGCCGCTGGCCGGGGGCCGCGCGAGCACCTGCGAGCCGTACTGCGCGACCATCGCGGTCTTGATCTCGGCTGAGCGTCAGACCTCTGGCGCACGAGGCCCTGCAGCGTACTGCTTCTCGGAGATCGCCTGCGGCGAGTTGACCTGGTTGAGCGGCTCATGGCACGTCGGTGCACATGAACTGGCCGACGATTCCGTTGTAGTCCACGGGCCGCCGCGGAGGCGGCGCCGGCGCTGGCCCGTCCCGGCTGGGTCAGCGTGACGGCGAGCATCGCAGCGACCTGATGCCACGCAGACTCATGCCTGCGTGCCGAGAGCCTTGCTCGAGCGCGTGGTCGAGCCATGCTTGAGTCATCTGCTCTGTATCAGCCGCGACCACATGTCCGTTGCGGTCGATGATGAAGGTCTCCGGAACGCCGTTGACGCCGTAGGGGGCGACGAAACTGTCGGCCGGATCGAGCAGCACCGGGTAGTGCAGGCCGTACTTCTGCATGTAGCCCTGGGCGTCAGCGACTCGAGTCCTGGTATGTCACGCCGATCACCTCGCCCCCATGCTGCGCGGAGCATCTGCTGTGCGTGCTTCAGCAGCCCGACCTCGTCCTGGCACGTGGCGCACCACCCCGCGAAGAAGTTGACCATCACGATCTTGCCGTGCAGGTCGCTCGAGACTCTCTCGCTGCGCGAGCCCAGCAACTGCAGTGGCACATTGGCATTCGGCGCGAGCGGCGCTGCCCCGCGGCACCTGAGCCGCCAGCGGTTGCCCGGGACCGCTGTGCGACACGCCGAATGCCAGCAGCGCCAGCAGCGCGACCACGACCAGCGTATCACCCCCGGGATCATGAACCTGCGCATCGCCTCAGAGACTAGTGGGTGCAATCACGATCGAATGGCCCCGGCGTGAACGCGGCAGACAGCGGCAGAGCTTGGGCTTTCCGAGGTTCTGGGCACGGTTGAGCATCCGATCGCCGCCGGACACGGATTGGACATCTGTCCACAATAATTGCGCCCTGTCCCCACGGCGATATGGTCGCGCCACCGGGCGACGGACGTTCGCCGCTATCCCACGGAGGGGAACATGATCTCGGGTTCATTCGGTCGGTCTGCGGCGCTTACTCTCGCCGCCGGATTGGGAGCAGCTGCCATCAGTGCGGGTTCCGCATTCGCCGCAACGAACGTCCCCGGGGCCGGTGTCTTCGCCTCTGGTTCTGCCGATCAGAGCATGCTTGAGAACGGTGGCGGAGCAAAGAGCGGCTTCGGCTCTGATTGGTCCGGCCTGATCTCGACCTGGCGCAACAACCCGTCAGCTACACAACACTGGGGTTACACACTTCCCAAGCGCGATGGTGGCACGACCTACAACTATCAGCTCACCGGCAACCCGTTGATCACCTTCACTCCAACATCCGAGTCGGACGCGTTGAATGAGTTCGGCACCGTCGTCTCAACAGCAGCCCGGTGGCGTCGTCGGGCAAGGTCGACCAGACCCAGGATCCGGTCGCCGACGCCCAGCATCCACCGTGCTCTGGACGGGTTCATCGCGAACGAGGGACCAAGCCAGGATCAGATGCAGGCGGCGCACAGCGCCGCAGCGCCCGCGCATGAGATCAACGTGCCGATCGCACAGACGCCGGTCATGCTGCTGTTCAGCCTCCCGGCCGACGTCAGCCTCGCCGCCGGCGCCAAGCTGCCGCTGATCAACAACGAGGCGGGTGACCGCTTCTCGACGGTTCAGGCCATCTTCGATGGGAAGGTCGGCCCGAGCCACGGGTATCCGGCAAACACATGGGGTGCGTTGCTGATGCGTGCCGGCTTCATCCGGGCGGGGTCTGGAGGTCGGTGGGCACAGACCTGGACCAGGTCTCGGGACTTCAACCGCGGAAATCCTGGGGAAGACGGGACCGAAGCCGACCCGGCCCGAATTTGTCGACACCGGTTCGGCAAGCGCCCATACGGGCGGCTACCAGCCGTTGCAGCTTGAGGTCAGGCACGGCAGCGCCCCAGAGACGCAGGGCGATCCAGACGTTTTTGAGCTTCAGCGGCGATCCGAACTTCCACCGGACCTTTGGCGACGACTGGACTTCAGGTGAGGCCGAGGCGCACTGGCCGGCAGACGCCAACGACGGTGCGGGCAGCAACGGCTATCCGTCCGGGCCGCTGGGGCCCAACTCGGACGGCGCGACGTTGGTGAAGAACACACTCGCGACTCCAGGAACGATCGGCTACGCCACCATGCCCGACGCGGTGTACGCGGTTGCCGGCGAGCCGTTTGAAGGGTCACCGCAGTCCACGACCTACAACGGCTCGGCGGCGCACCAGTATCTCTTCGCCGAGTTGCAGTCGAACGAGGAGCACTCGCGCATCCGCCACTATGCGGAGCCCGGTCAGGTCACCACCAACTCCGGCGGTTCACTGGAGGCGGTCCCAAATCTGTACACAGGCGGCGCCATCAGCAGCGAGTGCGGATACCCGAGCCACCACGCCTACGTCGGCGAGTGGTGCGAACACCAATCGGGCTACGGAGACTGGTTCGCCGGAAGCCTCAGCGATCCCGACGTCTACGGCCACTCGCATCCGACGAGGTCTGGGACACCCGGTGAACGCGTACCCGATCTCCGAGGTCACGTGGCTCACGGCGTGGAACCGCTACGACAGCAGCCTGTCCGGCTCGACCTTCTACGGCAGCACGGCGAACTCCACGGATACCGGAAACACCGTGGCCGCCTATCTCAACTGGGTCACCAAGCCAACCGGCGGGCAGGCCGCCATCCAGAGCTCCAAGGTGGGCTTTGCCGAACTCCCGAGCGGACTCATTCAGAGCGAAGCCCAGCTGTACGCATCCGAGATCGCGACCAGCGACGTGCTCGGCTATCCCAACCACTGAGACACAGCGATTGAGGTCCCGGAGATTCGGCGGTCCGATCTCCGGGACCGGTGCCTGACCGCTACCTCCCGCACCCCGCAGCAGCGGTCAGGGCCCTCGTCCCGGGCTAGAATCGCTCCGGCGCGAACGTAGCTCAGTTGGTAGAGCGTCGGCTTCCCAAGCCGAAGGTCGCGGGTTCGAAGCCCGTCGTTCGCTTTCAGCGACAACCCTCCAAATGGAGGGTTTTCTCTTTCTCGGAGACGCTCAGACGGGCCACAGATCCGAGGCTATGGGCAGCTCATGGGCAGCCGAGGATGCAGCGCGCGGCCTCAATTGCGGCCTCTGCGCTGACGTTTTCCTGGTCCTCGAGCTCGTCGATGACGTGCCCGTAGGTGCCCAGAGTCAGCGCGGCACCGTGGCCGAGTTGGCGCGCCACATAGATCACCGAGCGGCCCTCGTGCAGCAGTAGGGAGGCGAAGCTGTGGCGCAGGGTGTACGGCGTTGCGCCCTTGAACCCCGCGGCAAGGACCGCTCGGTCCCAGCGTCTTGATCGCCAGTTGTCGAGGTCGAGCTCCGGGAAGACCGCCGCGTTTGCGTGCGGCCGTCCGGATTCGCGTTGCCACTCTCTCAGATCATTGGCAAGCGGCTCCAGCAGCCGCACGGTGCGAGCGGTGTTTGTCTTTGGGGCCTCGACGAGCAGTGTCGCCTCCCTCACGTCGCCCCACATCAGCCGCAGCGCCTCCCCCGGTCGCAGGCCGGCATACGCGAGCACTGAAACGAGGGTCGCGTCGCGAATGCGACTCTGCGGCGATCCAGGTGCCGGCTGCTGGTGGGCTCTGCGCGGTCGCTTGCCCTCGGCCGCGGCGGCCACCGTCACCGGTGCCGGATCGAGCATCGCCCGACGGATCGCCTCAACAGCGCTCGGCGCCAATGGCGTGATCTCGGGTGACTTTGGGACCTTTGCCTTGCGTACAAGCCGTGCCGGGTTGGTCGGGATCCGGCCGCCCTCGGCGGCGCGTTGCAGAATGTTTCCGAGCAGCGTGAGCGCCTTCTGTGTACTCGCCGTTCCGGCGCCACCTTTCAGGTGGTCAGCCTGCCAGCGGCCGATCAGCTCTGGCGAGAGCTCGCGCAGTGGCAAGGGTCCGAAGGTCGGCTCCAGGTGAACCGCGTAAAGCGACTTGTAACCGCGGCGCGTCTTCTCCCCCAGGACCGACCAGTGTGTTGGGATCCACGTATCGGCCATGTATTCGTTCAGCGTCTCGGTGCCGGCATCGAGCTGCGCGATCTGGCCGAGGCGGCGGCGGCTCACCAGTTCGGCGTCGTAGGAGTCTGCGTCCGCCTTCCTGGCGAAGGTCTTTGAGCGCCAGCGGTCTCCGTCCTGCCATCGGACTCGCCAGGCCTGCCGACGTTTGCCGTTGGCGTCCGTCCAATGTCTCCTCTGGACGCTCAACTGGTCCTCCGTCGCGCGGTCATGCACGCACGATACCTGCCCATGGACAGCCACTCGCGGGTTAGGCCCGCGCCGACCTCCTCCGGGCGGCGGCGAAGGCCGCTTCCACGGACTCAGGTGCCGGACGTCTGTGCTCTTGGCGCGGTCTGTTGGAGCCGTTTGTCGAGGAAGTCGCAGGTGGGACACTCATCCAGGCTTTGAGATCCGACTCCGCGACTCGCCATGTCGGCCCTACCTGCGAGGCGCGCAGAGCGCGCGAGCGGATCGCGCGGCGGATCGTCTCGACATGGCAAGCGGCATATAGGGCTGCTGCTTGAACCGTCAGAAGTGTCGTCTCGTCTCGCTGAACAGGCATGGCAGCCGTCAGCAACTCGCGCAACTCGCACCGCTCCTGAGCCGACATCTCACGGATGGCCTCGAGCACCAAACTCGGCGCTAGTGCAGTCACGCGCTAGCCCTCGGACCAGCCGGTCGCAAAGTTACGTGCTAAAAGTGCGTAATAGATAGATTATGGCACATGGGTAGCCCCTGGTTGATTCACATAATCGTGCATCCGTAGCATCTCGTAGCACTGACTGCTACGCTTTGGTGATGGCTCGAGAGATCTCGGTCAGAGACTTACGCAACCACACCGCCGAGGTCGTGGCGGCGGTCCGGTCCGGCGAGCGCCTGTCGCTGACCGTGAACCGGCTCCCCGTCGCTGACATCGTCCCGCATACCACGACCCGCAGTCCGTGGGTGCCAGCGATGACTCTTCGCACCCTCGTCGCGGGATCCGGCGCCGACCCGGGCCTCCTGGCCGACCTGGCCGACGTTCGCGGCTCGATGCTTGACGCATAATGAGCCGCGCGATCGCGGACACATCGGTCTTCATCGCGAGAGAGACCGGCCGTCAGCTCGGCGAGCTGCCGGATGAGATCGCCGTGTCCGTGATCACCGCAGCAGAACTCGAGCTCGGCGTCCTGCGTGCTGAGGATCCGACCGCCCGCGCGGTCAGGCTCCGCACGCTCTCGCGCGTGCGGGCCGACTACCCCCTCCTCCCGATCGATGACGAAACGGCGTCGTGCTTCGCACGGATCGCCGACGAGGAACTCCGTGCCGGCCGCGAGATCCGCCGCCACGATGCCTGGATCGCGGCAACAGCACTTCGCCACGGCGCGGCTGTGCTAACCCAGGACACCGACTTCAGCGCGTTCTCCGCAGTTCGCGTGATCCACGTCTAGCTCGAGCTGACAAACGCGTCATTGCAAAGAGCGTCCCGAGCAGGCTCGCCGGTGGGCCTTCGAGGATGCCTGTCGGGGATCGGAAGCAGTCACTGTTTACGTGATCCAGCAGGCGATCGACAGCGACAGCGAGACCCGGGACGGGCATGGGTCAGCGAGCTGACCGACCGGATCGACGGGGTGGCCGATCGAGAAGCGGATCCCAGCGTCCCGGCAGTCGGCAGCGAACGCGTGCGTGCAACCGCCGACATCGGTCCGGACGAGCATCTCTCGGTCAAGATCCTCGGCCGGCAACTGAGCCAGCGCCAGCGACAGGACCTGGAAGTGGTCCTCGGCAGTGTTCGACCCGGCGTTCCCCGGCCGCAGGACCGCGGCGAGAGGTTCGCCGGTCTCGGCCAGCCAGCAGCCGATCGGATGAAACCCGAAGCCGTGCTTGTAGTTCCCGGCCGCCCGGTCCTTCTCGGAGTGCGCAGTCAGCAAGGTCGCGTCGATGTCCAGCGTCATCGTGTCCGGCCGGGCACCCGCGTCCCATGCCCGCGCGCGCGCCGCAGCTCGCGCGCCACGCACCGCGGCCAGCACCGTTTCGTCGATCGCTTTCAACGTCCGATGCGTAGTCGTCTCCGACGCGACCGGCCCGAAAAGACGCTCCTGGCCACGCAGCCCTTCCAGATCGGTAACGCAGTCCCCGCCGTCAGCGAGCATCACCGACACATCCCGCAGCACCCTGCCAGGCGCGTGCACGGAGCGCCGCTCCCGAGTCCCCGCCAGCGCCGCCGACAGCCCGGCGGTCAGGCCGGTCCGGTCGGCCACCTCCGCGAGCAGCACCGTCCCCGCATGCGACACGAGCCCGGCGCCGTCCGCGCTGACAATTACCGTTCCCGGGCAAGCCTTTGGCTTCACCAACTGGGTGTCCTCCTGGATCGTGATTCCGAGACCTCGCAATCCCGATTCTCACGGCCCGGGAGGACGTTCCCAGGCGCCTACGGCAACACCCCTACCGGCGAATCCGGGCTAGTGGCGATGGCTGATCATTGGAGCGCTGACACGTGGTAATGGTCGATAAGCCATCCTTCCTTGGCGCGGCGGAGGACTGTTGTGATCCGGGTCCGAAGAATCCCTCCGTCCCCGCGATGGAACGTTGCTCCGATGTACGCAACGACAGCATCGTCATTCACAGGTCGCAGGTACAAGATTTCGTACTCGACACTCAACCCCGGGGTCTGAGCCCCGTAGTACTCCTTCACTCCATCTTGGCCGATGGTGAAAGTCGGTCTCATCCCTTGGAACAGCGCGCCCGGTGTGAACACCTCGGCGATGGCGTTCAGATCGCGATTGGCGATCCCACTCTTCCACTTGTCCAGTACGAAGCTGATCTCACCGGCCTCGACCTGGTTACTGTGTGCGGTATTCATTGGGTGCACCCGAACCTAGCGACCGGCGATCTGGCCGCCATCGACATGCAGGGTCTCCCCGGTTACGTGCGGAGCGCCCTCGAGGTACATGACGGCATCGACGATGTCTGTGATCTCGCTCATCTTCTGATTGGGCTGAAGCGTGGAGACCGCATCGTAGGTTGAGGGATCATGCAGCGGGGTTCGCGTAATTCCGGGCGCCACCGCATTCACGCGCAGGCCGCAGGTGGCGTATTCGATCGCCAATGACCTGGTCGCGGCGGCGAGCCCCCCCTTTGTTAGTGACGCGAGCACCGACGGGACTCTTGAGTCCGCGTATTCGACCAGCGTTGTCGTGATCGTCACGATGTGCCCGTCTTGTGAGTCCAGCAGGTGCGGGACGGCACGCTGGGTGATGTTGAAGAAGCCACGAAGGTTGGTGGCAAGGACGCTGTTGTAGTCCTGCTCGGTGTAGTCGGTGAACGGCTTGGCAATGAATATGCCCGCGTTATTGATGAGCGTGTCGATCCGGCCGAACCGCTCGAGCGCGACCTCGACCGCCGTATCGGTGGTCCGTGGATCAGCGATGTCACCAGCGACTGTGGCAACGCCAGCGTCGTCAGAGGGCGTGATCGATCTGGACGTTGCCACGACGCTGTAGCCAAGCTGGCGATAGGCGCCCACCAGGCCGGCACCGATTCCCTGCGAACCGCCTGTGATCAAAGCGACCTTCTGTGTGTTTGCGTCTGTTGTCATTGCTACTAGTCCGTGTCCTCTCAAGGGTTGTAGTGGTGCAGTCCCGGCCCGCGATTTAGGTCAGCCCACGCGGGGCGCGTGGGTTAGCTCAGCTCCCACACGGCTGTCACCCGTGTGGGAGCTCCAGCGATCTTCGATCTGGCCGAGGCGCGAGATCACGAGGGCGACCACCCAGCTGAAGATGAACAAGCCGACGATCAGAAAGCCCAGCCGTACGCGGAGTTCATGAACGAGCCATCGATCGAGTCGAGCAGCGACATGCCGGCTGAGAACAGAACCGGCAGGAAGAGGATCGCCCACCAAGCGAGCCACGCAACGCCGGCACAACGCTCTTTCGAGCAGGTGGGTACTGGTTGCAAGCCGCTCCTCCTACAGCTCCTCCCAGCCGGAAGGCTAGCCTTCGCCCTGCAGGGTGCGCTAGCGCGGAACTGTCCCCATGGCGACGTTGCCGTGGGCGAGCACGTCATTCGACGAGGTATGTGTCGTAGACCACCGCATCCGGCTGGCGTGCACCGACGCTGATGAATACCCCCTTATTGAGCCAGGCGAGCTCCTGAGCACCGGTCTCGATCCTCGTCGAGGTCCGGAACGTATATTCGCGCGGATCAACGTTCTCGCCTCGTCCGAGCCGCGCGAGTACCTCGACGCTTCCGTGCCTCACGCCAGTGCACCTGACGTCGAGGAGCGCGCCAGCTTCGGTGCGCAGCGTGTAGCGAATGTCGCCGAGCGTGGTCCCATCCGGCAGCACGGTCTGCCAGTCGGCTGAGGCACCGGGAAGCAACTCTCCGCGTAACTCGGGTCCGGCAAACGTGCCGCCGCGTAGAGGGGCTATGCGACGGTAGCCCTGAGGGCCATCGCCGAGATCCAGTGGCTTGCCCAGGGTGGCCACGAGCCGGTAGACGAGCCTCAGGCCGGGCTCGGGCAGATCGGCGGTAGTCATCCGTGTACTCCGGAGGGCTCGGTGGTGTGCTCGAGCGGCGTTGGGTCGTTGGGGTGTTGCTCGAGCTGTGTGATGGTGACGCGCATCCAGTCGTATAGCGGCAGAGCCTCAAGAAGAGCCGTTAGCTGCTCCAGGCTCCCAGCGCGGTAGAGCCCGAGCGCCTTTGTCTCCCCCGGCTCCACCGGTGGCTTCCAGAGCCGAACGAGGTGACCGTCTTCGACGAGCTTGGTGGCGCCGGCAGCCTCGGCGCGGTTTCGTTCTTCAATCTCGGCTCTCGCGGCCGTATCTGGAATCTGGACATCAAACTCAACCAGGAACTCCACGTGTTCTCCTAGACTAGGTGCTTGGTGGGCACGCAAATGCCCACGTTTTTAGTGCTCTCAGGTCAGCGTTGACCCGGACGGATTGACCATGGACATGGCTTCGCCGGCAGATGACTTGGCCCTCGAGACTTGGTGCACGAGCTCGGCGTAGCGATTCGCGCTCGCCTCCTCGTCGTCGACTGCGGCCGAGTAGTCGACGAAGCGCACGGTGGACTCACTCGGCTCTGCCAGCGACCAGCGGTGATAGGCCGTCTCAGCCCGAAGGCTTCGCTTGCGCCAGTCGATGTAGGAGCCGAGCAAATCGTCGATCAGCCGGCCGTTTACTCTGGCGTTCATGGTTGGTTGGTTATGCGATGAAGTTGATGAGTGCGTCGTTGACCTGGTCAGCGTGTGTCCAGGGGACGTTGTGTGGTCCGCCGTCGATCGGAAGGACCTTGACGTTCGCGATCAGTCCGTTCAGGCGCCCCGCGGTGACTGCGAATGGGAGGATTCGATCATCGGTGCCGTGGATGACCAGGGTCGGCACGTCGATCTTTGGCAGGTCCGCTCGAAAGTCTGTGGTCCAGGTGTCGACGCACACCAGTGATGCGAACGGTGATGACCCTGCGGCGACGTTGAAACTGGCCTCCCATGCCTGCTCGCTGATCCGTTCTGTGCCGAGCACATCAACGTTGTTGAAGTTGTCAAGGAATCCTTTGAAGAACGCGTAGCGATCGGCGACAACCTCGGCCTTGATGCCCTCGAACACGCTGCCGTCAACACCCTCAGAGTTGTCGTCGGTCTTTAGCATGAACGGTTGCAAAGCGCCGATCAGCACCGCTTTACGAACCCGGGCGGATCCGTAGTTCGCGAGATACCTGGTGATCTCTCCGGTTCCCATCGAGAACCCGCACAGCACCACGTCCCGAAGATCAAGATGCTCAAGTAGCGCGTTTAGATCAGCGGCGAACGTGTTGTAGTCGTAGCCGACCGTCGGCTGGCTTGAGCGACCAAACCCACGCCGGTCATAGCTCACGCACCGGTAGCCGGCGCCGAGTAGCACGCGCTCTTGACGCTCCCACGAGTTCCCGTTCAACGGATATCCATGGATCAACACGACCGGCCGGCCGCTTCCATGATCCTCATAGTGCAGCTCAATCGCCGCGCCATTCTCAGTTCCAACAGCAATCCGAGGCACCACAATCTCCTTCTCTAAAGGGGTCCACAGGGTGCCAACCAGAGTCCTCCGTTACCGCCATCCTCGCGCCCGTAAAGACCCCCGGACCCCACCCCCGGACCAGACCCCCGGGGGACCCGAACAAACCAACAATTACCCGGCCGTAAGCATTCCGTTCAGCGCTCCGAGAATGCTGAGTACACCCCGCCGGACGCGCGTAATCTTCCAAGCGTGGAACTCCGGCATCTGAGGTACTTCGTGGCGGTTGCCGAGGAACTGCACTTCGCGCGCGCCGCAGAACGCTTGCATATCACCACACCGTCGCTGTCGCAGCAGATTAAGTCCCTCGAGGCCAGCCTCGGAACTCCACTATTCGTGCGTGACCGACGGCACGTTGAGCTGACCGAGGCGGGCAAGCTGTTGCTGGCTGACGCCCGCGAAATTCTCGCCCTTGCGGCGAACGCCGAGCGTCGGCTGCGGGGCGCGTCGGGGCCATTGCGGCTTGGATATGTGAGCTGGCTACCTGACCAACTGGTCGCCTCGGTCAGCTCGGATCTTCGCTTGGACGAGTGGGTGATGCCGAGTCACGTTCAGATAGCCCGGGTGCTAGACGGTGGGCTCGATGCCGCGATCGCTTGGGTTCCTGTAGCCGACGAGCGCCTGGCGCTGAATCTCTTGCGGGTCGAGGCACTCGATGCCGTGGTACCGGCGGGCTTTAGGAGCGGGCTGGTCAGTGGCAGTGCCCTGCGAGTCCTCGTGGATGCCGACCTCACGTCTTGGGATGCATGGAATCGCTTCGCCCGTGAGTTCGCTGCGGGCGCGGGCGCCAGGGTCGTCGAGATTGATGATGGCGGGATTGCTGGCCGTGGCTTCCACGATCACTGCCGCCGACTGGACACGCCGGTGCTCCAATCCCCCAAGCGCCAGCCTAGTTCTTTGCCGCCGGGGCTCCGACTCCGAGCCCTGAGCGGCCCGACACCGATCTGGTGCTGGTCACTTGTCACCCGCACCGGAGATGACCGCTCGGCAGTGCTGGCACTCCGCGAGGCCGCCAGCAGACTAGGTCTCGCTTCCGAACCCCTAGCGGCAGGCCAGACAGCGTGGCTTCCAGCGCGGGATCCCCACCGCGGCGTCCTGACGCCGAACTAGCCATACGATGCCATGAGTGCGCGGGGGTGTCATCGAGCGATTCGTGCTGCACTGGAGCGGATCGCTCCGCTTACTGCCAGGGCGATGCCAACGATGTAGGCGCCGGCAGTCGCAGCAAATGCCGTTTGTAGTGCGATGTGCCCGCCGCTGGTGAGAAGCGCGCCAAGGACCGCAACCCCGAGGGCGCCACCAGTCTGACGGCCTGCGTTGAAGACCCCGGAGGCGAGTCCGATCCGCTCGCGGGGGGCATGGCTCATCGCCAGTGCGGTCATAGCTGGCATCGCGAGTGCTGTGAGTCCGAGCATCAGGCTCGACGGGATCAGTGTCGTAACGCGGTCGCTGGGAGCGAGCGCCAATAGCACGGCGCCGCCGGCTCCTGCCGATAGGCCGATGACGATCGCTGTCCATTCACCAACGCGGTCGATCAGCCGGCCGCTGAGGAACGCCATGACGCCAGTTGTGACCGCCATCGGGAACAGCGCCAGTCCGGTATGCAGCGGATCGAGACCGTGCGCCTGGTGAAGGTCGATCGCGAGGCAGAAGATGGCGCCGTAGAGCCCGAAGTTGAAAATCGCCCCAAACGCGACGGCGAGCGCAAATCGATAGTCATCGAAGAGTGCTGGGTCGACCATCGGATGGTCAACCAGGCGTTCGACTGCCACGAACGCTCCCGTACTGAGTGTGCCCGCGGCGAGCAGCGCGATCGTGGTCGTGTCTGCCCAGCCGTGACTCCCCGACAGGATGAACCCTGCCGTCAGCATCCCCAGGCCGGCGCTCGCGAGGACCTGGCCTGGAACGTCGAGATGATGGCGATGTCGCCTCGTCTCCTGGACATGGCGCATCAAGAGGCTCGCCGCGGCGAGCGCGATCGGGACGTTTACCAGGAAGATGGATCTCCAGCCGAACGCGGCGCTGAGCACGCCGCCGAGAATAGGTCCGGCGGCGAGGCCGATGCCTGACGCGCCGCCCCAGACGGCCAGGGCCTGACGGCGGGCTGTCGGGTCAGGCGTGGTGTGTGTGATCAGCGCGAGGGAGCATGGCAACAGGGCTGCGGCGCCTGCGCCTTGTAGAACTCGGGCTGCGATCAGGACCGCCAATGACTGCGCAAACACGCACGCCGCACTGCCGGCGCCGAACACTGCGAGCCCGGCTAAGAAGCCGGCCCGGACGCCGAAGCGGTCGGCGAGCGCACCAGCGACGAGCAGTAAAGCTGCAAAGGAGAGTGTGTAGCCGTTGATCACCCACTGGGCGGTCGAGACTGAGCCGCCGAACTCGCGTCCGATCGGACCCAATGCAACGTTGACGATCGTTGCGTCCAGGGTGATCATCAAAAACCCCAGGCAAATCGCGGCTAAACCCAGTGCAGCGCTGCGGTTGGCGGCTGGATCGGCGGTCAAACTCATACGCCGATCGTCCGCCCCACTCCAGCTGTTGTCCACGACCTATCGGCTCATACTCATAGGCATCGCCTAACAGCCGACGCGGGTCGCGCTGCACCGACCCGGACCTGCGAGTCCGCGCCAGGCGGCAGCTGCGCTCTGGCTGCCGAAGCGTGGCGGCCAGAGCGCAGTACGATCTTCGGCTGCTAGGACGGCAGTTCGGTGCCGGCTTGTTCGGCTGCCATGTACGCGGCATACCATGCTGGCCACCCCTCGTCATGGGAGCGGTGCAGCAGGTGCCCGCCACCGCTGTTCTTCTCGTGTTCGTGATGGGCGGCCTGCGCGCGGCGCAGCGCGGCCTCGAGGTCAGCGGCAGACACATAGCCGGTCTCGGCCGGGTTCATGCGGCCTGGGCGTCGGGTCGTGACCTCTTGGACGAGCCAGAGGTTGCCGTCAGGATCGGTGAAGGAGAAGAACGATCCGTAGCTTGAGTGCTCAGGGTCAACCCCGGGTGCGCGGGCCTCAACCGGGAACGGGGGGCCATGCCAGAGATCGCTGACCTCGATCCCGCGACCCGCATACTCCGAATGGGCCGCCTTAATATCAGAAACCGTGAGTGTAGCCTCAGCAGAACCAGGCTCAGATGTGATGATGCCCTTACCGAACGCCACCGACGTCCCTGACCCCGGCGGAGTGAACTGCACGACCCGCAGTGCGTCCATCGGCGCGACATCCTCATCCAGGCGCCAACCCAGCTTCTCGTAGAAGGCCTTCGCCCGATCGATATCGGACACGGGAATGACCTGGACCTCAAGCTTCAAATCAGCACTCATGTCAGTCTCCTGACGGTGTTCGGGAAGACCTCGCTTGGTCTTCGGATGATCAATGCCGGAGAGCCTGCTCTCTACGGCTCCCGTTCGCGCCCGGGGGAGGCCCCGGACACGCGGCTCCGGGGGTCCCGGGTTTCAGGTCTCGACTCCAGCCCGGCCGAGACTGTGCACATATCCACGGCGGTCCCGTACCCTGCCACCATGGCAACGGTGGCCCCTGTTTCCGCGCCCCGTCTTCTCGGTCGCGTCAGCGAGTGCGCCGCCCTGGATCAGCTGCTGGCCAGCTTGCATGTTGGACCCAGCCGCACTCTCGTTCTGCGCGGAGAGGCCGGTGTTGGCAAGAGTGCTCTGCTGAGCTATTTGGCGCAGCGAGCGTCCGGCTGCGACATCGCCCAGGCGTCCGGAGTCGAGGCAGAGATTGAGCTCGCGTACGCTGGACTACAGCAGCTCTGTGCGCCGTTTCTCGATCGCTTGGAGCGACTACCAGGCCCACAACGTCATGCCCTCGGTGCGGCCTTTGGTCTTCATGACGGTGACGCACCCGACCGTTTCATGGTCGGCCTGGCCAGCTTGAGTCTTCTATCGATCCTTGCCGAGGAGCGTCCGCTCCTGTGCATCATCGATGACGCACAGTGGCTTGATGATGCATCAGCGCAGGCATTTGCGTTCGTGGCGCGCCGACTGGATGCCGAGTCAGTCGGGCTGGTGTTTGCCGTACGGGAGTCCAACGGCGAACGCGAGTTTGCCGGTTTACCCGAGCTCGCAGTCAAGGGCCTCTCGGACCGTGATGCGTTGGATCTACTGCAGACGGTTGTAGCCGGACCCCTCGACGAGCGCGTCCGCAACAGAATCGTCGCTGAGGCTCGCGGCAATCCCTTGGCGCTGCTTAGCTGCCGCGGTTGAGCCCGACCGTGCTTGAGCTCGCGGGCGGGTTCGGTCTCGCCGACACCCAACCATTGGCGGGGCGGATCGAACGGAGCTTCACAGAGAGACTGACTGCGTTGCCAGGCTCGACGAGGCTGCTGCTGCTGATCGCCGCCGCCGACGGCGTCGGCGATCCGATGCTTGTCTGGCGAGCTGCGGCGAAGCTCGGCATCGAGCGCGACGCTGCTGAGGCGGCTGTCGGCGCGGGGCTGATCGAGTTCGGGGTACAGGTGCGATTCGGGCATCCGCTGATCCGATCGGCAGTCAAGGCCGCAGCCGCCCCGGAGGAGCGATACCGCGTCCACCGTGCACTTGCCGAGGCGACCGACGCGGAGCTCGATCCAGATCGGCGCGCCTGGCATTTCGCGCATGCCACGGCGGCACTGGACGAAGACGTCGCCGCTGAACTCGAGCGCTCCGCAGCCCGGGCGCGCTCCCGCGGCGGCCTGGCAGCAGAGGCAGCGTTTCACGAGCGCGCTGTTGAGCTGACGCCCGACGACAAGCGCCGGGCGCAGCGTGCCCTGTTGGCTGCGCGCAGCAAGCACCAAGCCGGAGCCAACGAAGCCGCGTTGCGGCTGTTGGCGGTCGCACAAACAGGACCTCTCGATGAGCTCGACCAAGCCCGTGCTAAGTTGCTGCACGCCCAGGCAACGTTCGAGATGACGCGAGGACGCGAGGCGCCACCGCTGCTGCTGAAGGCGGCCAAGCGACTAGAGCAGCTCGACCCGAGACTGGCTCGTGAGACCTATCTTGAGGCGTTCGCCGCAGCGCTCTCCGCTGACCGGCTCGTCCATGGCGGCGACACACGCGAGGTTGCAACAGCCGTGCTGGCAGCAGACTGGGAGCCTTCGACGCGCTCGTGCGACCTGCTGCTCGACGCGTTGGCGACCCTGACGTGCCAGGGTTATGTGGCGGCTGCGCCAGCCTTGAAAGCGGCGCTTCGTGCCTTCCGAGACGAGGCGCTTGCAGAGGAAGAGGAGCTCCGCTGGCTCTGGCTCGCCGGCCGAGTAGCGCGCGGACTGGCAGACGATCAGGCATGGGATGAGCTGACGGCAAGACACGTTGAACTAGCACGCCGTACCGGCGCGTTCTCACATCTGCCAGTGGCGCTGACTGACCGCATGGACGCCGAGCTGGTCGCGGGTCGATTTGGGGTCGCGCTGTCATTGGCTGCTGAGGCTGACGCCGTAGTGGAGGCCACTGGCACACCGCTTGCGCAACGGACGGCGATCATGCTGGCGAACTGGCGTGGACGCGACGCTGAGGCAGTGGCACTGATCGAAGCAGAGCAGCAGGAAGTGCTACGGCGTGGCGAGGGGCTCTGGGTTGTCGCCAACGAATGGGGCAACGCACAGCGATACAACGGGCTGGGCCGCTACGAGGAGGCGCTGGTTGCGGCCGAACGGGCGGCGGAGGAACCTCGCGGGCTTGGGCAGTCGATCTGGGTGCTAACAGAACTCGTCGAGGCAGCTGTGCGCAGCGGCCACCCCGATCGTGCGACGGCCCCCGCCGCCCAGCTGGCCGAACGTGCGCAGGCCACTGGAACAGACCTCGCACTGGGTGCCAACGCGCGCGTTGCGGCTTTTCTCGCAGAGGGAGCAACAGCAGAGCGCCTCTATAAGGAAGCAATCGACCGGCTCTCTCGCATACATACCCGTCGCTCGGAACGGCTCGCGCGAACCTATCTCGTCTACGGCGAGTGGTTGCGCCGCGAACACCGACGGGTGGATGCCCGAGAGCACCTCCGGCTCGCGCACACGATGCTCGCCGACATGGGTGCAGACGGATTCGCTGAGCGGGCGCGGCGCGAGCTGCAGGCAACCGGTGAGACGGTTCGCAAGCGGATCGTCGAGACTCTTGATGAGCTGACCCCCCAGGAGGCGCAGGTGGCTCGCCTGGCGGCCGACGGTCAGACGAATCCGGAGAATGCGGAGCTCAGCTTTTCCTCAGCCCACGTACTGTGGAATGGCATCTGGGCAAGGTTTTCGGGAAGCTTGGGATCAGCTCTCGGAAGGATCTTCGTGCCGCGCTGGACGAGATCGGGTCGCACCCCGGTCTGTCTAGCCTAGCCGCGTGGTCCGGAGCATGTGGATGTCGCGCATTGACCACCTGCCGCGTTTGTCGCGGACGGCGCGGCGGCCGAGAGCAAGTTCGGCGCTCAGAGCGCTCACGGTGCCGGTCGTAGCGCGTGGATCGGCCGCTCGCTCACCAGTCGCTGCCGCGCGGGGAACGCTCCCGTCGCAATGCCAGCTGACCAGGCGGCTCAACACCACGCGCACGCCTGGGGTCGCTGCGCGGTTGCGTTGTTCGTAGTTCCCGAGGCCTGCGGTAGCCTCCACAGACTCAAGCTCACGATAGGCAGGCCTGAACCGCTCGCGTCCGATCGCGATCTCGACGGCACCGCCAGCAACCACGCTGCGATACCACTGGGCGCTGCGGCCCAAGACGACCATCACGAAGAGCACGTGTCGGTCGCGGTCCTCGCCGATGACCTCCCACATCGTCCGGTAGACCGCGTCCAGAGCGCCTCCCGCGGTGAGTCAGCCTCACGAAGCGTCGACCAAGCAGCCATCCGACGGTTCCAGCCATACGGAACCACCGGCGCTCGCAGCGTGCTGATCAGCCACCTGCCGACCGACCGAGAGTTCCTCATGCGCCAAGTATCCGCTCCAGCGGCCACGCTGAAGCCGTCAGCTGGGGTCGTGCCCACGCTTACGGATTCCGCGGCGGTCAAAGGCTCGTTGCGGCAACGAAGCAGTATCCGTTGAACCAACCGGGGTGAGCCTTTACTGGTATAGTAAAGGCATAGACGCGCATCTCCACCAAGAACCAGATCACGATCCCGGTCGCCGCTCTGCAAGAGGTCGGACTCCACGCCGGCGAACAGGTCACGATCGAACCAAGCGGCGACGGCGAGCTGCGCATCCGCCGCTCGACCGGCACCTTCCAGGAGGCGTTCGGAGCGCTCACCGGAACCTACCCGGCCGATTACCTCGCCCGCCTGGACGCCGAAGACGAGCGACGATGAAACTGCTGCTCGACGCGGACGTGCTGATCGGCGCGCTCGACCAGCACGACGCGCACCACAACAGCGCAAGGGCGCTGTTCACCCGCTGGCATCACGACCAAGACGCCGTGGCGATCAGCGCGGTCAATCTCACCGAGGTACTGATCGCCCCCTCAGCGAACGCTGAGAGGCTCGCAACGGCAAGGCGCGCGATCGCCGCCCTCGCTGTGACGGTCCACCAGCCGAACGAGGCGATCGCCGTCGAGGCCGCACGACTCCGGCACCGCCACCCCGTCAGCCTCCCCGACGGTTACTGCCTGGCCACCGCGAAACACACCGGATCCACGCTCGCGTCCTTCGACCAGAAGATCCTGAGAGCCGCCAAGCGCGAAGGCATCACCGTCGCCTGAAGCGGTCGCGGACCGCAACCCCAGACAACCATTCCGCAACGGCAAATCGGGGTCGACGTTCCCTACCTTTCGGCGATTGCACGTCTCTCGGGATACGAGGGGTCGAGACGTGCTTTTGTTTTGGCGCGGGGATTGCCGCTCGCGGCGTTTGTGTGGCGGCGTCTTCACACCGCCACACGCTCCGCGGGAACGGATCGACCGGTCAGTGCCGGAACGCTGGAATGGCGATGGGCGGAACGGTCTTCGGCGGCCCGCCCGGAGCGGTCTCGACCGGCTCGCCGATTCGTGCGACGTCGAGGGCGATCAGGCCGAGGTTCGCACCGCAACCTGCTCCGACGATCGTGGTGATGACCGCCATGATCCCGGCTGTTGCGTTGAATCCCAGCAGCGCGCCGATGAGGGCGCCCGTCAGCGCGACCCAGATGCCGATCCTCGTGGCCCTGGCCGGCCGGTCGCGGTTGACCCAGGCCCAGTAGGTGCCGAGGCCGATCGGCGTGCCGATGGAGAGAACAGCCATGAGTTCGCTGTTGAGGGGCACTGTCGGCAAAGCCACCAGCACGATGATCAGGCCGATGAACCATCCGCCGAGGCCGAGCACCAGCAGGTAGACGGAGCGCAGCATCGCGCTCGCCTTGCGCCCGAAGCCGCCGCGCTTGTGCGCCCGGCGCCACATCAGTAGCAGTGACAGGATCATGAGGAGTCCGAGGCCCATCATCGCGCCGAGGCCGTCTTCGGCGTAGGCGCCTTGGCTGGAGCTTGGGCTGAAGTCGACCTTGTTGTGGGTGTAGAGGGACGTGTCGACCTTGCCGGTGTCGAGGTAGGTGTTGATCAGACGGGTGCCGGCTGCCGGTTCGTAGGGCCAGAAGTCGTCGGAGTGGCCGAGGTTCGAGAGCACGACCTCACGCCCGTTCGCGAGGTGAGGCAGGAGCTCGCGGGTCGCATTCTCGGGCGGCGTTGCGAAGTCGAGGTTGCCGCCGATCAGCAACGTCGGAACGTTTGAGTTTTGCACGTGGGTGTACTCGTTCTCGTCCGGGTTCGCCGGCCAGGCGTCGAGGAGGCGGCCGCCGGCCCAGATCAGGTTGTTGCCGGCAGCACTGATCAGCGATCCACGGTTTGCTCCCGACGCGTAGAAGTGCTTCGCGTAGGTGGCGTCGCTGCGGCCGATCGCCGCCAGGTCGCCCCAGACGAACGCGCTCGGAAAGGTGAGCCGTGCCATCACCGACAAAAACCACGCACCGCTTGCGTCGCCCTTGTCGGCGGAGAGGAGTGAGTTGATCGTCAGTGGCGAGGCGATCGAGTTGCCGCCGGCGGAGGTCTCGTTGATCAGGCCGAAGAACGCGGCGGCTTGGAAGTCGCCCTTCTCGATCGGCAGGCCCAGCCAGTGACTGGGAACGTGAGCGACCGCGGACTTCAGCGACGCGGCGAGATCCGGCGTCCGGCTACGACAGCTCGTCGCCTGGGCGCAGAGCGCGGAATAGCGCTGGATCTGCTCGTCGGTCGTCTTTGCGTTCCAGAGGAAGTTGCCGGGTGGATTGACGCCGATCATCACCGAGCGATGGATGCTCTTCGGGTAGCGCCAGGCATAGATCATCGCGACCCGGGTGCCCGCGCTTTCGCTCACCAGGTCGATCTGGTGGTAGCCGAGGGCGCGGCGGGCCGCCTCGAGGTCGTCGACTTCTTCGGGGATCGAATAGCCGGCGAGATCGACACCATCGCTGCGGAGCCGGTCGGCGCACGACCGGTACGCCGCGGCGACGGCGCGGTAGGACTGCTGGCTGAGGAGGTCAGCTCGAGTGCTCCATTGCCGAGCTCGACCTCCGGGCAGTCGAGCCGGACGGATGCCGTCGACGCCGCGGTAGCCGACGAGCACGACGTCGTGGTTGGCGGTGAAGCGGCTCGCGTCCGGGAACACCATGTTGGTGATGCCGGGGCCGCCTTGCAGGCGGAAGATCGGGACGCCCGGATGGGCCGAATGGGCACGAATCACTATGACCGGAAGCGCGATCAGGCGCGAGTTCGGATCATGGCGGTTCTCGGGCACGACGAGCGTCCCGCAAGTCCGCGGCGTAGGCGCCCTTTTCGGTGTTGTAGGTACAGCTCTTGAGCGTCGTCAGCTGGCCTGCATGCGCGCCGGCAGGCACGGAGACGGCCGTAGAACCGCCGGCGAAGTGGAGGTAGCCGAGCGCGAGCGTGAGGACGGCGATCAGCGCCAGGCCCGTGATCCGGCCTCCCCCGAAGCGTTTTGCGACGGTCTTCTTGCCGTTACTGGAGAGATCGCTGATCTCGACGGCAGTCGGGCCTGGGCTCTTCGCCTTTCCGGGCGCGCGGAACTTCTTCAGTACGGCGTGTAGTGCGGTCATCACTGCTCCTCAGGTTGGTGCAAGTTGCCTGGGGATCAGTCTGGGATCGTCGGCTGCGCCTGTCATCGCCCGCAGGGCGCGTCTGCGCTCCTCCTCAGCGCAGATCTTTGCCGCTCGCGTCTCTGTCGAAGGACAGAGGCGCGTCTACGCGCCGGGCGTGACCAGCCCGCTCTCGTACGCGAGGACGACGGCCTGAACTCGGTCACGGAGCCCGAGCTTGGCGAGCAGGCTGGAGACGTGCGTTTTGATCGTGCCCTCGGTGACGAACAGCTCGGCGGCCAGCTCGGCGTTGCTCTTACCGTGCGCCAGCATCATCAGCACCTCGCGCTCGCGCTGCCGTCAAGGCGTCCAGCCGCGTGCCGAGCTCCGGCCTGACCGGCCGGCGTGCGAACTGCTCGATGATGCGCCGCGTGACCGACGGGGCGAGCAGCGCCTCGCCGGCAGTCACGACATGCACCGCGTGCAGAAGCTCCTCGGGTGGGGCGTTCTTGAGCAGGAAGCCGCTGGCGCCCGACCGCAGCGCCTCGAACATGTACTCGTCACGTTCGAACGTGGTGAGGATCACCACACGACTGTGCAGCTCGCCGTCTTCGGTGATCCGCCGCGTGGCCTCGAGTCCGTCACCGTCGGGCATCTGGATGTCCATCAACACGATGTCGGGCCGCAACCGCCGGGTGCTGCCCATGGCCTGCTCACCGTTCGCCGCCTCGCCGACAACCTCGATCTCGGGATCGGACTCGAGGATCATCCGAAAGCCGGCGCGAACCATCGCCTGGTCATCGGCCAACAGCACACGGATGCTCACAGCACACCGCCCGAGGTGGCAGCGGCGTAGGCGAATGGGTGATGGAAGGCCTCTAGCGCGCGGTCGCGGGCGACGGCAAGGTCGAAGCGGTGGCCGTCCCGCGTGTCGTCGGCCGAGACGGTCACTGCGTCCTGGCGGGAGTGCCAGAGCGGCAAGACGTGGATGCCGTCGTTCTCGCGGGCGGCGAAGGCAACTGCCTGAGTCGAGATGACCGCCTCGGAAGTGCGGAGACAGTTGAACATGGGTGGTGCGGTCATCACTGCTCCTCAGGTTGGTGGAAGTTGCCTGGGGATCAGTCTGGGATCGTCGGCTGCGCCTGTCATCGCCCGCAGGGCGTGTCTGCGCTCCTCCTCAGCGCAGATCTTTGCCGCTCGCGTCTCTGTCGAAGGACAGAGGCGCGCGTCTACGCGCCGGGTGTGACCAGCCCGCTCTCGTACGCGAGGACGACGGCCTGAACTCGGTCACGGAGCCCGAGCTTGGCGAGCAGGCTGGAGACGTGCGTTTTGATCGTGCCCTCGGTGACGAACAGCTCGGCGGCCAGCTCGGCGTTGCTCTTCCCGTGCGCCAGCATCATCAGCACCTCGCGCTCGCGCTGCCGTCAAGGCGTCAAGCCGCGTGCCGAGCTCCGGCCTGACCGGCCGGCGTGCGAACTGCTCGATGATGCGCCGCGTGACCGCCGGGGCGAGCAGAGCCTCGCCGGCAGTCACGACATGCACCGCGTGCAGAAGCTCCTCAGGTGCGGCGTTCTTGAGCAGAAAGCCGCTGGCGCCCGACCGCAGCGCCTCGAACACGTACTCGTCACGTTCGAACGTGGTGAGGATCACCACACGACTGTGCAGCTCGCCGTCCTCGGTGATCCGCCGCGTGGCCTCGAGTCCGTCACCGTCGGGCATCTGGATGTCCATCAACACGATGTCGGGCCGCAACCGCCGGGTGCTGTCCATGGCCTGCTCACCGTTCGCCGCCTCGCCGACAACCTCGATCTCAGGATCGGACTCAAGGATCATCCGAAAGCCCGCGCGAACCATCGCCTGGTCATCGGCCAACAGCACACGAATGCTCACAGCACACCGCCCGAAGCGGGCAGCTTGACGCGCACGGCGAACCCGCCGCCGGATACCGGCCCCGCCGTCAGTTGGCCGCCGTGCAGGGCGGCACGCTCGCGCATGCCGATCAACCCCAGGCCGCCCGGGCTCGTCCCCGACAGCGCCGTCGCGCCGCGGCCGTCGTCGATGATCTCGACCTCGAGCTCATCGGGCCAGTACCGCACGCGCACGTCGGCGCGCGACGCCGCCGCGTGCTTGAGCGTGTTAGTCAGCGCTTCCTGCACGATGCGGTACGCCGACACGCCGATCATCGGCGGCAACGAGCGTTCCTCCCCTTCGATGCTGACCGCGACAGCGAGCCCGGACTCACTCATGCTCGCCGCCAGCCGCGGCAACTGGCTCAGGCCAGGGCGCGGAGCCAGATCGTCTTGGTCGCCGGCCTGCCGCAGGAATCCGAGCAGGCGGTGCAACTCCCCCACCGCCTGTCGGCTCGAGACCTCGATCGCGGTCAGCGCCTCCTTCGCCTTGACGCGGTCACGGTCGATCACGACACGGGCGGCGCCGGCCTGGACGCCCATCATGCTCACGTGGTGGGCGACGACGTCATGCAGCTCCCGCGCGATCCGCACGCGCTCCTCGAACACGGCGTGCTCGGCCTGTGTCGCGCGTGACTCCGCCACCTCGGCGCGCTCGGCCCGTGCGCGGACGGCAAAGCCTGCAACCCAGGCGACGACGAAGTCGAAAGGAATGAAGATGAGCTGGTAGACCGAGTGCCCGGGGATCTTGTAGACGAGGGTCGCAGCAGCGCCGACCACGATCGCCAGTCCGAGGCCGGCCCGCCGGACGTCCGGAAGGTTCCCGAGCAGGAATGCGGTCGCCAGGCCGAGCAGGAAGAGGGACTCGGGGTACGGGATCAGCAGCGGGTCGACGAACGAGATTCCCACGGCCAAAAGCCAGTACGCCGCCGGTCCGGCAAACGGAAACCATCGCCACGCGAACACCGGTAGCACCAAGACCGCGAGCGCCGGAAGGCAGAACCACAGCGTCGTTGTCGGAACTCCGGACGAGCCGCGTCCGAGCACCACGTCAAGCATCGCCACGATCGCCAGCAGCGCGACCAGTAGGTCGAACCAGTACGTTCGGGCGAGATGTTCGCCGCGGCTCAGCCGAGGACTCCCAACTCCACCCGACAGACCGATGCGTCGCATCGGACGAGCGCTCATGCCAAGAGAGCGCTCACCGGTTCCACTGTCTGCTGGGTCGGGATCGGGGCGCTTGTGGAGAGGATCGGAGCATCGGGCTTGAAGCCCCAGAATGTGCAGTAGATCCCGAGGAAGAGTTCCCATGCGAACTCCGGGATGGTCGCGATCCCTTGCAGGGAGTGCAGCGTGCTGCTGGGAAGGTTGCCGGTGAACATCACCGCCGTCCCTGACAAGATGATCAGCGGTCCGCCGATCATCCCGAGCCACGTTGCCGCGCGCGGCACCAGGCCTGAGCGGTACATCACGTAGCCGAGGATCAGGCCATTGCCCCAGCCGACGACCCAACCCGGGCCGAGGAGGAACGTCCAGTCCTTGAGAGCGGCGAGGGTGTAGGCGACCGTGCCTTCAGACGCGCCCGCAACCTGTTGATGCAGCGTGATGATCCCCAGCATGCAGACGATGCCGACGAGGATGAACGTGCACTCGACCACCCGCGCCGTCACGTAGCCGAGCGCCAACTCCTCGTCTGACTCGTCTGAGGATCGGGAAGATCACTACGGCCGTGCCGATGTTCGCGATGATCAGCAGCAGCTCAAGCAGAGCCCCGAACAAGACTTGGTTGTCGTGCCCGGCTCCCGCGATGTAGCTCACTGGATGTCGGAGCACCGTCTCGTAGAGCGCCAGCGCTGCGATCGAGGTGACGAACGTGATGAGGTAGAGCACGCCGAACCAGCGCGCCCTCTTCTGGTCTAGGGACACCTTGGCCCCCTTCCTTCGCGACTACGCGCGAGGTTCCCACCCGCCGACACCCCGGTCAGGCTTGGGGCCCCAACCTACTCGTGAAGCCGTCCGATTACAACGTCAACGAGCGCGAAAAATCCCGGTCCAAGTTCCTGGGACGACGCGCCAGAGGCGCACCCGCGGCAGCACGAAAGCGCAACCAGTCCCAGGTCCCGCGATCTTCCCTCCTCCTCGCCAGATCCGCGACTCTCGGCGGAGTGAAGTTTCGTCGCCGAAGCGCTCGCAGCGTCCGGTCGGTCTCGATCGTGAAAGCGATCACCACCGACCTCAAGTCGCGTGATCGGTGTCGTGGCCGAGCAATCGCGATATCCGGTCGGGTGCAACGCCGGCGCACCGCTCTAGCGTTTGTTTCCGGCGCGGAAGTACTGGATGTAGTTGGCGACGGAGCGCTCGAGGTCCCATTCCGGCACGTAGCCTGTGTCCTCGTGCAGCCTGGCGATGTCGAGGTAGGTCGGCGGGACGCTGGAGCCGGGCTCGAGTTCGTAGTTGAAGGCGGGCACAACGGATTTGATCGCTGCAATCACGTCGGCGTTGGTGGTCATTCTGCCTGCGCCGACGTTGTAGGTGGTATGGGTGAGTTTGTCGGCCGTCTGCAGCAGTGCGGTCGCACGACCGAGGTCGTGGACGTAGCACAGGTCCAGACCGTCGTCGGCTTTGAGTCGCCCACCGACGCCGGAGAGATCAACTGGCGTGTCGGTAGCGGCGGCGTAAACGAACTGCGGTGCGGGAAACGCGAAGTTCGGGAGATGCCCGAGCGGTCCCCACGCCCCGCCGATGCGCACATTGATGGTGGCGACGCCGGTTGCTTTGGCGAGATGATTGTTGAGCAACTCGCCGATCCTCTTGAAGGTGGGGATCACATGCGGCGCGCTCAGCGGCACGGGCAGATCCTCGCTCAGCCCGCCCGTGTTAGACAAACCGGCGTAAACACCGATCGTGCTGGCCACGCTTACGCGCTTGACTCCCCAATCCTGAGCGACCTCAACGATGTTGAAGAGGCCGCCAAGCGCTTCGCGCGCGGCGGCCGCGGGAGCCTCATCCGGGTTGGGTGGCCACGGCATCGAGCCGGCCATGTGAACGATGCCGGTGATCTCGTGCTGGCGTCCGATCGCCCGCAGGGCCTCTAGATCTTTGACGTCCGCTTGCACAGCGGTCACGGGCCTGTTGAAGCGTTCGTCCGGGATCTCGGGGCTGCGGCGCTGAACGAGCACGCACTCTTCGCCGATATCCAGCAGGGCCTGCACGGTCGCGGAGCCGATGTGGCCGAGTCCTCCGGTAACCAGAATCATCACTGACCTCCCATGTCGTCCAAGTCGCTGATGATCAGTGTAGCTGACGATCAGGTGGGGGTAAGCTCAGCCCATGGCCACGAGCAGCGAAACAAAATCAGGGACAGGTCGACGGCTGGCCTATCTGTTCAAGCACGCAGAAAGTCTGATGTCCGAGCTGCATGTCGAGGCCCTAGCGCCGTTCGACATTCACGCTCGCGACCTCGGAGTGCTGCTGGCAATCAACAGCAACCAGCCGGCCTCCCAGCAACAGATAGCCCAGCGCCTAGGCGTCGACCGCACGACGATGGTCGCCCTGATCGACGCCCTCGAAGCCAAAGGCATCCTCGCCCGTCGCCCCGACCCCAAAGATCGCCGTCGCAACGTAATAGAGCTCACACCACCCGGCCAAAACACACTCCGTCAGGCGATCGCTGCCAGCGACAAAGCCGAAGCCGAACTGCTTGCTCCACTCACCCCCGACGAAAGCGACCTGCTACGAGACCTACTCGCTCGGATCCTCGCTCCACAGTGACCGCATCGGGCGACCCAAAGACCACTCCCCGTCGCCAAGGCAATGGCGGGGTAGATGACAGCTCCGATGCGAATGCGATCGTCCGCTACGCGGGCCTTCCGTGCGCTAAATACGGTGGGCGGTGAGATTGAACAAGGACGCCCGTCCCGGTCTCGTGCTAGGTCGGGACGGGCGGCGGCTTGGTTGCATTCCTTGGTGGCATGCCCGGGTTGGGAGCTGTGCCTCACGTTGCCGTGTCCGCGCGTTTCTGACGTCGCGCGGGTCGATGGTCAGTCATGGCTGGGGGAGTGTTGAGGTGCTCAGGTTGCTTTCTACCCAGTCGATCGCGTGATCGAGGACGTCTTCCCAGCCGGGTTCTCCGACGGTGAAGTGGGAGCGGTCTGGATAGTTCTTGAGTTCGACGATCCCGGTTTTGTAGCGGTGGGCGTTCTCCTTGACGACTGATGCGGGCACGGTGCGATCCAGTCCGCCGGATAGGAACAGCAGAGGCGCGCGGTTCTGCTTGTGGTAGTCGACCTTCGTGACCGCTCGCGGGGTGAAGTTCGCCAATCCTGCCTGGAACAGGGGGCGGGCCGGCGCGGGGACGTGAAACGTCTCCCAGGCTTTCAGCGCGTCTGTGTCGGTGAGCGCGTTGGCGAATCCCCAGTGAAACTGTTTGGCAGTGAGCGGAATGCCCTTGTTTAGGTTGAACGGGTTTCCGAGTGCCGGCCACGCGGCCCTGAGCTGCTTTGGCGGTAGGCCATACACCCGCTTGGTTTGGCCGGGATGGACGGCAACTCCGGCTGTGCCGGTCCCGCGGTCGAGCAGTAGTTGGGTGACCAGCCCGCCGACCGAGTGTCCGATGATCACCGGGCTTTCGTCGAGTGACTCGATGAAGCGCTGATGGTGGTCGGTGATCTCCCGGACCCCCAGTCCGCCGACGATCCCCGGATCGGCGCGGAGCGCATCGATCGGATGGTCCATCCGTGGCCATGAAGGTGTGTGAACGGTGTACCCGCGATCCCGTAGCCGGTCTGCCCACTGCTCCCAGCTGAGCGGGGTCATCCACAGGCCGTGGATGAGAACAACATGCGATTTCATGGCAGCACCTCGAAGTAGAACGATCGGTCGTTCTACACCCTACAGTAGAAAGACCGATCGGTATCGTTGGATGCCATGGATACCCCCAGCCAACAGGCCCAACGACCGGCCCCCCGCGCACGGCTACTGGAAACCGCAGGCCGGCTGTTCTACGCCGATGGGATCCGGGCGATCGGGGTAGACCGACTCGTGGCCGAGGCAAACGTCACCCGCGCGACCTTCTACCGCCACTTCACGAGCAAAGACGAACTGGTGACCGCCTACGTCCAGTCGCGAGATCAAGAACTCCGCGCCCGCTTCCAAGCCGTTACCCAGGTGATCACCAACCCAGCGGATCTGCTGCGCGCGGTCGCGATCGACATCGCGCAAACGATCTGCGGCGAGGCATTCCGTGGCTGCCCGTTCATCAACGCCGCCGTCGAATTCCCAGACCCGAACACACCGATCCACAAGGCCGTCACCAACCACCGAACATGGTTCCACGACACCCTACTCGCGCTATTCGTCGCCCTCGAGCACCCCCAACCCGACCACGCCGCACGACGGCTGATCCTGCTGCGCGACGGCGCCATGATCGGCGGCTACCTCGGAGCGCCCGACGAGTCCATCGAGGCGCTCGACACCGGCCTCAAGAAACTCATCGACGAGGCATAGCAGCCACGCCCGCCCACCCCGCCAGGAGCACGCCGCGATGCTCAGGCCCCCAGCGCAGCGGCCCGCGGCTCAATGAAGCCAGCACCCGCAATCAACCACACCCACAGCCCTCATCGCGGTGACGAATCGTCGCCAACGCAATAGCGAGCGGGCAACACGCATCCGCGGTGAGGCGATAGCGCGGCGCGCCGCACACACCGGAACGAGCCGCTTCGCGAGCCTCCGGGCATCAGCGAGCTCGGTTAGGCGCAGCGGCGCAAACTCTGTGGCTACCTGACTCAGGTGATCGCGACTTGTGCCTTGTCGAAAGCGACGTAGCCGCTGTAGTCCTTGCCAACCCTGTCAAAGGAGGCCGGGTAGGGCTCGGGATAGCTCCAGGCCGCATCATGATGCGCAGAGCCCTGAACTGACACGTCGTGGTACTGGGTTACGCCCTTCCACGGACAGGTGTAAGGCGTCTCGCTGTCGCTCAGCGCATCAGAGCTCAGCGACGACGGCGGGAAGTAGTAGTTGCCCTCAATCGTGATCAGGTCTGCGTCGGCTGCTTCGGCGACGACAACCCCGTCGATTGATGCCTTCATGTCTTTCGTCCTCTCTCGGTTACCGGGACCTGGGACCGAGGCTACCCATGGCGGTCGGCTTCTCGCCTGAAGCGTCCCCTCTCCTGCACTCCGACGCTCCGAGTCGTCGCCAATGCGATCGCGTCCGGGAAACGCTGAATCGGTGCAAGCGATCGTCCGTCGAGAATAATGTGCGGCAGCTGACGCAGGAACGACCGTGAGGAGCCACAGAAGCGAGACCGCAATCCTAGTAGCTGGCTGTCTTTGGCCGGCGCAGGTGCTGCTGCACCATTGCGTTGGGGTCATCTCTACCTGGCTCTCGTTCGGGGAGAGCGGATCTGTATGAGTGAGCAAGACGCGGCGGACGCGCCAGGGATGACGCAGCCACGAGCTTTGGGCCCGGCAGGGGCCCGTGAGATCGGCGGCTGGACGCCGTTGCGCTACCCGGACTTCCGTCGCCTGTGGTCGGCCCAGTTCGTCAGCAATATCGGCTCCTGGATGCAGACGGTTGCCGCGCAGTGGCTGATGACCTCGCTCACCAGCTCGGCTCTGATGTTGAGCGCGATCCAGGCAGCCGGCAGCCTGCCGGTGCTGCTGCTCGCCGTGCCGGCCGGCGCGCTCGGCGATCTCGTCGACCGCAAGCGGCTGATCGTCGTCGGGCAGACCGTGATGCTGCTGGCGGCCGCCGCTCTCGCTGTGCTCTCGGCCGTCGGCGCGATTGCCCCCTGGGCGCTCATCGCGCTTCTGTTCGTGATCGGTGTCGGGGGCGCAATCGGCGCGCCCACCTGGCAGACGTTGCAGCCCGAGCTCGTTCCCAGCGAGGCGCGCTCGCAAGCGATCGCGCTTGGCTCGGTCAACCAGAATCTGGCGCGTGCGCTCGGCCCAGCGATCGGCGGCGTGCTGCTCGCTGCCACCAGCGCAGCGTTCGTGTTCGGTCTCAACGCAGCCTCGTTCGTGGCCGTGCTCGGCGCCGTGGTAGTCACACGCATCCAGGCCAGGACACGCACGTTGCCGCGCGAGCACGCCTTCGCGGCGGTCCGCGCCGGCGGGCGCTTTGTCGTCAATTCACCGGCGCTGCTGGCTGTGATCGCCCGTGCCGTCGGCTTCGTGTTCTTCGCCGGCGCGATCTGGGCGATCCTGCCCCTTGTAGCTCGCCAGCGCTTGGGCCTCGGCTCCGGCGGATACGGCCTGCTTCTGGGCTGCGTTGGCGTCGGAGCCCTGCTCGCGGCCAACTTCGGCCCGGCACTCAGGCGGCACCTGGCGCCTGCGAAGATCTACGCGCTCGCCTGCGCGCTGGTCGCCGGTGCGGCAGCCGTTCTGGCTCTCACTCACACCGTTGCGATCGCGGCGATCGTGCTCGTCGCCGCCGGCGCCGCATGGATCACGGGGCTCGGGATCCTCAGCAACGCTTACCAAAGCCAGCTGCCGACCTGGGCGAAGGCGCGCTCCTTCGCCTACTACCTGGTCGCCTTCCAGGGCGCCAACGGCATCGGCTCATTGGCGATCGGCGGAGTTTCGCAGGGAACAAGCGTCAGCACGGCACTGCTGGTCGTGGCTGTTGGCACGGTGGCCTGCCTGCTTCTCACTTGGCCGCTGGCATTTCCAGCTCACGTCGACGGCGACGAGCACCTCGCCGACCCGCTGCCGCTGCCAGAGATGCCGGACGCCTCCGGTCACGGCCCTGTGGCCGTGACCGTCGAGTACGTGGTGCAGCCGTCGCAGGTAGACGCCTTCCTCGCGCTCGCCGGCGATCTCCGTCGTCTGCGTCGCCGCACCGGCGCCGTGCACTGGCACCTGCACCAGGACATGGAGGACCCGAGCCTGCTGACAGAGTTGTTCATCGTCGGCAGTTGGGATGAGCACCAGCAACAGCACGCGCGCGTGGAGCGCGGTGACCAGAAATTGCTGGCGCAGATCGACGTGCTGCTCGTCCCCGGGAAACCCCGCGCCGTACGCCACGCACTCGGCGTGCACCCCACGAAACGCTAGGGCTCCAATCCCACCGTGGCTGGATCCAGGTCGTCCGGCGCAACAGGAGCCCGATGAGGGCAATGATTGCGGTCTCGTATCTGTGATCGCCACCAGGGCGAAAGCAAGCCGTCGATCAGCATGCTCAACGCGATGGCGCCGGTTGAGGACAGAGGATTGCTAGCTCAGGATTGGGGCGCCGGCTCGAGTTCGTAGATGGCGGCCAGGTCCTGGTCGGCGTGTTGTTCGGTTGCGGTCGTGAAGTGGTCGAGAACGACGTCCAATATTGGCATCGTGGTTGCGGCGTTCTGTTCCACCTCGCGTACGAGTGTGAGGTCCTTGAGCGCCAGTCGAACTGGGAAGCCTGCCGGGTAATCGTGACGGCGCATCTCATCGAGCTTCTGGAGGGCGTAGGGGGATCCGAGCGGCCCGCCGTCAAGTAGGTCGATGAAGTGCTCGTGATTTAAACCCATCGTCTCGCACAGGTGCATGACCTCTGCGAGTGCCGCGACCGTGGTGATCATGTAGTGGTTGGCGGCGAGCTTGAGTCGTGAGCCCATGCCGGCCTCTCCCGCCCAGATCACTCTCGATCCCAGGACGGCGAAGATCGGCTCGAGTGCGCCGCGCGCCGAGTCGGGTCCAGAGCCGAGAATCGTCAACTGGCCCTGCTCGGCGGGGTGAGTGCTACCAGACACCGGTGCGTCAACGATCGTGACGGAGTGTGCGTCAGCGATGCGCGTCAGTTGATCAGCCTCGGCCGCTCCTACGCTGCTCATCTGCAACCAGATCGTCTCCTCTGGCCATGCGTCCAGTAGCGGCTCGGTGAGTTCGAGGACGACGTCGGCGGTCGGCAGCATGGTGATCACGGCTGCCGCTCCCGCCATCACGTCGGATGGGTCCTCGACCGTGTGAGCGCCGTGACTTGCCAACTCCTGAAGATGATCGGGGGTGCGATCCCACGCCGTAACTGCGATGCCTTGATCGAGCAGTCGGTGGGCCATAGCGGATCCCATCAGGCCTACGCCTAGCAGCCCGACACGGACGTTGTCCCGCTTTGAGTGCTCAGCGTCCATCGCGTGCCTCCCTTGGATTTCGGCGATATCTCGCCGGTGAGGTCCGCCGCTCCGAGGATCTGGTTGACCTGGTCGGGGCGGCGGAAGCCGACAATTGCACTCTCGATCGTAGTGTCAACTACTGGGAGAAATGTCGCCGATCCCCTCGGCGGCCGCGACTCACCCGAACCACGAAAGCGCTCGTCAGGCAGAGCAGGGCTCACCGCCAGTGCGTTCGCCACATCAGGGGCGTCATCGGTCATCGCGGCCACAAGCGGACCGAATGCCTCGTTCGAGAACCTCACGGGTGGCATCGGTGGCACCTGCTCAGGGTCAGCGAAATACCCCGGCCAAGTGATCGCATGCGCCTCTAGGCTGTCCTGCTCGGTCGCGTCACCAGCCTCCTCACGCTCCACCAATACCTGGAGTCGTGCTTGTCCCGCGGACCGAGCAAGTACTCCGCCTCAAATGCACCGCCGTCGCCAAAGCCGGGCCGACGTAAGCGCTCGCCACAATCCAGCGCGTAACCGCGAGAGACCGCCGACGAGTGGCCACGGTCACATCGGTGATCGCCTGAGGCATCATGAACGGACCCTGAATCGTCGAAGGCGCCAAACCTCTCTGCTGGAAAGTCGCGACTGGAAAGTCCGATCGCAACTCATCACAGACCGGGTCCATGTACTCGTACCCCAAACCTGGCCCGCCGTGCAGCACCAGAACCGGCGAACCGTCACCGGCCACCCAACCACCAAGATCTCCCGCGAGTGTCGGCGCTGAGAAGTCCTGACGATCAGACACACAGTCAGCCTACGTCAGAGCACACCGCGCGGGCAGCTCCTTACAACCCTGAGTGAACACTTGTCGCCTCAGTGGGAGGCTGCTGTTGGGTTGGTGACGTCCGGACATAGAAGGCGAGTTTGGGCCGAGGTGATGGGTCGCGCTGCGTCGGGCAGCGGATGAGCGGCGATCGGTAGCCTTGCGGATGTGAGCGCCGCGTTCCTTCTGACATCGCTGATTATCGTCGCGATGCCAGGCACTGGGGCGCTAATCACGCTCTCTGCCGGCGTCTCGCGCGGTGCCCGCGCCAGCGTCGTTGCAGCATTCGGTTGCACGCTCGGGATCGTCCCGCACCTCATCGCGGCGGTGACCGGGACCGCGGCGCTGCTACGCGCCAGCGGCGTGGCCTTCGACGCGCTCAGGATCATCGGCGTCGTGTACTTGTTGTCCATGGCCGTCGCGACCTGGCGTGACAAGAGCGGACTGGTCGTTGAAGACGACCAGTCGCGACGCTCGCCGGCGCGGGTGATCGGCTCAGCGATACTCGCCAACCTGCTGAACCCGAAGCTGACCGTCTTCTTCTTCGCGTTCCTACCGCAGTTCGTGCCACCTCACGCGCCCCGCGAACTTGAACGGCTCATGCTGCTCAGCGGCGTGTTCATGGCGATGACCTTCGTTGTCTTCGTGACCTACGGCATCTGCGCCGCCGCAGTCCGCAGCCACATCATTGAGCGGCCGAAGATCATCCAGCGCATGCGTCGCCTGTTCGCGGCATCGTTCCTGGGCTTAGGCTTCAAGCTCGCGACGACCTCACGCTAACCAGCCGGGTCTCGACACCTACTTGGTGGGGACGAGCCGACGGATACGCGCGTGACGTCACGCACAGCGCTCCGTCGGCGGCGCCGGACTGTTACGTCGCCAATCCGATCGCGGTGCTGAGCGCAAGTGAACCGGGAAGGGAATAGCGAGCACGTACATGGTCCGCGCGCGAGCTTTCAGTCGCCCGTGATTAGGACGGAAGCCCGTAACCTTCTTCAAGGTGCCCACACGGGCGTGCGCAGCGACACGCCTGCTCGAGTCAAGGTCACTACAACTCAAACGCCTTGAGTTGGCTCACGAGGTCCGCGTTCTGAGCGCCGAACGCGAGGGCACTGCTCGCGATGTTCGCTGCGACATTCGCGTCGGCTGTTCCCGACTGCAGCGCCGGCAGCACGGCTGATGTGACTACATTCTCCGCCACGGCAACGTTCGCCATGCTCGCGACCGAGCCCAAACCGCTGCGGCCTGCAGCCAGGGCGGTAGCGGCCACAGTGTCGCCCGACTTAACACGATCGCTCAGCGCTTTGAGAGCCGGTGTAGCCGCCTTTACCGCTGGCGTCGTTGCCTTTTCTAGAATCTTTGCCGCGACGAGTGATAGGCAGCTCGTCTCACCGGGGAGGCGGCCCATCACTTTGGTGCGCCGGCGGACCTCACCGAGCGACCGTTCAAGCAGGGCCGACTCGAAGCCACGAGACTCGAGCTCTGAGATCAGGACCTGCAAGCGGAGCTTGCCGTCCTTGACTGATGTGGCGTCGGTCAGCGCCGCCCAGTAGTTTGAACCGGACCCGGTCCTGCTCGTCCTTGGGGAGCTTCGCCAATAGGTTGCGTAGGCGGTGAACACAGCAGTGCTGACGGTCAGCCCGCGGCCAGATCTCACCGATCGCTGAGATCAACCCGGGGGCGCCGTCAGCGACGATCAGCTGCGGTGCCGCCAGGCCGCGGGTCATCAGATCACGCCCGAGCTCGAGCCAGTCCTCCTTCGATTCCCGGGCGCCGAGCTGCACCGCGACCAGCTGCCGGTGGCCGCTTTCATCAATCCCCCAGGCGCAGATCACGCCTTCCTTCGGGCCGCTGGGACGGACCGGCAGGAAGATCGCGTCCAGAAACAGCACCACGAGGTTGGTGTCATACAGCGACCGGGCCTTGAACGCCCCGAAGCGCTCATGCAGCTCAGCGCAGATCCTCGCGACCGTTGAGCGCGACAGCTTCCCAAGCCCGGCCTCCTCACACAAAGACTCGATGTCACGCATCGACAGGCCCCGGACGAACCCACCGATCACAAGCGCCTTCAATGGGTCGGTGCGGAACAGCCGCTTGCAATGCCACTTCGGAAACAGCTTTGACACGAACGGGACCGTCGTGTGCCGGGCCTGCGGGATCTGGACCTCAAGCTCACCCTCCCCGGTCTGCAAATACCTGGGACGGAACCCGTTGCGCAAAGCGGCCTCATAGCTCTTCAAGCCACGCTCACGCTCCGGGCGGCGCTCATAACGAGCCCGGCCGAGCCAGGTGTCGAACTCCTCCTCAACCGCCCGCTGAATGATCAAACGAGCGCCCAACCTGGCGAGGTCCCCCAGCATCTTCTGCGGGTCATCAACCATGCCCTTCCCAAGCAGGTTGTCGATCTCGGCTTGTATCTCCGCCGACGGCGGTAGGGTGCGTCTCACGGCGTAGGCCTCCTTCGAGGCTCCGGCGGAGATCGCCATCTCCTGCGAGTGGCGGCACACGCGCGAGACATGGGGCCCTCTCGCGGCGCAGACCTCAACCGGCAGCTGACATCCGCTCACGCGTTCCACGGGTATACGCGGGCGGGCAGTCGCACTATGCGCGGCCAGCGGGACAGTGTTCTGTGGTCCGAGCTACTCGATCACGTCAGCGACGTCAGCTCGGGTGAGTCTCAGCAGCCGGCCGTCGCGAAGCGTCGCGACAAGCTCTCCGTCACGATCGAGCAACCATTTGGCATTGATGGCCGTGATGTGAGTGATGTGTCCGTCAGCGTCGAGGCGAACGGCGTGCCCCTCCGGTGTCTCCTGCGCCGCCGCCGCCTTGTCGTCGGTGGGTGCGGATAGGTAGAGCACGTCGCCCATCTGTTCGTAGGAGCCAGATAGCTCAAGATCAGCGGCGGCGATGTGAACGGTTGCGGTGGCCATATCAGCTCAGTTCCGGGATAGCCGAGAACACCGTAACGATGATCGCAGGAACCTCGCCGAACTCAACACGGCGAGTACAAGAAGACCGCGCTCGCGACGCAGAAACCGCTCGCGACCGGGCCGCGGGTCAGGCCGACGTTGATCAGGGTTGCGGATGGTCCGGTCGATCAGCTCAAGGTCCGCAACGCCAGCATGCTCCTCCAGCACCTTCGCGTAGACAAGCGCGGGCAGCACGACCCTGACTCCTTCGGGCGTTGCAGTCTCGAGAACGATCTCCACGCCGACCAGCGTACGGCTGAGGCCCGGGGGCTACTCCTTCAGTGGCTCCACCAGCTCACCCGCGTTCAAGTCAGCACAAAGAGCATGCGCGAACCTGGTACCGGTGAAGACCATCCCCAACACAGCAAGCGCCACCCCGCAGCAGCAAGCGCGGTATAACGCGCAGCTGATCAGATGGGCAAAGTGCATGCGTCACAGCGGGTACCCGCAACTCCCTGACCCGACCCCCGGCAGCCCCCAACCGGGCCAGGTCCACGGAACGGCATGGGGCGGCGGGCCTGGCTGGTGGATCGACATCCCGCCCTCAATCAACGCGTACTCATCGAGGTTTAGCAACACCGCGAAGACCTGCGACATCCAGACCCACCAAACGTACCCCTAGAGGGATGGTCTCGCGCACACCGCGCCGGCACCTGCATTCGTCTCCGGAGGCGCCTCCCAGCGCGGCCGGCCGCGTTGCGCTTTGCGCGGAAGGTAGGCATCCCGTACGGCGATCGCTTTCACCTTGTGGCCGACCCCGCCGCCCGCGAGTCGTTTGGCGAAAAGTCCGAACCGGCAGTGCACTCGCGCCTGTTTCGGACGTCCTCCGGCTGCCAACTGCGAGTAACGTCACGGCTACTGTTCACCTGTCTCGTCCCAGGCTCGGGCTCTTCTATGGGCAGCTCATGGGCAGCCCAGCTCGACCCACTCAATACGCCCTAGTTGTGTGTAACAGCCGTATCCCCAATGTTTACCGGACACTCCGCAACTTGGCGCAACGGCGCGCGACGGCTCTAAGTCCTTCCCAAGCCGAAAGGTCGCGGGTTCGAAGCCCGTCGTTCGCTTCCGCTCTCCATGACAGATGTGAGCATCGCCGCGGGATGCGAGGCTGATCAGTACCGGTCGTGGTGACGGAACCAGGGCCCATCCTCGTTGCGTCCCAGCGGCGCGCGGTCCAGCCACTGATACATGCCCCAGAGTGGGTCGAGACCGCGCGCATATGCCGAGTAGGTGTGGTAGACGACGCCGTTCTCGCGCGCGAAGGCGCTGATACCGGGAGCCTCGCGCATGAACGTGGCGTTGTCGGTGCCGGCCATCGCGGCGTGCGGGCTCGGTTGCGTCGCCTCGAACGCGCCACGCATATCCCTGACTGCGTAGTTGTACTCGGTGTCGCCGGCGCGCTGCTGCGCCTCGGTGAAGGATGTGTTGAAGTCGTAGTTGAAGTCGGTGTCGTGTGAGGAGGCCCACCGGAAGGTCCAGCCCATGCGCCGCTTGTAGGCCTGGATCTGATCGATGGGGGCACGCGAGACCGCGATGAGACCGACGTCGTGGTTCTCGAGGTGGACGGCGAATCCGTTGAAGCCGTCGGCGATCACCGAACACGATGTGCAACCCGATTCGTAGCCCGGTCCGAGCATGAAGTGGTAGACGAGAAGCTGCGATCGTCCACCGAACAGATCGGCGAGCGACGCCTCGCCCTCGTCATGTCGAATCGATAATCCTTCTCCACGGGGACCCAGGGCAGCTGTTGGCGTTGGCGGGCGATCTCGTCGCTGCGGCGGGTCAGCTCCTTCTCGGACGCGAGTAGCTCGACGCGAGCGGCGAGCCACTCCTCCCGCGTGCCGGTCCTGTGCGTGGTGGTGGTCATGGGGTCTCCTCTGTGATCGTTCGGGCCGGCCGGTTCACCGCGTCAGCCCAAGCCTGGCGGGCGTGTTCAACTGCACCTCGGGGAGCGTCTCACCGGTCTCCAGCAGCGTCTTGAGGTTGGCCAGGACCCGTGGCCAACCGTTGCTGACCATCGCGCCGGTCAACCCGTCCGGCAGCAGATCGTCGTGGATCACGGTCAGCTTCACCTGATCGCCGAGCGGCTCGATCTCGAAGGTGACCTTCGAGCGTGGCTCGGCCACCAGCCTGTCCCTGGCCTCGTCACTGAGGTTGAGTGCCTGCGCCCATTCCGGCGAATGTGTCTGCCACGTGTAGGACAGACGGCGATACGGCTCCGACTCGACCACCACCTGTTCAGGATCGACGATCGCCAGGCCGCGCGTCCTCCACGTCATCAGCGAGCCTGGCTTCCAGTCGGTGTCGAATGTGATCGACCAGTAGCGCGCGGTGAAGGCCGGCTCGGTGAGCGCCTGCCACAGCTTCTCCGGTGTGGTTCGGATGTACGTCGCATAGACGAACGCGGGCCTCTCGGGCTCCATGGGTCTGTCCTCCAGTGCTCTCTTGAGGTCGGCCAGCGCATTGACGCGGTCCTGGTCATACCGCGTGATCCAGCGCTCGGCGATTTCGCTGATGGGCGCCGCGTTGAGGTAATGGTGCTTCTCCCGGCCGCGACGAACGGTGGTCACGAGATCGGCGGCCTCGAGCACGGCGAGGTGCTTGCTCACAGATTGGCGAGCCATCTCCAGCCGCGAGCACAGCTCCCGCTGGGTCTGGCCGTTGTACTCAATGAGGCTGTCCAGCAGCAGCCGCCGGCTTGGGTCGGCAAGCGCCCGGAATACTCCATCCAGATGCGAATTGGCAGCCATCCGGCTGCAAATTTTAGGCAGCCAGATGGCTGCATGTCAAGGTTGACCCCCGCGGGTCATCACGAGCGACAGAAATGCCTGTTCAGGAACGCCGTGAGGATGCCTTCAGAGCCTCGAGCCCAGCTCGCAGAAACAGCAGGCCGTTCGCGCACTCTGCGATTGGGTCGAAGCTGTCGGGGTGCTCGACCGCCATGCCCACCATCGTCACAAAGAGGCCGGTGATCGCGGCGGCGAAGACGCGCGGCCCCGAATCGCCCGCGGAAAGGCTCAGCTCATCGCCGAGCTGCTCGGCGATCAACCGCTCGGCCTCATCGAGCTTTCCGCGCAGCACCCGGCGAAGATAGGGGTCGGTCCACACGGCACGCATCTTCAGACGTTTCAGGTCGGCGTTCTCGGCGTCAGCCGCGACCCGCGCCCGGACGAACGCCGCGAGCCGGTCGACGAGGTCGCCCTCATCGCCACCGATCCAAGCGCGGAACGTCATCGCCGCATCGCCGTCGCCCAACAGGATCGCCTCCTTGCTGGGGTAGCGCCCATAGACGGTTCGCGGTGCGACCTCGGCCCGCTCGGCGATCTGGTCGACGGTTGTGTGGTCGAACCCCTGCTCGAGCGCCAGCTCGGCAGCCGCGCATTCGATCGCGGCACGAGTGCGTGCGTTCTTGCGCTCGCGCAGTCCTGAGTTGTCGTCCGCCATAAGATCATCATAGGCACAATCCGCACTAACCTGCAATTTTGCAGCCGTCTGCAATATTCGCTACTCTGTGTCGAACATGAGAGCAATCGCAACCTGGTGCGTACGCCACCGCGGAGTCGTCCTCATCAGCTGGCTCGTTGGTCTGGTCGTGCTCGCGGGCCTGGTCTCGCACATAGGCACCGGTTACGAGAACAGCTTCAGCCTCAAGGGAACGCAGAGCTTCGAAGCCCAGCAGCTGCTCCAGAAGGCCGCGCCCAAGGCGTCGGGTGACCGCGAGCAGATCGTGATCGCGGTTGACCACGGCACCGTCAAGGATCCTACGGTCAAGCAGCGCGCAGAGAAGATGCTTGACCGCGTCGCGAACCTGCCGGAGGTCGCTTCGGTCGCCTCTCCATTCACCTCCGGGGGCGCCAGCCAGATCTCGGAGTCCGGGCAGGTCGCGTTCGCGCCCGTCACGATGACCAAGCTCGCCACCGATTTCAGCACCGAACAGGCGGAGAAGTTCGTCAACACCGCTCGCGCGGGGGCCGGAGACGGCCTCCAGGTCGAGGTGGCGGGCCAGGTGGCCGAGCAGAGCGAACAGCCGAATGACTCGAGCGCGGCGCTCGGCGCGTTCGCGGCGTTGATCGTGCTGCTGATCGTGTTCGGCTCGGTCCTCGCCGCCCTCCTGCCGCTGCTCACCGCCGGCGTGGCGCTCGGCGTGGGCGTGTCCGTGATCGGCCTGCTCTCCCACCTCATCACCATGGCGGACTTCAGCTCGGAGCTATCGATCCTGATCGGCCTCGGTGTCGGCGTCGACTACGCGCTCTTCATCGTCAGCCGCTACCGGCAGGGGCTCGAGCATGGCAAGACGGTTGAGGAGGCGATCGTCGACGCAATCGACACCTCCGGCCGGGCTGTGATGTTCGCGGGCATCACCGTGTGCATCGCGCTGTTGGGAATGTTCGCGCTCGGCGTCAGCTTCCTCTACGGAGTCGCAATCGCGGCAGCTGTTGTCGTCTCGTTCACGGTGCTTTCCGCGCTGACTCTGCTGCCCGCCCTGCTCGCGTTCATGGGCCCTCGCGTGCTCGGCCGCCGACGCCGGCGAAGGCTTGCGGCGGGCACCGTCCCCCTTACGCACGAGAGTGGGTTCTGGGCCCGCTGGACGGGAGCGCTGCAGGCGCGGCCGGCGGTGTTCGCGTTGGTGGCCGTCGTTGTGATGGGCGCACTCGCGATTCCGTTCTTCTCGATGCGCCTGGGCTCCTCAGACGCAAGCGCCGACCCGGCCGGGACCACCACCCACAGGGCATACGAGCTGCTCGTCAAGGGCTTCGGCCCCGGTTACAACGGACCGCTGCAGCTGGTCGCGGAGGTCGACTCCGCCGCTCAGAAGGTCGCATTCACCAAGGCCCTCGAGGCGGCGTCGAAGACGCCGGGTGTCGCGGCTGTGACCCCCGCCACGACGCTGCCGGGCTCCAGCGACGGTCACGACGTCATATTCGCCAACGTCTATCCGGACAGCTCGCCGCAGGCCGCGTCGACCAGCGAGCTGCTGACGCAGCTGCGTGATGACGTCGTGCCGCGCACGACTGCAGGGTCGGGCCTACACGTCCTGATCGGCGGCCAGACGGCGATCTTCACAGACTTCGCCTCGGTGCTGTCGAGCAAGCTGCCGCTGTTCATCGGGGTTGTGGTGCTGCTCTCGGTCCTGCTTCTGGCGGCGGTCTTCCGCAGCATCGCGATCCCGCTGATGGCCGCCGCGATGAACATGCTCTCGGCCGCAGCGGCGTTCGGGGTGTTGGTCGCGGTCTTCCAGTGGGGCTGGGCAGACTCTCTGCTCGGCATCACCGAAACCGGCCCGATCGAGGCGTTCATTCCGGTGATGATGTTCGCGATCCTGTTCGGACTGTCGATGGACTACGAGGTCTTTCTCGTCAGCCGCATCTACGAGGAGTGGCATCGCACCGGCGACAACACCCTCGCTGTCACGCGCGGCCTCCAGGCCACCGGCCGCACGATCACCGCTGCGGCGATGATCATGGTGCTGGTGTTCGGCTCGTTCCTGCTGGGCGGACAGGTCGTGATCAAGATGTTCGGCCTCGGCCTGGCGGCCGCGGTGCTGCTCGATGCGCTGATCGTGCGGATGGCGCTGGTTCCTGCGTTGATGCTGCTGCTCGGCGAGCGCAACTGGAAGCTGCCGCGCGCGATCGACCGCATTCTGCCCCACCTCAACGTCGAGGGATCCGTCGACGTTCCCGCGGAGCACAACCGTCCGCGTCTGCATCCGCGTCTGCATCCGCGGGGTATCACGCAGCCCGCCGAGGGCTGACCCCCGCCGACCTTCGGCCGCTCGTCCCGCTGGACGGCGGCCGACCGCTGCGAACCGGCCAGGCGCCCGCACGCCAAGCCTGTCTACGATGGGCCGATGGACTTCGATCTAACACTCATAGACGGCACACCGCTCGATCAGAACACCCTGAACGGTCGCGCTGTGCTGGTCGTCAACGTCGCCTCACGCTGTGGGCTCACGCCTCAATACGAGGGTCTCGAGCGCCTTCAGCAGCGCTACGGCGACGCCGGACTGACGGTGCTCGGTGCCCCCTGCAACCAGTTCGCGGGCCAGGAGCCGGGCACGCCCGAGGAGATCCAGCAGTTCTGTTCAGCGACGTACGGCACGACCTTTCCGCTGACCGCGAAGCTGGACGTGAACGGGCACGCGCCGGCACCCGCTCTACCAGTGGCTGACCGCGACCCCGGACGAGGACGGCGGCGCCGGCGAGGTCCAGTGGAACTTCGAGAAGTTCCTGATCTCCCCGGCCGGCGAGGTTGTCGCGCGCTTCCGGCCCACCGTCGATCCCGAGGATGAGCGCGTCACGGCGGCGATCGAGGGCGTGCTGCCGTGACGGAGCGGCCCGGTGACCCTGGTCACCGGCATCGGAGGTCCGCAGTCGGCGACCGCCTGCGTGCCCGCGATGGCACCGAGATGACCGTCACCCGGATCGACACGGGCTTCCTCGGCCGGCCGGAGATGCTCGCGTTCGTCGAGGACACCGACGGCGCAGTGGTTCAAGATGCCGGCGCCGGCTGACGCTGAGGTCGAGCTGATCGAGCGGGCATGCTCCGCCTAAGGGCCGATACAAACGGCTTTTCAGACCTGCGGGAGGGAGAATGACACCGAGACCGGTGGTGATCGGAGGCGCCCCAGACGCGACCGGGGCCAAACGAGCCTTCTGGGGTCCTGGTGACACGTACACGTTCCTGGTCACCGGCGCGGAATCGGGCGGTGCGATGTTCGCGATGGATTGCGTCCTGGGGCCCGGAGGCGGTCCCCCGCCCCATCGTCATCTGCGCGAGGATGAGCTCTTCTACGTCTACGACGGCGAGGTGGCGTTCACCGTCGAAGCTGAGACGCACGTGATCGAGGCGGGTCAGTCCGCCTTCATCCCCAAGGGTGTCGCACACTCCTACGTCAACGCGACCGATGTCGAGACCCGGATGCTGGCGGTCTACACCCCGGCGGGAATGGAGGGCTGGTTCTTGGAGGTCTGCACTCCGGTCAGCGATACGTCGCTTCCCGCTCCCGCGATCACGCCGGGGATGATCGAACGTATGCTCGAGGCTGGACCGCGCTACAACGTCGAGTGGCTCGTGTGAGGAGCGGATTGCGACCATGGGATTCCGCCCCAGGTCCGCACTTGCTAAGCCCAGGATAAAGCGAAGGCTGCTGACCCAGGCAGCCTCTAGAGTCGCCGGCACATGATCGAGGTCACCGGGCTCAGCAAGCGTTACGGCGAGAAGGTCGCCGTCGACGATCTCAGCTTCACGATCAAGCCGGGCGTCGTCACCGGCTTCCTCGGCCCCAACGGCGCCGGCAAGTCGACGACGATGCGGCTGATCCTCGGGCTCGACGCGCCCACGCGCCGGCACCGCGACGGTCAACGGCAAGCAGTACCGCGATCTGCGCCGCGCCGCTGCACGAGGTCGGCGCGCTGCTCGAAGCGCGGGCGGTCCACACCGGCCGCTCCGGCTACAACCACCTGCTGGCGCTGGCCCAGACCCACGGGATCCCGCGGCGCGCGTCGACGAGGTGATCGAGCTCGTCGGCCTCGGCTCGGTCGCCCGCAAGCGCGTCGGCGGCTTCTCGCTCGGCATGGGCCAGCGGCTCGGCGTCGCCGCCGCGCTGCTCGGCGACCCGGCCACAGTGATCCTCGACGAGCCCGCCAACGGTCTCGACCCCGAGGGCATCCGCTGGATCCGCAACCTGCTCAAGGGCCTCGCCGCCGAGGGCCGGACCGTCTTCCTCTCCTCGCACCTGATGAGCGAGATGGAGCAGACGGCTGAGCACCTGATCGTGATCGGCCGCGGCCGGCTGATCGCCGACACGCAGCGTCGACGAGTTCGTCGCGCAGGCGTCCTCCGGCGCGCCGGTCCGCGTCCGCTCGCCGCAGCTGCAGGCGCTCGCAGACGCGCTGCGACCAAAGCTGGCGGTCGCGCCGACAAGCTCGAGGACGGCGCGCTGCAGGTCTACGGCCTCACGCAGGAGCAGGTCGGCGAGATCGCGGCCGCGCAGCAACTCGTGCTGCACGAGCTGACGCCGGTGCAGGTCTCGCTCGAGGACGCGTTCATGAGCATCACCAAGCGACTCGGTCGAGTACCAGCAATCCGGGCCGTGCCGCGACGGCACGGCGTCGCGCACGAGATCGGCAGCGGGGCCGCGCCATGAGCGCCACCACCGTCCCCACGCATCCCGGTCCGCGAGAGGTGCGCCGGCGCGCGCGTCACGCCTGCCGCGCGTGATCCGTTCCGAGTGGACGAAGCTGTGGTCGCTGCGCTCGACCCGCTGGTCGCTGCTGTTCGCCTTCATCGCCCAGGCGGGGCTCGGCCCGCTGATCGCGTTGATCACGATGGCGCGCTGGTCGCACTCGGCCTCGCTCGACCGGCTGCACGATCAACCCGATCGACCGCAGCCTCGGCGGCTGGCATCTGGCCCAGCTCGCGATCGCCGTGCTCGGCGTGATGACGATCACCGGCGAGTACGCGACCGGCATGATCCGCTCGAGCCTGATGGCGGTTCCGAAGCGGCTGCCGGTGCTGTGGGCGAAGCTGCTCGTGTTCTCCGTCGGTGACGTTCGTGCTGATGCTGGTCGCGGCCTTCATCGGCTTCCTCGGCAGCCAGGCGATCTTCACCGAGCACCACGTCAACGTCGAGCCTCAGCGCACCGCACGCGCTACGCACGATCTGTCGGCGCGGTGCTGTTCATGACCGCCACCGGCGCGCTGTGCAGTCGCGCTCGGCACGATCGTGCGCCACACCGCCGGCGGCATCTCGCTGTTCGTCGGCGTCTTCTTCGTGCTGCCCGGGCTGATCGAGGTGCTCCCGTCGAGCACCGCCAACGCGATCCACCCGTACCTGCCGTCCAGCGCCGGCGGCGCGATCGCGCAGGCGCTGCCCGACCCGCACATGTTCTCACCCTGGGGCGGCTTCGCGCTGTTCTGCGGCTACACCGCGGTGACGATCGTGATCGCCGCCTGGCTGCTGCTCAGCGCGACGCGTAGTCGGGCGCGCTGCACCGCCGGGCCGCGGATCACCCGGCGAGACCGTGTGTGTAGGCGTAGTGCACGGCCTGCGCTCGGTCGCGCGCGCCGATCTTGGCGAACACGTGGTTGACATGGGTCTTCACGGTCGCCTCGCTTACGAATAGCTGACCGGCGATCTCCCGATTCGACAGGCCGCCCGCGATCAGCGTCAGGACCTCGGCCTCGCGCGGGTGTGAGGTCATCCGGAAGCGGTGTCGGCGGGCCGCCGGGGTTGCAGCAGCCTGTGAGGTTGCGGCTGCGAGCAACTGTTGCTGTACGACGGGATCCAACAGTGTCTGATGCGCGGCTGCGGCCTGCACCGCGCGGGCGATCTCTGCGATGCCGGCGTCCTTGGTGAGGTAGCCGCGAGCACCCGCCGAAAGCGCATCGAGGATCGATGCCTCGTCGGCGTGCGTCGTCAGCACCACGATCTCCACATTCGGGTGCTCCGCGCGTATCCGCCGTGTCGCCTCCACTCCATCCATATTCGGCATCCGCAGGTCCATCAGCACAACCTCAGGGCGGTGCTCTGCGGCCAGCTCGACGGCCTCCCGCCCGTCGCGAGCGGCCGCCACCGGCGTGATGCCGGGCGAGGCGTCGAGCAGCGTCGTGAGACCCTCTCGCACCAGCGCCTGGTCGTCGACCACCAGCACCCGGATACCGGTCACGTGCTCTCCCCCACCGGCAGGCGCAGATCAACCCGCCAGCCGCCGTCGCGGGGACCGACGGCGAGCGTGCCGCCCATCTGGGCGGCACGCTCGCGCATGCCCGTCAGACCGTATCCGCCACCCGCGGCTACGAGCCCGAGCGCGGTCGCGTCCGTCGCTTCGGCCACCGGCGCCATCGGCCGATCGGTGATCAGCAATCGCAGCTCATCGTCCTCCGACCTCCACCCTCACGTCGACATGCGCTCCGGGAGCGTGCTTGCGCACGTTGGTCAATGCCTCCTGGACCGCGCGAATCAGGGTCTCAGCCCCAGCATCCGACAGGCGTCCAAGCTCTCCTTCTCGACGTAGTCGATCGGGCCGTCGTACGCCTCGACAAGCTGACCAACCGCCTCGCCTGCTGCGACGGGCCTGTCCCCCCGCAGCGCGCCGACTGCCCGGCGGGTGTCGTTCAGGCCCTCGAGGGCGAGCGCGTGCGCGCGGCGCACGCGCTCGCGGATCAGCTCGTTCTCGGCACCCTGAGCCAGCAACGCATCCGTCGCTTCGAGTTGGATCGCGAGCGCCGCCAACGAGTGAGCGAGCACGTCATGAATGTCGCGTGCGATTCGCGTTGACTCCTCGAGTCGCGCGGCCCGCAATTGCTCCTCATGCGAGCGTTGGGTCTGCGCCAGCAGCAGCTGTGTCTGCTCGATCCGCAGCTGCGTCTGCCGGATGTTCGACCCAGCCAGGGCCGCGGCCGCAAACCCGATGGTGTAGGCGAGAACACCCAGCGCGCTGTGGTCGTAGATGATCGCGCATCCGCCAAGCACGGATGCGCCGAGCGCCGCCACGAGCAACCCGTTCGGTAGCCCTGTCCGAGCTGCCGCCGCGGTGACGGCCACGAACGTGAACGCACTGCCGGCGCTTTCCGGCGATGCGGCGGCGACGACGCCACCGCACGCCGCAAGCACGTAGAGGTCCGGTGTGATCCTCTCCAGGCGGCAGGACCAGAATGTCCACACGAGCCAGGCGCCGAACCCAACCACGAATCCGATCAGGACAACCAGCCCGCGCCCACCGGTGGCGGGCGCGGGGTCGGAGGCGATGACCGCCCAGCTGATCAGTCCCAACCCGATCAACCGGATCAGCGTGGCGTTGCGATAGCTGAGCGAACCGAGCAGCATCCGCCGAGACGTTACGGGCTGGTGTTGTCAGTCGGAAGTGCCAGCCGTCTATGCAAGCACGGCAACCCGGCTGGCATCGATGCTGCGCCACCGCAAGGCCATCGTCGCCGTGCGGCCGCAGACCTCGAACACCGCCATCGCGAGTAGAGCAACCGTCCATGCTTCGGCACTCGTGATCTCATGGCTGCCACTGAAGCGTGAGATCACGTGGACGCCACCGTGTGTCATCCAGACGACGAACGCGAAGCGCGAGCCCATACCCAGGACCCAGAAGAGGCCTGAGCGCCAGCCGCTGCGGAACATGATGGCGCCGTCAGGCCTGCGGTTCATGATCACGGTCACACCGCTGGCGACGCCGATCAGGCCGCCAACAACGGCGAACACCCCGACCAGCGGCAGGTCGTTGCCCTGCGTCGGGATGCCGTGCAGGTATGTGGTGACGGCGACACCCAGGATCACCAACGGACGGATCAGCTGACGACTTGTCAGCTTGCGCTCCTTGATCTGGAGCAGGACGAGCAGGACGAGCAGTGAATCGATGAGGTAATCGGAAGTGGTCATGGGAGCATCATCGATCCCCGCGCGCGATCGCACATCGGCTCACGAGTTGATTGGCGGGTTGATTCGAGCTCCGGCCTCAACCCTGGGGTGGAGAAGCTCCGTTCAGGACTGAATCAGCGAGCGGCCGGTCATCGCATCAGGCTGCTCATACCCCAGCAACTCCAGGATCGTCGGAGCCACGTCGGCCAGAACCCCACCCTCGCGCAGCTGCAATCCCGGCGCGGTCACGATCACCGGAACCGGGTTGAGCGAGTGCGCGGTGTTGGGGCTGCCGTCGGGCTCCAGCATGTGATCGGAGTTGCCGTGGTCAGCCGTTATCAGCAGCACTCCGCCACCCTCCTGCACGGCCTCAACGACCTCGCCGAGGCAGCGATCCACCGTCTCCACCGCCTCCACCGCGGCCGGTATCACGCCCGTGTGACCGACCATGTCCGAGTTCGCGAAATTGATGATCCCGAAGGCCGGCCGGTCCTCCCGCCACGCGGACACGAACAGCTCGGCCGCCTCCGGAGCGCTCATCTCCGGCTTCAGGTCGTAGGTCGGGACGTCCCGGGGAGACTGAGCCATCTCGCGGCGCTCGCCAACCTGCGGGGTCTCCTCGCCGCCGGCGAAGAAGTACGTGACGTGCGGATACTTCTCGGTCTCGGCGACGTGCAGTTGGCGGCCACCGTGAGCTGCGACCACCTGCGAGAGGGTGATCTCCGGATGGGCGGGTGCAAACGCGACCGGATATCCCCAGTCCTCCTCGTACTGCGCCATCGTCGCGTAGCGCTCGACCTCGTGCGCCCCGCCGCGGTCGACGTCGCCGAACCCGCGCTCTGCGAGCGCGCGGGTGATCTCACGCATCCGATCTGGCCGAAAGTTGAAGGCGACGACGCTGTCTCCAGGCCGGATCCGAGCTTCGGCACCGACCGCGATGGGTCTGATGAACTCGTCGGTCTCCCCTCGCGCATACGCCTCGCGGAGCGCCTGCGAGGCGCTCTGAGAATGATGCTCGGCGCTGCCGTGGACGAGCAGGTCATAGGCCAGCTGGACCCGCTCCCAGCGCCGGTCGCGATCCATTGCGTAGTAGCGGCCGATCACCGAGCCAACGCGACCCACGCCTGAACTCGCGGTCCAGTCCTCGACCTCGGCGAGGAAGCCGGCACCGGAGTGCGGGAGGGTGTCGCGCCCATCGGTGAAAGCGTGGATGACGAGATCCTCAACCTCGAGCTCCCTTGCGAGCAGGATCAGGGCGTGCAGCTGCTCGATGCTCGAGTGCACGCCCCCATCCGACACCAAGCCGAGCAGATGCACCCGCGAGCCCGGTGCCAGCCCCGTGAACGCGGCGCGCAGAACCTCGTTGGCAGCGAGCTCGCCGGCGGCCACCGCCGCGTCGATCCGCGTCAGATCCTGCATGATCACCGCGCCCGCGCCCAGGTTCATGTGGCCGACCTCGGAGTTGCCCATCTGCCCGTCCGGCAGGCCCACCGCGAGGCCGCAGGCCTCAAGCGTTGTGTGCGGATAGCGGTTCCAGAGCGCGTCGAACACCGATGTGCGGGCAAGTGAGATCGCGTTCCCCGGACCGGCTGGCGCGATTCCCCATCCATCAAGGACCACCAGCACGCATGACGGTGCCGGCAGATGTGCGCCGGAGTGCCCGTCGCCCGAGGATCTGTCAGACCCGCCCGCCATGACAGCTCAACCCGCGGCGGCGACGATCGCCGCGAACGACTCGGCGTCCAGGCTGGCCCCACCGACCAGTGCGCCGTCGACATCAGGAAGTGCCAGCAGCTCATTCGCGTTCTCCGGGTTGACGCTGCCGCCATAGAGAACGCGAGTCGCCTCGGCCTGCTCGGGCGAGCGACCGGCTATCAGAGCCCGGATGAAGGCGGCCGCCTCCTGCGCCTGCTCGGGCTCGGCCACCTTGCCGGTGCCGATCGCCCAGATCGGCTCGTAGGCAATCGCGACGGCGCCCAGCTGTTCGTCGGAGAGCTTCGACAGGCCCTCCTGGATCTGGTGGCGGAGCTTGCGCTCGGTGTCGCCGTTCTCGCGCTCGGCGTCGGTCTCGCCGACGCACAGCAGCGGCGTCAGACCGGCAGCGAGTGCCGCCGGAACCTTGAGCGCAAGCGCCTTGTCGCTCTCCGCGTAGAGCTCGCGGCGCTCCGAGTGCCCCAGGACCACGCCATGCACGTCGAGCTCGCTGAGCATCACCGGCGAAACCTCACCCGTAAAGGCGCCCGCCGTGGCCTGGTGCATCGTCTGGGCGAAGACCTGCACACGGGAGCCTCGGGTCGAGTCGACCATCGGCGTCAGCGCCGTGAACGGCGGGCAGATCGCGACCTCGACGCCGTCAGCCGTGGAAACCCTGGGCAGCAGCCCCTGGATGAACTCCTCGGCCTCGGCGACTGTCTTATTCATCTTCCAATTGCCTGCGACCAGTGCTGTTCTCGCGCTCACTCGCTCCTCCTTGCGCTCATGCGAGCACGTCGACTCCCGGCAGGGTCCTGCCTTCGATCAGCTCCAGCGCCGCGCCGCCGCCGGTCGAGACGTGCGTCATCTTGTCCGCAAGTCCGAACTTCTGCACCGCGGCGGCCGAGTCGCCGCCTCCGACGACCGTGATCCCGCCGGCGCTCGCCAGCGCCTCGGCCACCGCCCTCGTCCCAGCCGCGAACGGCGCCAGTTCGAAGGCTCCCATCGGGCCGTTCCAGAAGACGGTTCCGGCCGCGGCGATGCGCTCGACGTAATCGGCGACCGTACGCGGGCCGATGTCCAACCCCATCAGGCCCTCACTGAGGTCGACCCCGTCAATCGGCACCGGTGCGGCATCCGCGCCGAAGTGGTCGGCGGCGACCAGATCGCTGGGCAGCAGTAGATCCGCATTCGCTCCGGCCCCGAGTCCGAGCAGCGTGCGCGCATGCTCGATGTCCTCATCGGCGCACAGTGATGAACCGACCGGGTGCCCCTGAGCGGCCAGGAACGGGAACGCCATCGCGCCGCCGATCAGGATCTCGTCGGCGACCTCGAGGAAGCGTTCGATCACCCGGATCTTGTCGCTGACCTTGGCGCCGCCCAGGATCGCAACCAACGGACGCCCCGGCGACTCGATCAACGCGCCCAGGGTCTTCACCTCGCGCTCGAGCAGCAGACCGGCGGCGCGCTCGTCGAGCAGTTCGGCGACGCCAACGGTCGAAGCGTGTGCGCGATGAGCAGCGCCAAATGCGTCGTCCACATAGGCATCGGCGCAGGCGGCCAGCGCAGCTGCGAGGGCCGGATCGTTACGGGTCTCGCCCGGTTCGTAGCGAACGTTCTCGAGCAGCATGACCTCGCCGGGCTCAAGCGCGTCGGCCATCTCCGCGACCTCGGGGCCCACAACCGCCGGCGCCATCTTGACCTGAGTCTCCAGCAGCGTGCTGAGGTGCTCGGCGACCGGCCGCAGCGAGAGCGCCGGCTCGCGATCCCGGGGTCTGCCCAGGTGCGAGACCAGGACCAGGCGTGCTCCGCGCTCGCGCAGCCTGCGCAACGTCGGCAGCGTCTCGCGCATGCGCGTGTCGTCGGCGATCCCACCATCGGCGTCGAGCGGAACGTTGAAATCGACCCGCACCAGCACGCGCCTGCCGCTCAGATCGCCAAGATCCTCGAGTGTTCGCATCGCCTTCCAACGTCCTCAATCGTGTCGTCCGTACGCCGCCGCAGTCCTAGAGCTGCTGGACCAGGTCGACGACACGGTTGGAATAGCCCCACTCGTTGTCATACCAGGCGACGACCTTGACGAGCGTGCCGTCCAGCACGGATGTCAACGCGGAATCGACGATCGAAGATGCGGGGTTCTTGACGATGTCCGCCGATACGATCGGGTCCTCGGTGTACTCCAGGTAGCCCTTGAGCGGCCCGTCGGTCGCCGCCGCCTTCAGCGCCGCGTTGACCTCCTCGACGGTGGTGGCGCGCTCCGCCTCGATCGTGAGGTCAACGACGCTGCCTGTCGGAACCGGGGCCCGCACGGCAAACCCGTTGAGTTTGCCGTTCAGCGCCGGAATCACCTGGCCGATCGCCTTGGCGGCACCGGTCGTCGCCGGGATCAGGCTGACCGCGGCCGCGCGCGCGCGGCGCAGATCCTTGTGCGGCATGTCCTGCAGGCGTTGGTCGGCGGTGTAAGCGTGGATCGTGGTCATCAGGCCGTGTTTGATTCCGACCGTATCGTTCAGCACCTTCGCCACCGGTGCCAGGCAGTTGGTCGTGCAGGAGGCGTTGGAGATGATCGTGTGCGCGGAGGCGTCGTAGGCCTCCTCGAAGTTCACGCCCAGCACGACGGTCACGTCTGGACCGGTCGCCGGCGCGGAGATGACGACCTTCCCGGCACCCGAGGCGAGATGCTTGGCGGCGTTCTCGCGGTCGGTGAAGAAACCGGTCGATTCGATCACGACGTCGGCGCCGAGCTCGCCCCAGGGCAGCGCGGCCGGGTCACGCTCAGCCAGGATGCGGATCTCCCGGCCGTTGACCGCAATGCCGGCATCGGTCACCTCGACCGTACCCTGGAACGGGCCGTAGTTGGAGTCGTACTTGAGCAGGTGCGCGATGGTGGCCCGATCGACCAGGTCGTTGAGCGCCAGCCACTCGATGTCGGCGTCGCGTTCGATCGCCGCCCGGAAGACGTTGCGGCCGATTCGCCCAAAACCGTTGATCCCGACTCGAACTGCCATTGAACCTCCGCTGGTTGAAGTGCGCACGCGCGTGGCCCGCGGCTCGTGCGAACCGGCGCCGAAGGCTAACGCGTGACTGGTCCCACCCACATGATGACGGGCCGGGGCCGGCGGCGGCATGCCGAGGCCCGGCGCTGATGTCCAGCGGGACAATCAGCGCCGCGACACGATCTCCAGCTTGTAGCCGTCGGGGTCGAGCAGGTAGGCGGCGTAATAGCGTCTGCCGTAATGGGGTCGCAGACCCGGGGCGCCCTCGTCGGTCCCGCCCGCGGACAGGCCCGCGCGGTGAGCCGCGTCGACCGCTGCCTTGCCTGCCGCCGCCAGCGCGATATGGCCGTAGGCAGGTGCCGGGGCGACGCCGCCTGCGGCGACCCAGAGCTCAGGCCCGGCCACGCCGTAGCCCACGGCGCGCTCGAGTTCGACTACGCGGCGCAGCCCCAGCGGGAAGCAGACGGCGTCGTAGAAGCCGGTGGACCGCTCGAGGTCGCTGACGTGCAGCCCGACGTGGTCGATCACGCCGGCCTGTCGGTGTCGCGATGGATCACCTGGACGATGTATTCGGGCGTCTGCTGATAGCGCTCGGCGAGGTGTTGGGCGATCGCGACCGATCGGTGCCGGCCGCCGGTGCAGCCGATCGCTATCACCAGATGCGCCTTGCCCTCGGCCAGATACTGCGGCAGCAGGTAGTCGATCAGCGGATGCAGTCGGTCATAGAACTCCTCGAGCGACCCATCGCGGTCAATGAACTCGACGACCCTCGGATCCAGTCCGGTGAGCGGACGCAGGGTGGGCTCGTAGTGAGGGTTCGGCAGGAACCGGACGTCGAACATCACGTCGGGATCGCGAGCCTGACCGTACTTGAAGCCGAAGCTCTCAAAGGTCACGGCGAGCCGTCCTGGCGTGTGCGAGGGCAGCATCTCGTCACCGAGCTTGCGTCGCAGCTGGGCCGCCGTGAGGCCGGTCGTGTCGATCACCGTGTCCGCGCGCTGGCGCAGGGGCGCAAGCGCCGACCGCTCACGGGCGATGCCGGCCGCGACACTGCCGTCAGGCGAAAGCGGGTGACGGCGCCGCGTCTCCTTGTAACGAGTCTGGAGCGTGTCCTCGCTCGCCTCCAGGAACAGCACGCGATGGTGGACGCCGAGCGTCTCGAGGCGATCGATCACCTCCGCCAGACCCTCGAAGTGGCTGCCGGCGCGGACGTCGGAGACGACGGCGGCGTACTCGACCTTCGAGCCGCTGTGGGCGAACAGGTCCACCAGCGAGCCGATCATCTCCGATGGCAGGTTGTCCACACAGAAGTAGCCCTCGTCCTCGAAGGCAGCCATCGCGGTCGACTTGCCGGCACCGGAGAAGCCGGTGATCACGACCAGATCGCGAAGGGCGAACGGCTGGTCTTCCAGAGGGGTGGACACTGTGTCAGCTCTGTAACGGAATCGTGTCGAATGTGTCGGAAGTGTGTCGCCCCATAGTCCCCCAACATGGGGGTTTACCAGGGAACGCAGATGAACCGGGCAGGATCCTGTGAACAGCGGCCGGTCCGAGATCACCTGCGGGCGTGCTCAGACCCCCGTCTTGTGAAGCTCGCGGTGCAGCTCGCGCGCCAGTTTCCCCGGAATCCCCGGCACCGCCTCCAGTTCCTCGCGGGAGGCCTCGAGCACCGCGTCAGGTGACCCGAAGTGTGTCAGCAGCGCGCGCTTGCGCGCCGGACCGACCCCCGGCAGACCGTCCAGGATCGACGTCGTCAGCTGACGGTCGCGCCGCTGCCGGTGGTGGGTGATCGCGAACCGGTGCGCCTCATCCCGCAAGCGCTGGAGCAGCTGCAGCTCCGGCGTGTCATGACCCATCACAAGCGAATCGGGGCGCCCGGGGATGAAGACCTCCTCGATCCGCTTGGCCAACGAGACCACTGCCACACCGCGGTCACGGAACCCCTGCAGCGCTCGCAGACCCGCGGCCAGCTGACCCTTGCCACCGTCGATGACGATCAGGTTCGGCAGCGCCGCGAAGCTCGGGTCATATTCCCGATCGTGAGGTGAGCGGTCCTCCTGAACCTCGTACTGGGCCATCCTGCGGCCCAGGATCTCCTCCATCGCGGCGAAGTCGTCCGGCCCGTACTCGCCTCTCTGATCTCCGGCGGCGAGAGGTTGGCTGACGGCAGGCGAATCTGATCCGGTCGTCGTCGCCACCGCCCCATCCCCGACGGTTCGCACCTTGAAGCGGCGGTAGTCCGACTTCTTCGGCGCGGCGCCCTCGAACACGACCATCGACGCCACCGTGTTGGTTCCCATCAGCGTCGAGATGTCGTAGCACTCGATCCGGAGCGGAAGCGACTCGAGCCCGAGCGCCTGCTGCAGGCGGTCCATCGCCTCGGTGCGTTGCTGGCGGCGCCGCTCCGAGCGCAGCTTCTCCTGGTCGAGCGCGAGGCGGGCATTGCGTTGGGCGAGCTCCAGGATCCGCCGCTTGTCGCCGCGTTCGGGCTCGCGGACCTCGACCTGCGAGCCGCGACGCTCCGATAGCGCGGTCGAAAGCGGGCCCACCCGTCCGCTTCCGGCCCCGTCGCCGCCGGCTGCGCCCGGTTCGACCACGACCAGCGGCGGGATCATCAGCGCTGATGCGTAGTACTGAATGATGAACGCCTCCGTGACCTCGGCCGGATCGGCGCCGGCGGCATTGTCCAGGTAGAAGCTCTGGCGGTCCGAGAGCACGCCGTCGCGCACCTGCAGCACCTGCGCGTTGGCCTCGCCGTCGGCCACCGCGATCGCGATCGCGTCGAATGTTCCGCCCTGGTCGACCGCGACCCGCTGACGCTCGAGCAGCCGGCGCACAGCCTCCAGGCGGTTGCGTTCACGCGCGGCATCCTCATAGCGCTGCTCGGCGGCCGCCTGGCGCATCTCGAACTCGAGGCGCTGCTCGATCTCCCGGTAGCGACCCGACAGGAACGCCATCACGCCGTCGATGCCGGCGCGATAGTCCTCACGGCTGACGTAGCCCACACACGGAGCCTCGCAGCGCTTTATGTAGTAGTCGAGGCAGGGCGAGCCACTCCGACGGCCCGGCTGCGGGCCGTCACAGGTCCGAAACAGGAACACCTTGCCGAGCACCTCGAGCGTCGCCCGCGTGCGCTTGGCGCTCGAGAACGGGCCGAAGTAGGCACGGTCACGACGGTGACGCTCGCGCGTGAAGTAGACACGTGGGAAGTCCTCGTCGAGGCTGATGGCGATGTACGGATAGGACTTGTCGTCGCGCAGGCGGATGTTGAACCTCGGCTGGTATTGCCGGATGAAGTTCTGCTCGACCAGCAGTGCCTCGGACTCCGTCTGGACCACCAGCGCCTCGATCTGGTCGATCATCGGCAGCAGATCGCGGCCCGCCCGCGTCGAGGGGTTGGAGAAGTGCGAGGCGACGCGCTTGCGAATCGAGACGGCCTTGCCTACGTAGATGACCTTCCCGCTGTTGTCGTGGAACAGGTAGACGCCCGGCTCATCCGGGAGCTCGCGGCGGCGGTCGGCGGGTACGATCGACATGGGCTGACGAGTCTATGTACCCACCCGAGCAGCGCCAACCGGCACGCGGTCAGCCAGCGGCCGCGGTCCATCCGCCAGCCGCAACCGCGCGCGCAGTGCGTCGCTAGCGCCGCGGCACGCCGCGATGTGGGACGGCGTCCAGCGCGGCCATGTCCTGATCGTCGAACTCGAGCTCGATCGCCGCGTAGTTCTCCTCGAGGTGAGCCACCGAGGAGGTCCCAGGAATGAGCAACATCCGCTCGTAGCGGGCCAACAGCCACGCCAGCGCGACCTGTGACGTGCTCGCATCGTGCTTCTGCGCAACGCGGATCAGCGTGGGCTCCTCTGCGATCTTCTGAAAGCCCCCGTCGAACGCCGATCCCAGCGGAAAGAATGGGACGAATGCCACCCCGTGCTCAGCGCACAGCTCGAGGAGTTCCTCGTCGGCGCGGTCGATGACGCTATACGGGTTCTGGACCTCACCCAGATCGACCAGTGCCAGTGCCTGCTGAAGCTGCGACCGGTTCACGTTGGAAACGCCGATCAGGTCAAGCTTTCCCTGCTGACGGAGGTCCTCGAGAGCGCCCAGCTGATCCTCGATCTCCACGCGCGGGCCACCATCTTCGGAACCCATCAGCCGAAGGTTGACGAGGTCCATACGCTCCACCCCGAGAGAACGCAGATTGTCCTCCACGCCCAGGCGAAGCTCCTCGGGCGTCTGCGCCGCCAGCCAGCCGCCCTTGGCATCGCGCGCGCCACCCACCTTCGTCACCAGCCTGAGGTTGTCCGGATAGGGGTAAAGCGCCTCCCGAATCAGATCGTTGACCACGTCCGGCCCGTAGTACTGGCTGGTGTCGATGTGGTCGACACCGAGCTCGATCGCCCGGCGCAGAACCGCGCGCGCGGCGTCGGGATCCCTGGGCGGTCCGAACACGCCCGGTCCTGCGAGTTGCATGGCGCCGTAGCCCATCCGGTTGATCGGCCTGTCGCCGAGTGTCGCGGTCCTGTTTGAGGCGATTGTCGTGGTCATGGGTTCAGTCTGACGCACCCGCACCGACAAGACTTGACTGATTCAAGAAAAGCGTCGACACTTCGAATGGTGCCCACCATCGACGAGATCGAGTGCAGCCTGCGCGAGGCAGACCTGCGCGTCACGCGCCCTCGCATCGCCGTGCTCAGAGCAGTTCACAGCCATCCGCATGCCGACACGAACTCGATCATCGACTTGGTGCGGCTGCAGTTGGGAGACGTCTCTCACCAGGCGGTCTACGACGTCCTCCAGGCGTTGACCGTCGCCGGACTGGTTCGACGGATCCAGCCGTCCGGCTCGGTTGCGCGCTACGAGGCCCGCGTCGCCGACAACCACCACCACATCGTCTGCCGGTCATGCGGCGCGGTTGCCGATGTCGACTGCCGGGTTGGCGATACCCCGTGCCTGACCCCCGCTCAACACCACGGTTACACAATCGATGAAGCCGAGGTGATCTACTGGGGCCTGTGCCCCAGCTGTGCCGACCGGCAAGCTTCGATGCCGGCCTCGCAAGCTCACGTTCATTGACCCCCGAAAGGATCTCCCTTGTCTGACACCCCTGATGCAGTCCTCGGCGAAATCAACGACGATGGCGCCACCGTAGGCGGCTGCCCGGTTCCGCACGGCGCGCTCATGCACCCGCTCAAGGGAGACCCAAACACCGAATGGTGGCCCAACCGGCTCAACCTGAAGATCCTCGCCAAGAACCCGGCTGAGGCCAACCCACTGGGCGAGTCGTTCGACTACGCCGCCGCCTTCAGCAGTCTCGATCTGCCGGTCGTCAAGCAGGACATCGCCGAGGTGCTCACCACCTCGCAGGATTGGTGGCCCGCAGACTTCGGTCACTACGGGCCCCTGATGATCCGCATGGCCTGGCACAGTGCCGGCACGTACCGGATCCAGGACGGGCGCGGCGGCGCCGGCTCCGGTCAGCAGCGTTTTGCGCCGCTCAACAGCTGGCCCGACAACGGCAACCTCGACAAGGCGCGCCGCCTGCTGTGGCCGGTCAAGAAGAAGTACGGGCAGAGCCTCTCCTGGGCCGACCTGATGATCCTCGCGGGCAACGTCGCGCTCGAGACGATGGGGTTCAAGACGTTCGGTTTCGCGGGTGGTCGCGTGGACGCCTGGGAGCCGGATGACGACGTCTACTGGGGACCTGAGACGACCTGGCTCGGTGACGAGCGCTACACCGGCGCGCGGAACCTCGAAAACCCCCTGGCTGCCGTGCAGATGGGCCTGATCTACGTCAACCCGGAGGGCCCCAACGGAACTCCCGACCCGCTCGCTGCGGCGCACGACATCCGTGAGACGTTCCGGCGGATGGCGATGGACGACGAGGAGACGGTGGCGCTGATCGCCGGCGGCCACAGCTTCGGCAAGACCCACGGCGCCGGGCCCGCTGAGAGCGTCGGTCCGGAGCCCGAGGCGGCTGCGATCGAGCTGCAGGGCCTCGGTTGGGAGAGCAGCCACGCCAGCGGCACGGGTGCCGACGCGATCACTTCGGGGATCGAGGTGACCTGGACGACCACTCCCACCCGGTGGAGCAACAACTTCCTGGAGAACCTGTTCGGCTACGAGTGGGAGCTCGAGCAGAGCCCGGCAGGCGCGCACCAGTGGGTCGCCAAGGACTCCGAGGCGGTGATTCCGGCCCCCGATGACGGCGGGGCAATGCGTAAGCCGACGATGCTGACAACAGACCTGGCGCTGCGGTTTGACCCAGACTACGAGCCGATCTCACGCCGCTTCAAGGAGAACCCGGATCAGCTGGCAGACGCCTTCGCGCGCGCCTGGTTCAAGCTCACGCACCGCGATATGGGCCCTGTCGTCCGCTACCTCGGCCCCGAGGTTCCGAGTGAGGTCCAGCTCTGGCAGGACCCACTGCCAGACGCTCCGGCGGAGGTGATCAGTGCCGAGGACGTCGTTGAGCTCAAGCGCCGGATCCTGGCCTCAGGGCTGAGTGTGTCGGAGCTCGTGCAGACAGCATGGGCCTCTGCTTCGACCTTCCGCGGCGGCGACAAGCGCGGCGGCGCCAACGGCGCTCGGGTGCGCCTCGACCCGCAACGCAACTGGGAGGTCAACAACCCGCCGCAGCTGGTCGCCGTGTTGGGCACGTTGGCCGGGATTCAGACGGCCTTCAGTGACGGTGGGCGGTCAGTGTCGCTCGCGGATCTGATCGTGCTGGGGGGTTGCGCTGCGATCGAGCAGGCGGCCGGCGAAGCCGGCTTCCAGCTTGAGGTTCCGTTCAGGCCCGGCCGCGTGGACGCGGCCGCCGAGCAGACCGACGTCGTCTCCTTCGAGGCACTCGACCCGCGCGCCGACGGATTCCGCAACTACCTCGCCGACGGCAACCCGCTCCCGGCCGAGTATCTCCTGGTCGACAGGGCCAACCTGCTCACATTGACCGCGCCCGAGATGACCGTGCTCGTGGGCGGGTTGCGGGTGCTCGGTGCCAACTACGACAACTCGGCCACGGGCGTCCTGACCGCCACCCCCGGGCGCCTGACGAACGACTTCTTCGTCAACCTGCTCGACCTCGGCACCACCTGGACCCCGGCGTCGCCGGACTCCACGACGTTCAACGGCACCGGCCCCAGCGGTCAGCGCTGGACCGGCAGTCGCGCCGACCTGGTGTTCGGTTCGAACGCCGAGCTTCGCGCCGTCGCGGAGGTCTATGCCTCCGACGATGCCGGCGAGAAGTTCGTGCACGACTTCGTCGCCGCCTGGGACAAGGTCATGAACCTGGATCGCTTCTGAGCGTCTCACGGCGGGGGTGGTCGCGCTTGACCACCCCCGCCGCTGCAGCGATCAGTACTCGCGCGTGGAGCGGTAGATGCTGTACAGGGCGTAGCCACAACCGCCGAGGATCAGCAACCAGACGACGGTGCCGACGCCGGACGCCCAGAGCCGGTCCAGCGCGGTGATCGCGAGCGCCGCCACGCCCAGCGCGATGTAGGCCACGGCGCGGCGTTGGTCGCCCAGCGCGTAGATCTCGGTCCGGTGCTCGCGATACAGACGCGCGGCGATCCACGCGAACGCCGCCAGAAACGCGAGCGATATCGCCTGCACAAAGAACGAGAGCGCGAGATCGCCCCTCGGGATCGCGTACACGATCGCCGCGATCGCAAAGACGATCAGGGCGTTGCGAACGTTTGTCTGAAGCTGTGGGGTCATGTTGGCCGGTTGCGCGAGGTGGTCTGAGCCAAGCGTAACGCCGACTCAGTTGCTCTGAGCGCCCTGACCGCGTCGCGCGACCAAGCGGACGATGACGACGATCGCGGCGGCACCCGCAATCGCGGTCGCCACCCACGCCGCCGGCCGCTTGGCCCGGTTCACCGCCGCGTCGGCCCGCGCCGCGGTCTCCAGGGCGCGCTGCGCCTGGTCGAGCATGGCCTGCACCTGCTCGAGCTGACGTTCGGCCTCAGCTATCTGTTTTGAAAGCTTCGACATGCCGTCGGTCCGGGCGCTCAGCACTTCGAGCTGGTGGCGCTGACGAAGCTGCTCACCGAACTCACGGCACTGACCGCTGTTGTGGCCACATTCACGTAGTCGCTGGCGGTCGGGGACGAGGGCAACGCCTTCAACGCGCTCTCGAGCGAGTTGATGCTGCTCTTGATCGCGCTGGTCTGTTGCGGGAAGTCGCTCTTCGCGGAGGAAACCAGGGTGTTCGCCTCGTTCTGGAGTTTCGTTCCGACCGATTGCAGTCCGCTGATGTCCTTGCTCGTGACCATCCCGGGAATGCTCTTGACCGTCTTCTCGAGGCTCGAACGGTCCGAGCAGTACTGCGGCTTGCTGGAGCCCCCGCAGGCGGCAACTGCGATTACCACGGCAACTGCGCAGAGAACGACCGTGATGCGCGTCACCGTCCGGCCTGTGAGCGAGCCCAGGCGGGCGCGAGCTGCGAGTGCTTCACGAGTTCCGGCCATCGGCCTGTGCAACATACACGTTCGCGCTGTCGAGCGGTGTGACAGCCGCCGGCGGCGGCATCCGCAGCTCGAACTCGAGGCCGCCCTCCGGCAGCGCCCGAGCGTCGATCCGCCCGCCGTGTGCAAGTGCCACCGCCCTGACGATCGACAGCCCCAGCCCGAGGCCGCCCTCACCACGGGCGACACGTTCGCCGTCGCCCCTGCGGAAGGGCTCGAACAGCTCCTCAACCTGCTCAGGTTCGAAGTTCCGGCCTCCGTTGGCGATCCGCAGGCCGGGGGCACCGCCGCGTTCGCCGGTGACCACCCTCATCCAGCGAGCATCGCCGCCGTCGTCGTTGTGGATCACCGCGTTGTCCAGCAGGTTCGCGATCAGCCGTTCGAGCAGCGCCCGATCACCGCTCACAACTGCCGGTTCGAGTTCGCGTTCGAGACGGAAGCCAGCCAACAGCGGCTCGCGAGCCAGCAGCGCCTCCTCCGTCAGCCCGGCGAGGTCCACCCTCTCCCCTCCCGCAACGCCCGCTTCACTTCGCGCGAGTGTCAGCAGAGCGTCCAGCAGCCGTTCCTGCTCCTCCGTCGAGGCGACGACGCGCTCACACACACGTCGCAGCGATTCGGCCGACGCGTCGGAGTCAGCGAGCGCCACCTCCACCAGCGTGCGCTCGAGCGTGATCGGCGTTCGCAGCTCGTGCGAGGCATTGGCAACGAACCGCCGCTGCGACTCGAATGCGCGCTCGAGCCGTGAGAGCAGCGCATCGAAGGTCACCGCCAGCTCGCCGAGCTCATCGCGACGATCCTCATCGACGCCGAGCCGCTCGTGGAGGTTCTCGGCGCTGATCTCCCGTGCGCGCGCGTTCATCGTCCGCAGCGGCCGCAGTGCCCGTCCGGCCAGCCACCACGCCACGGCGATCGACAGGAGCGCGACGACGATGAACGCGATCACCGACCACTCCAGCAGCGACGAGGCGTCGGAGGCCTGCTGGGCTTGGACCGCAACCCGCGCCCGGCGGGCGTACAGATGCGCCTGCGCCAACAGCTGTCGCTGGCCGAGTCGCCTGATCTGCCCAAGCAGCCTGGACGGCGCCACTCGCTGCGTGATCGTCGCGGAGCCGGGATGCGGCGTGGTCACGTGCGGCACTGTGGTCAAACTCACCTCCCCGGGCCGGATACCCGCAGGCAGCGCGAAGTTCACCCCGGTCACCGTGACCGCGGTGCCGCTGCGGTTCTGGTTGTGCTTGAACAGCCCGTAGCTGACGGCCAGGAGCGCTCCGCCCGCGACGATGAACACGGCTCCGTAGACCAGCGTCAGCCGCAATCGCAGCGTGATGCCGCGCCGGAAGCCCTGGGCCGGTTCAGATCCGGTATCCGCCACCGGGCACCGTCTCGATCATCTGTGGCTCGCCGAGCTTGCGGCGCAGACGACTGATTGTCACCTTGACGACATTGCTGAAAGGGTCGGCGGCCTCGTCCCAGGCACGCGCCAGCAGCTCCTCGGCGGAGATCGCCGCTCCCTGAGCCGACATCAGCAGCTCCAACACCGCGAACTCCTTGGCGCTCAACTCGAGCGGCCGTCCGCCCCGGGTGACCATTCGCCTGGCCGTGTCGAGGCAGATGTCGCCGCTTTCGAGCACGGGCGGCAGTGCCGGCTGGGCCCGTCGGGCCAGCGCGCGCACACGTGCCACCAGCTCCGCGAACGCAAACGGCTTCGTGAGGTAGTCATCCGCGCCGATGCTCAGACCCTGGACACGATCCTCGATCTCACCGGAGGCGGTCAGCATCAGCACGCGTGAGCGTCCTCCGCCTACGGCCAGCCGCCGGCACACCTCGTCACCGTGGATCTCCGGAATGTCGCGGTCGAGCACGATCACCTCGTACTCATAGACCTGGGCGTTTGCGAGCGCAGCCGCGCCGTCTGCGACGACGTCGACGGCAAAGCCCTCGCGGCGAAGCCCCGAGGCAACAACCTCAGACAGCTCGATGTGATCTTCGACGACGAGCACGCGCATGGACGCTCGACAGCATGCTTGGCGGGCGGTTACGCGACAGTAACGCAGCTCGTAGACAGCCTAAGCGCATTCTCATCGGCCGCCGACAAGCCGTTTATGTCAGCGCATAGGGTCAGATCGCAGTGATGGCGATCAAAGACCGGCACGACGACGCGCGGCTGCGGGTTCGGCAACGGCGGGTTCGGCGACGGCGGGTTGTGTTCGGGGCGCTGGTTCTGTCGGTGCTGGTGGTCCTCTATTTCGGGCTCACCTACGCCGACTACATGCTCAAACCGACGAGCGAGACCTTCTCCGAGCGCAGCGCAGAGTGGGTGCGCAACGATGTGCCCTTCGGCAACCTGATCATCGACACGGCCGAGCACTACACAGCGAGCGCGCCGCGCAGGGGTGGCCCCGGACTGGCACGCCTGCCCAGCGTTGGGCTCAACCGAGGCCGGTATCCCGTCAAGCACAACACGCATGACAGCCACACACCGCCGCCGATCAAACCGGTGTTCGCCGCGCCGCTGCCCGGCGAGGGCGTCTGGCGTCATGCGGGCCCATCGGTCGACGGCGGGCCACCCGTGCTCGTCACGAGCTACCGACCGAGCACGGAGTACCCCGCCATCGTCGCCTACGTCCTATGGATCGACCACACCCGCACGGACCTCGCCTACTACCCCGGCCGCTACGAACCACCGAGCGCGGTCGACCGAGGGCCGATGATGGTTCCCGTCGATCAACGCAAGCGACTGTTGGCCACGTTCAACGGCGGCTTCACCCACGTCGACACCGACAACGGCTCGGCGGTCAACGGCCACACCAACGAACCGCTGATCGACGGCAACGCCACCCTCGTCGGCTACCGCAACGGAACCGTCAACATCGTCAGGTGGACCGGCGGCCCGAACGCACCCGCCGATGTCGCCTGGGCACGTCAGAGCCTCACCCCGATCCTCTGGAACGCCAAGCTCGACCCCGAACTGAACACCGACCCCAACAGCATCCAGTGGGGCTACACCCTGGGCGGCGTCACCTTCACCCCCCGGACGGCCGTCGGCGTCGACGCCCACGGCAATGTGCTGTTCGTCGTCGCGTCGGAGGCAACGGTGATCTCGCTCGCCCAGATCCTCAAGCACATCGGCGCCGTTCGCGGCATGGAGTACGACATCAACCCCGAATGGCACACGCTGATCACCTACTCCCACCGCAATGGCCTCGGGCCGACGATGGTCGAGCCACAGTCCCAGCAGTCGCCGGACCGCTACCTCAGCCCCGACGACCGTGACTTCATGGCGGTCTTCGCGAAGGCGCCTGGGCCGGTCACCGTTCCGTTCAATTAGCTCAGCACGCCGTCGGTCGCCACCAGGATTACGCCGGCGTTACAGCCCCTGTTCCCGTGGCGTAACCGGACAATGGTTACAACACGGCCATGCTCCGCAGGTTCACCGTGGTCCCCGCTGTGCTGGCGACCGCCGCCGCGATCAACGCCTGCGGCGGCTCCACCCCCCAGAGGACCGCGGCGGGTGGCGGCAACAGAGCCGCGCTCAAGCTGGCTGAGTGCATGCGGAACCACGGCGTGCCCGGCTTTCCTGACCCCGTGAGCGGTGGCGGGTTCGGCATACAGGCATCGGCCGGTGGCGGCACCATCTCCGTGAATGGCCATCAGTTGAATGTCAGCGGTCCCGCGTTCCGAGGGGCGATGAACGCGTGTCAGCAATTCCAGCCCACCGGGCCGCCGTTGAGCGGCGCGCAACTCGCAAGGATCAAACGCGGGGCGCTCAAGCTGGCCGAGTGCATGCGCGCCCACGGCGTCCCTGCCTTCCCCGATCCAAGGGTGGGGGCGGGACCGGGCGGACGCGGCATCCAGGTCGAGCTGGGGGCTCCGGGAGCCGGCGGCTCGGGTGGCCAGGTCGATCCGCGATCACCCGCGTTTCAGCGTGCGGCCACGATCTGCGGCGGGGAGCGCGGCGCACTCCGATTCCCCGCCGCGCCCGCCCCCGAGTCGGGGAGCTGAGGGTGCAGACGTCGAAGCTGCCACCTCGGCCGGTGGCCGTTGCGTTGACGGCGCTGCTGCTCCTGGTTCTGGTAATCGTCGTCGTGATCGTCGCATCCGACGGCGGCGCATCGTCTCCGGGTGCTGCTGCCGGCACCACCGCCACCGGCGCGACCACGGTCCAGCGCCGCGATCTGGTGGCGACCGACACCGAGTCCGGAACCCTCAGCTACGACGACCCTCAGACCGTCTACAACAGGCTCAGCGGCACGATCACGTCGGTGCCTGGGGTCGGCCAGGTGATCAGGCCCGGCCAGACTCTGTTCACGGTCGACAACCGGCCGGTGCTGCTGATGGACGGCTCGACTCCCGCGTATCGGGACCTGACCGCATCCGATCAGACCGGCCCCGATATCTACGAGCTGAACCGCAACCTCGTCGATCTGGGCTACAACCCCGACGGCATCGTGATCGACGATACGTGGCAGGCCGCCACCACAGCCGGCGTCGAGGAACTGCAGGACCATTTGGGCCAGACCCAGACCGGCACGCTCACCCTGGGGCAGGTTGTGTTCCTTCCCGGCCCACAGATGATCCAGACGGTCGACACGACCGTCGGCTCAACGGGGGGCAGCGCCGCCAGCTATCACCCAGGCTCTGGGTCGAGCGCCGAGTTCGTCGACTTCTCCAGCGACTCCCCGACCGACACCAGCACCACGGCGACCGACACGTCGACGACCGGTACCGACACCGCCTCGGGCGGCACGACGACACCGCCCCCGACGAGCACTGGAATGATCACGACCACCACCAGCACGACCTCGACGACGCCGAAGGCGAGCACGACACCGAAGTCGAGCACCGCAACGAGCAGCGGCGGGACTGACAACCTGAGCAAACAGACGCTGCAGGAGCTGATCCAGCTTGTGCGCGAGCAGCAGCGCCAGCTCCAGGCCCAACAGCATGCGTCGACGTCGCCCGACTCCTCTGGAAAGTCTCCGAGCAGCAGCAAGAGCAAGAGTCCAAGCGGTGCTGGCACCAACCCGAGCAGCGGCGGCTCGGGTAACCACACGTCCGACACGGGCAACCCGAAAAAGACCGGCAACACCAGCAGCGCCGGCAACACCGGAGGCGGCGGTAGCGCGGTCGCCGTGCTCGGCACCTCCTCGACCAGGCTCGTGGTCACCGTCGACCTCGACGCCAGCCTGCAGTCAGAGGCGACGATCGGCGAGAAGGTCACGGTCGAGATGCCGAACGGCAGCACGCAGACCGGCCGTGTGACGGCCGTCAGTCCCGTCGCCCAGAGCTCGAGCTCGGCGGATTCGAGTGGCGGCGCCGACAGCGGTGGCTCAGGCTCAGAGTCCTCGACCGTGCCCGTCACGATCGTGCTCGACAGACCGGCCAAGGGTGGAGGACTTGACCAGGCCTCGGTCAGCGTGAACTTCGTCCAGAACAAGGCCAGGAACGTCCTGTCGGTGCCCGTGACTGCGCTGCTTGCCACATCCGGGAGCAGCTTCGCGGTGCAGGAGGCAGCCGCGGGCCACAGGCTCATTCCCGTGCGTACGGGTCTGTTCGCCGCCGGTTACGTCGAGATCTCAGGCGCCGGCATCCGCCCCGGCCTGCGCGTCACCGACTCACAGGGATGAGCGTGGAGCTCGCCCATGTCACCAAGCGGTACCCCGGCGAGGTGACCGCGCTGCGTGATGTCAGCGTCGTGGTTCCGGCCGGTGACCAGGTCGCGGTCGTCGGGCCCTCGGGCTCAGGCAAGACGACGATGCTGACCATCCTCGGGACGCTCGAACGGCCCACCACCGGCGAGGTGCGGGTGGCCGGCCACGACACCGCGCAGGCCAGCGACCGCCAGCTGGCCGGCCTGCGTGCCCACCAGATCGGTTTCGTCTTCCAGGCGTTCCACCTTCAGGAATCGATGAGCGCGGTCGACAACGTCGCGACCGGGATGCTGTACACCGGCGCCGGGCTCGCTCACCGCCGTTTGCTGGCCCGCGAGGCGCTGCAGCGAGTCGGCCTCGGTCACCGCCTCGAGTTCCGGCCCAAGCAGCTGTCCGGCGGTGAGCGCCAGCGCGTCGCGATCGCCCGCGCGCTTGCCAAACGGCCCGCGATCCTGCTCGCCGACGAACCGACCGGAAACCTCGATTCGAAGTCGGGTGCCGGGGTGCTCGAACTGCTGCACGAACTCGGCGATGACGGCGCCACGCTGGTGCTGATCACCCACGATCAGAACATCGCCGCCGGCTTCCCGCGCCGCCTGCATATGCGCGACGGTGAGATCGTCGAGGACGAGCGTGACGAGTGAAGCACCGGCTCCCAGCCTGATCCCGGCGCCCCTGCCTCTGCGCCCTGCCCGGTTGCCCCCGCGCGAACTGTTCGGTGTGGCACTTCAGGGTCTGCGTACGCGCAAACTGCGCGCAGCCCTCTCGGCACTCGGGATCGCGATCGGAATCGGCGCGATGGTCGCGGTCGTCGGCGTGTCGTCATCGGCACAGGCAAACCTGATCGCGGAGATCGACGCACTGGGAACGAACCTGCTCACGGTCTCCCCAGGCACAGACTTCCTAGGAAACAGCGCGGTGCTCCCGCCGACCTCAGTGCCGATGATCGGCGACATGCGCGGCGTCGGCAGCGACGCGCCGATCTACCAGCTCACCAGCGTGTCCGTATACCGAACGGCATACGTGCCGGCTGAGCAGACCGGTGGCATCGGTGTCGATGCCACCGGCGACAACCTTCCGGAGGTTGTCGGCACCACGCTTGCCTCTGGGCGCTTCCTCAACGCCGTCAGCGCCCGCTACCCGGAGGTTGTGCTGGGCGCCCAGGCCGCCGCGACGCTGCAGATCATCCGGGCCAGCGGCCACGTGATGGTCTATCTCGGCAACCGCTGGTTCGTGGTGGTTGGGATTCTCGATCCGGTCAAGCTCGACTCCTCACTCGACTCGGTCGCATTCATCTCTCTACCGATTGCCGAGCGGCTGTTCCAGGCAGCTCCCGAGCCGAGTGAGATCTACGTGCGCACCGACCAGGACGCGGTCACGTCTGTCGCGAACCTGCTCCCGGCGACCGCAAACCCGCAGGATCCGAGCGGCGTAAGCGTTGACCGCCCCTCGGACGTGCTCGAGGCACGAGCGGCGGCCAAGGGCCAGTTCACGACGCTGCTGCTGGGTCTCGGCGCCGTCGCCCTGCTGGTAGGGGCGATCGGGATCGCCAACATCATGGTGATCTCCGTGCTCGAGCGACGCGGAGAGATCGGCCTGCGCCGCGCGCTGGGCGCGACCCGCAGCCACATCACCGTCCAGTTCTTAACCGAGTCCGCCCTGCTTGCCGCCATCGGCGGCGTCTTCGGGCTGGCGATCGGCGCCGGCGCGACCGAGATCTACGCCGCAGCCAAGCACGAACCGTTCGTGGTGCCGCTCTACGCGCTGATCGCCGCCCCCTCGGCGGGCTTTGTGATCGGGGCGCTCGCAGGCCTCTACCCGGCCGGCAAGGCCGCACGGCTCAGCCCTACTGAGGCGCTGCGCGCGTGACTCCATTCCGGGAGCCACCGACTTCGATCAGCGTCGCAAGCCGCTCCACCGTCGTCCCCACGTGGGCCGGCGACGTGCTGTCCTCGTAGGACAGGCGGATCGTCGGGATACCGGTGGCGGCGAGAATGTCGGCGTCCTGACGCCGGTCGCGTTCGAACGCCTGCCTGGTTCTGTGCGTCGCCCAACCGTCGAGCTCGACGATCAGATGGTGATCGGGAAAGTACGCGTCGACGCGGTAGCCATGAACGTGCACGTTGACCAGTGGGATCGGCAGTTCATGCCGACGCAGAAGCGTGAGAAAGGCGTCCTCCAGCTCAGATCGAGTCGGCTCCGGCTGAGCGATCTCAATCAGCGGGCGCAGCAGCGGCGCGCCCGCGTAGCGCGGGTTTCGAGCGACCACATCCTCCAGTTGCTCGTTCGTGAGCAGGCCGCGCAGGCGCAGGTCGTTGACCGCGCGCGTGCGCTGCTTGGCCGTCAGCCGCGGTGCGGTGTCGAGCATCGTGCGAGCGGCGCTCGTCACACGCAGGCCGGCTCGGTCGACGATGTCGCAGCGCAACAGCGTGCGCGAGTGATGCACGATCAGACCGGTGGGCCGGCGGTTCCCTGCGATCACGATCTCGTGCTGCGGCGGCCAGCGCCTCCACACTCCCCACAAGACCAGCGCACACCCACCTGCGAGCGCCGACCTCGGCCCACCCGCCAACAGGGCGGCGTGCGCTCGGTTGGTCGGATTCGCCTGCGCGTGTCCGACCGCATAAACGCCGCGATAGACACGGATCAGGCTGCCGTTCGCAACCCAATCTTCGAAGGTGCGCCGCGGGATGCCCGCTGCGATGAGCTGCGCCCGCGAGACATGTCCGCCCTGCGCCTCGGCGTAGCGATGCATGTTTGCCACGGAATCTCGCGGTAAACGTGCATCGCTCACACTCAATAGAGGCCTCGGCGGCTATGTGTTGACCCCCCCGATCGCCAGATACTGCTCGTAGAGCTCATCGACAGCGCGCTTCGCAGCCTCGTGCCGCGCGCTTGATTCGGCCGAGCGTGCGGGTGTGGACCAGGCCGCGGGATCGGCCAACTCCTCTTCCACCGCCCGCAGCGCCGCCTCCGCCTCTTCGATCTGCTTCTCGATCTTCTCCGTGCCATTCCGTTTTGCGGGCGGCCCGCCGGCCACCGGCTTCGACTTCTGGGGCACCTTGGCGAGCTTGGTCGCGACCGCCTCCGCTGCGCGCTGCTCACGCACACGCACATATTCAGGCCAGCCACCGACGTAGGAGCGCAGAGTCCCATCCTCGAACGCGACCGTGCGGGTGCCCACAGCGTCGAGCAGTGCGCGATCGTGCGAGATCAACAGCAGCGAGCCGCTGAACTCGCCGAGCGCGTCCTCGAGCGCCTCCCGGCTTTCGATGTCAAGGTGGTTGGTCGGCTCGTCGAGGATCAGCACGTTCGAGCCAGATTGCACGAGGATCGCGAGTGACAGTCGCTGGCGCTCACCCCCGGACAGCGCCTCGAGCGGCTTCTCGGCCTCCTCGCCGCTGAACAAAAAGCGCCCCAGCAGCGCCCTGGCGTTGGCCGGTGTCAGCCCGGTCCGATGCTGGCAGGCCTCGAGCACGGTGCGCGCGCTCTGGCTGTGCAGATCCTCGGAGTGTTGCGAGAGGAATCCGATCTTGACGTTGTGACCGGTGTTCAACCTGCCGGTGACGACCGGTCCGGCCCCTTCGCCCGCTGGCGAGGGGCCGGCAGCAGCGCCGCGCTTCACGGCCATGCCGGTGGCATCGCGCGCATCGGCGCCGTCGTCGGCGAACGGCCGGGCGCCCGCGAGCGTCTCGATCAGCGTGGTCTTGCCGGCGCCGTTGGGCCCGACGACGGAGACGTGCTCACCGCGTTCGAGCCACATTTCGCCGTCGTGCAGCAGCACGCGTCCGCCGACGCTGACATGACCGTCCTCGAACTCGAACACGACGCGACCGCTGCGCTCCGGCGGTTTGAACGCGAACGCCAGCCCGTCGCGGTCGCGCTCACCGCGGTCGATCCGGTCGATCCGGTCGAGCCGCTTCTGGCGCGACTGCGCCTGGCGCGCACGGGTGCCGGCGCGGAAGCGCGTGACGAACTTCTCGAGCCGCGCGATCTCCGCCTCTTGGCGCTCGATCGCCCGCCCAAGTGCGAGTTCGCGCTGCGCCTTCTCGGTCCTCCACTGATGCCAGGTGCCCGGGAAGAAGCGGCCACGACCAGCCTCCAACTCGAGCACGGCGGTCGCGACCGACTCGAGGAACCATCGATCATGCGCGATCAGGATGACCGCCGCGTCGAGCGCCGTCAGATGAGCCTCGAGCCACTCGAGCGAGGCGATGTCGAGGTGGTTGGTCGGCTCGTCGAGCAGCAACAGGTCCGGGTCGCCGGCCAGCGCTCGGCCCAGCGAGGCGCGCGTCAGCTCGCCGCCGGAGAAGGAATCAAGCGTTGCGGTCGAGCGCGTCCTCGTCGTTGAGGCCGAGCCCGTGCAAAGTGGCGAGCGCCCGCTCGCGCCAGGTGTAGCCGCCGGCGTGCTCAAGCGCCGCCTGCGCATCGGCGTAGGCGGTCAGCGTCGGCTCCTCGTAGTCGCCGCCGGCCATGCGCTGCTCGAGGCGCTCCAACTCGCCCTCCAGCGCGATCAGCTCAGGCGCACCGGACAGGACGTAGTCGCGCAGGGTCATGTCACGATCGCGCGGCGGGCGCTGGTCGTGCAGGGCGATCTTCGTGCCCTTGGCGAGCACGAGCTCGCCACCATCGATCGACGCCTCGCCCGAAAGCATCCTCAACAGCGTCGTCTTCCCCGCCCCGTTGCGGCCGGACAGCGACATGCGGTCACGGCGCTCGAGCTTGAACGAGATCCCGCGCAGCAGCGGCTCGCCGGAGATGTCCTTGCTGAGGTCGGAGGCGATGACAACGGCCATGCCTGTGATGGTAAGGAGTCCGGCTACGCTCAGTCGATGCCCAGACCCGAGCATCCGCCGGTGCCGCCGCACGACTTCCCGCCGGCGCGAACCGTGATCGTGCCGGACCGCGGTGAGTTCTTCCTGCGCGACAGCGGCGGCGATGGGCCGGTCGTCTTCATGCTGCACGGCTGGACGGCGAGCGCTGACCTCAACTTCGGCGGTCTCTACGACGACGTGATCGCGGCCGGGTACCGGGTGATCGCGATCGACCATCGCGGCCACGGGCGCGGGCCTCGGCCGCTGGGCCCGTTTCGCCTGATCGACTGTGCGGCTGACGCCGCCGCGGTGATCCGAACGCTGGGCGTCGGCGCCGGCGATCGTCTACGGATACTCGATGGGTGGAGCGATTGCGCAGCTGATCGCGCGAGACCATCCTGATGTGGTCGGCGGCCTGATCCTCAGCGGTACCGCGCAGCACTGGCAGGAGGACGAGCTGCGGCGCTGCTGGAAGGCGATGCCGCTGCGTCGGGCTCGGCCTGTCGATCGCGCCCGACCGCGGCTGGCGGCTCGCGCTCAAGCGCGTCGGGATCGGCCGGGACCGAGTACGGCCTGGGTGCACGCGGAGATGACGCGCCACAGCGCGCGCGACCTGGCGCAGGCCGGACGCGAGCTCGGGCCGCTTCGACTCACGCCCGTGGCTTGCGCCGCTCGCCGGTTCCGACCGCGGTCGTGCTGACCACGATCGACGACGCCGTCCCGCCCGCGAAGCAGCACGAATTGGCCGCAGCACTCGGCGCGACGGTGTTCGAGGCGCCGGTCCGCCACATCGAGGTCGCCGCGATGGCCGAGCCGGAGTCGGCGCGAGCGCTACAACCCGGCACTGCTGGCGGCGCTCGAGCACGTACGCGCGGCCGAGCCATCAGGTACGCTTGCGCCGATGAGTCGTAAGCGAACCGCCGCCATTCGCGCTGTCTGTGATCGCGTCGATGCTGGCGCTGGCGCCGTCGGCGCTGGCTGTCACCCACGGCGGCCAGGGCATCTGGGGCTCCACCAACGCCAAGACGATCACCTACGCGATGTTCATCGTCATGGGGCTGTTCATCGTGCTGATAATCGTCTTCTCGCTGCTCCAGAGCTGGCTCGAGCACCGCAAGCACGCTCGCGTGGACGCCGCCAAGCGTCGCGAGTCATCCGCCGAATGGAAGGGCGGCTGGTAGCGCCGAAGGCGGCGAAGCGGCGCGAGGCTGTGACCTCGGTCGCTCGCGTAGGCGTTAGTGTGGTCGGATGGCGTACTTCGTAACTGGAGCCACCGGTTTCATCGGCAGCAATCTCGTTCCGTTGCTGCTCAAGCGAACGGCCCGCAGACGCGGCGCCGGCCGCTGACATCCACCTGCTCGTGCGCCGCAGCTCGACCGTGCACGGCTGGAGCGGCTGATCGACACTTGGACCGCGGGTACGCCCACCGCCCGTGCCCGGCTGAAGCCGCGTGATCGGCGACCTGCACGAACCGCTGCTCGGGGTCGATCCGGACGCGATCGCGGCAGCTTGCGCGAGCACGGCATCGACCACTTCTTCCACCTCGCGGCCGTCTACGACATGACGGCCAGCGCGGCGGTCAACGAGCTCGCCAATGTCGAGGGCACCCATCACGCACTGGAGCTGGCCGAGGCGCTCGGTGCCAGGCTGCTGCACCACGTCTCGTCGGTCGCCGTCGCCGGCGGTTACCGCGGCGACTTCACCGAGGACATGTTCGAAGTCGGCCAGCCACTCGGCCACCCCTACCACCGCACGAAGTTCGAGTCCGAGCGGCTCGTGCGCGAGACCGCCGAGGATGCCGTGGCGGATCTACCGGCCGTCGATCGTGGTCGGCGACTCACACAGCGGCCGGATCGACAAGGTCGACGGGCCCTACTACTTCTTCCCGCTGCTGAAGCGCGCGCACGCAGCTGATGCCGGAGTGGCTGCCGCTGATCGGCCCCGAACTCGGCGACACGAACATCGTCCCGGTCGACTTCGTCGCAGCGGCGCTCGATCACATCGCGCACAAACCGGGGCTCGACGGCCAGGCATTCCACCTCACGGACCCCAGCGGCGCGCGCGTGGTCGACGTGCTCAACACCTTCGCCGAAGGTCGCGGGCGCGCCGCAGCTTCGCGGTCACGATCGACCCGGGGCCACTCGCGCGCTGTGCCGCGGCGCACCGCCGCCGCGCTGATGTCATTGCCCGGCGCACAGGCGGCGCGTCGAGCGCTGCTTGCCGAGGTCGGAATCCCGGACGAGATCGATCGAGCATGTCGAACCTGACCGCGCGAGTTCGGCACCGAACAGGCACGAGCGGCGCTGGATGGCTCCGGGATCGAAGTGCCGCCGCTTGAAAGCTACGCGGACACGCTCTGGGACTACTGGGCGCGCCACCTCGACCCGGAGCTCGCTCGGCGCCCGGACATCGCCGCGCGCCGTTGCCGGCAAGACCGTCCTGATCACCGGCGCCTCGAGCGGCATCGGCACGCGCGACCGCGCTGCTGCTGGCTCGCGCAGGGCGCGACCGTGCTGCTGGTCGCCCGCGGGATGGAGCAGCTCGAGCAGACACGCGATGAGATCGAGCGCGATGGCGGCTCAGCCCACATCTACCCGGCGGACCTCTCCGACCCCGAGTCTGTCGATGCGCTGCTCGAGCGTGTGCTCGAGGAGCACCCCGCAGATCGACATCCTGGTCAACAACGCCGGCCGCTCGATCCGCCGCTCGATCGCGCTCTCCTACGACCGCTTTCACGACTTCGAGCGCACGATGCAGCTCAACTACCTCGGCACGATCCGGCTGATCATGGGCGTTCTGCCCGGCATGCGCGAGCGCCACTCCGGCCACGTCATCAACATCTCCTCGATCGGCGTGCAGACCAACCCGCCGCGGTTCTCGGCCTACGTCGCGTCGAAGTCGGCGCTCGATGCCTGGACACGGGTGGTCAGCTCCGAGTGCATCAGTGACGACGTGCACTTCACGACGATCCACATGCCGCTGGTGAAGACGCCGATGATCGCGCCGACCAAGCTGTATGACCGCTTCCCGACGATCTCCCCCGAGCAGGCGGCTGAGATGATCGCCGAGGCGATCCGCACGCGGCCCAAGACGATGGGAACGCACCTGGGCACGCTCGGCGAGGTCAGCTACGCGCTGTTCCCGAAGCTGGTCGACCAGGTGCTCTCGACCGCCTATCGAGGTGTTCCCGGATACGGCCGCTGCACGGGTCAGGGCGATCCGCAGAGCACGCCTCAACCGAGCAGGCGCTGTTCGCCCGGCTGATGCGCGGCGTTCACTGGTAGCCTGGCGTCGAGCAGCAGCCCCTCCCGTAGCCCGCCGCGCCCGAGTTCCAGCGGCGCCTCGAACAGCTCTGAGACCGCTTCGAGGATCAGCAGACCGCCGGCCAGCAGCCGCGCCCGCTGCACGTCGACCCCGAACCGTGCGCCAGCGCCGGAGTCAAGTTGAGCCACTGCCGTGAGCAGACGCTTGAGTGCCCGCCGGTCGACGCTCGCCTCGTCACCTGGCAGCAGGGATGAGGCTGCAACGCCGGCGGCGTGCGTACTGATGCCGCGCCGGCGGCCAGGCAACGGTGCGCAGCGACGTCGCACTGCCCCCGACAGCGATCACGCGCTGCACCTGCCGGCGGCCGCAGCAGTCGTCGAAGGCTGGCGCTGTATCATGGTCGCGTGCCTGGGCCGAGCTCAGCATCTGACGGCGGGTCGGAGCGCAGCCACCGAGCCGTGACGTCACTGGAGCCGATCGGGCACCGACTCCCACCAGCGGACCCGGTCGGCGCGCTCGCCGACGGCGAGCTCACACGACCCGCCGCCGGCATCGACGACCGCGAGCGTGCCGCTCATGCGGCCCCAGCCGCCCAGGCGGCGCCGGTGAACGCAAGCCGCGCCTCCTCGGCGCCCGGTGAGGATCTCGGTCTCCAGGCCGCCGCACGCACTCGCGATCAGTTCGACGAGCCGCTCGCCGTTAGTCGCGCGCCGCACGCCGGCGGTGGCGACGCAGCTGAATCTGCTCCGCACCCAACTCCTGCGCGATCGCGAGCTGCGTCGCGAACTGTCGCCACGACCTCGCTGAGCTTCGCCTCGGGAATCGCGCGGTCGTGCGTCGAGTGAACGACCGATCTGCGTGAACGCGCGCTCCTGCCGGCACGCGATGCAGGTCATCGCCCACGCAGTCGGCGACGAGCAGTCGCGTCGTGTTGGAGCCGATATCGATGCAGGCGCGGCGCAAGCCGCAAAACCTACGCCGCGGCGGTGTCGGCAGGCAACCTCTCACCCTCGGCCAAGGGGTCATCATCGACGGGAGCACGTTGCTGAGCCGCGGCCCGGCGCGCCGCCGGTACCAGGAATCCTGATATGCCAGCGACCATCAGGAAGCCCGCCGACATCCAGTAGGCTCTGCGTGAAGCCCGTAACGGTCGGCAGTCCCGCGATCATATGGTCGGCGATGAAGGTGGCGGCGATCTGACCGCCCAGCGCGCCGCCCAGTGTTCGCATCACCGTGTTCATACCGCTTGCCACGCCGGTCTGATGCGGCTCGACTGCACCCACGATCAGGTTGCCCAACGCCGCGAATGCGAGGCCGATCCCGATCCCAAGCAACGACGCGCTGATCAGGATGTCGTACGGGTGGCCGTGCTGGAGCGCCGAGTAGAGGAACGCCGCGGACGCCACGAACGAGCCCACGATCAACGCGGCCTTTGATCCGAAGCGGCGCGAAATCCCGCCGGCGAAGCTGCCGACCACGGTCATGCCCAGCGCGGCGGGGAGCAGATAGAGGCTCGAGGCGACGACCGACGCTCCGAACCCGAAGCCGGTGCTCTTCGGCAGCTGCGCGAACTCCGGGAACACGATGAACGCGGCATACATGCCGGCACCAATCAGGAAGGCGGCGAGGTTGGTGGTCCAAACGCCGCGGATCCGCATCATCGTCATGTCGACCAGCGGGTGGTCGCTGCGGACCTCGATCGCCACCCAGAGGCCGATCACCAGCAGACCCTCCGAACATCAGCGCGAGCGACTTGACCGAGCCCCAGCCCCAGACCGATGTCTGAGCGATGCCGATCAGCAGGAGACTCATTCCGACCGTCATCACCGCAGCCGCAAGCCAGTTCACACGACCCGGTGCCCGTATCGGCGACTCGGGGATCCAGCGCCAGGTGCAGGCGGCCGCGATCACGATCACGATCAGTGGGATCCAGAACAGCCAGTGCCAGCCCAGGTGCTCGGAGATGATCGCGCCGACCACCAGCCCCAGGCCGCCACCGACGCCCAGGATCGAGGACATCAGGCCGATGCTGCCGGCGACGCGGTCCGGCGGGAATTCGTCGCGCGCGATCGCGAACGCGAGCGGGAAGATCCCGCCGCCAACGCCCTGGATCACGCGCGCGACGATCAGCACTCCCAACGAGTTCGACACCGCCGCCAGCAGCGTGCCGAACGCCAGGATCAGCAGCGTCCACAGCAGCAGCTTCTCCTTGCCATACATGTCCCCCAGCCGCCCGATCACGGCGGTGCCGACGGACGCCGACAGCAGAAAAGCGGTCAGCAGCCAGGTCGAGCCGGTCTCGGTTGTGTGAAGTTCGCGCTGGAAGGTCGGCAGCGCCGGGATTACGGCCGACGACAGCACCGCGTAGGCGAGACCTGCGGTGCACAACACCGCGAGGATCACGTTCGGGTGAACGTCGTGGGCGCGGTGCGGCGCGTGAGGATGAGTGTGACTGTGCCGTGCGTCCGCTCCGGCCGACTGATCGGACATCGTTGGTACTGTAGCGGAATGAGCATTCCGGCACCTGCTGCCCCGGGCCCCGATTGGGCCGACGTCGAGCCCGAGCGTGAGTGGAACACGCTCACCACCGAGGTCAAGCACGAGCGCATCCTGTGCGCGGCGGGCCGGCTGTTTGCGAGCGAGGGACTTGATGCGTCGATGCCGGCGGTTGCGGCTCTGGCCGGCGCCAGCGTCGGCAGCCTCTACCGCCAGTTTCCCTCCAAGCAGGACCTGATAGCCGAGCTTGTGATCCGCCGTCTTGAGCAGATCTCCAGCGCCGCTGAGGACGCGGCTGCGCAGGCCGGCGACCACTGGGATGCGCTCCGGGAGATGTTGTGGACGATCCTGAAGCGCCAGGCAGCCGATGATTTCCTCGGCGATGCCTGGAGCCAGGTCGAGCATCACGAGCGTGTGCTGGTTTCAGCCGCCGCGGCAATCGCGTCGATCGAACGGCTGCTCGGCCTTGCCCGCGGAGAGGGCACACTGCGGCCGGATGCCTCAGCACTCGACATCCGCCTGGTGCTCGTCGCTGCGCGCGCCTCGCGTCAGGTCGAGCCCGACGCGTGGCAGCGGCTGCTTGAGCTGATGCTCGATGGATTGTCAGCGACTCGCCGGCCGTGCCCCGCAAGCGATGACTGAGGAGTTCACGATCAAGACGGCGGAGGAGCGAGACGGCGCCTTCGTCCGCCAACAGAGTCGCTTTCGCGATTGGATCACAGCTGACGGCAGCAGCGGCTTTGCCCCGGAAGCCGGCCGCTACCACCTCTACGTGTCGCGCGCATGCCCGTGGGCGCACCGCACGATCATCGGCCGGCGGCTGATGGGCCTCGAGGGCACGATCTCGATCTCATTCGTCGACCCGATCCGCGACGCGCGCGGCTGGGCCTTCACCGTGCCCGGGCGCTACGAGGACCCGGTCAACGGTTTCGCCTTCCTTTCGGACGCATATCTGCTGAGCGACCCGGGGTTCGCTGACCGTGTCACCGTGCCCGGTCCTCTGGGACAAACAGCGCCGGACGATCGTCAACAACGAGTCGCCGGAGATCCTGAGGATGCTCTCGACCGTGTTCGCGCCGCTCGCCGACCAACCTGATCGAGCTCTATCCAGCAGACTCTGGCCGCCGAGATCGACGAGCTCAACGCATCACATCTACGAATCGGTCAACAACGGCGTCTACAGGGCGGGATTCAGCACCAGCCAGAGCGTGTACGAGCGTGCGGTCCAGGAGCTGTTCGCGGTGCTCGACGAACTCGACGCCCGCCTGGCGAGCTCCCGTTTCCTATTCGGCCGCCAGCCGCTCGAAACCGACTGGCGGCTGTTCACGACCTTGATCCGGTTCGACGCCGTCTACCAGATCCATTTCAAGTGTTCGCTGCGCAAGCTGGCGGAATATCGGAATCTGTGGCCGTACCTGCGCGATCTGTACCAGTGGCCGGGCATCGCTGAGACGGTCTCCTTCGATGAGATCCGCGCCCACTACTACAGAACGCATTCGCGGCTGAACCCCCAGCACATCGTCGCCGTGATGCCGGCGCTCGATTTCGACGCACCGCACCACCGCCACGATCTATAGGTTCCCCAGGACGGCCGGTCCTCCGTGGCCGGCCGTCTTGTCCTGTGATGCCACCCTGGCAAGCCTCAGTCGAGCTCGAGCTGATAGATCCAGCCGACCAGTACACGCCGGCCCAGCGGCGCCCAGCGGATCGAGCCGGAACCCTCCGGCACTGAGGTGGTCACCTTCAGGTTCAGGTGCTGGCCCGGATGCAACTCGGCCGGCATGGCGCCACCGCCCATGGTCGCGACCTTCGGGTGCAGGATCTGTCCCCCATCGGTCAGGACGGTGAGGGCCGCGGCCGAGACCGGCACGCGGCCCTTGATCGAGGCCAACGTCACCACGAAGGTGGCCGGCACGGGCTTGGCTGCCGGCCACACGCCGCCCTGCACGTAGGAGGCGACCCAACCCGGTATCTGCGGGCCCACGGCGGTGATGTCGGTGGCGCCTGACGGCAACATCGCGTGAACGGTGTAGCCCTGCTCCTCGCCGAGAATCGGCCTGGTCGCGGTCGCGACCTCGAGCTTCGGTGCGGCCGTGCTCAGCTTCGGCAACCACTTCGGCAGGTGGCCGTAGCTCGTGACCCGTCCGACCGTCTTCTGGCCGCCGCCGGTGCTCAACAGGATCGCGAGCAACACCGCTGCCGCCGTTGCAGCAACCACTGCCGCCAACGCCGTGCGGGGGCCGGGCCTGAAGGCCCGGCCCCCGCCGGTCGAGGAGTTGGCCGCGCTCGTCGTGCCGCTAGACATCACCTGAACCGTCGCTCCGACCGCGGCTCGATGAACGGCACGCGGTTCCAGCCCACCGGATTGGTGAACACATCCGAGCCAAACGGTGCGAGACCCTTCTGGGCCGCGAACCCGATGTGGCCCTCACCATCGATCCCCGGCGAGCTGTGCTCGACGGTGAAGATGTCCTCCAGCGAGCGCAGCAGGCTGTAGTGGTTGTAGTCGGTGTTGCTGACCGTGCCCGGCTTGATGTACGGGCTGATCAGGATCGCACCGGCGTCGCCGCCACCCAGCGTCGGGTCGAAGGCGTCGTAGTACGGGTCAGTGGCAGCACTCAGCGCGCCGAGTGTGAGCGTGCCCGTGTAGCCGCCGTTGACCGTCACCGGATTCCCGGAGGCATCGACCAGCTGGAACGCGCCGCTGTCGACGGCACCGCGCGGGTTCGATGCGCTCGACGCCGTCGCGTTCTGCGCGGTGTCGGTGACATTGCCCACATAGACGGCGCCGCTGTAGCTCGAGTTCGAGCCGTCTGTCAGTGACACCGTGCCGGTGAACGTGACCTGCTGGCCCTCGTTCTTCAGCGTCGGTGTGGAGCTGCTGCTCGCCACCAGATAGCTGACAACGCTGGAGCCGCTGCCGACCGAGACACTCGGCGTCGTGACCGACCCCTGTGTCGAGCCGGCCAGATCGGAGAGACAGGTCGGCATCGACAGGTAGCCCTCGGAGTTGGCGGTGCCATTGGTGCACGCCGTCAGCGAGCCGTTGGCGCTGCTGGGCCGGTCGAGGCTGGCGCCACCACCCGGACCTGGATCGAGGACCTGTCCCGTCGCCGAGGTCACCACGGGCAGGTTGGGACCGGTCGGCTCCCAGTTGACCGAGCGCCCGAACAGGGTCTCCCCCGCCTGGTCGGTGATCAGCGAGCCGTACGCGGTCGAGGGAAGCAGCGTCGAGTTGGCGAAGCTGTTCTGCCACGTGAACGGCGGGTAGGACTCGTCGTAGGTGACGACGATCAGTCCGTTGTCCTTGAACGCCGGCGACTTCTCGATCTCAGGTACGACTATCGAGAGGAACTTGCTCTCCGCGTACGTGCCGCCGGTGTAGTTGGCCGGTGACGGGATCGAGGACACGGTCGTCGCGTTCGTGCTCAGACCGGACAGGTTGTTTCCGGCGCAGACCGAATCGTGGCCGTTGCTGCAGTTGTCCGGAACGATGTAGTTGAACTCCGGTGTCGTGTTCTCGTGCTGCAGGTCCTTGTAGAACTGATCGTTGGGCCCGAAGATCGCCGCGAGATGGTCCGCACACGTGTTCCCACCGGTACCTCCACCCATCGAGGATGGGAGCAGCGACTCGAACCACGGCAGCGGGTTGTGCTTGGCGACGTACTGGTCGCTGGGATTGGCGCCGCCGTTGACGTAGTACGGCGAGGTCGCCTTGGTGTCCGGGTTGCTCGTCTGGCTTGCCGAGGGCGTCTGACCGACGCTGTCGGCCGCCGCGCCGCAGGTCGCGACCGATGACTGGTTGATCGGGTTCTCGGTCGTGGCCGAGTCATAGGTGCCATCGGAGTTGCCGAGATCCTGCGCGTACACCTTCCAGCTGTCATGCGCCTGGTCGAGCTGGTTGAACAGCGTTGGCACACTCGACGGATACACGCAGCCGTTGTCCCCCGATGGCGCGTTGGCGCCGGCTGCTGACACGAACTGGCCGTAGTTTGCCGTCCCGGGGGTGTCGTCGTAGGTGCCCGCCATCTTGGTGTAGGCGGGGCAGTCACTCTGGGTATCGGTGACAGGCGCCTGGCCACTGACCATCGACAGGTAGTTGTCAAGGCTCGAGTGTCCGGTGCCGTAGTAGTTGGTCAGCAGCGCGCCCTGCGACGGCAGTTCGCTGAGGTACTGACCCTGCGTGCCCTCGAGCGGAGTGAAGCTCGCGTTGTAAGCCTTGTTTTCCAGCACGATCACCCAGACGTGCTTGACCTTCCCCGACTGGACGCCGAGGCCATCGTTGGCCGGCGCCTTGTAGCCATAGGGAACCTGATTTGGAAGATCGGTTCCGGTGGTGACGGTGTCGGCCAGCGCCGTGGCGCTGAACGCCAACGACGCGAGCACGCTCGCGGTCACAGCCATGGCCATCGGTCCCCGGCGTGCTCTGCCGGAGGACCTGCTCCCCGCGCCGCCCGCGCGGCGCCAGAAATCCTTCACAGGAGTTCTCCTTGTCATTGATCTAGGTTGACGACGGTCGGATCCTCTCGCCCGACCGCGGTGCCGGATGTGACCGCACGGTGAACACGCTGTGACTTCGGCGTTCCCATCGAGTTCACAACTCGTTCTCAACCTGCCAGTTCGGCGCCCCTAAGCTCTCCGTCTGATGCGGTGGCCCGCCGGAAACAGAGCGGTCGCCGTGGTTGTCCTCAGCATCGCCGCAGGAGGCTGCGGCGGCGCGTCAGCGAGTTCCACGGCACCGTCTCCCCAACACACGACCACACCCGTGACCAGCAGGCAGCACGTGCACAGGGCGAGCTACGTGACGCCGGTCGTGACGATCCAGCTGGCGCACCCGCTGGCTGAGTACACCGCCTACGTCGAGGGCCTTGCCCAACGGCTCCCCCACGAGGTCGACGCGATCGAGACCGCAGCCTTCAACGAAGGCGTGGCCGCGGCCGAGACGGCCTGGCGGCGTGCGCATGTCACCTACTTGGAGATCGGCGAAGACGACGCCGCCTACGGGTCATTCGGAGAGTTGGGCGAGCGCATCGATGGTCTTGCGGACGGGTTGCCGGACACCACCGCCAACCCCAACTTCACAGGGTTTCACAAGGTCGAACTCGACCTCTGGCGTCGCCACGACACGGCCGCGGCTGCAACCGATAGCCGGGAGTTGCACGAGCTCGTTGAGCGGCTCACGCCGGCGACGATCACGCATGACCTGCCGATTCAGACCCTCGCGATCGACGGCTGGGTACTGCGCTGCCATGAAATCCTCGAGGACGGCCTACGAGACTCACTCAGTCAGGCAGACGATTACGGATCCAACACCGACCTCGCATCCGTCGCTGCCGACGTCATCGCGACGCGCGAGATGCTTCGCGTCCTGGCGCCCCTGATCGAACCACGGGCGCCGCACATCGTTCCCGAGGGCATCGCCGACCTGCACGCCGTCGAGCAGGCCATCACTGCCGCCGGCGGACCGAATACAAGCCGCAACCTCGCGGCCCTCCCCCGCCGTCAACGCGAGGCGCTTGATGAGAGTGTCGGCGCCGCGGCGGAGACGCTGGCGCCGGTCTCGGAGCTGCTCCAGGTGACGGTCCCGGGGTCATGACCGACGACCGACCAGGACACGAGCTCGACCGCAGGGCCTTTCTGACCCGAGCCGGGATCGGAGCCATGGGCGCCTCCGCTGCCGGCGCCGGGCTGTTCGGCGCCGTCACCGCCGCCGACGCTGCCGCTGGCAAGCGGGCCAGCGGCAGCAGTGACCCGCTTCAGGCCGACGCTCCACTCGTGATCGGCAAGGGCGACCCGACGCTCGCGGCCGTGCCGTTTCACGGCGTTCACCAGGCCGGGATCACCACGACCAAGCCGCCGCAGGCGGCGTTCGCATCGTTCGACGTCACCGCCACGAGTCGGGTCGACCTGATCGAGTTGCTGAAGACGTTGACGCACACCGCCCGCTTCCTGACCGCCGGCGGCGCGCCCCCCATCCCGACCAACTACGCGCCGCCGGCCGACAGCGGCATGCTGGGCTCGCCACTGCCGGCCGATGGCCTGACCGTAACGGTGGGCTTCGGCAGCACGCTGTTCGACAAGCGCTTCGGACTCACGGACCGTATGCCGATGCGACTGAAGCCGATGCAGCCGTTTCCCAACGACGACCTCGATCCCGCCCAGACTGGCGGGGACCTGCTGATTCAGCTGTGCGCCGGCAACATCGACACGACCCTGCACGCAATGCGCCAGATTACGCGCGCAACCCGCGGCGGGCTCGCGCTGAACTGGCGGATCGAGGGCTTCGTGCCGCCCCCGCGCCCGTCAGGCGCCCCCCGCAACAACTTCGCCTTCAAGGACGGGATCGTGAATCCCAACGTCGCGGATCCCGAGGTCGCGAAGCGCCTGCTGTGGGTGACAGACAGCATCGGCGAGCCGGCGTGGGCGAGCGGCGGCAGCTACCACGTTGTGCGGATCATCAAGCAGCTGGTCGAGTTCTGGGACCGGGTGTCACTGACCGAGCAGCAGCAGATGATCGGCCGTTTCCGCGACTCGGGCGCGCCGCTGGACGGAAGCACGGAGACCGACGTCCCGAACTACCGCGCGGACCCCCGCGGCTATGTGATCCCGCTGACGGCTCACATCAGGCTCGCCAACCCGCGCACCAGGGCGACCGAGGACAGCCGCATATTCCGGCGCGGCTTCAATTACGACCGCGGCGTCGACCTCAACGGCAACCTCGACGTCGGCCTCGTGTTCAACTGCTTCCAGCAGGACCTCGACCGTCAGTTCGTCGTCAACCAGACGCGCCTGATCGGCGAGCCGATGGTCGACTACATCACTCCTGTCGGCGGCGGCTACTTCTTCGCGGTTCCCGGGGTTCGCGACCAGCAGGACTGGTACGCGAGTCGTCTGTTCGCCTGACCGGGCTGCGGGCCCGCTGGCCCGCAGCCAGCGGGTCGCCGGCGCCCTGGTGTGACGCCCCCGCGGTGGCGACATCGCGCGGGTACGTGTGGCGAGCGCGCAGCAGCGAGATTCCGGCGGCGACGAGCGCGCCGAGCATCACCAGGAACGTGATCTCGAGGCCCCGCGCCTCGCTCGCGCTGATCGCAGGAATGTTCTTGGTGCCGATCGGTGTCTGCTTCACGTGAGCGATGCCGGCGATCCCCGCGGCCAGCAGGCCGAAGAGGATCGGCGCGAGCGCCTGCGCCAGCGAGCGGATCACGGTCCGCACGCTCTCGGCCCGGCCCCAGAGGCCGGCGGGCATGATGTCCAGGCGGGCGGCGTCAAGCGGCGGGTTCGCGGCTGACAGCAGCGCTGCGCCGGCGACGTCGAACCACAGCGCCGGCGTCAGATGATCGGAGAAGAAGCCCGGGATCAGCAGACCGGCCGCGCCCAGGTAACAGACCGCCGGAATCCAGACGCGGCTGTTGAGCGCCCCTCGCCGCAGCAGCCGGTCGTCGAGCCAGCCGCTGAACAGCGTGCCGATCAGCGCGCCGACCACCAGCAGCGCCAGCACCAGCTCTGACTCGGCCTGGCCGACGTGGTAGTGACCGCGGACGAACAGCAGCGCGAACGTCGACAGCCCCGCGAAGAAGAAGTAGCCGAGCGAGGAGCTGATGATCATCAGCACGTTGGTCGGGATCGAGAGGATGTAGCGAACCGACTCGATCAGTGTCAGCGTGCGCGGATCCTCGTGCAGCACCAGATCGGGATCGGGCTCGGCGCCCAGCCGCTGCGCCGCGTCGCGCGCGAGGTCGTCGCGGATCGGCGCTGCGGCCTCGTCATCGTCGTCCTGGAGCCAGTCATCGCTGGCCGGCTTGGCCCTGGCCCGGGCTGCAGCCTCGACCAGATCGCTCACGCCCGGTTCGAGGTGGCTCTGGCCGCCGCGCAGCGGCTCCGGCACCGTGCGGTAGAGCTCGCGCGCCAGAAAGAAGCCTGGGATCGCCAGCAGCACGAACGCGGCGCGCCAGCTGATCGCGCTGGCGACGCTGCCGCAGATGATGAAGCCGAAGGCGTTGCCCGCGATCTCACCGCCGAGGATGTACGCGTAGATACGCCCGCGTTCCTTGGCAGGGAAGTAGTCGCCGGTCAGTGACGCGATCGCCGGCCCGGCGGTCGCCACGACAACACCGAGCAGCAGACGTGTCAGCAGCAAGCGACGAGTAGCTGCCCGCGAAGGCGCTCATCAGCGTGGCGATGCTCCACAGCACGATGCTGACCGACAGCATCGGGATGCGCTTGACGCGGTCGACCAGCAGGCCGACCGGGATCGTCGCGGCGGCGCCGACGAGCAGCGCGACGAGCTCAGCAGCCCGATCTGGGTGGTCCCGATGGTCGTGCCCGGGAAGGCGTGCTGGAGCTGCGGCGCCATCGCGCCGATGCTCGCCGTGTCCGCGCCGTTGAGCGCGAGCACGAGTCCGAAGATGACGACCACGCGAGCGCGCGCGGCCCCGCCGACGCGCCTGACCACCTCGCCGCGAATCTGCCGGGCGCTCCAGCGCGACGCGCGTCCGATGCCGCGCGCGATCGACGCGCCTGCGGAGCGCTCAGCCATTGCAACCGCGCGTGACCACGCTGCCAGTATGGCCGACGCGCGTGAGGAATCAGCTAATGCCGGTGCACTTCCGAGCCCGCTTGCTCGGGCACGTAGGAGCCCTCGAACCACCAATTCATGTCATGCGTGAACGGCGGCAGCAACCGGTCATAGAGCTCCGCACGTGACAGCTCGCGCGGCACCGGCATGAGTGGCTGTCCGTGCGAGAGCGCGGTCAGCAGCTGCGAAGCGTGCTGCTCGGCCAGCAGCGCTCGGAACACGGCCTCGCGCACCGTGGTGCCGACGATCACTGCGCCGTGCCAGCGCAGCAGGCCCACTGCCTCGTCGCCAAGGATGCCGATCAGCCGCTCAGCCGCTTCACGGTCGCGGACCAGCTCTGGTTCATCGAACACCGGCATCCGCTCCGGCCAGAACGCCGCGTGGAACATCAGCAGCTCGCCTGGAACATCACGCAGCGCGCTCAATGCCGTCAGTGCCGGCGAATGCACGTGGATCAGCGATTTGATGTGGGGCTTGAGGCGGTGGATCTCGGAGTGCATGTACAGCTCGAGCGGGCGGCCAGGCTCGAACTCGTCGTCGAGGTGCAGCTCGAGGATGTCCGAGGCGCGGCAGCGGTCCTTGCGGGTGCCGGCGCCGGGGCAGAGCAGATAGCGCTCAGGGTCGTCGGTCAGCAGGCTGATGTGCCCGAACATGCCGATCATCTCGTGGCGCCCGAGAATCCTGGTGCCGGTAGCGAGCTCCTCGCGAAGGAACTGGTTCGACTCGGTCATCGTGCGGACCCTCCGGCCGGCCAGCGGCGGAGGACGACGCGCTCGGCTGAGCTGAGTGCGAGGTTGAGCACGATGCCGATCGTGCCGATCACCGCGAGCATCGCGAAGGCGTCGGTCGAGTTGAAGGTCTGCTGGTACTGCACGAGCAGGTAGCCGATGCCTCCTGTCGACAGGAGCACGTCAACCAGCAGGGTGATGATCAGGCAGACCGTGGCAGCAATACGCACGCCGACAACGACCTCAGGCAGCACGGACGGCAGCACGATCTTGCGCATCCGCTCCCACCAGGAGAGCCTGAGCGCGTGAGCCACCTCGAGTCGCAGCGGTGGCAGCGCCGCGCGCGCCGCAGCGGTGTTCAACAGCACCGGCCAGATCGAGCCGTAGACGACCATCCCGATCTCCGTGCGTTCGTTGACGTGGAACAGCAGGATTGCGCCGGGGACGATGGCAGCCGCCGGTGTTGCGCGGACGAACTCGAGTATGGGCCCGAGCGCCTGTGCGAGGCGCCGCGACGCCCCCAGAGCGATTCCGAGCGCGACGCCCAAAAGGGTCGCCAGAACGAGGCCCTCGATGTACAGCAGCATCGTCTTCTCAAGTGCCGGCCAGAACGCCCCGCTGTTGACCATGCCCCTGAACGCCGGCCACCAGGTCGACGGTGGCGGCGCCGTCACCGAACTGGTGTGGCCGACCAGCTGCCAGATCCCGAGCAGCACGGCGATCGGTATCAGCCCGCGCAGCGAACGCCAGGTCATGCCGCGCTCCGGTCTGACGCAGCGGCGACGCCCGGGAAGAGGATCCGCACCAGCCGGACGAGCGCGAAGTTCAACAGGATGCCCAAGGCGCCGATCACCAGGACATAGGCCCAATACCGCGACGGCTGAGACCCCTGCTCCTCCAGCACCAGCTGATTGCCGACGCCGGCCTGCAACCCGAGGATCTCCGCGACCACGCAGATGACCAGGGTCGTCGAGAGCGCCAGGCGCGCGCCGACGAGCATCGACTGCGCGGCCGAGGGAATGATGACCTTGAACAGCGTTGCCGCGCGTGACAGCTGCATCGTCTTGGCAACCTCGAGCATGCGCGGCGGAACGTTGCGCGCGCCGCCCGCGGTGTTGACCAGCATCGGCCACATGCCCGCATAGGCGCCGAGGATGACCTCGGTCTCGGTGCCGGTACCCCAGATCAGGATTGCGATCGGAATCAGCGCGATCACCGGCAACGAGCGGAACAGATCGACGGTTGAGCTGGCCCACGACGCAACGGTCCCGTTGAGCGCGACGAGCAGGCCGGCCACACCGCCCACGACGACGGCGATCGCCCATGCGATCACGACCGACTTGATCGTGTGTCCGAGTGCGGACCAGAGGCCGCCCTCGGATCCTGCCAGGTACTTGAAGCCCGACCAGATGCCGATCGGCCCGGGCAGAGGCTCGTAGTTGAGGATCTTGGTGCTGACCAGAATCTGCCAGACAGCGAGGACTCCGATGATCGTCGCAAGGCCCAGCCAATTGAAGGCGAGCAGCCTCTTCCTAGGCCGCGTGGTCATGCTGAAGCACCCTCGCCAGCTCGTGCCGGACCTCCTGATACCGCGGCTCGTCGCGGGTCGCGATCTGATCGCGTGGGCGCGGCAATGCGGTCGCGACCTCATGGACGATGCGGCCAGGGCTGTCGTGGATGACCATGACGCGGTCGGAGAGGTACACCGCCTCCTCGACGTCGTGGGTAATGAAGATGATCGTGGCGCCGGTCGCCGCCTGTACCTCGAGCAGCTGGTCGTGCAGAGCTGACTTTGTGATCGCGTCGAGCGCGCCGAACGGCTCGTCCATCAGCAGCACCTGTGGTTCCATCACCAGCGCTCGCGCGATCTGCACGCGCTGCTGCATACCACCCGAGAGCCGCCACGGATAATCGCCCGCTCGGTCGGCCAGGCCCACAATCCCGAGCGCACGGGCCACGCGTTCGGCGCGTTCGCTCTTGCTGGCACGACCCTCCAGTGGAAGCGCGACGTTGCGTCCCACCGTACGCCACGGCAGCAGAGCCGAGGAGTAGTCCTGGAAGACGGTCACCGCCTCACTCGTCGGCCCGGTGACCTCCCTGCCGTCAAGCGTGACAGTGCCGGAGGTGGGGATCAGCAGGCCACCGAGCACGCGCAGAAGTGTCGTCTTACCGGTCCCGGAGGGGCCGACGATCGCGACGATCTCACCAGGCCGCACCTCGAGGCTGATGCCGGTCAGGATCTGGCGCAGCTCACCGCCGGACGGCAGCGCAACCTCGACGTCGCGCAGGGCGAACAGTGCGGCACTCTCCGGCGCGCTGATGGGATTGCCGTGACCCTCGACCATCAAATCTCCGTTCATTATCCGTCTCTTCTCCACGTCAGCCTGGAAAAGTCAGTGGGCCGGCAGCTGAAGCCTCAGCGCCGGCCCACCGTTCACGTCATCTGACCTGCTTAGAACTCAGCCCTTGGCGTTGTAAACGAGGGCCTTGACCTGCTTTTGGGTCAGCTTGTGCTTGAGCTGGCCGGACGTCGACATCGGCTTGTTCCACGGGAGCAGGTAGTCGGGAGTGATGGCGAAGTCCGTGTAGTCCACGGCGTCATACGTGTTGGCCACGAACGCCGGCAGCTGGAAGTCAGTCTCCAGAACGCTGGCCACGCCCGATTTGTTGGCCTTCATCCAGGCGAGCGCCTGATTCTGAGCCTTCGCGAACTCCTTCAGGACCTTGCCATGGCTTGCGGCCCACGACTGCGTCGCGGCCCAGCCGGCATCCATCGCGTCCCGCGTCCCGCCGACAACCGCGATCACGGGGTTGCCGAGGTTGGTGAATCCCTCGCCGAGCATCTGGCCCTGGAACGGGTAGATCGTGACGACGGCCTGGACGGTGCCGTTCTGCATGTCGGCGTTCATGTCGGCGAACGGAATCTGCACGAACTGCACGTCGCTGGTCTTGAGACCCGCGCGGTGCAGGCGGATCAGCATCGACGAATACAGAACGCCTGAGAGCCCGACGACGCCGACCTTCTGTCCCTTGAGCTGCTTGACGCTGGTGATTCCCTTGGCGCCGATGATGTAGCTGCTCTGGTACTTGGTGTTCTCGATGGTCTCACCGGCGACGAGCTCAGGCTTGAGCCCTGCAGCCGCGGCCTGCAGCACGCTGGTCGGGGTGATGGTGAGTAGATCGAACTGCTTGCCCAGAGCCGGAACCAGCGCCGCGGTGTTCGCTGATGTCATCAGCTTGACGTTGAGGCCGTTCTTCTTGAAGAAGCCCTGCTGCTGAGCAACCACGATCGACGTGTTCGTCGGGTTCGGGTTGTACATGATGCGAAGCGTTGACGCGGCGGACGCCGAGCCGGCGGAAGCGCCGGCGAACGCCATGCCCGCCACGACGCCGGCCGATGCCAGCCCGAGCCTCGCACGGGTGAAACGACGAGCCATTGAAATGCTCCTCCCTCTCACTGGAAAAAAACTACGTTCTCGCCCGGCAGGGTTTGATCCCCCGGACCTACCCAACAAGCTCGAACGTACTGTATGAACGCCCCCTGGTCAGCACGTCAAGCTTTGCTTGCGCGCTACGCAATTGGCGGTCCTCTTTGTCTGCTGCCGCAAGCCTAGAACCGTGTCTGTGCTGATCGTGCAGCACTTGCTTGTGGACCTTGTTAGGGAGTCCGGGAGGTGCTGAGCGGTCGTCTGTCACAGAGCACGCCCGGATGCCGAGAACTCCGTCGAGGTCAGTGCCGGACCGCGGCCTGACATGCTGGGTCCATTGACTCAGCGCGAAACCCGCGGTGACTGCTCCATGGCGACTGTCGATACGACTCATAGGATGTCCACGCCCGTCTATCGCGCAATGGCGCGCCAGATGCGCTGCCTCGGCGTGCGGCGGGTCTCTCGGACTGTCCGGCGAGGACACCGTCCAGTTCAACGGCGAGCTTGCCGGCGTCGGTATCGAGTACGTCGGCGTGCGCCATGAAGCAACCGCCCTGGCCATGGCTGACGGGCACGCATGGGCAACGGGAGAGCTCGGCGTTTGCACGGTCACGCGTGGGCCTGGGCTGACGAACGCACTGACCGCGGCACGTACCGCCGTGCGCGCCTCCAGTCGGGTCCTGGTCATCACGGGTGAGACCCCGACGCACAGCCAACTGAGGTGGATGATCAAGGACATCGATACGCGGACGGTGTGCACGTCGCTCGGGCTGGGCTACTTCAGCCCGCCGGACGCACCATCGGTACTTGACCAGGCACGTCGAGCCGCCGCGGCCGCGATGTCCGGGCAACCGACTGTCCTGGCCATCCCGGCTGACATGTATCTGCGGGAGGTACCCGCCAGCGCAAACATCACGCCAGTGCGCCACCCATACGGCGGCGTGCCACCGCAGCCGACATCACTCGAATGGTCGATCTGCTGGCGAGAAGCGAACGCCCGCTGATCCTGGCGGGGCGAGGCGCGGCAGAGCCCGTGACCCGGGCCACGCTGGTCACACTCGCAGAGCGTACTGGCGGGCTGCTGGGCACCACGTTGCCGCTCAAAGGGCACTTCGCCGAAAGCCCTTACAACCTCGGGGTCGTCGGCGGGTTGGCCGCTGATCCCGCCATCCCTGTGCTCGGCGCGGTGGACCTGGTGCTGGCCTTCGGTGCGAGCCTCAACTGGTTCACGACCGCAGAGGCCTCCCTTTTTGCCGGGATTCCGATTGTCCAGGTCGTCATCGAGGCGCCATCTGACCCTGTCTGCGTGCCCGTAACCCTCACGATCCACGCGGACGCGACAGTCACTGCCGAACAGCTCCTGGCCGCACTTCCAGACCAGCAGGCGAAAGGAGTTGTCCCAGGCCAGCACCGCCATGAGGTCCTCGAGCAACTCGCCAAAGTGCCCTACGCAGGGTCCGAGGACGAGACTTCCGAAGAAGGACTCGATCCGCGAGCGATGGCCCGCGTCTTCAACGAGATCCTACCCGCCGACCGCGCGATCATCGTCGACATTGGCATCTTGCTCCACCGGTCCTGCACGCTATATCACCGTTCGTGGGCCCAACACCTTTCGGCACACGGGCGACGGTGGCGCGATCGGACTGGGCCTCGGCATAGCGCTCGGTGCAGCGCTGGGCCGCCCCGATCGCACGACGGCGCTCTTCGCCGGCGATGGCGGCTGCAGTATGGCGCTGGCCGATCTCGAGACCGCCGCCCGGCACGCGATCCCGCTCATCATGGTCATCTCCGACAACCAGGCCTACGGAGCCGAATTCGAGCACCTCCGACGAGCCGGACTCCCCTTCGACGCGGCGCTGCTGCCGATGATTGACTACCCCGCCATAGCCCACACACTCGGGATTGAGGCGATGGGTGTTCGCACGGTCGACGAGCTGCGCTCGCTCGCACCACACCTCTCCAACCGCGCCGCGCCCCTTCTCATTCACGCCCACGTGCGGCGCGACCTGGCTGTCATACGCCCGACCTGGGCATGATGGCGCTCACCAGCTCGCCGCCCATGATGGGGCGAATTCGCTGTGCTGCGCTGTCGTTGCTGCAGTGGAGACGGGGGGAATTGAACCCCCGTCCGCGGTCGCGTAAGAGGTGATGTCTACGAGCGTATCCGGCGCTCTGATCTCGTTCCCCACTCGCCTCGCCGGCGGGGTTGTGGGAAACCAGCTCCCTGAAAGTCCTCAGATCGGAGGGAACAAATCCTCACTGAGCAAGCCCACTAATTGATCCCGGGATCCCCGCCGTGGGCTGAACGGGGGCCGAGAGACTTAGCTAGCTGAGATTAAGCAGCGAGGCCAAGATCGAACTCATGTGAGTCCGCACTTATTGTTTTCCCAGGTTTTTTACGAGGCCTCCCGGGATCCTCGACTCGCAACCACCCCCACGATCCGACCACGTCGAAGCCTGTCGTCCCCGGGGGTATGTCTTTCACAAGGTTAGCCCAGATCGCCACACGTTTACGGCGCGCATCGGATCACTGCCGTTGCCTGGGCGGAAGCCGGTCACGTGTTTGCTGAGCTCGTGCGCCGTGATCACGCGGTCCACGAGCCCGTATTCACGAGCCTGCTCGGCGGTGAAGAAGCGGTCGCGCTCCATGTCCTCGCGCACCTGCTCCTGGGTCTGCCCGGTCGATTCCGCGTAGATCGCGTCGAGTTGCTCGCGCAGCGCGAGCGTCTCGCGGGCGTGGATCTCGATGTCGCTCGCCTGACCCTGGAAACCGCCGGAGGGCTGGTGGATCAGGATCCGGCTGTTGGGCAGCGCCATGCCGCTTGCCGGGAGTGCCGGCCGCCAGCAGCAGTGAGCCCATGCTCATCGCGACGCCGAAGCAGATCGTCTGCACGTCGGGCTTGATGAATCGCATCGTGTCGTAGATCGCGAGGCCCGAGTAGACGACCCCCCCGGGCGAGTTGATGTAGAGCGAGATGTCCTTGCCGGGGTCGCTGCTCTCGAGGTGCAGCAGCTGCGCCACGACCAGGTTGGCGATGTCGTCATCGATCGCCGAGCCGATGAACACGATCCGCTCGTTCAGCAGGCGCGAGTAGATGTCGAATGAGCGCTCGCCGCGCGCGCTCTGCTCGATCACCATCGGTACTAGTGGCATGGGTATATCCTTTCGACAACTGGTTGGTTGTCACCAGCACCATAGCAACCAGTTGGTTGTCAAAGGAGATGTCATGGCCGAGACACAGACAGACGCCGAGACCGTCACCCGCGAGATCACGATCGACGCCCCGATCGAAGACTGTCTGGGAGACGGTCTCGACCGAAGACGGTCGCGACCGCTGGCTCGAACCCGACGAGCGACCGCCGGCTCGTGGTCGAGGAGACCGAGCCGCCCAGCCGCATCAGCTGGTGGTGGTGGAACGAGTCGCGACAACGAGCCCGCCCGCTACGTCGACGTGCGCGTGGTCGCGGTCCCTGACGGCGGCACGCGCGTGACCGTGACCGAGACTCAGCCAGCGATCGTGCCGGTCGCGCAGCTCGCCGCCAGCTTCGAGCTCACATACGCCGCGTGAGCGACCAGACTCGGACTCGTCTTCGGGGCGCTCGCCGACTCGACGCGGCGCCAGATGCTCGACACGCTGATGCGTGACGGCTCGACCTCGGTCCCGGCGCTGACCGCCGACCTGCCGATCACCCGCCAGGCGGTCGCCAAGCACCTGGCCCCCTCGACGAGTGCCGGCCTGGTCGAGCGCGAGCCATCGGACCGCGGGCGCGAGGTCCACTATCGCCTCAGGCCGGACGCGCTTGTGCCCGCGGCCACCTGGATTCGCGAGGCGGACGCGGCCTGGGCCGGGCGCCTGGAACGACTGAAGCGCGCCCTCGAGTAGGGCCGGTGGCGCCGGATCAAGCGAGGCGAGGACGCAGGGAGCGTGGCGTACGGCAGAGTACGCGAGCGACCAAGGACATAGCATCGCGTAGATCCGCCGTCACCGGCCAGCCTCTCGCAACTCCCGCTGGACGTCCTGCTGCATGTCCCGCTTCTTGATCGACTCGCGCTTGTCGTAGAGGTCCTTGCCTCGAGCCAGCGCGATCTCGACCTTCGCCCGTGACCGCTCGCCGGAGAAGTAGATCCGCGTCGGCACGAGCGTGAATCCGCGCTCGTTCGGCTGATCCCGTCAGCTTCTCGATCTGGCTCCGGTGCAGCAGCAGCTTGCGCGTCCGCTCGGGGTCGTGGTTGTCACGTGACGCGCCGGATAGGGCGCGATGTAGGCGCCGATCAGCCAGACCTCGCCGTCCTTGATCGTCGCGTAGGAGTCCTTGAGCTGAGCGTTGCCGTCGCGCAACGACTTGACCTCGGTGCCGGTCAGCACGATCCCGCACTCGAAGCGCTCTATGAGGTTGTATTTGAAGTGGCCTGGCGGTTGGTCGCAACGTCGCCCGGCGCGGCCTTTTTCTTCCCTTTGCCATATCAATCACTTCCACAGGTAGCAGATCCACCCTACCCCGCGGCGCGTCGATCCCGCCGATACGTCACCGCCACCGCGTCACCCAGCCGCAGCGCCCCGCCCCCGCGTGCCCGACGAGCGCCGTCCCGTGCTCGTTGAGCTCCCACCAGTCGTCGCGCAACCGCCGCACAGGCAGCATCCCCTCGTACTCGCCCTCAGTCCCGAACGCCACGAACGCTCCGGCTCCGATCACGCCCACGATCTCCCCCTCGAACACCTTCCCGACCGCCGCGAGGCTCCTCGGACAGACGCCGTGCGAGCAGGAAGCAGCGCGCGATGTCATCTGCGTCACGCTCGATCGTCATCGCGGCCCGCTCGCGGTCGGATGCCCACGGTCCCGCCTGCTTGACCCAGGAGGCGTCCGGCGTCGGCTCGTCGCCCCGTACCGCCGAGAGCAGCGAGCGGTGGCAGATGATGTCTGGGTAGCGCCGGATCGGCGAGGTGAAGTGGCAATAGCTCGCGAGTCTGCAGCCCGAGTGGCCGCGGTTGTGGTCGTCGTAGAAGGCCTGCTTCAGCGACCGCAGCACGATCCGGTTCAGGGCCCGCGCCCCGCGTCCGTCGTGTGCGGCGATCCACTCAGCGACCATCCGCGACGCCTCGCCGGCGATCTCGGCGGCCTGCTGCGGGTCAGCGGCCCGCCGGCCACCGGCGGGGTCGGCACACCGAGCGACGCGAGCTGGTCGATCATCCGCTCGATCGCCATCGACTCGGGCCGCTCGTGCACCCGGTACAGCGCGGGCAGTTTGCGGGCCTCCAGGAACCGCGCGACCTGCTCGTTGGCGGCGATCATCAGGTGCTCGATCAGCCGGTGCGACTCGGTCTGCACGACCGTCGCCACCCCGACGACGTTGCCCGCGCTGATCGAACTCGAACTCCGGCTCTGAGGACTCCAGCACCAGCGCAGGAGCACGCTTCTCCTCCAGCGCCCTTGCCGCTGCTCGGGCGCTGGCCAGGCCCTTCCCCCACTCGCCCTGCGCTCGAGCGCCACCGGCGAAGATGCGGTCCACCTGCTCGTAGGTCAGGCGCCGGTCCGAGCGGATCAGCGAGCGGTGAAAAGCGGCGCTGACGACATCCGTGCCGCGGATCGACCATCTCAACGGTGACGGCCAGCCGGTCCTGATCCGGAACGAGCGAGCAGGCGCCGTTTGAGAGCTCGTGCGGCAGCATCGGCTCGACCGCACCCGGCACATAGACACTGGTTGCTCGGCGGTAGGCCTCGCGATCGATCGGCGAGCGCGGCGTGCACATAGGCACTGACGTCCGCGATGTGAACCCAGACGGTCCAGCCACCGCTCGACCTGCTCGCAGGAGATCGCGTCGTCGTAAGTCCCTGGCGGTGGTCGGATCGATCGTGAACGTGGGGAGATGTCGAAGGTCGCGTCGATCCGAATCCGCTGTGACCGGGGCCTGTGATGCGGCTTGTGCCGCCCGCGACGCCGGTGCTTCGAAGCCGCGTGCGAGCCCACGGTCGACCATCAGTGCCTCGATCACGTCGCGGGCCACGTCCGGGCGACCGATCCGTCGGTGCACGTGCGCCCGCGAACCCCTGCGACCACGACCGGAGACACCGGCCGAAACGGCGACCAGGTCACCGACGTCGTAGCGCGGGTCGCGGCTGATGGCCAGACGCGGACCGGGCCTGAAGAACGGCTCCGCGACCAGGAACTTGCCGCGGCGCTCGATCACCGCCACCTGCGGAGTCGGCGGCCCCCCGCCTGCGCGCTCAGCTGATCTGGCCGGCAACGGTCCGCTCCGCGACCGCGATCGCATGGGCCGGCAGTTGCGATGGATGTTGGGCGCGATGCCGCCGCCACGCTTGACGCCACCGCCGCCGAGGTTGTGACCGTTGGGTGTGAAGTACTCCCCGACCGTGATGTCCAGCGCGGCGCCGCCCTGCAGCGGGAACAGCTGTTGGAAGACACCCTTGCCGTAGGTGTGCGAGCCGACGACAACGGCGCGTCTGTGATCCTTGAGAGCGCCGGTCACGATCTCGGCAGAGGAGGCTGTACCGCCGTCGACGAGCGACCGCCATCGGGATCCTGGGGGCGATCGCGTCGCCGAGCGCCGGATAGTGGGTCGTCGGCTGGTTGCGACCCCTGGTCGTGACGATCCGTCCATGCTGGATGAACAGGCTGGCGACACCGACCGCCTGCTCGAGCAGACCACCGGGGTTGTCGCGCAGATCCAGAACCAGACCCCTGGCCCCCGCCTTCAGCATCCTCCGCACCTGCGCGCGCAACTGATCGGCGGAGCCCTCGGTGAACTGCGTGAACTGCAGGTAGCCGATCGGCTTGCCGTCGTAGTGGATCAGCTTCGATGCTGCCACCGGAACCGTGACGTTGGCGCGCGTCATCTTGACGTCGCGGCGCCTGCCGCCGCGGTCAATCGTCAGCGTGACCTCTGTCCCGGCCCTGCCGCGAATCAGCTTCGAACCGTCAGTCGACGTTGCTGCCCTGAAGCGAGGAGCCGTCGACCGCGACGATGATGTCGCCGTGCCGCAGCCCCGACTTGGCGGCGGGCGAGCCGGGGAACACCTCCTCGACCTCGATCCCGCCATGAACGGGCTCGGCGGCGACCTGAACGCCGATCCCAACCACCTGCGGGTTGGTCTCATACTGGAACGAGCGGTACAGCACCGGCGGATAGAAGTGCGAATACGGGTCGCCCAGGCTGTTCACCGCCCCCTCCAGACCCGCGTTCACCAGCTTCTGCGTGCCGACCGGCCGGTAATAGTCCTGCTTGATCAGGTCCAAGGTCGTCTGAGCGAGCTGCTGATTCGCGGACCTGGAGACGAACGCGTCACGCAGCGGCGGCGGCAGCCAGCTGGGATGGCCGCCGAACCAGACCCCGACCAGGAGCAGCACCGCGAGGCCGAATCCGATCAGCCAGCTGCGCCACATCGACCTCGGCTGCTTCGGGATCACAGTTCGCCAGATTAGTGGGTGGCCAAGCGCGGCCACCCACCGTTACACACGCAGGAAGCGCCTCAGCGAGAGTCCCGAGCCGAACGCCGAGACCGCGATGCCCGCGGCGACCAGCACGAGTACAAGCGGCACGAACGTGATCGTGCGCGGGGCGGCGATCAGCGTCCAGTTTGTTGCGAGCGGATCGAGCAGCGCCAGCTTGGTCACACCGAGCACCAGGATCGCCAGTGCAGCGCCGCCGGCGCCGACGATGACTCCCTCGATCACGAACGGCCAGCGAATGAACCAGTTGGTCGCGCCCACGAGCTTCATCACCTCTATCTCGCGCCTGCGGGCGTAGAGCGAGAGCCGGATCGTGTTTCCGATCAGGACGATGGAGGCCAGCGTCAACAGTGCTGCCAGCAGCGCCGCCGTGATCGTCACGAAGCGTGTCACGGTCAGCAGCTTCTGCGTGTCCTCGGTGTGGTTTGAGACCTTGGCGATCGCCGGATCGATCATCTGGCCGGTGCCGCCGGCACCGTTGCCGTCGATCGTCGCGCGAACCTGGAGCGCGTCGGCCGGGTTTGCCGGATGCACGTGGAAGGTGTCCGGAAGTGGGTTGCCGCTCAGCAGCGTGAACGCGGCGCCGTTGCCGGACTTCTTCTCCTGCGCGAGCGCCTGCTGCTTGGACTCGAACTTCACGCTGCGAACATTCGGGATCGCGCGCAGCTGCGTCAGCGTGCGGGCATCCTGCGCATGGGTGGCGCTGTCCTTCATGTAGACGTCCACCAGCACGCGGCTGCGGATGCCGTTGGCCGCACCGCGGGTCGCCTGCACGATCGGAATGAAGACGCCGACGACGATCAGCGTGACCGTGATCGTCGCGAGCGCCGCGAAGCTGGGTGCCGCGTTGCGCCGCATCGCGCGCAACGACTCACGAAGGAAGAAACCGAGACTGTGCTTCATCGCGGCGATCAAAAGATGTCAGGAAGCTCGTCGGGGCCGCGCAGCCGCTGCGCGAACTCGCGCGTGGACTCATCGCGGGCGTAGAGTCCGGTCGCCTCATCGCGCACGATCCGGCCGCTCGCGAGCTCCAGCACACGCCGCCGCATCTTGTCGACCATCGTGTTGTCGTGCGTGGCCACCAGCACGGTGGTGCCGGTGCGATTGATCCGGTAGAGCAGCCGCATGATGTCGATGCTGGTTTCGGGATCGAGGTTGCCGGTCGGCTCGTCGGCGAGCAGCAGCGGCGGATGGTTGACGAAGGCCCGCGCGATCGAGACGCGCTGCTGCTCGCCGCCGGACAGCTGATCCGGGTAGTTGTGCAGCTTCGTCGAGAGTCCGGTCAGACGCAGAATGTCCGGAACACGCTCGCGGATCTCCTTGCGCGAATGGCCCGTGACCTGGAGTGCATAGGCGACGTTGTCGTAGACGGTGCGGTTCGGAAGCAGCTTGAAGTCCTGGAAGACGACACCGATGTTGCGGCGGAAATAGGGCACCTGGCGGCGGGTGATGGTGGAGATATCACGGCCGGCAACCCGAATCATGCCCTCGGTCGGTTCGAGTTCCTTGATCAGCAGACGCATGACCGTCGACTTGCCGGATCCGGTCGCGCCGATCATGAACACGAAGTCCTCGCGGTCGATCGCGAATGTCGCCTGGTCGAGCCCGAAGGCACCGGTTGCGTATTCCATCGAGACGCCACGGAACTCGATCACCGAGTTGGTCGCTTCGGCCAGCTGAATCGGTCGGTGCAGCATCGGGGGCCTATATGTGGAGCGCGCGGCCTCGCGCCGGGTGGCGCTGCGGCGGCTGCTGGTTCTTGAGTCTGAGTTCGCCATTGGGTGGGCCCCAGCGTAGCGGCAGCCCCTGGTAAGGCAGAAGACCCTGCCGTATGTTGCAAGTGGATTTGCAGCAGGTTTGCTTGCCGATCAGATTGGCTTGCGCCAAATCGATGCTGGGACCCGATCTCATCGATCGCGTGCTCGAGTTCACCGCCCACAGACTAGAGCGCCGCAGCTTCGTACGGAGACGCCCGGCGTACCGGCAGATGGCTCCGCTACCGTGTTGCCATGGCCAAGATCGAGAGTTCCGTGCTTGCCAACGGCCTGCCGCTCCACAGGATCGCGATGGAGGGCACGCGTGCCGTGACGCTGCTCGTCGCCTTCGACGCCGGCGCTCGCACAGAGCGGCCTGAGGAGAACGGCATGGCCCACTTCCTCGAGCACCTCGTGTTCAAGGGCGGAGAGAAGTACCCGACCTACCGCGAGGTCAACGAGGCGGCCGAGCGCAACGGAGCGGTGCTCAACGCCTACACCAGCCACGACCTGGTCGCGTTCCATATCACCGCGCGCTCGACCAAGGGTCTCGACGCGGCCGATCTGCTGACGGACTTCGTCGCACGTCCGACGCTTGACGGGGCCGAGCTCGACAAGGAGCGTGGCGTCGTCGTGCAGGAGATCGCCCGTTACAACGACCAGCCCTCAGCGGTGGCTGAGAACCTGATCGATGAGGCGGTCTTCGGAGATCACCCACTCGGCCGAACCGTGCTGGGGCCAGCTGAGCACCTCGCCGAGACCTTCACCCGCGCGGGCATCGTAGCCTTCCGAGACCGGCAGTGGGCACCCGCTCAGGGAGCCGCCTTTGCGGTCGGCAACCTCGAGGCGCTCGCGCCAGGCGCCGGCCTCGAGCAGCTGTTCGAGCGTTTCCAGCCCTCAGAGCCGGCGGCGCCATACGTGCCTGCGCCGGCATTGACGCCACGCGTGCTCGTCGAGGAACGTGACTCCAACCAGTCGCATCTGCGCATGTCCTACAGGCCGGCCATCGATGTCACCGACCAGACGCAGCGTGCAGCTCTCACGATCTACTCGACGCTGCTTGGCGGTTCGATGGGCTCGCGCCTGTTCGACGAGATCCGCGAGCAGCGCGGACTCTGCTACTCGGTCAGCTCCTATCCGCACGCCTACGCCGACGTTCCGGTGTTACAGCTCAGTGCCGGACTCGAGAGCGCCAAGTGCGTGGAGGCGTTCAAGCGGATGGGTGAGATCGTCAGCGAGCTGCGCGATGACGGACCCACCGAGGCGGAGGTCGAACGTGCCCGCTCATATGCGGCCGGCGCCCGGGCAATCGCATTCGAGAACACGGGAACCATTGCCCGCACGGCTGCCACGCAGGCGATCGTGTTCGGGCAGGACGTCGACCCGGACACCTCGATCGCGGCACTTGACGCGGTCAGCTTCGACCAGGTTCGTGAGGTCGCAGCCGGCATCTCCAACGACTACTCCGTCGCCTGTGTCGGGCCTCACAGCGTTGAGGAGTTTCAGCCTGCGTGATGGTCGCCAGGGCCCGCGGCATCGTCGCCGCCTGGATAGCGACGGCGCTGCTCGTGGGCCCTGGGGCAACCAGCGGACAGGCTCGGACGCCGAGATCCGCGCTGCAGCCGTCAGCGCAGCAGCAGCTTCACCGTGAACTGACGCGCGCCCTGCAGGGCGCCGGTCACCAGGTCGGCCTGCTGGTCACGAACGTCGCGAGCGGCGCCACCGTGGCCAGCAGAAACGCGACCGTGGCGCGGCCGCCGGCATCGGTCGAGAAGCTCTACACCACGGTCGCGGCGCTGAACCTGCTCGGGCCCACGGCCCGCTTCGCAACCACAGTGCTCGGTACCGGCGGCCTTGGCCCCGGCGGCGTGTGGCACGGCAACCTGTTCCTGCGTGGCGGGGGCGACCCCACTCTGGGTGACGGCTCCTGGAACCGCGAGTACGAGGACGGCTATGGGCCGACCGCCGCAGAACTCGCCAGCCAGTTGCGAAGGCGGGGCATCCGTCGCGTGACGGGCCGCATCTTCGCCGACGAGTCGCTGTTCGACGCCGACCGAGGTGGTCCACTCACTCACGATCAGCCTGACATCCCCGACTATGGCGGTGAACTGAGCGCTCTGGTCTACGACCACGGTATGACGGACGGCAGCATGTCCCCCGCCGTCTTCGCCGCCCACGAGCTGGCGCTCACCCTCCGCGGCGGCGGCATGCGTGTGGCTGCCGCCGGCCGCGCGGCACACACCCCGGCCAGCGCCGTCACGCTCGCACGCGTTCGGTCGCCCCCGTTGTCGGTACTGATCCGCCTGATGGACGTGCCCTCCGATGACCTGATCGCCGACATGCTGGCCAAGCAGCTGGGAGCTCGCCTGCGCGACTCCGGCACACTCAGCGCCGGGGCCGCGGTGATCACGCAGGCGATCGCAAATGACTATGGCCTGCACCCGACTCTGTTCGACGGATCCGGTCTCGACCGCGCCGACCACACAACGCCCGCTGACGTCGTGACGTTGCTGCAGCGAGTCTGGATGACCCCGACCGGCAATCTGTTGCACGCCGCCCTGCCGGTGGTGGGCGAACAGGGCACCGTTGAGCACATCGGCGTCCACACGCCGGCTCAGGGCAGGTGCGTCGCCAAAACCGGGACGCTCGATGGCGTCACCAACCTCGCCGGATACTGCACCCCCCGGGGCGGCGCGACACTTGCGTTCGCGCTGATGATCGACGGGCCCTCGAACGCCGCGGCGATCCCCATGTTGAGCCGCGCGGTGGCTGCGATTGCCCGTTACTGAACGGCGCGTTAGGGACGTGTTGTGCAGGGCTTTGGGCCCTTGCGCGGCGAGCACTCAGGTGGCGACAATCGCGCCATGCAGGCCACGATCGCGTTCAACCGAACGGAGCTTCGCCGCTACCTCGACCGCGTCAGCGACCGCTGGCGCCTGGAGGGCGCCTACCTCGGGGGCCCGGCGCTCACCGGCGAGGAGCCGAGCGGCTGGTTCGATGATCGGCCCGGGTTCACCGTCGTGCTTGTTTCAGACGCCTTCGATGAGGTTCCCTGGCTTGAGCGCGTGTATGTCGCTACCTCGCTCTGGGACGGATCCGAGATGGGTGCTCCCGCGGACGTCCACTGCTACACCCGTGCGGAATTCCTGCGCCGGCGCGACTCGACGCCGGCCGTGAGAGACGCCACCTGGCACGGTCTCGACCTCCTGGTTCTGATCTGAGCTACGCGAGCGCGGTGTACCCCGCGCCCCGGCAGTCAGCCGATGGCGACCATCCGCTCGATCGGTACGCGCGCGCGATCTGCAATCTCGGCATCGACCCTGACCTCGTAGCGGCGGTGACGCAGCGCATCACGCAGCTTCGGGAGCGTGATCATCTTCATGTACCGGCATGAGGCGGCCTCATTGGCGGCCACGAAGTCGATCTCGGGCGCAGCCTCACGCAGCGGGTGAAGCATCCCGATCTCAGTCGCGACGATCGCGGTCCGACGGTCGTGATCCTGCTCGTGCTGCCTCGCGTAGTCCAGCATGCCGCCCGTCGAGAGCATGTGGACGCCGTCCGCCGAGACGTCACCGGCGGCGACGTACTCCATCACGCTGGTCGAGCATCCGCACTCCGGGTGGATCAGGAAGTCCGCGCCGGGATGCGCGTCGCGAACGGCGTTGAGGTCGTCCGGGCGGATACCTGCGTGAACATGACACTCACCGTCCCACACCGTGAGTTTGCGATCGAGCGTCTTCTCGACATAAGCACCGAGGAACATGTCCGGGCCGAACAGGATCTCGGTGTCGTCGCCATGTTCGCGGAAGATGTGCGCAACGACGTCGACGGCGTTGGCGGAGGTCACGCAGTAATCGGTCTCCGCCTTCACCGCTGCGGTTGTGTTCACGTACATCACCACGGTCGCCCCGGGATGCTCTCGCTTCCACTGCCGCAACTGGTCGGCCGTGATCGAGTCCGCGAGCGAGCATCCTGCGTCGAGGTCCGGGATCAGCACGGTCTTCTCCGGCGACAGAATCGAGGCGGTCTCCGCCATGAAGTGCACGCCGCAGAACACGATCGTGTCGGCATCGGCCGCGGCGGCCTGGCGGCTCAGTCCGAGCGAGTCCCCGACGTAGTCGGCGACGTCCTGGACCTCAGGCAACTGATAGTTGTGGGCGAGGATCACCGCGCCTTGCTCGCGGGCCAGCGCTCGGACCTCGTCCTGGAGGGCCGGGATGTTCTCGAGCATCAGTGGGGCGGCCGACAGGCTCTCAGCCTGGCCGGCCATCGGCAGCGTCATGGCAACGATTCGAGTAGGAGTGAGAGGTCGAGCGCGGCGGCACTGTGTGTCAGCGCCCCCACTGAGATGAAGTCTACGCCGGTCTCCGCCACCTCCCGGATGCCCTCAAGCGTGAAGCCGCCGCTGGCCTCGAGCTCGGCCCGTCCCGCGACCAGCGTGACCGCCTCGTGCAGCATTTCAGGGCTCATGTTGTCGAGCAGGATCCGGAAGTCCGCGGTCAACCCACCTGACTGCGCGAGCTCGGCCTGGACGGTCAGCGACTCCTGGACCTCTCCAAGCGTTCCGCACTCGATCTCGAGCGACAGCTCCGGTGCATACCGGCTCGCCGCCCGGATCGCCGGTCCCACCCCACCGGCCATCGCGGCGTGGTTCTCCTTGATCAGGATTGCGTCATACAGGCCCACGCGATGGTTGGTGCCGCCACCGGCACGCACCGCCTGCTTCTGGAGCACGCGCATGCCGGGCACCGTCTTGCGGGTGTCGAGGATCCGCGCGCCGGTGCCCTCGACGGCGCGCACGTAACGCGCCGTCAGCGTCGCCACGCCCGACAGCTGTTGGAGAAAGTTCAGGGCCGTGCGTTCAGCGGCGAGCAGTGACGCCGCTCGGCCGGTGATCTCCATGACCGGCCCGTTCTCGCGCCAGACCCCCTCTGGGCCCGTCTGGCCGAGCACGACCTCAGGATCAACCGCTCGGAACACGGCCGCCGCGATGTCGAGGCCATAGACGACGCCCGGCGCCTTCTGGGTTATGCGGGCGAGCGCTCGCCTGCCGGGAGCAACCGTCGCCGCCGTGGTGACGTCGCCGCCGCCGATGTCTTCCGCGAGCGAGCGCGATACAAGCTCCTCCAGGTCAAACCCGTCCAGGTGCGTCGGCATCCTCTCCCCCCGCTGTTGTTCCACAGCGGCAAGGGTACGTGCCTACTTCCGCTTCGGCCTTGCGGCCTCTGGTTCCGGTCCCGTCATCGTGATCCTGGTGCCGGTGACGGTGCCGAGGGTGGCTGCGCTGGTGGGGGTTGCGTTCCAGCGGTGCCCCACGGACCAGGGTCATCGTCGCAACCCGCCGCTTGGACACCTTCACGGCCGGGCCCGACGGCGCTGAGATCGCCACCACGAACTGACAGCGCACGCAGCGGCGCCCGCAGCCCGCCACCGGCTGGTGTTACACCAGCACTCGCAACGTCTCAAAGCTCGGGTCAGCCGCCCCGTGCAGTCGTGCACCGGCCGCCACCAGTTCACGAAGATAGTTGACCACCTCAGCTGTCACCCGCTCGCCCGGCAGCAGCGTCGGTACTCCCGGTGGATAGCCGGCGACCGCCTCCGTGGAGATCCGTCCGACGGCCTCCGCCACCGGCACGGCTTCGCTCTCACCGAGGAACGCGTCACGCGGCGGGACAGCCGGCTCGGCATCGAGCTCCGCCGGCGGGTGGGCCAGGATGCTCTGGCCGGCTGCTGGATCTGATCCCGCCCACCCGGCAGCCGGGGTGATGCGCCTGACCGTCTCCGCGAGATCGTGAGCCACCCGGTCGAGTGGTTCGAGCGGCTGGCCGATGCCGAGCACGAGCACGATCGTCGCGTGCGTCGCGAGCTCGACGTGGATGTCGTAGGAGGCACGCAGCGCGCTCGCAACCCGGTAACCGGACAACCCGGTGCCGCGCACGTCGATCACGATCCGCAGCGGATCCCAGGCGGCGATCCCGGGCCGCCCCACCCACTCCTCGCCGACGATCGCGCAGCCTGGAATCTCATCGATCGCCCTGCGCGCGCGAGCAGCCGCCCTGATGGTTCGATCGAGCAGCAGCTCACCGTGCACCGCCAGCTGGCGCCGGGCGGCATCGAGTGAGGCCATCAGCAGGGAACTCGGGCTGGTCGACCGCACCAGCCGCACGGCCCGTGAGACGGCACCGACGTCGATCCGCTCACCTGACACGAGCAGCATCGCCGATTGCGTCAGGCTGCCGACGATCTTGTGCGTCGATGCCAGCATCGCGTCGGCCCCGAGCTGCAACGGCGAGCCCGGCAGCGCGGCGTGGAAGCCGAAGTGCGAGCCCCACGCGCAGTCGACGATCAGCGGTACGCCGGCGCGGTGGGCGACCTCGGCACAGCCACCGACGTCGGCGGCCATCCCGTAATAGGTCGGTGAGACGATGAATGCAGCTTCGATCGACCCCCCGGCCGCGAGTGCTCGCTCGAGTGCCGCGGGCGTGACGCCGTGGGCGATGCCCAGCTCAGAGTCGTACTCGGGCGCAACGAACCGCGGCCGCCCGCCCGACAGCACCAACCCATCGATCATGCTGGCGTGCGAGTTGCGCTGCAGAAGCACACGCTTACCGGGCCCCGCCAGCGCCAGACACAGGGCATGGTTGCCCTGGGTGGCGCCGTTGGTCATGAACCAGCAGCGATCGGCGCCGTAGGCCTCGGCGGCGAGTCGCTCGGCGCGCTCGTACGGCGTGGGATTGGGCCCGATGTCGATCCCCTCGATGTCCTGCGGCACGTCGAGCAGCAACGCAGCCGGCCCGAGCGCGCTGCGCAACCCTGGATCGGCGCCGCCGCCTCCCTTGTGGCCGGGAACGTGGAAGCGCGTAGAGCCGCGGAGTCCATACGCCGCAACCGCCTCAAGGTACGGCGCCGTCGGCTGCTCGGCCGGTTGCTGGTAGTCCTGCGGGTCAGCGGCCACTTCCGTGCTCCGATCAGGCCGTCTGACCAGCGTTGGCCGCGCGCAACAGGTATGCGCGCACGAAGCCGTCGAGGTCGCCGTCGAGCACCCGATTCGCGTCCCCCATCTCGAAGTCCGTGCGATGGTCCTTCACCATCGTGTAGGGATGCAGCACGTAGGAGCGGATCTGCGATCCGAAGTTGACGTCCTGAGCGTCACCCCGCTCCTTTGCGATCTCCTCACGACGCTCGCGCTCGGCCCGCTCAGCCAGTTTCGAACGCAACATCGCCATCGCCTCAGCGCGGTTCGACGACTGCGAGCGCTCGTTCTGACACTGCACGACGATGCCCGTCGGCTTATGGGTGATCCGCACCGCCGAGTCGGTCTTGTTGACGTGCTGCCCGCCGGCGCCACTGGCGCGATAGGTGTCGACCTGGAGATCGTCGTCGTCGATCTCGATATCACCCACGTCCTCGACCACGGGTGAGACCTCGACCCCGGCGAAGCTCGTCTGACGCCGGTTGGCGGAGTCGAACGGCGACAGCCGCACGAGTCGATGCACGCCCTTCTCGCTGCCGTAGAGCCCGTAGGCGTTCTCACCCTTGACCACGAAGGTGGCTGACTTGATGCCTGCCTCCTCCCCCGGCGAGGCCTCGAGCAGCTCGACGCCGAAACCACGCTTCTCGGCCCAGCGCATCTCCATGCGCAGCACCATCTCGGCCCAGTCCTGCGCATCGGTGCCACCGGCGCCGGCGTTGACGGTCACGAACGCGTCGCCGGCGTCGTATCGGCCCGAGAACAGCCGTTGCTCTTCGAGTTCGGCCAGCCGTGACTCGACGTTCACCACCTGCTCCTCGAGCTCTGCCGCCAGCGACTCGTCCTCCTCGGTCAGCTCTGCGAGCGCGTCGAGGTCCTCGACGTCGCGCTCGAGCGTCCTGAATGTCTCAAGCCGCCGCGAGGCGCGCGCGTGTTCGGCGCTGACCTGCGCGGCCCGATCCTGGTTGTCCCAGAACCCGGGAGCCCCCATCTCGGCCTCGAGCGCGGTCGTGCGCTCGGTCAGTGCAGCCGGGTCAAAGATAGTCCGAGAGCAGGATTAGCTGCTCACGGATTGCCGTGAGGCGCTGGGACAGCGGCTCTGAGGGTGCGGTCGACATCGGTTCGCAACCGTAGCAGCGCCTGCCGCCGTAACGCCTCAATCCGGCTGGTGATCGCGCTTGATCACCAGCCGGCAGCCGGCTGGCCGGCGGGCGCCCACGCGGCGCGAGCATTGGCTCTCACCCTTGCGGCCAGCGATGCCGACCCGGGCCGCGACCGTAGCCGCGATACCCCCCGCGCCACCAGCCGTCGCTGAACCCGGCGTCGCGCCGGGCGCGCCGACGACCACCACGCTGGATCCGCCGGGCGATGAACAGCAGCACGAGTACGAGCACCACGAGGCTGGCGCCCGTCAACGCCCAGCCGGCCACGACCAGGGCGGTGATTCCAACCCAGCCACCGGCCTCACGGCCGGTCTGAAGCGCCACCTCCCACGTCGAGGGGGGCTTCGGCGGCAGCGCCGGAAGGTCCGTGCTCACCGCGGCGAGCTCACCCCGCGTACGCGCACTGAGCGTCGTCTGCAGGCGCTCCTCGAACTCGGCGCTGGTCAGCCGCCCGGCGGCGTAATGCTCACGAATCTCCGCCGCGGCGGCATCGCGCTCCTGGTCAGACACGCGCAGATGTTGGTTCTTGGCCACGTGCTGACAGGTTAGGTCACTTCTCGACGCTTCACCACCAGGCGGTGTGGCGCGACGGGCAGCTTCGTTGGAGCCATGGCGCCTGATCACGACGCGGCATCAGGAGTTCAGGATGAGCAGGACGGACCACATGGCAAATTGTTGGTACCTAATCGTTTGGTACCGTACCGTGCATGACTTCGCTCACTCCCCCTGTGGACACGATGGAAGACCCCAACCGGATCCCGCGCCAGGTGTGGATCATCTCCGGCGTCGCGATGCTGGGCGCCGTCATGTCGATCCTGGACACGACGATCGTGAATGTCGGACTCGCGACCCTCGGCAAGGACCTGCATTCGAGCCTCGCCCAGATCCAGTGGGTGATCACGGGCTACATGCTTGCGCTCGCGGCCGTGATCCCGGTATCTGGTTGGGCCTCTCGACGCTTCGGCGCCAAGCGCGTCTTTATCATCTCCCTCCTCCTGTTCACGCTGGGCTCTTTGCTCTGCGGCCTGGCGACGTCGACCACGGAACTGATTCTGTGCCGTGTGTTGCAGGGCGCCGGGGGCGGCATGATCATGCCGCTGGCGCAGATCATCATGGCCGATGCTGCCGGTCCCAAGCGGATGGGACGCGTGATGGGTTTGGTTGCGGTGCCGGTGATGCTGGCCCCGACGCTCGGGCCGCTCTTGGGCGGTGTGATCATCCAGCTGCTGGACTGGCACTGGATCTTCTTCGTGAATCTGATCGTGGGTGCGATCGCGATCCCGCTCGCGATCAGGGTGCTTCCGGGCAAGGCCGGCGCAAGGACCGACCCGCTCGACTTCCTTGGGCTGGCACTGATGTCAGGCGGCCTGGTGGCGATCACCTACGGCCTGGCCGAGGCCGGAACCTACGGCTCGTTCAGCAACGCCCGCGTCTGGGGTCCGGTCGCACTGGGGGTGGCCCTGGTGGCGGCCTTCGCCTTTCACGCGCTGCGTGTCAGGCACCCGCTGCTCGATCTGCGCCTCTATCGGAACGGTCACTTCTCCGCCGCATCAATCGTGATGTTCACCCTTGGCGCCGCCGTGTTCGGCGCGATGATCCTGATGCCCCTCTATTGGCAGGATCTGCGGGGTTACAGCGTCATCGAGACCGGCCTGCTGACCGGACCACAGGGGGTCGGCATGGCAATCGGAATGCCGTTGGCATCGAAAATGACGGAGCGATATGGAGGCGGTCCGGTGGCGCTGGTCGGTGTGATCGCCACAGCGTTGATGACCGTTCCGCTCGGCCTGATCGGTGCCCACACCAGCGTCGTTTTCCTGTGTGTGGTGATGGTTTTCCGTGGTGCGGGCATGGGCGCCAGCTTCATGCCGGCGATGACCGCCGCATTCGCCGCGCTCGAACGCAGCCAGGTCAGCCACGCAACGCCGCAGCTCAATATGCTCAACCGAGTCGGTGGCTCGATTGGCACCACGATCCTGGCTGTCGTGCTGGCCAACGCGTTACACGGGACGCACACCGAGGCCGCGGCGGCCAACGCGTTCGGCACGGCCTTCTGGTGGTCGGCAGGCATCGCTGCACTCGGGATCATCCCGTCCGTGGTGTTGATGCGCGCGGAGTCGAACGCGCGCAAGGCTGCGAAGATCGCCGGCGCCGAAGATCCCGACCGCGTTGCGCTCGAGTCCGGCGCTGTCGCGGAGGCCCTGGTATGAGCGCCACCGAGAGTCGCAGCGGCGCATCAGCGAGGACGCACCCTGCAGGCGGCAACGCGATCCACGATCCGGCCACGCCGACGGGCAGGCTCGGGTTGGCGTTCAAACGCTCGATGGTGGCGATGCGCAAACTGCGCGGGCGCGAGACGCACCGACCGGGCCAGCTCAGCTACGCCCAGTACGGACTTCTGTTCGGGCTGGCGGGCATGTGCGAACGCTCAGCGCGTGAACTGGCCGAGCAGGCCGATCTGTCGCCGGCGACCGTCGCACAGATGCTCGAGCACCTGGAGGCCGCTGGCCTTGTCAAGCGGACCCGCTCAGAACTTGACCGCCGGGTGGTGCTCTCGGTCCTGACCGACCGCGGTGCCGTGGTCGTGGCCGAACGTCGTGCCCACATGGAGCCCCGCTGGCAGGCAGCTCTCACGGAGTTCTCAGACGCCGAGCTCGACGTGGCAGCGAAAGTCCTGGATCGCCTTGCCGATTACTTCCACGACCTGCTCGACGACGCGGCCGCTTGAGATCGCTCATGTGCCCGTCACAACACCGGTGGTAGCGAACGTCGAAGCCGATTGACTTCGGCGCTGGGCGTGAGGCCGCTGGTCGACGGTCTCGAACAGCGTCCCGGCGACGCTGTTGCCGTCCTCACGACCTCTCGCAGCACGGCTACATGATTGGCGGTTACACTCGCGGCGGCGTTGCAGAACCGGGAAGTCGGTGCAAGACCGACACGATCCTCGTCACTGTGACCAGGGAGCTCCGACCCGATGTCGCCACTGAGCCTGTCGGCCCGGGAAGGCGGGTGCGAGCGCTCGACCTGGGAGTCAGGAGACCGCCTGCATCGTTGTGTAGTGCCGATCCACGAGGGATGGAGGGCCTGTGCCGACGGATGATTTGTGCGCTGATCGTCAAGGATGCTGCTGCCGCTCGCGGTCGCGTGCATGGGTCGCGTACCGCCGTCGGTGTGTGACGTGTCCCTTCTCGTGGGGCGACCTGTCCGTTCACCATTGAGGAGGAACACATGTCCGAGTCCACACCTGAGGTTCCGAGCGGCGATCTGACCGCACGATTGGACGCCGGACCGGTGATCTGTGCCGAGGGTTTCCTGTTCGAGTTGGAGCGTCGCGGCTACCTGAGCGCCGGTGAGTTCGTTCCGGAGGTCGCCTTGGAGTGCCCGGATGCGCTGCGGTCCTTGCACGTCGACTTCCAGCGTGCCGGCTCCGACGTCGTGGAGGCGTTTACATATAACGGTCACCGCGAGAAGATGCGCGTGATCGGCAAGGAGGACCTGCTCGAGCCGCTGAACCGCGCGGCGCTTCAGATCGCCCGGGAGGTCGCTGATCAGCGCCCGGGCGATCTGATGGCCGGCAACATCTCGAACACCAACATTTGGGCTCCCGAGGACGCCGCCCGTCAGGCTGAGGTTCGCAGCATGTTCGAGGAGATGGTGGGCTGGGCCGTCGAGGGCGGCGCCGACATGATCATCGGCGAGACGTTCTACTACGCCGGTGAGGCCCTGGCGGCACTCGAGGTCGCCAAGGCCACGGGCCTGCCCGTTGTCCTCACGATCGCACCGATGGCGTTTGAGGAGATGGCCGACGGAGTCGGGATCGTCGAGACCTGCCAGCGGTTGGAGCAGGCTGGCGCGGACGTGGTGGGCATGAACTGTTTCCGCGGGCCTGAGACGATGCTGCCTTGGCTCAAGCAGATCCGGGCGGCCGTGTCGTGCCACGTGGGCGCACTGCCGATCCCATACCGCACCACCTCCCAGGAGCCAACGTTCTTCAACCTCAGCGACGAACGGGCGAGGGTGCCATCGCCGCACGGCCGCACCTTTCCGACCGCGCTCGACCCGCTTTACGCCAACCGATATGAGATCGGCGACTTTGCCAAAACGGTGCACGAGCTTGGCATCAACTACATCGGTGTCTGCTGTGGTGCCTCGCCAATGCTGATCCGCCAGACCGCGGAGGCTGTCGGAAGGTCCACCGAGGCCAGCCGGTTCTCGGAGAACATGCACAACCACTTCATGTACGGCGACAACGAGCGGCTACCCGAGCACATCGTCGCGCTCGGCGACGAGGCCTAGCTGCCAAAGCACCCGGACCGGGGGATTTCGCCTCTAAATCAGGCGCCGTGGCACTTCTTGTACTTCTTGCCGGAGCCGCACCAGCACGGGTCGTTGCGCCCCGGCTCGTTCTCCGCATGGCGCTGCTGCACGACCGGCACAGCCTCAGCCTCCGGGTCGGCGATGCCTGCACTCGCCCCGGCGGCTGCGGCGGCCAGCGCCTGCGCGCCGGCAGGTGCGCCCCCACCGGAGTAGCTCACGCGGCCGCCGCCGGTTGACGAACTGGACATCGGGCTCGGTGTGCGGGTCGGCATCGGCGGCGGCTGAGCTGCGGCAGCCGGGTCCTCCTGGACGCTGACCTGAACGTGGTACACGAGCCGCGCGAAGTCGAACCAGACGAGGTTCATCAGATCGCCGAACAGGGTGAACGCCTCGTTCTTGTACGCGACCAGCGGGTCGAGCTGGGCGACACCGCGCAGGCCGATGCCCTCGCGCAGGTAGTCCATGTCGTGGAGGTGCTCGCGCCAGCGCTGATCGATGATCTGCAGCAGCAGGAAGCGTTCGAGCGCGCGCATCAGCTCGTCGCCGAGCTCCTGTTCGCGTGCGTCGTACTGGGCCAGCGCCTCCTCCTGGAGCCGCAGCGTCAGGTCCTCGCGATCGACGCGATCGGGGTCGACCGACAGCAGCTCGTCGCTGGGCGTGAAGATCTCGCCGACCCGCGCCAGCAGACCGTCGATGTCCCAGTCCTCGACGAAGTCGCTCGCGGTGTACTCGCCGACCAGCCGTGTCGATCAGGTTGACGATCTCCTCACGCGAGGCGTCAGCCATATCGCGGCCCTCGAGGATCCCGTCGCGATAGGTGTAGATGACGTCGCGCTGCTGGTTGAGGACGTCGTCGTACTCGAGCGTGTGCTTACGCATCAGGAAGTACTGCTCCTCGACCTTGCTGCTGTGCCTTCTCGATCTGCTTGGAGAGCATCCCCGCCTGGATCGGCTCCTCGTTGCCCTCCTCGTCGTAGGAGCCGAGCTTGTCGAGGATCTTGTAGATGCGGTCGCCGGCAAACAGCCGCACGAGGTCATCCTCCGCGGAGAGGAAGAATCCAGACTCTCCCGGATCGCCCTGGCGGCCGGCACGACCGCGCAGCTGGTTGTCGATCCGACGCGACTCATGGCGTTCGGTGCCGAGGATGTACATGCCACCCGCGTCGACCACCTCGGTCCGCAGACCCTCGACGCGCCGCTCGATCTCGGGCAGCACGCGCTGATAGTGCTCATCGTAATCCGGGCCGTCGGGCTCGAGCCCGAGCTTGCGCATCTCCAGCGCCGCCAGATGCTCGGGGTTGCCTCCGAGCTTGATGTCGACCCCGCGCCCAGCCATGTTGGTCGCGATCGTGACGGCGCCCGGGGGCGCCCGCCTCGGCGACGACCTCACCCTCGCGTTCGGCGTATTCGGGCTTGGCGTTCAGGACCGTATGGGGGATGCCCTTCTTGCGCAGTTGCTCAGACAGCAGCTCAGAGACCTCGACGGAGATCGTGCCCACCAGCACCGGCTGACGCTTGGCGTGCCGTGCCTCGATCTCCTTGACGACGGCCGCCCACTTGCCTTCCTTGGTCTTGTAGACCTGATCGTTGCGGTCGTCGCGGACCATCGGCGCGTTGGTCGGGACCTGAACGACCGGCAGCTCGTAGATCTTCATGAACTCGGTCGCCTCGGTCAGGGCGGTTCCGGTCATGCCGGCGAGCTTGTCGTACTTGCGGAAGTAGTTCTGCAGCGTCACGGAAGCGAGTGTCTGGTTCTCCTCCTGGACGCGAACGCCCTCCTTGGCCTCGACAGCCTGATGCAGCCCCTCTGACCAGCGGCGCCCCTCGAGGATGCGGCCTGTGTGCTCGTCGATGATCTTGACCTCACCGTCGATCACCGCGTAATCCACGTCGCGCTTCTTCAGCGCCTCGGCCTTGATCGACTGGTAGAGGTGGTTGACGAGATGGCCGTTCTCGGCACGGTAGAGATGGTCGATCGCGAGGAAGCGCTCTGCCTTGGCGACACCCTGCTCGGTGACGGACACGGTCTCGTACTTCTCGTCGACCTCGTAGTCGAAATCGGCGACGAACTCCTTCTTCGTGCGCGGGTCCATGCCGTCCGGTGTCTTGCCCAGCTTCAGCTGCGGGGCGAGTTTGGCGAACCGCTCGTAGAGATCCGCCGCCTGCTCCGGCGCCCCCGAGATGATCAGCGGCGTGCGGGCCTCGTCGATCAGGATGTTGTCGACCTCGTCGACGACTGAGAAGAAGTGGTACGGGGAGCCCTCCTCGGGCTTCTCGCGACCGCCGTGCTGGACCTTCTCCTCGAGCGTCGTGGCCATGTTGTCGCGCAGATAGTCGAAGCCGAACTCCGAGTTGGTGCCATAGGTCACGTCTGCGGCGTAGGCGTCGCGCTTCTCCTCGTAGGGCTGCATGTTCTGGAGGATGCCGACCGTGACACCGAGCATGTCGTAGATCGGCTTCATCCACAGCGCGTCACGGCGCGCCAGGTAGTCGTTGACGGTGACCACGTGAACCCCGCGACCCGCCAGCGAATTCAGCACCACGGCCGTGGTCGCCGTCAGGGTCTTGCCCTCGCCGGTCTTCATCTCGGCGATGGCGCCGTCATGCAGAACCATGCCGCCGATCAGCTGCACGTCGAAATGGCGCATCCCCATCGCGCGGCGACCGGCCTCGCGCACCAGCGCGAACGTCTCCGGCAGCAGCGCATCGAGGCTCTCGCCGCCCTGCGCGCGCTCGCGCAGTTCATCGGCCAGCTCGCGCAGCTCCTCGTCGGTGGAGCTCTCCATCTCGGGCTCGTACGCGTTGATGCGCTCCACCCGCTGCTCATATGACTTGAACTTCTTGGCTTCGCCCATGCGAAGCGCGCGGTCGAGAAACGACATGTGCCTAGAGTACTAGCGCGAGCGTTAGCAGCTTGCTGGGATTCCGGGTGTGGCGACCCAAGCGGGCTGCCACACGGTCGATCCGATCGCCGAGACCCCTGCTATCCCAACTCGGGCGCTCGCGATCCTGTAGCGGCGCCCGCTCGCTGTCGCGCGCCTCGCGGCGGTGGCGACGCTTCTCGCGGTGTCGCTTGACCTGCACGGCAAGCTCCTCAGAGACGACGTTGATCGAGTGCTTCATGTCGCGGCTGGCGCTCGACGCCCGCAGGGTCACGCCCTTGAGGTGCAGCGTGGCGTGGGCCACCTGAGAGTCCGCGATCGACGGCTTCTGTTCCTCGAACACCTCGACCTCCAGCTCGGCCAATTCCGAGACCTGCTGGCCGATCACGCGGAACCTGCGCTCGACGTACTCCCGCAGATCCTCGGGGACGGGCGTCTGTCGGCCCTTGACCTCGATCCTCATGGTGACCTCCTTTGCGTAGGAAGTTGTGTTCGTGGTCAGCTCACCTTAATCCGCCTGCGCGCGTTTGTCGACCCGCTCTTTGGAGACTCTTAGTGCGCGCGGTGGAACAATGGCGGTGTGTCGCCGCCGCTGACCTGGATCTTTTCGCCGACGGTCATCGTGCTGATAGCCGTCGCCTGCGTCGTCTATGTCGGTGCATGGCGGCGCGCGCGGCGGCCGGGCATGCCGCATCCACCCGGCTATGGGCGCATGGCCCTCTTCTTGGGGAGCCAGCTCTGCCTGGGCCTGGCGCTGCTCTCACCGATCGATTCGATCGCCGACAACGTCATGTTCGTGCACATGATCCAGCACGTGCTGCTGCTCGACATCGTGCCGATCCTGTTGATCCTGAGCCTCACCAAGGGGCTGCTGCGTCCTGTGACGCGGCGTGTCACGCGGATCGAGAAGCGTGCCGGGTTCCTCGCTCACCCGGCATTCGCCGCGTTCTTCTACATCGCGGTCATGGCCGTATGGCACATCCCCGGGATGTACGACCTCGCGCTCGAGCACGGGAAGATCCACTACCTGGAGCACACTTTCTTCCTGGTTGCCGGGCACGCTCTATTGGTGGCACCTGCTCTCTCCGATCAGAGCTCGGATGGCGCTCGGTGGCATGGGCCCGATCGTCTACATGTCCGTGACCAAGTTCTTCGTGGGAGTGCTGGGAATCGTCCTCACGTTCTCGGCCCACGCCTTCTACCCGTGGTATGAGCACCACCACGAATACTGGGGTCTGACGGCGCGCATCGACCAGAACCTCGCCGGCGTCGTGATGGCACTCGAGCAGTCGGTGATCATGGGCATCGCGCTGGTCTTCATCGTCTACCGGATGCTCGGCGACAGCGAGAAGGAGGCTCAGCGGCAGGAGCGCCACGACGCGGCCTGGGCGTCGTACAGGCGCCAGCTGGCCGAGCATCGCGCGTCCGCACCCAAGGCCTGAACCGCCACGCCCCGCCTGAACCGCCAAGGCCTGAACGGGCCACCCGCCCCGTCGCAACGTCATAGCTCTGTCGACGTTTGTGCGGAATAGCTTCACAAACGTCGACAGAGTGCGGTCGCCTGCCCTAGCGCGCCTGTTGAGGATCGGTCGTCTCCACCACCCCGACCGCAGGCAACGGTGCGCCGGCGCCGACACAGCGATAACCCCGTGTGTGCTCCCGCTGCGCGGGGCTATCCGGAGCCCACCAGCAGCGCCGCGCCGATCGCGCCGCCGAGGTCACCCGAGCCGACCAGGCAGATCTCGGGCGGCTGGTGCCCTGGGAACAGATGCAACATCGTCGCCTCGCCGGATCCTGCCGACGTAGTGATCCCCGAAGCGCACACCGAGCCCGCCGCCGATGATCACGGTCCCCGACGTCGAGCAGGTTCACGGCTGACGCGATACCGGCGCCGAGCGCCATCGACCGCCTCGTCGATCAGCTCGGTCGCGAGCTTGTCCTGGCGCTTGACGGCACTGAGCCCACACCGAACTCGTGAAGCGGTCCTGGCCCTTGTCGGCCATGATCTGCAGCAGATCGGACTCTGCGCCCGTGATCGATCTTGTCGCGCGCGTGCGCCTCCATTGCCGCGCGGCCGGCATAGGCCTCAACGCAGCCGTGGTTGCCACACGGGCAGCGACGGCCGCCGACCTTGACGACCATGTGCCCGATCTCGCCGGCGCCACCGCGCCCGTGCCAGGGCTCGCCGTTCAACACCAGCCCGCCGCCGACACCGGTACCCCAGAAGACGCCAAGCAGGACGTCGTGGCCTCGGCCGGCACCGAGCTTGAACTCGGCCCAGGTGGCGACCTGCACGTCGTTTCCGACCTCCACGCGAGTCGCCAACCGCTTTCCGAGATCCGCCCCGAGCGCGTAACTGCCGTCCCAGCCGGGGAGGTTACGAGCGCTCTGACGGTGCCGGTGCCGGAGTCGACCGAACCCGGAGACCCGACGCCGACACCGAGCAGCTGGCCCGTCTTGGTGCCGGCGGCCTGCGCGGCCTCCGTCATCGCGGCCGCCATGTGCTCGGCAACATCCTGCCGGGGTGCCGCTGGTCGGCGTCGGCCGCCGAGCACGAGCCGAGCACCGTGTTGCCTTCATCCACGACGATCGCCTCGATCTTGGTGCCGCCGAGGTCGATCCCGCCCCGCAGGGCCGCCGCTGCCGTCGTGCTCATGGCTCTCCCATGTCAGGTCAGCGTGCTGCGGACAGCCTAGCCGCCGTCCAGCGCGGACTTGAGCGATTCGGCCGCCTGACCGGGGCCGGGTCGACCCCGCGCAGCGCCGCCAGATAGAGCGAGACCAGATCTCCGAGCAGAACCAGCGAGACCAGCCGCTGCAGCCGAGTCTGGCCGATCGTCTCGACCCGGAACGTGGCACCGCCGCGGCTGGCGATCAGTCCGCGCGTCAACTCGATCCGCTGCCGCACGCGCGGGTGCAGATCGGAGTCGTCCAGGAATACGGCGCTGAACTGGCCGAGCGTCCTTGGCGCCCTCCCAGCCGACCAACTCGTTGTGATCGAGCTCGGGAAGCTCAGCCGCAGAACGCCGGTGTCTTCGCGTTCTCGTTGATCTGCGTCTTCCAGCGGTAGGCGACCGGCGCCGTCAGCGCAGCCCCCGCGATCTGCGGAATCGTGCCGTGGAGCCCGCGCGCGAGCGTCTTGGCGAGCGAATCCTCGCGGAGCCTCGGGCCCCCAGGCCGCAGCCAGCGCTGGCCGCATGCTCGGCGGCGACGTCGACCTCGGCGTGCAGGCTCTCACCGGCGCCGCACAGCCGCGCGACCTCGAGCGCGACGACCAGCCAGTAGCCGACCGCGGCACGCGACTGGAAGCCGCCGGGAAGCGGGATCACCGGCACGCCGTCGGCGCGCGCCTGCTCGGCCAGCTTGCCGCCGGTCGTGACGACGATCGTGGCGCGCCCCGAGCGCCTGCGCGGCGTCGTAGGCGGCGAGCGTCTCCTCGGTGTTGCCCGAGTAACTCGCGCACAGCACGGTCGTGTCCGGCGTCGTCCAGCCCGGCAGCCCGTAGTCGCGGGCGAGCACGATCGGCCGCGAGGCGCCGTCGCCGAGCACGGCCCGGGCCAAGGCCGCCGCCGATCGCCGAGCCGCCCATGCCGGCGATCACCAGTCCGCCGGCGGAATCGTGCGGTCGTCAGGCCCGCCGACTCGACGCGCCAGAGCGCGTCGCGCAGGTGGTCGGGCAGGCCGAGAACCTCGTCGAACTGGCCGGTCACGTCGACCTCGGCGACGGCCGTCACGTGAGAGTGTGCGTCCGCTGACTCAAAACCTGATCGCTCCGTCAGGAAGGTTGACGCCCGGGAAGATGCGAGCTCCGGCCGCTAGCACGTTGTCAGTCGCCCGAGCGCGACCCCCTCGCCGAGCACGACGCCGCCGTCGAGCTGACAGCGGGCGCCGATCTCGGCTGCGGCCCGATGATCGCGCCCGTGATGTGCGTGCGTGGCGCCGACGGTGGCGCCGTCCAGCAGCACGGAGCCTTCGATCCGCGCTCCGGCGCCGATCTTGACGCCGCGGCCGAGCACGACCCGCCCGCCGATCACCGCGTCATCGAAGCGATCTCGCAGCCCTCGCCGATCAGCGACCGGCGCGGCGATCCGGCCGCCGACGCCGGCCGCCGGCAGCAGCCGCATGCCGGGCGGCGCTGAGCCGCGCGCCGACCTCGGTCGTGACGCGGCCCTCGAGGATGTCGTAGGTCGCCTGCAGGTACCGGCTCGGGGTGCCGATGTCGAGCCAGTAGCCGCTGGCCTCGTAGCCGTAGAGGCCATCGTCGACGAGTGTCGGGAAGACGTCGCGCTCGATCGAGATCTTGGTGCCGGCCGGCGCCATGCCCGTCGAGAACGTCGCGCTCCAGGATGTAGGCGCCGGCGTTGACGAGGTTCGTGTCGATCGCCTGTCCGGGCCCCGGCTTCTCGAGGAACTCGGTGACGCTGCAGTCGGGCCGCGGCAGCGCACGAGCCCGTAGGCCGAGGGATCCTCGACGCCGATCAGCGCCAGCGTCGCGCGCGCGCCGGTGCGTTCGTGCTGTGCCAGCTGTGCGGTCAGGTCGATGTCGGTGAGGACGTCACCGTTGAGCATGAAGAAGCGCTCGTCGAGCAGATCCTCGGCGTACTTGAGCGCGCCGCCGGTTCCGAGCGGGCTTCGGCTCCTCCACGTAGCGCAGGCGCACACCGAAGCTCGAGCCGTCACCCAGCACGGCCCGCACGCCGTCGGCCAGGAACCCGCAGGACATGATCACGTCGTCGACGCCGTGGCCGCACAGCCATTCGAGCATGTAGCCGATGAACGGCTGGTCGACGAGCGATCACGACCGGCTTGGGCACGTTGGAAGTCAGCGGCCGCAGCCGCGTGCCCTCACCTCCGGCCAAGATCAGTGCCTGCATCGCCTCCTCCTGAGCTCGTGGGACGTGAACCGCGATCAGCCGCTCGAGCGACTCAGCGACCGACGCCTTCGTAAGTGAACCCGGCCGCCTCGGCGGCCGCGCGCGTCGATGAAGTTACGCCCATCGATGATCAGCACGCCGGCGGTCGCGGCCGCGGCAACCGCATTCCAGTCGAGCTCGGCGAACTCCGGCCACTCGGTCACCAGCACGATCGCGTCGGCCCCCTCGACCGCCTCCAGCGCCGAAGACGGCCATTTCGACGCCGGGCATCAGCTTGCGCGCCTGCTCCTCCGCGACCGGGTCGTAGCGCGCTACGGAGGCGCCGTCGGCCTGCAGGCGCGCCGCCAGCACCAGCGACGAGGCCTCCCGCATGTCGTCGGTCTCGGCCTTGAACGCAAGCCCGAGCAGCGCGACGCTTCTTGCCGACCAGCGAGCCCAGATGCTTCTGCAGCTTTGCGATCACCCGGCGCTTCTGCAGCTCGTTGACCTCGATCACGGCCGTCAGCAGCTGGAAGTGGTAGCCCGAGTTGCCCGCCAAGCTGCTTGAGCGCCGAAACATCCTTGGGGAAGCACGAGCCGCCGTAGCCGATGCCCGGCCGCAGGAAGTGCTCGCCGATGCGGCGGTCGAGCCCCATGCCGCGGGCGACCTCGAGCACGTCGGCGCCGGTCTCCTCGCAGACGTTGGCGATCTCATTGATGAAGGAGATCTTGGTGGCGAGGAAGGCGTTGGCGGCGAGCTTGATCATCTCCGCGCTGGCGATGTCGGTGCGCACCAGCGGCGCGCCCAGCGGCGCGTAGAGCTCGACGACCGCGTCTCCGGCCCAGTCGCCGTCGTCGCCGACGACGACGCGATCCGGGTCGGCGGAAGTCTTCGAGCGCCGCGCCCTCCTTGAGGAACTCCGGGCACGACACGTAGGCGAAGCCACCCTTGCCGGTGCGTTCGAGCTCGCGGCGGATCGCCGCGCCGGTGCCGACCGGCACCGTCGACTTCATCACGATCGCCCTGTCTCTCTCCCCAGCGGGGATCGCATCGATCACCGCGTACACGGCGGAGAGGTCGGCGTCGCCGGAGTAGGTCGGCGGCGTGCCGACGGCGACGAACAGCAGCCGCGCGTGCTCCAGCGCGGCGTCGAGATCGGTCGTGAAGTGCAGCCGGTCGGCACTCGCAGCGACCGACTCGGCCAGACCGGGCTCATAGATCGGGATCTCGCCCCGCTTCAGGCGCTCGATCTTGGCTGCGTCGATGTCGACGCACCAGACCTCGTTGCCCAGCTCTGCGAATCCCGCCGCGGTGACCAGCCCTACATAGCCTGTGCCGATTACTGCGATCGGCTCGCGCTGCGATCATTCATCCGGCGGCGGAGGCTAGCGGTTGCGCGGTCGGGCATCACCGGCCGCCTGCGCCCCTCGATATCACCTGCGGGCGCGCTCACCCCTTGGCGCGCGTGAACGACTCGGCCATCGAGACCATCTGGTAGGCCGGCACCGCGTTCTGCAGCGTGTTGGCGATCCAGTAGACGTTGCGCTCCGCGTGCCAGGCGACGAGGCTGACCTTCCCAGCCTGGCAGTAGATATCGAGCGTCTTGCCGACCGACCATGCGGACCTATGCGTGCCGTTGAGGATCGGCGGGGTCGGTCCAGGTGGTTCCCTGCACGGTGCAGGTACTGGCCGCTGGCCGTCTCGGTCTCGCCACCGTAGCTCTCGACCAGCGTCATCACGTAGGACCGGTGCGGCTGATCGGCGGTGTCGCGCATCACGTATGCGCGCGGATAGGACCCTGTGTAGAATCGGGCTCGACCTGTTCCTCGTAGCCGATGTCGCAGTTGCCGGTCTCGAGAAGCAGTACGAGTAGTCGTCTGGGATGTTCCGCGGGTAGTAGACCGGCAGCCCGACGTTGTGCCCAAGCTGCGCTGCCTGCGAGTTGCCGTCGTCTGGATCGGCGGCCATCGACGGTGGGCACCGGCGGCGGTCCGCGTGGTCTTCCGCTTCCTGGCCTTGCCGCTCTTGGTCGTCGTTGTCGGCGCCGCCGGCGTGGTGGTCGTCACCGGTGCGCTGTTGTCCTGGCCGGCCGCAAGTCGTGTCGGCGTCATCAGCGACCTGTAAGCCTGCTGCGACCTGGGATGGGCTGTAGGAGAGGTTCGTGGTGCCAGCAATCGCGAGCCGCTGACGGGGAACGGGATCGATTTGAGCTCGGTGCCGTCGGCGTTGGTACGCAAGGTTGAACAGGTCGATCAGACCGTCGGTCGAGTGGAGGTAGCGGTCGCTGGAGACGTCCTTGCCGAACAGATTGAGCAGCTTGTTCCTCTCGGCCAGCAGCTGCCGGCACCGAACTGGCCCTTCGCCCACTCGAGGAAGTCCTGCTGACGCGACTCGCGCACGAGGTCGGAGTCGTTGTGGCGGAACCGCACGAACGCCAGCGCGACTGTCCGCCGCCGCCACCGTTACCGCAGAGCTTCTGATAGCCGGGCTGGATGTCGATGCTCGAGTAGTCCGTGGTCGGATCGGCCAAGCCGACGCTGTGGTTGTAGTAGCGGTGGTCGACCGGCACGTAGACGCAACCGATCGAGTTGATCAGCTTGGCGAAGCTCGCGAAGTCCGTCACGAAGATGTGAGCGAGGTTCAGGTGCGGGAACAGGTTCTTCTTCAGCGTCTCGACGCAGCAGGGTCGAGCCGTGCGCGCCTCCGTCGGCGTAGGCGGCGTTGAGCTTCGATTCGCCATAGCCCGGGATGTCGACCTGGAGGTCACGCGGGATCGAGAGCGCGTTGATCGTCGAGGACTGATCATCGACACGCACCAGCATCATCGTGTCGGTGTTGCCGGCGACGAGCTGCCCTCGCCGTAGCGGTGGTCGACGCCGACCAGCAGCAGCGTCTCGGGCTGCCCCGGCGCCGGCGGCTTGAGGCCCTTCGTGGACAGCGCCTTGCTCCCGCCGATGGCGTTGACGGCGTCCGTGACCTGCAGCAGCCCAGCGGTTGCGGTCGCACCCGCCGCGCACGCGACCACGACGAACCACGCCAGCAGCCCCCGCCAGGCCACGCCCCAGCCGCGTGCGCGGCATCAGCCTCACTGCGCTTCCCCACGACCGGCTCTAGGCATCGTCATCAGGATAGGGGCGTCGTCGGCCACATCGCGCATCTTCAAACCCGCTCCTAGAAACGGGCAGGGCACAAGACCCGGAGTCGCCCGACCGCTCGGCCTAGCTCAGGAGCCCTCTGCGACCTGGAGGAAGGCCTGCCAGCGCTTCTGGTCGCGCAGGGCGTTGCGGCGCCGCTCGGTGTCCTCGCCGGCCGCCTCGAGCTCGCGCTCGGCCTCGCCAGCCGCTCGCGCAGCGGCCGCGTCCAGCTGCTCGGGCGTCTGGATGTCCTGAACCAGCAGCATCGCGTGGTTGCCGCCGATCTGCATGTAACCCTCGGACTGGGCGAACCGCAGCACCTCGTCGTCGGAGCGGTACACCCGCAGCTCCGTCGGCTCGAGCATGCCCAGCACCGGCGCATGGTTGGCCAGCACGCCGATCTCACCGAGGTCGTGCGGGTCGAGACCATCTCGACCTCGTCGTTGAAGACCTCCCCCTCCGGGGTGAGGATCTCGACCTTGAACTTGGTGTGCGGCATCAGCTACGCCCTGCCGGCTAGCTGTCGGCCTTGGCGGCCTCGACGACGTCGTCGATCCCGCCCTTGAGGAAGAAGTGGCGCTCGGCGATCTCGTCGTGCTTGCCCTCGAGGATCTCCTTGAAGCCGCGGATCGACTCCGCCGACCGGGACGTACATGCCCTCGGGTACCGGTGAACTGCTCGGCGACGTGGAACGGCTGGGACAGGAAGCGCTCGATCTTGCGGGCGCGGTTGACGGTCAGGCGGTCGTCATCGGAGAGTTCGTCGATCCCGAGGATCGCGATGATGTCCTGCAGCTCCTTGTAGCGCTGCAGCACCTGCTTGACCTCGTTGGCGACGTTGAAGTGCTCCTCGCCGAGGATCTCCGGCTTGAGGATCGTGGAGGTCGAGTCCAGCGGATCGACGGCCGGGTAGATGCCCTTCTCGGCGATCGACCGCGACAGCGTCGTGGTCGCGTTGAGGTGGGCGAAGGCCGAGGCCGGGGCCGGGTCGGTGAGGTCGTCCGCCGGGACGTAGATCGCCTGGATCGACGTGACCGAGCCCTTGCGGGTGGAGGTGATGCGCTCCTGCAGCGCGCCCATCTCCGAGGCCAGCGTCGGCTGGTAGCCGACCTGCGAAGGCATGCGGCCGAGCAGCGCGGAGACCTCGGAGCCCGCCTGCACGAAGCGGAAGATGTTGTCGATGAACAGCAGCACGTCCTGGCCCTCCTGATCGCGGAAGTACTCCGCCATCGTCAGGCCGGACAGGGCCACGCGCATGCGTGCTCCAGGGGGCTCGTTCATCTGCCCGAACACGAGCATCGTCTTGTCGATGACGCCCGATTCCTTCATCTCGAGCCAGAGGTCGTTGCCCTCGCGCGAGCGCTCACCGACGCCGCAGAACGCCGAGAGACCGCCGTGCTCCTGGGCAAGGTTGTTGATCAGCTCCTGGATGATCACGGTCTTGCCGACGCCGGCGCCGCCGAACAGGCCGACCTTGCCGCCCTTCGCGTACGGGGCGAGCAGGTCGACGACCTTGATGCCGGTCTCGAACATCTCCGTGGTCGGGCTGAGATCCTCGACGCTCGGCGCCTGGCGGTGGATCGGCCAGCGCTCGGTGTCGTCATCGAGCTCGCCGCCGAGGTCGATCGGCTCGCCGAGCAGGTTGAAGATCCGGCCCAGCGTCACGCGGCCGACCGGCACCGTGATCGGCGCGCCGGTGTCGACCACTTCGGCGCCACGCGCGAGCCCGTCGGTGGTGTCCATCGCGACCGCGCGTACGCGGTCGTCGCCGAGGTGCTGCTGAACCTCGAGCACCAGCAGGTCCTCCACGATCTGCTCCTCGAGATCGACCTCGGCGGCCGCCGCGGCGGGGCGCTTGATCGTGATCGCGTGGTTGATCTCGGGCAGCTTGTCCGGGAAGACGGCCTCGACCACGACCCCCTGGATCGACTCGATCCGCCCTACGTTCTGCTCAGTTATGACTGACATATCGCTCCAGTTCCGATCTGTCCCAAGGGGGTTCCAAGTCTCAGTGAAGGCCGCCGTCGCTAGCTGACGCCCTCGGCGCCGGCAACGACTTCCATGATCTCCTGCGTGATCGCCGCCTGGCGAGCCCGGTTCATCTCAAGCGTCAGGTCCTCGATCAGGACGCCGGCGTTCTCAGACGCGTTGCGCATCGCCGTCATCCGCGCGCCGTGCTCAGAGGCGGTCGACTCCAAGCAGCGCCCTGTAGATCGAGACCTCGACGTAGTCCGGCACCAGGCGCCCGAGGATCACGTCGGGGTCGGGCTCGTATTCGACCAGCGCCTTCTGTTTCGGCTCCTCGCCGCTGCTCGGAGCCGTCTCCGCCGCACCGGCGTCGTCCAGGATCGATGCCTGCTGCAACGGCAGCAGCGTCTCGCGCCGGACAACCTGCGAGATCGCGGATACGTAGCCGTTGTAGTAGATGTCGACGCGGTCGACCTCGCCGTCGACGTAGGCGGCGATCAGCCGCTGAGCGATGTCACGGGCATCGGCGAAGCTCGGGCGGTCGGAGAAGCCGGTGAAGGCAGCGACCGGCTCGAGCCCGCGGAAGGTCAGTGAGGAGGCCGGCCGGCGGCCGGAGGCGAAGAACAGCGTCTGACGCCCCTCGGCATCGTGCTCGCGGCTGGCGGCGACGCCGGCACGAACGATCTGCGAGTTGAACGCGCCCGCCAGGCCGCGGTCCCCCGCGACCAGCAGCAGCCCGACCTTCTCGACCGACTCGTGCTCGGTCAGGATCGGCAGGTTAGGCACGTGGCCCGCGGCCTCAGCCGCCTCACGCGTCATCCGCCTGATCGCGTCGGCGTACGGGCGCAGCGAGTCGATGCGCTGCTCTGCACGGCGCAGCCGCGCGGCTGCGACCATCTCCATCGCGCGGGTGATCGTGCGAATGTTCTGAACCGACGCGATGCGGTTGCGGACGTCTCGCTGCGAAGCCATGTTCTTCCCTGTTCAGGTCGCTACGCCGCCTAGGCGGCGACGACCTCGATCTCTTCCTCGATCGGGTGGCCTTCTTCGTCCAGGTCGTAACCGAAGTCCTCCGCGTACTGCTTGACGGCGCCGTCGAGCCCGGACACGGTCTCATCCGACCAGTCACCGCCGGCGATCTTCTCCAGCAGTGGCCCCTGGGTCGCCTTGACCGAATCGGACAGGCCGGCGAGGAACTTCTCGACCCGGTCGACGTTGATCCGGTCCAGGTAGCCATTGGTCGCGGCGTAGATCTGGACGACCTGGATCTCAGCCGGCAGCGGCTGGCGCTCGCCCTGGTTGAGCGTCTTGACCAGGCGCTGACCGCGGGCCAGCGTCCGCTGCGTGTCGGCGTCGAGCTCGGAGCCGAACTGCGCGAACGCCTCAAGCTCACGGTACTGCGAGAGCTCCAGCTTCAGACGGCCCGCGACCTTCTTCATCGGCCCGATCTGGGCGCTGCCGCCGACCCGCGACACCGAGATGCCGACGTTGATCGCCGGACGCACGCCCGAGTTGAACAGCTTCGGCTCCAGGAAGATCTGGCCGTCGGTGATCGAGATCACGTTGGTCGGGATGTAGGCCGACACGTCTCCCGCCTGCGTCTCGATGATCGGCAGCGAGGTCAGCGAACCGGCACCGAGATCGTCGTTGAGCTTGACCGCACGCTCGAGCAGCCGCGAATGCAGGTAGAAGACGTCGCCCGGGTAGGCCTCTCGTCCCGGCGGGCGACGCAGCAGCAGCGACATCTGGCGGTACGCGTAGGCGTGCTTGGTGAGGTCGTCGTAGATCGTCAGCGCGTGCCGCCCGTTGTAGAGGAAGTACTCACCCATCGCGCAGCCGGCGTACGGCGCCAGGAACGTGATCGGCGCCGACTCGTCGGCGGCGGCCATCACGATGATCGAGTTCTCCAGCGCGCCCGCGTCCTCGAGCGCCTTTGCGAGCGCCACGACCGTCGCCTTGCGCTGACCGATCGCGACGTAGATCGAGATCACGCCGGAGTCCTTGTTGTTGATGATCGTGTCGACCGCGATCGCGGTCTTGCCGGTCTGGCGGTCGCCGATGATCAGCTCGCGCTGGCCGCGGCCGATCGGGATCATCCCGTCGATCGCCTTGATGCCGGTCTGCATCGGCTCCTTCACCGGCTGGCGCTGGACCACACCCGGCGCCTTGTGCTCGATCGGTCGATGCTCGCTGGTGTGGATCGGGCCCTTGCCGTCGAGCGGATTGCCGAGCGGGTCGACGATACGGCCGAGCAGCGCGTCGCCGACCGGGATCTCGAGCAGGCGGCCCGTGCGACGCACGGTGTCGCCCTCGACGATCCGCTCCCACTCGCCGAACAGCACGACGCCGACGTTGTCTGACTCGAGGTTCAGCGCCAGGCCGGTGACGCCGTGCGGCAGGTCGAGCATCTCGAAGGACATGCAGTTCTCGAGCCCGTGCACGCGCGCGATGCCGTCTGCGACCGACAGCACCGTGCCGACTTCGGCGAGGTCGGCGCTGGACGTGTCGAGCCCCTCGATGCGGCTCTTGAGGATTGACGTGATCTCGTCTGGCTTGATCTGCATGTTTTTCGTAAGGCTCCTTTAGGCCTGTGCGACTTCCCTGCGAAGTTGTTCGAGGCGGGTGCGGATCGACGCGTCGAGGATGAAGTTCCCGACGCGCAGCACGATCCCGCCGAGGATCTCTGGGTCGACGTTGCTCGTCAGCTCGATCTCGTTGCCGGTCTGTTCGCCGATCCGGCGGCCGAGGCTCTCGACCGTCTCGGAGTCGAGCTCGACGGCGCTGGTGACGGTCACCGGCAGCAGCTTGTTGGTCTTGTCGTAGAGCACCTCGAATTCGGTCCGGATCCGGTAGATCGCCGGCATCCGGTGGCGCTCGATCAGCGCCTCCAGGAAGTTGAGGAACGCCGGGTCAGCGCCCTCGACCGAGCTGTGCAGCCCGCTCTTCTTCTCGTCGCTCGAGAAGTACGGCGAGAAGAAGAACACGGCAAGGTCGCGGTTCTGCGCCAGCGCATCGGCGAACTGGCCGAGCTGCTCCTTGACCGTGTCGAGCTTGTCCTGTTCGGAGGCGACCTCGAACAGGGAGCGGGCGTATACCTGGGCGATCTCTTCCATGGCTTGTTCGTGTTAGCGGCGGCGCGCTCTGCCGCCGCTAACCCTCGCCTCCGCCGAGGACGCTGAAGTCGAGGTCCTTCAGTGCATCCTCGACCAGTCGCTTCTGATCGTCGTCGTTCAGCGTCTTGCGCGTGACCTTCTCGGTCGCGAGCACGGTCAGGTCCGCGACCTCGCGGCGGATCTCATCGATCGCGCGGCGGGTCTCGGCTTGGACGTCGCGGCGGGTCTGCTCGAGCAGGCGCTCGCGCTCGGCGCGCGCCGTCTCGACCGCCTCCTTCTCATGCGCCTCACCGGCCTTGCGGGCGCGGGTGACGATCTCGTCAGCCTGCGTGCGTGCTTCGGCCAGGCGCTCGCGGTACTCGTCGAGCACGACCTGTGCGTCCTTGCGCAGCTTCTCGGCCGAGTCGATCGAGTCCGAGATCGACTTTGCGCGTTGGTCGAGGGCGGCGCCGATCACCGGGAACACCCACTTGCGCAGGGTGAAGAAGACGATCCCGAATACGACCAGGACCCAGATCATCAGCCCCACGTTGGGGGTGATCAGGAACGAGCCCGACGAGGCGACCGGGATATGTGCAGCGGGGGACATCAGCGATCAGAACAGGAAGGCTGCGATGAACCCGCCGACGAGGCCGTAGAAGAAGCAGGCCTCGGTGAGGGCGAACCCGAGCCACTGGTCGCGCTCGATGTCCTGGCGCAGCTCCGGCTGGCGGGTCTTGGCCTGGATCGCGCTGCCGAACACCGAGCCGATGCCCGCACCCGCACCGGCCGCGCCGCCGCCGGCGCCAACGCCGAGGGCGATCGCCTCGCCGGCCTTCTGGCCAACGGTCGTCCCGGTGCCAATACTCGTGGCCGCCCCGACAACGGGGTGGAAGATCGACAGGAAATGGAGGAACAGCATTTACTGATAGCTCCTTGTTGATGGTCAGTGGCTCTCCCAGGAACATCGCGCGGGAAATGGCGAGGTCCGGGGGTCGTTGGTCGAGGACGCAGGAGGCGTGGCGCAGCAGCGCTGCGCGAGCCTCCGAGGACAAAGGCCAGCGGCCAGCGGGGGCCGCCATTTCGTGTGGGATGTTCCTGGGATAGTCACTAATGGCTGGAGACCGCGTCACCGAGGTAGATCGCGGTCAAGATGGAGAAGATGAATGCCTGCAGGCCGGCGATCAGGACCGCCTCGAAGGTGAAGATCGCGATGCCGATCGGGAGCAGCAGCCACTGCACCCAGGGGTCGCCGACGAGCACTCCGAGCTCGCCGCCCATGAACGCGATCAGCATATGACCGGCGAGCAGGTTGGCCCAGAGTCGGACGGTCAGCGAGATCAGCCGCAGGAAGTAGGAGAGGATCTCGATCACGAAGATCAGCGGCTTGATCGGGCCGCTGATGCCGGCCGGCATCAGGCTCTTGAGGAAGGCGAGCGGGTTGTAGTGGTGGAACTTGAACCGCTCCCAGGTGAACAGCGTGAACACCAGCAGCGACAGGACCAGCGGGAACGCGACGTTGGTGTCGGCCGCGTAGATCTGGAACGACGGCAGGTGCGCGCCGAAGATCGTGAACTTATCCAGCGAGTTGACCGGCAGCGGGATGTAGCCGATCAGGTTGGAGACCAGGATGAAGATGAACAGCGTCGCGATCAGCGGGAAGTACTTCCGCGCGAGCTTCTGGTCGTGCAGGCTGTCATTGGTCATTGACGCCGTCAGGTCGTAGAACATCTCGACCGCGGCCTGCAGCCGGCCGGGACGCTGCTGCAGCCGGCTTGCGACGTAGAACATGACGCCGATCGTGATCACACCCGCCATCAGGACGTAAAGCACGCCCTTGTTGAAGTCGATCGGGCCGAGGCTGAACCAGGTGTCGAGCTTGAACTCGTTGGTCGGCGTGAAGATGCCGCTGGCGACCTCAGGTGCCTTGTGCGGCTGAAGCCGAAGACCGCGATGAAGAAGATGAGGCCGCCGAGCCAGAAGGCTGCCGAGGCTCAGCAGGATCTTCTTGCCCTGGCTCATGCCGGACTTCTCCGGGCTGGATGCTGGTGCGCCTGCTGGCGCGGGTGCAGTGATCGCACTCATCGACCGTCGAGGTTCCTTTCCGGCGGTGGGCCGCTCACCACACGGACGCAGAACGCCACGCTGTAAGCGGCGAAGATCACGATCGCGGCGGCGAGGCCGTCCCTGCGACCGCCGGCCACGGCGGCGACGATGATCGCGCCGGCCAGCAGCCAGATGCGGCCGAAGGCCTCAAATGTGCGTACACCCGCGCGCCGCAGGGAGTCGTCGACCCTGGCCGTGAGGCGGCGATCGACCACCTGCACCACGCGCTGCAGGATCCAGCCGAGTGCGCCGACGATGCATCCCAGCGCGGGCGCGCCGAGCAACAGCGCGATGATCGCGCCGATCACGACGACAGATCACGTCTAGCGTATGCGAGCGCGTCTCACGGTTACCCGCTCCGACGAATGGGCGTTTTGATACAAAGTGTTCATATCCCGTTGGGCGGTGGCCTGCCCAAAGGCTGGGCCGCGCATGCTAGCGAGTCGCGGTCTTTAAGGTCCGCTGACCTGCGTGTGCAGTTCGTGCCCTGAGGGTGCCTGGAACCCGCGTCGGTCGCGACTTCAGGCGCCGCCGCGGCTCACTGTAGCTCGGCGTCCAGACCTTCGAGTCGTGCGCGCACACGCTCGGCGCGCTCGCTGAGGTCCGCGTCGAGCTTCGTCAGCTCGTCGATCCGGCCCCGCACCAGGGTCAGCTGGGTGGCGATGTGGCCGGCGGACTGCATCAGCAACGCATGCTGTCGCCGCGGATCGTCGGTCTCGCCGAGCTCGCGACGAATCTCCGCGCGCGCGCTCTCTGCCTCGAGCAGCTGTGACAGCTGCTCGAGGTCAGGCCGAGCAGATCCTTCAGGCGGACGATCTCGAGGATCCGCTCGACATCCTGCTCGTCGTAGCAGCGATGCTTCCCGAGCTGACGCTCGGTTCCCCCTGTGAGCAGGCCGATCTCCTCGTAGTAGCGGATCGTGCGCGGTGTCGTGCCCGTGCGCTCCGCGACCTCGCCGATCCGCATGGCACGCGTCAACCGCCCGGCCGCCATCAGAGCCGGCTCGCCAGCGGGCGCAGCCGGCTCAACCGAAAGACGCTCGACCCGGGCGCCCATCAGGCCGCCACCGCGCGTGCTGCGGCCTGTTGCTCGGTCGCCTCAGGCTGCTCGGCCGTCACGTGCTTGGGCCGGGCCAGGGCCACCAGAGCGCCGAGGACCGACAGCCCCGACATGCACCACAGCGCGAGGTGCATATTTGCCAGAAACGAATCCATTGCAGACGGCGCGATCCGGGTGCCCAGACCGGAGAAGATGCTGAACAGGACCGTCGGCGAGATGCCGGCGGTCACCACGGCCATCACGAACGCGATCGACAGCACGGCGCCGGTGTTCTGGACCAGCACACGGGCGCCCGAGGCGATCCCGCGTCGATGCGGCGCGACCACACCCATCATCGCGGCGGTGTTCGGCGAGTTGAACATGCCCGAGCCAACGCCGACTATGAACATGAACAACCCCGGCCACCAGTAGCTCGTTCCGGGCTCCAGACCCGTCATCAGCGCCAGGCCGGCCGCGGTCACGAGCATTCCGAGCGAGGCGAGGGCACGTGAGCCGTTGCGGTCTGCGTAGATCCCCGCCAGCGGTGAGGCGATCAGCATTCCGAGCGCCAGCGGCGCCAGCTTCAGGCCCGCGATGATCGGGCTGTCGCCCTGCACACCCTGGAAGTAGAAGACGAAGATGAACATCAGCGCGAAGCGCGCCAGGCCGTTGAGGAAGGCGGCAGCGGCGGCGGCGCTGAACAGGCGGTTCTTGAAGATCGAGAGGTCGAGCATCGGCGAGGCCACGCGCTGCTCGATCACCACGAACAGCGGCAGGAAGATCACGGCAGCGGCGAGTCCGCCGAACACAACCGGGCCGTGCCAGCCCTCGATCCCGCCCTTGGAGATGCCGAGTACGAGCCCGGTCAGCCCGAGCAGGAACGTGAGCGTGCCGAGCGCGTCGAAGCTCGTGTCCGCGCTGCGGCCGGTGATCTCGCGCAGGATCACGAACGCCCAGAGGCTGCTGATGATTCCGAACGGCACGTTGAACCAGAACACCCAGTGCCACGAGATGTCGACCAGCGCGCCCCCGAGGACCGGGCCGATCACCAGGCCGATCGCCGCGACCATGGTGTTGGTGCCCATCGCCACACCGAGCTGCTCGCGCGGGAACGCATCGGTCACGATCGCTGCGGCGTTGGCGAACAGGAACGCGCCGCCGATCCCCTGAGCCACACGCCAGACGATCAGCTCGTCGCCACTGCTCGAGAAGCCGGCCCCGAGCGACGCCGCGGCGAACACGAGAAAGCCGGCGATGTAGGCGTTCTTGCGGCCGAACTGGTCCGACAGCCGGCCGGCGCTGAGCACCAGGACCGTGGAGGTGATCATGTAGACGAGGATCACCCACACGAGCGTCAACAGGCTCGTGTGCAGGCTGCGTTCCAGGTCGGGCAGCGCGATGATCAGCGTGCCGGAGTTGACCGTGGCAAGCAGCATGCCGACGCTGGTGCACGACAGGGCCCACCACTTGTAGTGGTCGTGGCCTGCGTCAACACCAAAGCGGCGGGCCGGTCCCGTTGTGGTGGCGGTTGACATGGCGTTCCTTGCTAACAGAAGAAGTGCTTTCTTACGTAAACGTCAGTTTAGCGCAACTCCTAATCGAATGCGGCGACGGTGGCGATCACGACGTACAGCGCGATCAGCGCCGCGCCCTCGAAGCGCGTGCCCTCGCCGTCACCGGTGATCTGCCAGATCAGGATCGTCGTGCCCAGCAGGGCGCCGATCCAGACCGGCTGCAGGGCGAACGTCAGGCGGCTGGCGGTCAGCAGCGAGACCAGCACCAGCAGCGGATACAGAAACGCGGCGATCTGCGCCACCGAGTTCTTGACGACGCTGATCGCCAGATCGTTGCGGCCGCGGTGCGCGAGGTAGATGCCGACCACGTGCTCGACCGCGTTACCGGCGATCGCGACGATCACGATCCCCGCAAACGCCTGCGAGATGTGCAGGGTGTGGATCGTCGGCTCGAGTGCGTGCACGAACCAGTCGGACACGAACGCGGAGCCGAGCCCCGCGATCACGACCAGCGCCAGCGCCGCGCGCAATGGGACCCGAGGTCGCTCGCCGTCACCGGGCGGGCCTGAGTCAGAACGCAGCGAGCCATACATCCAGACCCCGTAGACGATCAGCATCGCGACTGCACCCACGATCGAGATCGTCTCGATATGGCCGCTGACAGGGTCGTGCGCCGCGCTCGCAACGCCTATCAGCATGATCGTGAACGACGCCATCAGCATCAGCGTGGCGGTGTCGTTGGGCAGCCGCCGGCTGAACCGCATCACCCCGTCCGGCGACCTCGCGGTGCCCGCGAGCAGCACCAGACCCAGCACCAGCAGCGCGTTCACGAAGATCGAACCGACGATTGCGGTCTCGGCGACGGTCGTGGCGTGAACCTGCAGCGCGAACAGCACGACGAAGAACTCAGGCAGGTTGCCGACGGTCGCCTGCAGCGTGCCCGTCACCGCCGGACCGTAGTAAAGCCCCACCTGCTCGATCGCAAACGAAATCGTCCAGGCCTGCCCGGCCAGGGCCAGGGCCGCGATCACGAACGCGAGCACATGCGGGACGCCGCTCGCGTAGCGGGCAATGCCTGCCAGTGCCGTCAGGCCCAGGACGACGGCGAGCAGCGCCCGCTCTCTGGCGGTCACGCGCGGGACCCCGGCGCCATCAGTCGTGGTACTCCGGGCGCTTCACCGCGTCGAACTCGCCGGTCTCGATGTCGCGCTCGACGCTCGCGACGATCTCGAAGTCGGTCGTGTCCGGGTCGACCCTGCGCAACTGGATCGCGCGCAGGCTCTTGAACTTGAAGATCTCAAGCACGTAGATCAGATATACGCTCGCGGCAGCCGCGAACAGCAGGATCGCAGCCATCACGATGCACCAACCCACGTGGTAGGCGCCCGGAGCCCCGGTGTGCGGGTCGGCGTCGCTGTGGTACGGGACGAAGTGGACCGCCAGCGCAACGCCCGCGAGCATCGCGGTCCAGGCGTAGAGGTAGGCGACCGTGCTGCGCTGGCTGAATCCGATCCTGGCCATTCGGTGGTGGAAGTGGTTGTCGTCGGCCGTCCATGGCTTCTTGCGGTACTTGAGCCGCTTGGCGACGACGAAGCCCGTGTCAAGGAACGGAACCGCCAGCACCAGCAGCGGCAGCACCAGGGCAACGACGGAGGTCGTCTTCAGCGACCCGATCACCGCGGCCACCCCCAGCAGGTAGCCGAGCAGGTTCGCCCCGGTGTCGCCCATGAAGATCTTCGCCGGATAGAAGTTGTGGAAGAGAAATCCCAGCGATGCGCCGGCCGTGATCGCCGCCAGCACTGCCGCAGCGCTCGTTCCGCCCTGCAGGCTGAACGCGATCACCGCGAACGCGATCCCGTCGATCGTGCACACACCCGCAGCGAGGCCGTCGACCCCGTCGGAGAAGTTCACGATATTCATCAGCGCCACCAGCCAGATCACGGTCAGCGGGTCGGCGGCGCCGACGAACTGGAGCGAGCCGATGAACGGGATCGTCAGGTCGTTGATGACGACGCCGCCCAGGACCGCGACGATCGCCGCCGCGATTTGGCCGATCAGTTTCACGCCCGGGTGCAAATCGACCGCGTCGTCGACCGCGCCCACCAGCGCGATCAGGACCGCCCCGGCAATCACCACCCACGTGTGGACGATGCCTGCCGAACCGGCGGGCGCGTGCGGCACTCGTTCGAGCGCAATCGTGCTCGGCATCCAGATCAGCGCTGCGACGATCACGCCCGCGAGGATCGCCAGTCCACCCAACTCCGGCGTGGGTTTCCGGGCCAGTCCGCGGTCAGACGGGTAGGCGATCGCGCCGACGCGCCAGGCCAGCCGGCCCGCGAGCGGCGTCAGCAGCGCCGCGACTACCGTCGCGACAAGAAAGGCAAGGACTGCATCCCAGTAGCGCATCGGGTGGCGTAAGCATGCCAGCCCCTGCCGACCTGATGGTGACCGCAGGCTTCATTGCGTTCAGAAAGGCCCCCACACGGGGCGTTTCTGAAGACCAAACACGCGGTCCCGCGCGTCAGCCGGCGACGGCGACGTACTGCGTCAGCCCCGCGTAGAGCGGGTAACGGTCGGCGATCGCAGCCGTCCGCTCGCTCAACTCGGCGCTGCGGGCATCGAAATCGCCGGGTGCCAGAGTCGCCGAGATGATCTCGCCGATCTCGCCGAAGTCCGGCACCTGCAGCCCGCGCGTGGTCAGCGCCGGCGTGCCGATCCGCAGGCCCGAGGTCACCATCGGCGGCCGCGGGTCGAACGGGATCGCGTTGCGGTTGACCGTGATCCCGATCGCGTGCAGGCGATCCTCGGCCTGCTGGCCATCGAGCTCGGACTCGCGCAGGTCGACGAGGATCAGGTGCACATCGGTTCCGCCGGTGAGCACCGACACGCCGTTGCCAGCACCGAGCATCACCTCAGCGAGCTGCTTGGCGCCGGCAACTGTCCGCTCCTGCCGCTCCCGGAACGCCTCGGTGCCGGCGATCCTCAGGGCCACCGCCTTGGCCGCTATCACATGCTCGAGCGGGCCACCCTGCTGGCCCGGGAACACCGCCGAATCGATCTTCTTGGCGTGCTCCTCGCGACACAGAATCATGCCCGAGCGCGGCCCGCCGAGCGTCTTGTGAATCGTTGTGCTGACGACGTCCGCATATGGCACCGGCGAGGGATGCAGCCCCGCCGCGACCAGTCCCGCGAAGTGCGCCATGTCCACGAACAGGTAGGCACCGACCTCATCGGCGATCTCACGGAAGCGCTCGAAGTCGAGTTGCCGCGGATATGCGGACCAGCCGGCGACGATCATCTTCGGCCGGTGTTCGCGTGCGATCCGCGCAACCTCGTCCATGTCGATGCGACTGGTCTCACGATCGACACCGTAGGTGACGATCTCGTACAGGCGTCCCGACGCATTCAGCTTCATCCCGTGCGTCAGGTGGCCACCGTGCGCCAGCTCCAGACCCATCAGCCGGTCTCCGGGCTGCAGCAGCGCGTGATAGACGGCGATATTCGCCTGGGCGCCGGCGTGCGGCTGCACGTTGGCGTGTTCGGCCCCGAACAGCGCCTTGGCGCGGTCGATCGCCAGCTGCTCGGACATGTCGACGAACTCGCAGCCGCCGTAGTAACGACGCCCCGGATAACCCTCGGCGTACTTGTTGGTCAGGACCGAGCCCTGGGCCTCGAGCACGGACACGGGCACGAAATTCTCGGAGGCGATCATCTCGAGCGTGCGCTGCTGGCGGTCGAGCTCCAGGCTCACAATCTCCGCGATCTCAGGATCGACGTCGGCGAGCGGGGCGTTGAAGTAATCGGGGGAAGCTGCGTCATGTTGCGCCAGGCTACCAGCGGCCGGGGCGGTGCGACCCGCTCAACACGCGACCATCACCGCGAGGTCGTCACGCTGCCAAACGACCTCGACCGATTCGAACCCGGCCTCGCTAAGCCACCGCAGCTGGTCCGAGACGGTGCTCGGCTTGTCGAAGCCGTGGGTGAGCTCAATCGCTCCGGCGGAAGCATCCTCCGGTACAACGACGTCGCCCAGGACGAAGCGTCCGCTCGGCGCGACGACGGCACGCAGACGCCGAAACAGTTCCGCCTTCTCCGGCCCCTCCAGATGGTGGATCGCCAGGGCGCTGACCACGAGGTCGAAATCCCCCGCCGGAAGTTCATCCTGCAGCAGCCCGACATGGGCGTTGACAAGGTGAGGGCCGATCCGGGCGGCGGCCGCCTCCAGCATCGTCGGGCTTTCATCGACACCCGTGACCTCCGCCTCCGGGTGGTGGGGGAGCACGCGGACGCTGGTCTCCCCCGTGCCGATGCCAAGGTCGAGGATCCTCCGCGCGCCGGTTCCGGTCGCGGTTGCGAGCCGCTCCTGCAACTCCGCGTAGCCGGGCAGGGTGTCGCTGACCATCTCCCCGTAGGTCGACGGGTCAAATCGGAAGCGCCCTTCGAGTATGTCCGTCAGTCGGCCCTCGTCGACTGCGCCACGGCGCAGCACCGACCAGACCCCCGCATGCTCGTACCCGCGCAGGTCGATCACCGTCGACGGCACCCCCGGCAGCTCGCCCCCGTCGATCGCCACCTCGACGCCGGCCCGCAACGCCTGATCGACCTCGCCGAGTCGGTGCGGATCATTGCCACCGGCCGGATTCGCGCTCGACTGCAGCACCGGAATCTGAACACCGGCAAGCGCCGGAACCGCCACCACACGCAAGCCGAGCGTGTGGGGATCGCCGACACACGCAAGCGGGAACCGGTGCCCGGGATTGGCGACAAGTACCGTGACCGCGCCGGGCATCAGCACCCTCATCGCGGCCCGGGTGCGCGGCCCCAATTCGGTCAGGGCGCTGAGGGCAGCGTCGAGCTCGAAGAACATCACGGCCGAGGCCTTGTCGACCGGCCGGCCCTTGAGCTCGTACAGCCGCTCGATCGCCCCGTGGTTCTCCGGATCGCAGGCCAGGCCGTAGACGGTGTCGGACGGGAACAGTACGACGCCGCCGGCGCCGATCACGCGCTCGAACTCTGACGCTGAACCGCCAAATGCACCCCCTGGTGTGCATTTGGCCCCTCGCCCGCGGTGTTCGGCCATCACCGTCTACCCACCACCACTCGCTCGTGACCGGCGAGATCGCGCAGCCGTTCGACCGCGACGAAACCGGCCGCTGCGACCAGCCCCACCACCGCGTCCGCCTGTCTGTGCCCGACCTCGAGCGCAACCATCCGGACGCGCTCGCGCGTCCCGATCTGAACGAGCAGGTCTCGGATCAGGTCGAGGCCGTCCACGCCCGCAAGCAGCGCACCCTGAGGTTCATATAGGGCCACGTCCGGCGGCAACAGCTCATCGTCGGCGATGTATGGCAGGTTGGCCAGCACCGCGTCGCATTCGACTCCCTCCAGCAGGTCGCCCTGCACCCACTCGACGTCGAGCCCCAACCGCGAGGCGTTCATCCGCGCGACTGACAGCGCGCCCGCATTCACGTCGATCCCGATCACGTCCAGGTCCGGCCGCTCATCCTTCAGCGCCAGCGCGATCGCGCCGCTGCCGGTGCCGACGTCGGCAACCCGTGCGCCGGTGGGCAGCGCCAAGTCCGACCTCAACCAGCAGCTCGGTCTCCGGCCGCGGGAATCAGGACACGCGGGTCGACCGCCAGATTCAGCCGTTTCGAAACTCCTTGCGACCGAGGATGTAGGCGATCGGCTCGCGCTTGACGCGGCGCGTCAGCAGCGCCAGGTACCGGGTGCGTTCGTCGCCACCGGCCTCCTCGTCGGCGCGCATCACCAGCTGCGCGCGGTCGACACCGAGCACGTGGGCCAGCAGCAGCTCCGCGTCGAGCCGCGGCGTCTCGCAGCCAACCTCGGCCAGCGCCGCGGTCGCCGCCGCGAGCTCCTCACCGAGCTTCGTCACGAGCCGTCGCGCGCTCTTGAGGCGCCGGCGCTTCTCGTCGTCCTGAAGCGCGTCGGTGAACTCGTCGAGCTCGCCCATCAGGATCCCGTCGAGGTTGTGCAGCAGCAGGTTGATGCGGTGGTCCTTGACGCGCCGCTCGCCGTAGTTGTACGTGCGGATCTTCTCGGCGCGATCGCCGGCGCCGACCTGCGCCGAGCGTGACGCGGCCAGCTCGGCCTGCTGCTCGGCCAGCGCCCGCTCATAGAGCCGAGCGCGCAGCACCCGCATCGCCTTCTCACGGTTCTGCAGCTGCGACTTCTCGTCCTGCATCGAGACGACGATCCCGGACGGCTTGTGCGTGATCCGCACGGCCGAGTCGGTCGTGTTGACCGACTGCCCGCCGGGCCCGGACGAGCGATACACGTCGATCTGGAGATCGTTCTGGTCGATCTCGACCTCGACGTCATCGACCTCCGGCAGCACCGCGACGGTCGCCGTCGAGGTGTGCACGCGCCCCTGCGACTCGGTCTCCGGAACCCGCTGCACGCGATGCGTGCCGCCCTCGAACTTGAACACCGAATAGGCGCCGTCGCCCTTGATCGCGAACGTGTACGTGCCCTCGCCGATCTCGAGCGGCTCGGTCTTGAAGCCGCGGCGCTCGGCGTAGCGGGTGAGCATCCGGTAGAGTCGCCGGCCCAAAGGCCCGCCTCGTCGCCGCCGACGCCCGGGACGGATCTCGATGATCACGTTCTTGTCGTCGTTGGGGTCGCGCTCGACCATCGCCAGCCGGATCTCCTCCTCGAGCACCTCGAGCCGCTCGCTGGCGACCCTCAGCATCTCCCTGACCTCGGCGTCTCTCGCCGTCTTCGGCGAGCAGCTCACGGGCACCGGCCGCGTCGTCGGCGGCGCGCCGATACTCGGCAGCCAGCTTGGCCGCGGGCTCAAGGTCTCGGTATGCGCGCGACGCCGCCGTGAACCGCTCGCGGTCACTGATCACGGCCGGATCGGCCAAGTCGGCCTCCAACTCGAGGAAGCGCGCGTCGATCTGATTCGACAAGGTCATCGAGGAGTCCATCGTCAGCCGAGTTTAGGCAGGCAGGCCGCGGTGGCCGTCACGGCCTCGCCGAGGTGCTCGCTAAGCGACGACTTCGACCCCGACCAGCTCGTCGGCGTCGAACTCGCCCGGCGTCTCATGCGCGAGCACGGCGTTCAGTGAGGCGATCGCGACCTCGAGCTGATCGAGTGACGGCTCGCGGGTCGTCAGCCGCTGGAGCTGCAGCCCCGGGTACATGATCACCTGCACCCAACGGTGACGGCGGTTGCGACCTGCCCACTTGATCAGCTCGAACGAGACGCCGATGATGATCGGGATCCCGACGATCCGGGTGAGCACCAGGATCCACCAGGAGTGCAGGCCGGCGATCGCGAACACGAAGATCGAGACGATCATCACCACGAGCAGGAAGCTGGTGCCGCAGCGGGGGTGCAGCCGCGAGTACTGCGCGGCCCGTTCCGGCGTGAGCTCGTCACCGGCCTCGTAGCAGGAGATCGTCTTGTGCTCGGCGCCGTGGTACTCGAAGGTCCGGCGCAGGTCCCGCATCCTCGAGAGCAATGTCAGATAGCCCAGGAAGATCGCGGTGCGGAGCACACCCTCGACCAGCCAGAAGAGCGACCGGTGACCCGAGCTGGTGCCGGACCAGGTTCACAAGCGTCACCGGCACGACGAAGAACAGCCCGATCGCGAGGATGAACGCGATCACGAGGATGCCGACCCACAGCCCGCCGCCGAGATCCTCGGCCTCCTCGCCGAGCTGGGCGCTGGCGGCGATATTGAGTGCCTTGAAGCCGATCCCCAGCGACTCGACCAGCGCGATCACGCCGCGCAGGATCGGGATCCGCAGGGACCGCCGCAGCTTCGGACGCTCGCGGAACTGGAACTCCTCGGTGGCGATCTCCCCCGGGACGCCCTCGGCAGCGTCCTCTGGCGCAGGTTTGCGCACCGCCACGGCCCAGTGCTTGACGCCACGCATCATCACGCCCTCGAGCACGGCCTGACCGCCCACCGGGGCGTCCCGGCTGGCGGTGAGACCAGGCTCGCTGCTCTCGGAGATCTGCCCGCTCGCGGTCAGGTCGTGTGCCCTGACCGCATCGGTCATGCGAGCCGCAACAGAGGGTTAGGCGTTGGCCGTCTGGCGAGCCGCAATGCGGCCCTTGGCTGCACGGCGCTGGAAGCGCTCCACGCGGCCACCGGTATCGACCAGCTTCTGCTTGCCCGTGTAGAACGGGTGGCACTCCGCGCAGATCTCGACGTGGATCTCAGGCTTGGTCGAGCGGGTGATGAAGTCGTTCCCGCAGGAGCACGTGACGTGCGCCTCGACGTAGTTGGGGTGAATGTCGCTCTTCATAGGTGGTAGTGAAGGATAGCCGCACCCAGCCGGATGCTGGAGAGACATCGGCTCCAGCTTCAGGTTGACCGAATAAGCCGTTCAGCCTGGGGCCAAATGGTGAATAGTTCAACCTTTGGCCCCTCGCAGGCCGCCGGATCTCGTCAGAGGGCGCGACCCCGGCCGCACGCAAGCGAGCGCGACCGCAGTCCAGCGAGCGCAACCCCCTCAGGCGATCGTGTACAGCGGGCCGTCGCCACCCTCGGGCACGGTCAGGCGCCCGCCCTTGGCGGTGATCGCGCCGCATTGGACGCAGTTGGTGTAGTTGACGATCACGTCGACATCGCCCTCGGCGGGCGCGTCATCAGGGATCTCGTAGACACCGGCCGGGCACATCCACCGCCACGTCTCGGCGATCTCACGGGGAACGTGGGTCTGCACGCGGATGTGGTTCGGCGCGTCATCACGGGTCGCGTTGCCGGAGATGTAGACCGAGGAGAGCTTGTCGAAGATGTACTTGCCGTCGGGCTTGGGGTACCTCGACGCGGTATCACCGACGAACATCTCCTGCTCGTCGTTGCGATGCCAGTGCAGGCGTCCGGCCGGCAGCCGGCCCTTGGTCATCAGACCGAGGTTGACCATCGGCCCGCCCCTGATGAAGCCCTTCTGGAACGGCTGACGGGTGTTGCGGACGTCCCACAGCTCCTTGCCGATCGAGGACCGCGCGACCGCCGTCTCATACCGGTCCAGCGGAGCGCCTGTCTTCAGATGCGCGTAGATCGCCTCGCCGGCGAGCTTGCCCGATTGGATGCAGTGGTGCACGCCCTTGAGGGCAACGGTGTCGACCATGCCACCGGCGTCACCGACGATCACCGCGCCCGGCATCGAGAGCTTCGGCATCGACCAGTAGCCGCCACCCGGCAGTGCCTTCGCGCTCCACGCGACGCGCTCACCGCCGTCCAGGATCTCCCGCACAAGCGGATGGGTCTTGAACAGCTGCAGCAGATCATGGGCTGAGGTCGTCGCGTCGCGGTACTCGAGATCGACCACGAAGCCGATCGACACCAGGTCATCACCGCTCGTCTCGTCCTTCATCGGGTACAGCCAGGTGCCGCCGATCTGCCCGTACTTGGACTTCAGGTGCAGCGGCCACGGACCGAGCGTGTGGATCACCCGATCAAGCGGCTTGGGGACCTTCCAGATCTCCTTGACGCCGAGTTCCCAGACCTGCGGCTCACGGTCGTCTGCCAAACCGAACTCACGGATCGCGGGGCCGGTCAGATGACCCCAGTTGCCCTCCGCCAGCACCGTCACGCGCGCCTTGATGTCGGCACCCGGCTCGAAGTTGGAAAGTGGCTCACCGTCCTTGCCGCGCCCCTTATCCCCGGAGCGCACTCCCACAACCTCGCCGTCGACGACGATCAGCTGTGAGGCCGCGGTCTCGGTCAGCACGTAGGCACCGGCCTCCTCGGCGACGCGCTGCTGATGCCGCGCCAGCGCGGCGACTGAGACGACCTCGTTGCCGTGGTTCTTGAAGTTCGGCGGTGTCGGCACCTTGATCGGCACGCTTCTCGTTGGGAACGAGATAGACGGCCTCCTTGGTCACCTCCCCGAACGCGAACCGCTCCCGGCGCCAATCCTCGCGCGACAGATCCGGGAACAGGGCCTGCAGCGGCTCCGGTCGCATCACCGCACCCGACATGATGTGACCGCCGCAGGTCTTGGCCTTCTCGATCACCGCGACCGGCACCTCGCCCAGGGACTCCAGCAGCTCGGGATCGTCGGCCAACAACTGCAACAGCCGGTTCGCGGCCGCGAGCCCGGCGGTGCCGCCGCCGACGATCGCGACCCCAACCTCGATCAGATCGTCCTCATCATCAAGCGAACGCTTGATGAACTCGGCCTGCGGGTCGACCGGCGGCGGAAACTCGCTGGGAGCGTGGTTCCTGCTGCTGCCGGCTCGCTTGCCGGCAGCAGCGCTGGAGCTCTCCCCGGTTGCACTCATCGATTCACGCGGCCCTCTTGGCCTTGATCGCCTCGGTCAGCTTCGGCAGGATCTTGTTCAGATCCCCGACGATCCCGAGGTCGGAGAACTCGAAGATCGGCGCGTTGGCGTCCTTGTTGATCGCGACGATGTTCTCCGAGGACTGCATCCCGACCTTGTGCTGGATCGCCCCGGAGATACCGGCCGCGAGGTAGAGCTTCGGTGAGACCGTCTTACCGGTCTGGCCGATCTGCGCCGCGTACGGGTACCAGCCCGCGTCGACCACCGCCCTGGTGGCCGCCACGGCGCTGTTGCCGCCGAACGCTGCGGCAAGTCCCTCGGCGAGCTCGAAGCCCTCGGCCTTGCCCAGTCCACGGCCGCCGGCGACGAGGATGTCCGCGCCCTCGATATCGACATCGGCGCCGCGCTGCTCGCCACGGGTGACCATCTCCGCCTGAAGCGACCACGGCGAGTACTCGATCTGCACGTCGGCGACCTCAGCGACGGCGCCGGCATTCTCGCGGATCTCAAAGGCGTTGATACGGCCGATGATGATCCCGAGCTCACCGCGGTAACGCGACACCGAGATCTTCGAATCACCCAGGATCGGCCGCTCCGCGACCAGCTCACCGCCATCGGCACGGATGGCCGTGACCTCCATCGTCACACCCGCCTGCCGGCGCGCGGCCAGGCCGGCACCGATCTCAAAGCCAAGCAACCCGCCACCGAAGATCGCATAGCGGTAACCATCCTCGGAGATGGCCTTGTCGAAGACGTCGACGACCGGCTGCGCCAACCCCTCAGGACCGGACGCGCGCAGCACCTTGGCGGCGCCGTAGGCACCGAGCGTTCCGCACAGCGCATCGCTCAGATCCGCACCACCGACGACCACAGCATGCGCCTGGCCACCGATCTCAGCCGCGCGCGCGGCCGCCTCGGAAACAGCGCCGAGCGAGTTCTTGTTGAACGCACCGTCACGGTGCAGCACATAAACGAGAACGTCGGACATCAGATCAGCTTCCTTTCCTCAAGCCAGGCGACGATCTTCGCGACGGTCTCGTCGGTGTTCTCGTCCTCGATGATCTCACCGGTTGCCTTCGCCGGCGGATCGTGGAACTCACCACACTGCACGCGCGAGCCGTCCGCTCCCACGAGCGAGGCATCGATCCCGACACCGGCCGCATCGACCGTCTCAAGCGGCTTCTTCTTCGCGCCCATGATCGCCTTCAACGACGGGTAGCGGGGCTCGTTGATCGCATCACCGACCGAGACCACCGCCGGCAGCGAAACCTTGACCGTGTCATACCCGTACTCGGCCTGACGCTCCAGCCGAAGTGCCTCGCCCTCGACATCGAGCTTGATCACCTGCGTCAACGACGGCATCCGCAGATGGTCGGCCACGACCGCGCCGATCGTGTAGCACTCGCCATCGTCGGACTGCTGGCCCAGCAGCACCAGATCAGGTGACTCCTTTTCAAGCGCCCGCGCCAACGCATAACCGGTCGCGGCCACATCCGACCCCGCCAGCGCCTCGTCGCTCAGATGCAGAGAGCGATCCGCCCCCAGCGACACCGCCTTATGCAGTGCCCGCACCGCCGACTCCGGCCCCATCGTCACCGCGACGATCTCATCAACCCCGACCTGACCGCCCTCGCGCAGCTGCATCGCAGCCTCGATCGCGTGGGTGTCATACGGGTTCAGGTTCTTCTCACCCGATCGGTCCATCCGCCCCGTCGAAGGATTTATCCGCTTCTCGACGGCAGCGTCCGGAACCTCTTTGACCAGGACGCAAATCTTCAAGGCTGCCTCCTCAACATCAACTGGAACGCGCACATGCTACTCGATTGACTGACGAGTCAATCGGGCGGTCCGCGGGGCGCACGTCGACCCAGCGCCCGCTGGCGATGGTGGCACGCCGGCTAACGGCTGAGCCGCGGCAGCTCGATCCGCCGGTCGGTCAACCGCAGGAAGGCGGCGGTGGCACCGCTCGCCGTCGCGGCCACTGCGATCGCGCCGGCGATCGTCAGTTTGCGTCCGAGCCGATCGAGCCGCACCACCTCCCAACCGCCGTCCCTGGCGAGTGTCGCGAGCCCGGCATCGGGGTTCACGACCACTGGGTGGCCCACGGCGCGCAGCATCGGCTCGTCGGAGATCGAGTCGGAGTAAGCGTAGGAGGCAGCTAGGTCGAAGCCCTCGCGGTCGGCCAATTCGCGGATCGCCACGGCCTTCGCCGGGCCGTAGAGGAAGGCGCCGCCGGGCCGGCCCGTGAAGTAGCCGCCCTCGACCTCGGAGAGGGTCGAACCGAGCGCACCGTCGAATGTCATCACCCGCGCCAGCACCTCCGCCATGTCCTGAGCCGCGGCGGTGACGATGTACACGGGCCGGCCGGCGTCCTGATGCTCGTAGGCAATCGTCAGCATCTGCGGGTACAACCGCGGCAGGATCCGCTGCATCGCGCGCACGCCGAGCCGATCGAGGTCCCTCACCCGGACACCCTCGAGCGAGGTCGCGATCCGCGTGCGCACCGCCTCGGATTGGGCATCGGACGCTCCCTGCAGGCGGTAGCGCAGGTTCGCGACGGCGTCGGCCGCCAGCTGGCGGCGGCTCATCATCCCCGCCTCACGGACAGCGCGCGCGAACTGGAAGCCGGAGGACCCCTGCATCAGGGTCTTATCGAGGTCGAAGAAGGCGGCGCCGCGCGCGGGCCTCTTGATGGGCCCGCCGATCCTGTCAGCCACCGTCGACCTCGACCAGGATCGCGTCGCCCTGACCGCCGCCCGAGCAGATCGCGACACAGCCCAACCCACCGCCGCGGCGGCGCAGCTCCAGCACCAGGGCCCCAAGGATCCGGGCCCCGGAAGCGCCGATCGGATGTCCGAGCGCGATCGCGCCGCCATTGACGTTCACGCGGTCCTCGTCGATCCCGAGCATCCGCACGGAGTTCAGCGCGACCGACGCGAACGCCTCGTTGATCTCCCAGAGGTCAACGTCCGCCGCTGATACACCGATCTTCGCGAGCGCCTTCAGGGCTGCATTCGCAGGCGTCCGGGCCAGGTATGCAAAATCGTCGGCGACCTGCGCCTGGGCGATGACCGTCGCCAGCGGGCGACGGTCATTGGCTGAAGCCCAATCGTCGCTGGCCAGCACCAGTGCGCCGGCGCCGTCGTTGACACCCGGCGAGTTGCCGGCCGTGTGCGAGCCCTCCTTGCCCACCAGTCCGGGTAGCTTCGCGAGCGCCTCGAGCGTGCTGTCCCGCCGCGGCGCCTCGTCGGTCTCGACCACCGTGTCGCCCTTGCGACCTGGGACGGTGACCGGCACGATCTCCTCTGCCAGCACCCCCTCGTCGGCCGCGCGTATCGCAAGCTGGTGGGAACGCAGCGCCCAGCGATCGAGGTCCGGACGGGTCAGCTCCAACTCGTCGGCGACCTCGGTCGCCTCGACGAACATCTGCTTGTCCGTGAACGGGTCGATGAGCCCGTCGTGCACCATCGCGTCGAGCGCCATGCCGTCCCCCATCCGCATCCCGAAGCGTGCGTCCTTGAGCAGATACGGGGCGCTGGACATCGATTCCATCCCGCCGGCAACGGCCAGCTCAAGATCCCCGGCCCGAACGGAGGCGTCGATCATCCCTACCGCCCGTACGCTCGAGGCACAGACCTTGTTGATGGTCTCCGAGGAGACCTCCTTGGGGATGCCTGCCTTGATCTGCGCCTGCCTCGATGGGATCTGGCCCTGTCCGGCCTGCAGCACCTGGCCCATCACGAGGTGCTGGACCTGATCGGGCGCAACCTCGGCGCGCTCGAGCGCCGCGCCGATCGCGATCCCGCCGAGCGAACCGGCATCGAGACCTGAGAGCGCACCCCCCAGCTTCCCGATCGGGGTCCTCGCGGCTGACAGGATCACGGTCTTGGGCATGTTCGATGGGCTCCCGGGCTGTGTGGCGGATGCAGGGTCGGCGCCCTGATCGTAGTGTGTGGGTGATGGACTTCGAGCTCTCGGACGACCAGCGGCTGCTGCAGGAGACGGTGCGCGAGTTCGCCCAGGCGGAGATCGCTCCGGTCGCCGAGCAGCTCGACCGTGAGAAGCGGTTCCCGTACGAGATCGTGCGCAGGCTCGGCGAGCTCGACCTGATGGGTATCCCGTTCCCACAGGAATACGGCGGCGCCGGCGGCAGCACGCAGGATTACGCGATCGTGGTCGAGGAGCTGACGCGGGTCGACTCCTCGGTGGCGATCACGCTCTGCGCCCACACCTCGCTCGGCACCCAGCCGATCCACCTGTTCGGCAGCGACGATCAGAAGCGCCGGCTGATGCCGCGCCTGTGCAGCGGAGAGATGCTCGGGGCCTTCGGGCTGACCGAGCCCGAGGCCGGCTCCGACGCCGGCAACACCCAGACCCGCGCGCGCCTGGACGCAGGCGAGTGGGTGATCGACGGTGCCAAGCAGTTCATCACCAACGCCGGGACCGAGATCTCGGGGGTGGTCGTGATCACCGCCGTCACCGGCGAGACCGGCGACGGTCGCTCCGAGATCTCGAACCTCCTGGTCGAGAACGGCACGCCTGGTTACGAACAGGGACAGCAATACCGCAAGCTCGGCTGGCACGCCTCAGATACACGGCCGCTGACGTTCACCGACTGCCGCGTTCCGGCCGAGAACCTCCTCGGCGTTCGCGGCCGCGGGCTTCAACAGTTCCTGAGGGTGCTGGACATCGGCCGGATCGGGGTTGCGGCGATGGGAGTGGGCCTCGCTCAGGGCGCACTCGATCAGGCGCTGGCGTACGCAAAGCAGCGGCGGGCGTTTGGTCAGACGATCTCCAGCTTCCAGACGATCCAGGCCAAGCTCGCCAACCTCGCGACCGAGATCGAGGCGTGCCGCCTGCTCGTGCAGAAGGCCGCCTGGCTCAAGGACGAGGGCCGGGACTTCTCGCTCATCGCAGCCCAGGCGAAGCTGAAGAGCGGCCGCCTCGCGGTGCACGCCGCCGACGAGGCTGTCCAGATCCACGGCGGCTACGGCTTCATCGAGGAGTACCCGGTTGCCCGCTTCTACCGGGACGCCAAGATCCTCACGATCGGCGAGGGCACCGACGAGATCCAGGAGCTCGTGATAGCGCGAACGCTGATCGGCAAAGCGCCGCGCTGACCGCGCAATGCAAGGCCGCATGGCGCGGCGCGCACGAGCTGTACGCGAGCGACCGAGGACACCGCAATCCGACTGTCAGAGCGAGCGCTGATACCTGGCGAATGCCCGGGAGGCGACTATTTCCGCGACCACCGCGAGCCCCAGGAGCATCGCCATGCGCGGGAGCACCACCCCCCAGTCGGTCTTCTGCATCGCCGCAGCGCGGGCAGCCACGACCGCCCAGTTGACCGGGTTGAACTTCGCCACCGTCTGCATCCATTGAGGCATCAGGCTGGCCTGCATCAACCCCGTCGAGAGGAACGTCAGCGGCAGCTGGAAGAAGCTGACGACACCGATCACGGTCTCGCGCTGGCGACCGAGCACGCCGACCGCGTTGGACAGCGAGGACACGACCGCCGCCAGCAGCGCGGCGATCACGAACATCGCCAGCACGCCGATCACGCCACCCTTGAAGTCGGCGCCCAGCAGCAGGGCGAGCAGGACGATCAGCACCGTCTGGATCATCACGGCGAACGCCTCATAGGCGACCCAGCCGACGTTGAGCGAGCCGCGCCAGACCGGAGTCGTGAGCATCCGGTCCATGACGCCGTTGGCGATGTCCTCCACGAAGGCCATGCCGGACCAGCCGGCACCGAAGACGGCGAGCATGACGACCACGCCGGGCGTCAGGAAATCGATGTAGCTGCCTTCGAATCCGGGGATGTCCGCGACCGACTTGAACAGCGCCCCGAACAGCAGCAACCAGATGATTGGCTGCACGATCGTTATGAGCAGGAACGCCGGCTGCCGCATCAGCGTGCGGAGGCCGCGCAGGAACACCTGCCACGTCGGTCTCATCACCGCGCTCATTTGGTCGGCTCCGGTGAATCGGCCTCGGCCTGTTCGAACGCGCGCCCGGCGTGCCGCAGGTAGACGTCATCAAGTGACGGTCTGGCGACCTTGACGGACGCCACCCGCACCTGCTGATCCTCGAGCGCCGCCAGCACGGCGGGCAGCGCGGCGCCACCGTCCTGAGCGCGTGCGCGCAGCATCCGGCCGTCGAGCTCGACCTCGTGCACGCCCTCCAGGCGCGCGAGCGCGTCCAGCGCGCGCGACTCCTCCGGATCGACCAGCTCGACCAGCAGCGCGTCGCCCGAGAGCTCGCGTTTGAGCTGATCCGGTGACCCCTGCGCGACGATCCGGCCGCGATCGACGATCGCCAGCTCGGCCGTGAGGTTGTCGGCCTCGTCCATGTAGTGGGTCGTCAGCCAGATCGTCATCTGCTCCTCGGACGCGAGCTGCTCGATGTAGGTCCACATCAGCGCGCGCGCCTCAGGGTCAAGTCCAGTGGTCGGCTCATCGAGGAACAGCACCCTCGGCCGGTTGAGCAGGCCCATCGCGATGTCCAGCCTCCGTGCCATCCCGCCGGAGTAGGTGCGCACCTGGCGGTCGGCGGCGTCCACGAGCTCGAAGCGCTCGAGGGCAGCCCCGACCCGCTTTTTCAGCTCGCGTCCGGTGATGCCGTTGAACTCGCCGTTCAGCACCAGGTTCTCACGACCGGTGGCATTCGGATCCGAACCGTGCTTCTGACCGACCACGCCGATCGCGCGCCGGACCCGGACCGGGTGCTTGAGCGCGTCGATGCCGGCAACGCTCGCGGTGCCGCTGTCGGGAGTCGTGAGCGTGCAGAGCACTCGCGTCAGGGTCGACTTGCCGGCCCCGTTCGGTCCAAGAACGCCGAAGATCGTCCCCCTGGAAACCTCGAGGCTGATGCCGTCGAGCGCCTGCACGTTGGGTGGATAGTGCTTGCGTAGATCGGCAGCGGTGATTGCAGCTTCCAATGCGCCCCTCCTATGGTGCTGTCGTAAACTTCTCTTCTCTGTCAAACATCTTGACAGTCAAGATAATTATGTCAAGGACCAAACAGGAAGTCTTTGCGGAGCTGCTCGACGAGGTTCGGCGCTCGCAGACCGCCACGGCGCGATTCGATCGGGCGGTCGCGACTCGGCTTGGGGTCAACCAGACGGACATGAGCTGCCTGGACGCCCTCAGCCGTGTCGGCCCGCTGACCGCAGGCCAGCTCGCCGCGCACACCGGCCTCTCGAGCGGCGCGATGACAACCGCGATCGATCGCCTGCAGACGCGCGGATATGTGCGCCGGCGGCGTGACTCGGACGACCGCCGCGTGGTGGTGATCGAGCCGACCGAGAGGGTCGCTGAGATCCACCGGTTCTACGCCGAGCACGCCGCGCTCGGGAGCGTGCTGTGCGAGCAGCTGAGCGAGGATCAGATGCAGCTGCTGATCAGGTTCACGCGGCTGGGACGCGAGCTCAACGAGCGGCGCGCGGCCGAGATCGAGACCGAGACGGATGCCACAGACGCCTGACGTGCCTCCGCGAAGGCCGCCGAGCCGGCGGGCCGGCGGCCCACTCGCGTTCATTCGCTTTGCGCACCGGCACGGGATGCTGCGCTGGGGCTATGCGGTGCTGTTCATGCGCCTGGCCTGGATGAAGCTGCGCTGGCGCGGCCGGCTGGTCACCGATGGTCCGTGCTTCATATGTCGGGGCGTCAAGTTCGAGATCGGACGCGATGCCCGGGTCGAGCTCGGCCGCTGGGCGTGGCTGGGCGATCGTTGCAAGGTTCGCGCGCATGAGGGCGTCGTGGAGATCGGCTCCAAATCGGTGCTTGGGCAGGAGTGCACGCTCTCCTGTTACCAGCACATATCGATCGGCCGCGAATGCATCATCGCCGACCGCACGATGATGATCGACTTCGATCACGCCACGGCCCAGGTCGAACGCCCGATCCGCGAGCAGGGCATCTACAAGCGCGATGTGAGGATCGGGCATAACGTCTGGATCGGCTACGGGGCCTGCATCCTGCGCGGCGTGACGGTCGGTGACAACGCCGTGATCGGGACCAGTGCCGTCGTCACCCGCGACGTGCCGCAGGACGCGGTCGTCGGCGGCGTGCCGGCGCGTCTGCTGCGGATGCGCGAGCAGCCGCAGACGTTGCGCTACGAGTGATCCAGGAAGGGTGCGAGGTTGCGGGCGTGGGGCTCCCGGGTCTCGCCGCGTAGCGCACGTGCCAGCTGGGCAGCGTGCCCGCTGGCACGCTGCCTCGGGTAGTCGCCGGCCCAGTCGTGGTAGGCCAGGAAGGCCCAGTCGCTGGCCTGCAGGGCCAGGAGCTCGCGCTGTGCGCGCGCTGGCGGGCCGGCACCGCGAAGGTGGGCGCGCAGCTCGGCCGTGCGGCTCTGCCAGGCCAGGTCGGCGACCGCCGGGGCACTCCAGGTTCTGAGATCGCCCGCGGCCCCCCAGGTGGTCGTGGGCAGGTGATCATCGTCGCCGGCGGCGGTGTGGATCGGCGGATGGCGGGCGAGCGCCTCCGGGTCGAGGCTGGTGAGACTGAGGCCCGAACGCTCGGCCTCGGCGAGCACAGCCGCCAGCCACAGCGGCCCCTCATGCCACCAGTGGCCGAGCAGTTCGGTGTCGAGCGCGCAGACGCACAGCCCGCCGCCGGCGACCCGGGCGGCCGCGGCGGCAACGAACTGGCGGGCGTCCTCACTGGCCTGTTCGCGAGCACGCTCCGCGGCATAGATGCTGCCGTCGTTGGCCCAGACCTGGTGGTCGTGCAGCGTGCGGTGGTGGCGATCACGATATGCGGGGCGCGCCGGGTAGCCGTCCGCACCCCAGACCAGATCGATGATCTCACGATCGATCGGGATCAGCAGCGGACCGCCGTCGGGCCTGCGCGGCCTGAGGTTGAGCTCATGGCCGCGGCCGAGCAGTCCCGTCAGCTCGACGCAGGTCGCGTCGACCCCTGAGGCGCTCAGCTGGGGGTTGAGCCAGGGCGCATGGGCGCACTCGGGCATCCAGAAGCCGCCTCCCCACTCCGCTCCGAATCGTCGCCGATGCGACTCGATGCCGACGCGCAGCTGCAATTCGATCGACTCCTCCAGGCACAGCAGCGGCAGGATCGCGTGGGTCGCCGCGGAGGTCCAGGTCGCGTGCCGGCCGAGCGCCTGCGTGAGGCCCGACCCCGCTTCCGTGAGCCGCTCAAGCGTGTCGGCGGCGTTCGCGTACTCGGCGGCCGACCGCTCCAGTTCAACGACCGCCGCGGTCTCCCCCATCCGCTCGAACCCCTCGATGTCCGACCCATGCGTCTCAGGCCTGATGGTTCTGAGGAACCCGATGCAGCGTTTGATCGCGCCGGGCGCCTCCAGCTGGTCGCACAGCACCGGCGTCAGCGACATCGTCAACCTGTCGCGGCTCACCTCAGGCCCGAGTTCGTCGAGCACTCGCAACAGCGGCAGGTAGCTGGTCGCGATCGCTTCCCACAGCCACTCCTCGCCGAACGGCCAGGTCCCGTAGCCCTCGACGTAGGGCATGTGCGTGTGGAGCACGATCGCCAGTTCGCCGGGCGGCATCAGCCAGAGATTACGTCGCTCGGATCACGCCGCGCCGCCAAGCCGAACCACGCCTGGCGACCACACTCCCGCCAGGAAGCTCCCGAGCTGAAGCCTCGACGTGGCGATCGGTGGCGGGTTCGCCGAGTCCAATCCTGGGTACACGTAGATATGGGTGCCCCGCCGCCTACCCCGGATAGGCGGGGCGCCCGCACCCAACTCCCGGCCCGGGCCGCCTCGCCCACGCGTTAGCGCCGCCCTCAGGATCGGGCACCTCGACCTCACCCACACGTCGGCACGGGCGTCAGGATCCGGCAGCCGCCAACCGGACCTCGACCGTCTGGCTCCGCCGCGTCCTCCTATAGGGTCGCGGCCATGAGACGAGTGATCATCTGCCTTGCCGTCGTGGCCTGCGCCGCGCTCCCCGCCGCCGCGCTCCCCGCCGCTGCGCTCGCCCATCGCAGCGCCCCGCCGAGTGAGGCCAAGGCCATCCGCGCGGCTGCCGTGAAGGCTCACCAGATCAGCAGCAGGCAGGCGACATGCATGGATGTCGCAATCTCGAGTGCGAACGCCGGCTACGCGCAGATCTCCTGGCCCAGGCATCTGTCCAACACCTGCATGCGCGTCGCTGCGGACGGCGTCATCCTGATGCACAGACGCGCGGCTACGTGGACCTTCGTCACAGCCGGCAGCAGCTTCACGTGTCCGATCCGGAACATCCCGAACCCGGTCAGTCGCGACTTCGGGCTCTGCCACTGAGCTGCTCCCGGCATCGCTGGTGGGCAAGGCCTCACAGCGCCCGCTTCACCGGCATACCGCAACGAAGTCGAGCGCCCCGCTCAACGGGCGACACGCGTCGAGCTTGAAGTCAGCGCTGGTGATCGCAGGCGTGAACTGGTCGTAAAACACCTGGGTCAGGCCGAGCGCTGAGTGCACCCGGTCCCACCCGCAGGTCAGCGCGAGCGCGTGTGCGCGCAACCGGCGCGCGTGGAAGACGCCGTGGATCTCGACCGAGTCGAACACCGATCCGCAGAGTTCGCGGAACTCGTGCGCCCGGTATTCGCGCAGGTGCCAGGGGTTGTCCGATTTCTCGGCCCCGGGTCCCGCCAGCGTCAGCAGGTTCGGGGTCGAGACGTAGACGACGCCGCCGGGCGCGATCAGCGCCCTGAAGCTGACTCAGCAATGCCTCGGGATCGCGTACGTGCTCGATCGTCTGCAGGAACGTGATCGCGTCGCAACAGCCGGGTCTCGCCTAGCCCTCGACCAGCGCCCGCTCGAAGCGCAGGTTCGGTGCCATGGTAGCGCAGGCGCGCGTGCTCGAACGCCTCCGGGTTGGCGTCGACACCGACCACGCTCGCGCGCCCGATCGCGGCCAGCGTCGCGGCTCCGTATCCCTCCCCACACGCCATGTCGATGGCCCGCAATCCGGCTACCCGGTGCGGCGATCCATTCATAGACGGCAAGGTGGCGGCGGTACCAGTAATTCTCAGCCGGCACGTCCGGGAGCGTGCGTTCGCCGGTGAGCGACAGCGGCGGCACGCCCGGGGGTTGGTTCTGCTGGACGTGGACGCTCGCAGTCACCGGCGACACGGTAACGTCAGCGCCCAGATGCAGGCGCTCGTCGCACGAGCAGATCCGCGACGTCAACACCCGCTATCACGACGTCGCCGCCGCCACCTACGACGCCAAGTGGGGCATCGACTTCGGTCGAGACCGGCAGGGCTCAGGTCAGCGGCAAGGCCCGCAAGCTGCTCGGCCGCGAGCTTGACGCCGGCTTTACCGCGCGCCTCGAGATCGGCGCCGGCACCGGCTACTTCAGCCTCAACCTGCATGCGTGCCGGCGCGATCGGGCAGCTGACCTGCACCGACATCTCCGCCGGGATGGTCGCTGCACTCCGCGCCAATGCCGAGCAGCTCGGCCTCGGATCGTGAGCAGGTGAACGCTGTTCGCGCCGACGCCGAGTCGCTGCCGTTCGCCGACGCAGAGCTTCGACCTTGTGCTTGGGCACGCGGTCCTGCACCACCTCCCCGACCTCGAACGCGCCTTCGCTGAGTTTCGACGCGTGCTGCAAGCCCGGCGGACGGATCCTCTTTGCCGGCGAGCCCTCGCGCGTCGGCGACCGCATGGCGAAGGTGCCCAAGCGCGCAGCCGCCACTGGCCGCCCCGCTGTGGCGCGCGGCGCTTCGTGCGGCACCGCGCGCCGCGCATGCCGGATCCGGGTCGCCGAGAGCACGCTGATCACGAGCTCGAGAGCGAGGTCGACATCCACGCCTTCGCACCCGCCGACCTGCACCGGTCGCCGCGGCGCCGGTTTCACGGACGTGACCGTTCGCGGCGAGGAGCTTGTCGCCAACTGGTTCGGGTGGTTCAACCGCGCGCTCGAGGCGACCGCGAGCCCGACGACGTGCCGATGTGGTGGCGCAGTACGCATTCCACGGCTACCTGCGCCTGCAGCGGCTCGACCAGCGGCTGCTCGAGCCGCGGCTTCCAGCCGGCGATCTTCTACAACCTCCTGCTGACCGCGCGCAGGCCGCAGCGTCAGACTGCCCGCATGACTGAACACGTCGCCAACGACTTCCCGCTGTTCCCGCTGCAGCTCGTGGTGCTGCCCGCGGAGGTCGTGCCGCTCCACATCTTCGAGGACCGGTACAAGACGATGATCGACGAGTGCATGACGCACAAATCGCGAGTTCGGCGTCGTCTGGATGGCCGACGACGGACTCCACGAGATCGGCTGCGCCTGCCGCGATCGAGCGGGTGCTCGAGAGCCTCGAGGACGGTCGCATGAACCTGCTGGCACGCGGCACCAGGCCGTTGCGCGTGATCGAGCGCCAGAGCCACCTCGCCTACCCTGCCGGCGTGGTCGAGCTGCTCGAGGACACCCCCGAGGAGCCCGACCAGACGCTCATCCGAAGCCGCCCACGACGCGTACAGCGAACTGGTCCGCACCGCCACCGAGCGGTCACCCACGCCTGAGGAACTGAAGGCGATGAATGCCTACGCGATGGCGGCCACGGTCGACTTCGGGCTCGAGGCCAAGCAGGGCCTGCTCGATCTCCGCTCGGAGAACGCGCGGCTGCGGCTGGTCGACGCGGCTGTTCCGCGCCGCGCTGAAGCGCCTGGAGTTCGTCGACCGCGCCCAGGCGCGGGCCAAGTCCAACGGCAAGGTCCGGTTCGGGTGAGTCCGGAGTTCAGCGGCCCGCTGGCCACAACTCCCGGCACGCCCTCTCAGCCTCGCGGCATGAACTCCGGAACGTCCATCGACTCGGCGACGCGTCGGACGTGGGTCGACTCGTGACGCGGCGCTCGCTGACGCGGCTCACCCGTGGCTCACCCGCCGGCTCGACCAGGCGGCGCGCCGGCTGCGGTCGTCGTAATCCGGTGGCGACCACCGTGATCCAGACCTGGTCGTTGTCGATCTTCTCGTCGACCATCGCGCCGAAGATGATGTTCGCGTCCGGGTGAGCGGCCTCGGCGACCGCCTTGGCCGCCTCGTTGACCTCCCACAGCGAGATGTCCGAACCACCGGTGATCGACAGCAGGATCGAGCGCGCGCCCTCCATGCTGGTCTCCAGCAGCGGCGAGGACACAGCCGCCTCGGCAGCGTCGATCGCGCGACGCTCGCCGGTGCCCATGCCGATGCCGAGCAGCGCGCTGCCGGCGTTCGGACATGATCGTGCGCACGTCCGCGAAGTCGAGGTTGATCAGGCCTGGCAGCGTCACCAGGTCCGAGATGCCCTGGACGCCCTGACGCAGGACGTCATCGGCCACGCGGAAGGCGTCGACCATCGTCGTGTTGCGCTCGAGCACTGTCAGCAGGCGGTTGTTCGGCACCACGATCAGCGTGTCGACCTCCTCGCCGAGCGCCGCGATCCCGGCCTCAGCCTGGTCGCGGCGGCGCGTGCCCTCGAACTGGAACGGGCGCGTGACGATGCCGACCGTGAGCGCACCGAACTCGCGCGCGATCTGCGCGACGACCGGAGCCGCTCCGGTGCCCGTGCCGCCACCGGCACCGGCGGCGATGAAGACCATGTCGGCGCCGCGCAGGACCGCCTTGATCTGGTCGTACTCCTCCCGCGCGGCCGCACGGCCGAGCTCCGGGTTCGCGCCGGAGCCGAGTCCGCGCGTGATCGAGTCGCCGATATGCAAGCGTGGTCGGTCGCCGCCGAGGTCTGCAGCGACTGCAGGTCGGTGTTGATGGCGATGAACTCGACGCCCTCGATGTCGGCCTCGATCATCCGGTTGACGGCGTTGACGCCGGCACCACCGACGCCGACCACGCGGATCACCGGCCGGCCGATGCCGGCGGGCGAGTAGGCGGCTGCTCGAAGCCGTGTTCGGGACGCGCGTACACGTCCTCTGCCACAGCCGGCGCTTCGCTGAGCCGGCGCTCGGAGCCGGCCGCCGGCTCCATCAGGCTCGCGGGAATGTCGGCTGCGAAGGCGGACTCGAGGCGCTGCTGCGGTGACGGCACGCCGGCCTGACGCGGCTGGCCGGTGCCGACGCCCGGCTCGGCCGCCGGCCTCAACGGGAACCGACGGGTCGCAGCGACGGGTGCGGCAGCGCACGCCGCTCGGCGGCGGCTCGACGGCACGTCGGCGGAAGCCTGGGGAGCTTCGGCCGGCGCCGGCGGGCTGCGGGCTCGCGGGCTCGGTGTCCTCGCGGTCTTGCGGAACAGCTGTGACAGCGGTCCCTCACGCATGCTCGCGCGCTTAGCGGTTGGCATTCGAGAGGACCTCCTTGGCGAGCTGACGGTAGGAGTGGGCTGCGATCCCGTCAGGGTCGTACTTGAGCACCGACATGCCCTTCACCGGCGCCTCCGCGAAACGCACCGTCTTGCGGATTCGAGAGGCGAAGACGCGGTCGCCGAAGTTCTCCTCCAGCAACTCGATCGCCTCCTTCGCGTGAAGCGTGCGGGTGTCGACCATCGTCGGCAGGATCCCCTCGATCTCGACGTTCGGGTTGAGGTTCTCCCGGATCATCGCGAGCGTGTTCTGAAGCTGGATCAGCCCCCGCATGGACAGATATTCGCACTGAACGGGGACGATCACCTTATTTGCCGCGGTCAGGGCATTGATCGTCAGCAGGCCGAGACTCGGTGGCGTGTCGATGAAGCAGTAGTCATAGTCGTCAGTGACCTCATTCAACGCGCGCTCGAGCGTGCGCTCGCGGCCGATCATCGTCGACATCGCGATCTCGGCGCCGGCCAGGTCGATCGATGCGCAGGCGACATCGACCTCGCGGCGGTGGATCACCTCGCGGATCGAGACGCGATGCACCAGCACGTCGAACATCGACTTCTTGAGGTTGTCCGGATCGATGCCCTGGGACATCGTCAGGTTGCCCTGCGGATCCATGTCGCAGCAGAGGACGCGATGGCCCTCCTCGGCAAACGCCGCAGCAAGATTGAGCGTGGTGGTGGTCTTGGCGACGCCGCCCTTCTGGTTGGCGAACGCGATCACCTTGAGACTTGCCGTCACGGGCGCTCCTCCGAGAAAGGGCTGTTGGCTGAGAGACGCATTCGCGCCTGTATTCGCAGCAGTGGGGGCGATTCCTTCAATACGCCGCGATCTCTGCTCCGCCGCCGACCTCACCGTGACCACTGCGGCTATGTTGCATCTCGCAGTGTCCCGCACCCTTTTCCACCGCCGCCTGATCTTCGTCACAGGCAAGGGCGGCGTCGGCAAGACGACGCTCGCGCTCGCGCTCGGGCTGGCGGCGGCTGACACCGGGCTGCGGACGATCGTGGCCGACCTCGACGGCCGCGGCGACCAGCGCGAGCGTGAGTTCGCACCTGGCCTGTTCCGCGTGTCGGTCGATCCGCAGAGCGCGATGGAGGAGTATCTGGAACGGAAGGTGCCGTCGCCGGCCAATCAGGCGCTGCGCCAGAGCCGGCTGTTCGGGGCGTTCGCGATGGCGACTCCCGGCATGCGCGAGCTGCTGTGCATCGGCAAGCTCTGGGAGTTGGCGCAGCTGCAGCGGCGCACCGGTGACGCCCCTCCCTACGACCTGGTGATCGTGGACGCGCCCGCCTCCGGCCACGGTGCTGCGCTGCTGCGGACGCCCCGAACCTTCGCGGAGATTGCGCGTGTGGGTCCGATCGCAGGCCAGGCCCAGACGATCGCGCAGACCCTCGCCGACCACGCGTTCACGTCGGTGGTCGCCGTGACCACCGCCGAGGAGATGCCGGTCAACGAGACGCTCGAGCTGCGCGACACGCTGCGCAGCGCAACCGACCGACACGAGCTCGAGCGAGTGTTCCTCAACGGTCTGTACCCAGACCGCTTCACGTGCTGCCGACGCCGCCGTCCTCGATGACGCGCTCAGAAGCTGCCCGGTCAAGCGGGACCGGGCAGCCATCGAGGTCGCCTCTGAGTGAGCACCGTCTGGCTGACGCCCAACGTGAGCAACGGCGGCGACTGCAGGACGCGTTCGGGAACCGCCTGATCACGCTGCCGTTCCTGTTCGCTGCCGAGATCGGTCGTGCCGAGTTGCGAGTGCTCGCAAGGGAGCTGATGCGATGAGCGCGGTCCAGGTGCTGGAGGGCAGGCGCGTCTGCGTCTGTGTCGGCGCCGGCGGGGTCGGCAAGACAACGACTGCCGCGGCGCTCGCCCTCGGGATGGCCGCGCGCGGGCTCAAGGTCGTGGTCGTGACGATCGATCCGGCCAGGCGCCTGGCCGATGCCCTTGGGCTCGAGGAGCTCGGCAACGAGCCGCGCCTCGTCGCACCCGAGAGGTTGGCGGGAATCGAGCTCCACGGCGAACTCTGGGCGATGATGCTCGACCCCAAGCGCACGTTCGACGAGCTGATCGAGCGGCTCGCGCCGACGCCGGAACGCGCCGCCGAGATCAAGCGCAACAGCGTTTATCGAGGCCTGTCGGGAGCCGTGTCGGGCTCGCAGGAGTTCACCGCCATCGAGAAGCTCTACGAGCTGGCCGCCGAGGACTACGACCTGCTTGTGCTCGATACGCCGCCGGCGCACAACGCTGCCGAGTTCCTGAACGCGCCCGGCCGGCTCCTGGCGTTCCTGGGCGGCGGTGCGCTACAGACGTTCCTGCGCCCGACCGGTCTCGGCATGCGCCTGCTCGGAATCGGCGCCGCGCCGGTGCTGGCGGCGCTGAGGCTCGTAACCGGCTTGGATCTGATCTCGGATCTGACGACGTTCTTCGGGCTGCTGGGCGGCATGACCGAGGAGTTCAAGGTGCGTGCGGGGCGCGTCGAGGAACTGCTGCATGCCGAGGACACCGCGTTCGTGCTCGTGACCTCGGCGCAGCGCGGACCGGTCGATGAGGCTGTCCGCTTTCGCGAACGCCTGCGAGCCGACCGGCTGCCGTTTGCGGGAGCGATCGTGAACCGTGTGCATCCGCATCTGCCTCCTGGCAAGAGTGGTCTTGAACAGATCCTGCCGACCCACCTCTGCGGGACGGTCGCTGCGAGCCTGAGCGACTACACCGTCCTCGCCGAACGCGACGCCGCCAACATCGAGCGCCTGCGATCGGCCTTCGCCGACGAGCCGATCCTGCTCGTTCCCGAGCTGGACATCGGGGCCGGCGACATCGACGGCCTGCTTGCGATACACCGAGAGCTGTTCGATGAGTGACCCTGCGCTGCTTCCCGTTGAGGACGCGCTCGAGAGGATTCTCGAGCAGGTTGTGCCGCTGCCGGCGGTCGAGCTGCCGCTTGCCCGCACGCCGGGCCATTACCTGGCCGAGCCGCTCGTCGCCACGTTTGAGCTGCCGCCATTCACGAACTCGGCGATGGACGGATACGCGCTGCGTCATCGTGACACCCCCGGACAGCTCGAGGTGGTCGGTGAGTCGGCCGCCGGCAAGCCGTTCACCGGTGCGATCGCACCCGGCCAGGCGGTGACGATCTCGACCGGCGCGGTGCTGCCGCAGGGCGCCGACGCGGTCGCGCCGATCGAGTGGATCGCGTCGAAGTCGCCGGGCGTGATCGAGGTGCCCCGCGCGGTTGCCGACGGCCACTCGGTGCGCAGCGCCGGCAGCGACGTCACGCGCGGAACCGAGGTCCTGCCCGCGGGGACCCGTATCGGTCCGGCGCAGGTCGGAGCGGCGGCCTCACTCGGACGCGGCACGCTGCGCTGCGGCGCGTCGCCGCGGGTCGCGGTGGTGACCACCGGAACCGAGCTGCGGAAGCCCGGTGAGCAACTCGGAGCGGGCGATATCTACGACTCAAACGGGCCCCTGCTGGCCGCCGCGCTCGCGGACGCAGGCGCTGACGCCACAATCGTCGCGACGGCCGCAGACACCCACGCCGCTCACCGCGAGGCGCTCGGGGAGGCGCTCACTCACGACGTCGTGATCAGCACCGGCGGTGTCTCCGTCGGAGGGCACGATCTGGTGCGGGAGGTTGAGCGAGACCTCGGCGTGCGTGAGCTGTTCTGGCGGATCGCGATGAAACCCGGCAAGCCGCTCAGCTTCGGGATCTTCGAGCGTTCGCAGCCGCCGGGCAGGGCGCTGGTCTTCGGAATCCCCGGCAATCCCGTGTCTGTGCTCGTCTGCTTCGAGATGTTCGTGCGGCCGGCGCTGGCGGCGCTGCAGGGCGCGCGAGCGCCGCGGCCGGCGTTCGCTCGCGCGATCCTTGATTCCGACGTGCAGCGAAACCCGGAGCGTGACGAGATGATCCGCGTGTGTGAGCTCGCGGGCGGTCGCGTCGAGCCTCTGCGCCCCCAGCAGTCACACCAGCTTGCAGCCAGCGCTCAGGCAACGGGGCTGGCGCGAATCCCCGCCGGGGCCGGAGCCCTGGCGGCGGGGAGCGCGGTCGAGTACCTGCCGCTCAACTGAGCTGGATCGTGATCCGCACGTGGGCTCGGTTGATCGTGCTCGTGGTCAGCAGCCCGTGAGAGCCGACGTAACGGCCGGTGCCGCCGAGCACCGCGTAGGTGGTGTCGTCCTGATCGTCCGTGCTGCCGGCATAGATGATCTGACCCCCCTTGAGGTTCACCGTGCCGAGGAACACGCCGCGGCCTCCGGCGGCACCGACGCCGATTGCATCCTGGCGCTCGACCGCGCCCGAGCTGGATGGCCGGTAGCTCTCCTCGAAGAGGTCGCCCATCTGGCCCTTGGGCGCGAGACTCGCGCCCCCGGCACTGACATCCCCCACCGGGACGATCACGGTGATCCTGTCCTGACTCGCCTGTGCACGCGCACCGCCGGGCGCGGCTGCCAGCGACACTGCAGCTGGAATCGTCAGCACGACCATCGCTGCAACCGTCGCTCTGATCCCGGTTCTGTGGTTGATGATCCGCATTGCGGCCTCCATTCGTCGATGTGCGGGAGACACGCTATGGCCGTGTGAGCGCCGAGCCATCGGCTGCGTTGCCGATCCCGTCTCAACCATCTCCTTGATTCGGCGTGGCCCGCAATCAACCCCGGGATTGATCAAGATCAACCCCGGGTCGCTTTATCTATTCGTTAGGCGCAGATAGATTGCGGTCATGAAGCCACCGCGCCGCGATCTGCTTCTCGCCGCCGCCATCGGCGCGCTCGCGCTGCTCGAGGTGGCGATCAACCCAAGCATCCATCCGCGCTCCGCGGCCTTTCCAACGGAGCTGCTGATCTGCGCGGCGCTGGCCTGGCGACGGACCGCCCCGATCCTGTGCGTGCTCGCCGTCTCAGTGGGCATCGGACTCGAGGCGTCACTGGGCGTGCCTGTCAATGAGCCGGTGGTTCCGCTGCTGGCGCTCGTGATCTCGCTGTACTCGGTCGCCGCCAACGAGCCACTGAACCGCGGCAATCCTCGGATTCGCCATGTACATCCCCGGCTTCGCAGTGGCGCTCACGCATCTGAGCGGCGACGCCACGGTCCGCGCCGGCAACTTCCTGTTTGGTCTGATCATCGGCGGCGGCGCCTGGATCGCGGGGCTGGTCGTGCGGTCGCGAACGCAGCGCGTCAGCGATCTGGCCGGCGAGGCCGACAAGCTCAAGCAGCGGGCCGCACAACTCGAGCTGGAGCGAGTGGCCGCCGCCGCGGCCGAGCGCGCCCGCATCGCCCGCGAGCTGCACGATGTCGTCGCGCACTCGGTCTCGGTGATGGTCGTGCAGGCCGAGGCGGCAGAGGCCGTATTCGAGACCGCCCCCGATCGCGCGCTCAATGCGCTCCAACAGGTTCAGCAGACGGGTCGCCAGGCGATGGTCGAGATGACCCGCCTGCTGGGTCTGCTGCGGGAGCACGGCGAGGAGATCGGACTGGCCCCACAGCCGGGCCTTCGCGACCTCGACGACCTGGTTTCACAGATTCGCAGTTCCGGACTGCAGGTGCAGGTGCGTATTGAGGGCAGTCCTCGCGAGGTGCCACTGGGGGTCGACCTGGCCGCATATCGAGTGCTGCAGGAGGCTCTGACCAATGCCTTGAAGCATGCTGGACCTGCCTGCGCCAAGGTGCTCGTGAAGTATGAGCGCGATGCATTGGAGCTGGAGGTCCAGGACGATGGGGCCGGAACCGGTGACGGGCACACGGGCGGTCATGGTCTGGTCGGTATGCGTGAGCGCGTCAGCGTGTTCGGTGGCGAGCTGCTCGCAACCCCACGTCCCGATGGCGGCTTCCTCGTGCGAGCACGATTGCCGCTGACCGGTGTCGCCGCATGATCACTGTCCTGATCGCCGATGATCAGGCGCTGGTTCGCGCCGGCTTCCGCATGATCCTCGAGGCCAACAGCGATCTCGCCGTCATCGGCGAGGCTGACAACGGGCGTGAAGCCATACGCATGACGCGCGAGTTGAATCCTGCGGTCGTGCTCATGGACGTGCGGATGCCGGTCCTCGACGGGATCACGGCAACCGCGGAGATCGTCGCCGCCGGATTGTCCAGCAGGGTGTTGGTGCTGACCACGTTCGATGAGGACCGCATCGTCTACGACGCGATGCGCGCCGGCGCCAGCGGCTTCCTGCTGAAGACCGCGCCGCCCGACAGACTGACCGAGGCAGTTCGCACAGTGGACTCCGGTGACGCGCTGCTCGCGCCTGCGATCACGCGCCGCCTGATCGAGGACTTCCTGAACAGACCGGCGCCGGGTCTCGCCGTGCCCGAGGCGCTGTCTCAGCTTACCGAGCGCGAGGTTGAGGTTCTGAAGCTGATCGCCGCCGGGATGTCGAACACGGAGATCGCAGCGTCGCTGTTCGTCAGCGACGCGACGGTCAAGACGCACGTCAACCACGTGCTACAGAAGCTGCGTCTCCGCGACCGCGTCCAGGCCGTCGTACTGGCCTACGAAGTCGGCCTGGTCCGCCCGGGCGAGCAGCGGCCCTCCAGCTGATATGCCGCGCTTCGGACAGCGCTCGCTCAGGGTGACCAACTGAGGAGTCAGCCGGCAGACTCAGCCGGGCGCCAACAGACTCAGCCAGCGGCTTCGCGCGCGCGGGCAAGGATGCTCGACGTCACATCGGTACCGGTTCGCTCGGCGTTTCCCCAGCCGAGTCCCCCGATCGTGAGCTCATACGGCTGGAGTTCGGGCCCCTCGAGAATCGTGATCCGAAGCTTGCGCGGGCTCCAGTCGTGGCCGGCATAGGGGAATTCGCGATCGGCCATCAACCTCGCCAGGAAGGTGCGGTCGAGCTCAGGACCGCTCATGTTGAATTGACGCGCAACCTGCTGCCCCATCCGCAGCTCGACGTGGAACATGCTGGAGAAGCTACACCGCCAGGGCTGCGGCCGAGTCCGCGGCCTCGGCGATCAGCTCGTCGGCCACGCTGCACAGGTCGGCGCTGAGATGTCCGCACAGCACGTCCCGGAGGACGGCACGCAGATGCTCAGCGAGTTCGTCCACCAGCGCGTCGACGCCGGTCGAAGCAGCGGCGAGACCGGCGACAACAGAGCGTTCGAGTGAGATCACCTGGGCGGTGCGTTCGGCCAGCGCAGCTCGCTGCTCGGGTGGCGCGCAGATCACCGAGAGTCGTTGCGCGAGCCGCCCACTGGCCGGTCCTTCGGGTTCGAGCAGCGCTCGCAGGGCCAACAGGTAGTCGGTCAGCGCCTCGAACGGGGCGGCGCGCTCGCAACCCATCTCGAAGCGTGCGAGTGCCCACATGACCTCCCCGGCGCCGGAGTTGTCGAGCTTGCGCGTCCCGCGCGAGGCTGGCAGCCGGCGGCTGATCAGGCTGCAGAAGCCTCTGAGCTCGTCCTCGTTCGCGCGCGGGACCAGCGTCAACAGCCGAGGGCTGCCGCTCGCTCCGAGCGCAATCGGCGCCCAGTTCCCGTCATCGACCCGCGAATAGCCCAGCGATCCGATCGCGTAGCCGCCGCGCTCGAACAACCTCAGGGCTGTCAGCACGCGCCTGAAGCGGGCCCGCGCGAACGCCGCCGACGGCTTTTGCAGGCGATCGTGGGCGATGCGCAGCACCAGCAGCAGAGGCGGCTGCTCGCTTATGAGCAGATCCTTCGGCGTGCCCGACAGTGCGGTGGCACGGACCAGCGACAGCCCCTCACCGAGCGCGAGCTCGGCGGTATCAGGATCGAGATCGATGCCGAGCAGCGGCGCGATCACCTCGGTGACGCAGCGCCCCTGATAGATCACATGCTCCAGTTCCCCATAGGCGCGCTCGAAGCGGTCGGAGTCGAACGTGAACTCGCTTCGTTCTCTGTATACCCGTGCCAGAAAATCCCGCAGCACGGCGTCGGCCAGCTCTCGCGGCGTGTCCGGGATGCTGTCCCCGCCACGCGCACGCAGGTAGGGCTCAAGCCCGCCAACTCCCTCGAGCGCTAGCGCCGCTGGAGCGTAGGTCGGCAACGCGGTCAGCAGTCCGAGTCGAGCGTTGATGAAGTCACCCGTCAGCGGCCGGTAGCAGTAGAGCGGAATCCGCCCGGACCCGCGCACATCATTCTCGACGACCTCGAACGGGACCTCCTCACCGGCCGAGGCGGCGAGGTCGAGCCGCGCGCCCGCGTCGGTGGTGAACGCCTCGAGCAGGTCGTGCAGCGTCAGATTTCTCACGCCGAGGTTGTTCGGCGGGGAGGCTTCGGATCCTGCGCGCTAGACGCTGACCAGCGCTACGTCGACCGCTGCGTCACAGCCATCGCTCAGCCACTGCAGGCCATATGTGCGCATGTCGTCGATCAACGGGACCAGCGCGCGGCCCTTCTCGGTCAGCGCATAATCGACGCGCGGCGGCACCTCCGGGAACGTCGAGCGGGCAACGATCCCCTCCTCCTCGAGTGCTCGCAGTCGCAGGCTGAGCGTGCGCGGGCTGATGCCCTCCAGCGACCGCTCGAGCTCACAGAAGCGCGACTGCCCCTCCGAGAGCTCCTTGATCAGCAACAGCGTCCATTTGCCGCAGACCACCTCCGCGGTCCGACAGACAGGACATGTATCGGGCGACGACATTCTGATTTGACATTTTAGAACGTGACGCTTCATCCAGTGAAGTGACGGCTTGCACGGGGGTTGCGGGCGTCCCTCGAGCGCGATAATGCGATGGGTTTCGGGTGTGTGATCGTGCCGGGCGTCATGGTCGCGATCGGGTTGGGGCGTGGTGAGGCGATCGCGTTTGGGCGTCGTCGCGCGCCTCAGCACGCACGGCGCGCGTCGATCAGTCGGCCAAGCCGCGCGATCACCTCATCGCTCACGTCCTCGTAGGGCAGGCGTACCGTCGGAATGCCGGCTTCGGCGAGGATCTCGAAATCCCGGCGACGGTCCGCCAGGAAGCGCTGCTTCGTGCGGTGCGTCTTCCAGCCATCGAGTTCCACGATCAGCCGCTCCTGATCGAAGTAGGCGTCGACCCGGTGGCCACCGACGTGCACGTTGATCTGGGGTGTCGGCAGGCCGTGGCTGCGCAGCAGCGGCAGGAACCGATCCTCCAGCACCGAGCGTGTCGGCTCGGGCTGCGCGAGCTCGAGCTCTGGCCGGAGCAGCGTGATGCCCTTGTGCCTGGGGTTGCGGGCCATCACGTCTGCCAGATCGTCCAGCCTCAGAAGATCGCGCAAACGCAGGTCATTGACGGCGCGGGAGCGCTGCGTGGATGTGAGGCGCTCTGCGGAGTCAAGCATCGTGCGGGCGGGGCTGGTCACGCGTAGACCCTGCACCAGCCGGACATCACGGCGCAGGAGGGTCGCGGATTGATGCAGGATCAGACCCGATGGACGCCTGTCACCGGCGGTTACGAGTTCGAGCTGTCCGGGCCAATGCCGCCAGACACCCCATAGCACCAGCGCGCAGGCACCCGCCAGCGCGCAGCGCCCGCCTCCAGCGAGGAGGGCGGCGTGAGCTGCGTCAATCGGGTTGCTTGGCAGGTGGCCAACGGCATAGACACCGCGATAGACACGAATCAACTTGCCGCGCTCGACCTGGCGCTTGATCGTCCTCGGATTGATTCCTGCGGCGAGCAACTGCTCGCGTGTGACGTGACCGCCCTGTTTCGCAGCGAAGCGATGGACGTTTGGGGGCATTTTTGCCCCCAAACGTCCATCGCTTCCCTTCATGTCCGCGCCTCTCACACTTCATAGAGGCATTGGCGCGCCACAGTTGACCCCCTACGGCAGCTGTTTTTGCCGCAGTTACCGGCAAATCGTCCACCGATCGGGTTAGACCAGGGTTAGACCTGGCGCGCGCTGAAGCGACGCGCGCGTTAGGCGACGCCGCGAGCGCTAGGCGACGTCGCGCAGCTTCTGCGCCTCAGCCAATGACTGCAGCTTCTTGAGCGATTGGTTCTCGATCTGACGGATGCGCTCGCGCGTGACGTTGAACGTGCGACCGACCTCGTCGAGCGTGCGCGGATGCTCACCGCCGAGCCCGTAACGCAACTCGAGCACGCGACGCTCGCGGTAGCTCAGATTCTCGAGCGCCTCGCGCAGCGCCTCCTTGGTGAGAATCTCAGCAGCACGCTCGTAGGGCGACTCGGCACGCTCGTCGGCGATGAACTGGCCGAACTCCGACTCCTCCTCGTCGCCAACCGGCTTCTCGAGCGAAACCGGAGCCTGAGCGGATCGCTTGATCGACTCGACCTCTTCGGGCTCGATCCCGGTCACCTCCGCAATCTCCTCAGCGGTCGGTTCGCGGCCCAGTTCAGTCACGAGCTTGCGCTCGGCGCGACCGATCTTGTTCAGCTTCTCAACCACGTGGACGGGAATGCGAATCGTCCGGGCCTTGTCAGCAAGCGCTCGTGCGATCGCCTGACGGATCCACCAGGTCGCGTAGGTCGAGAACTTGAAGCCCTTGCGGTAGTCGAACTTCTCCGCCGCGCGCACCAGACCGAGGGTCCCCTCCTGGATCAGGTCGAGGAACGGGAGCCCCTGGTTGCGGTAATTCTTGGTGATCGAGACCACCAGCCGTAGGTTCGACTCGACCATCTTCTGCTTGGCATCGAGGTCACCGCGCTCGATCCGCTTGGCGAGATCGACCTCTTCCTGCGCCGTCAGCAGGCGTACCTTGCCGATGTCCTTGAGGAACAGCTGCAACGAATCGGTCGTCATGTCCGGCTTCAGATCCAGCGCGGTCTTCGCCTTGCGGCGACCACCGCGCTTGTCGGGTGCCCGCTCGACCTCTGCCTCCGCAATCGCCGGATCAACCTCCTCGACGAGCTCGATCTCAACCCGCTCGAGGTAGCCGTGAAGCTCCTCGATGTCCGTCTCATCGAGGTCCAGCTCGGCGACCGCACCGGTGATCTCGGCGAATGTCAGCACACCCAGCTGCTGACCGCGGTTGACAAGAGCCTTGACCTCTTCGAGTTCCTGCAGTTCCGCTACTGACATCTGGTTCCGTTTCCGTCGTGTTACCAGCGAACCGGCCGCCCGGACCGCTCGGCAGGAAGCTATGCGAGCCGGCGGAGCGCGCATACCTCACCTACTCAAACATGGTTCTGAGTCTATCTCGCCCGGGTATCTATTACGCAGAAACGGCACGAACGTTTCAGGGCATTAGGCAAGGAGGCCTTCCTCGGACACAAGACCCCGCTGATTGCGGATATTTGTACGCATGAACCGGCGCGCAACGCGCAAGATTTCCGTGCACCGGGAGAGAGGACCTTGTAACCTGCCCGCACAGCCGAGCGACCGTCCGTCCGCGGACGGTCGGCGGGGGAACCAATGCGTCGCCATCACAGCCGGCGCTGGGGCGAATCCGATCACAGCGGATCGGTAGCGCAACGCGCGAGCCCGTCAGCTCACCCCGTAGGCACCATTGCCGCCACACAACTTCACAGCTAACTCGCCTTGGGCCCATCAGCGTTCCCAAACCGCTCGCGCGCACGCGCGCTGCCGACATGCATATGCGCGCTCGCGCTCGCCGCCTGCGTCGGCGTGCTGGCGATCGCACCGCCGCGCGCGACTGCCCGGGCGGCGCGAGGTGCCGGTGGTGGTATCGGTGTCACGGGCGGCGGTGTCACGGGCGGCGGTGTCACGGGCGGCGGTGTCACGGGCGGCGGTGGCCGAGCGGTGGTGACGAGTCCGTCGCCGACGCCGGTCGCGTCTGCCAACGTGATCCGGCTCAGCGGCGCGATCACCGCGCAGGGCGACGGCATCAGCATCACGGTGGCGGCTTCCGGAACGCTGCGGCATCCGTTGACGATCACCGGCCAGGCGCCTGCTGGACACGCCGGGAAGGAGATCGCGATCCAGACCACGAAGTTGTCGGGGTCGCGGTGGACGCGCGTGGCCACTGCCGCAATCGACCAGAACGGCAGCTTCACTACGACCTGGACACCCGTCAGCAGTGCGCAACTGCGAATGCGAGCGATGCTGACGCCACGGGGTTCGAACGGCCAGGGCGCCAGCAGTGGCGAGGCGGCGCCAGGATCGGTTTCGGCCGCCGCTGCGTCGACCGTATTTGCGACACACGCGCTAACGATCCCGATCTTCCGCAACGCGGTGGCAACGATCTTTGGTCCCGGCCTCTGGGGTCGCCACACGGCCTGCGGACAGCGGCTGAGCAGGGCTCTTCTGGGCGTCGCGAGCCGCACTCTGAAGTGCGGCACAAAGGTCGCGCTCTACTACAGGGGCCACGAGCTGACGGTGCCGGTGGTCGACCGTGGACCTTATTCCGCAGGCGTCACCTGGGACCTGACGACTGCCACTGCCACCGCGCTCGGGATCACCGAGACGAGCACGGTCGGAACGCTTACGCCCGCGCCCGCGAGCCTGGCGACTCTGAGCTGATCTCACACGCATTCCGCGGGGCCTCCGCGGCACAATCCCAGCATGACCACAGCCGCCGCGTCGATTGCGGCCTTCATTGCCTGGCTGCTCTTCCGTGACCGCCGCCGACGACGGCTGCCGGCCAGCGCAACCATCCTCTCCGGACGCCAGTCCACGCGAATTGATGCCGACGGTGCCGTGCACTCGCTCCAGTCCGCCCGGGTCCGGCTGCCGCGCGCTGAGCTCGAGCGTCTGTGGACACCCGCGCAACTCGAGAACCTCGGGCGCACGTACTGGCTGTTTTTGACCAGGGTGACGCTGGGCCTGATCCGCGTGCTCTACAGCGACGACGCGCGCGCCGTCGTTCTGCTCGCAAGGCCACTCACGCTTCTGCGCTTCGAGCCTCCCGTGTATGAGTTCGAGCACGACCAGGCGCGGCTGAGATGGGCGATCCGCGACGGCCTGCTGGTATCGCGTGCGGGATGCGGTTCGGGCTATCTCTCGGTCTCGGTACGTCGGGAGAGCGGCAGCGGCGACCTGGAGTCGCTCCTGATCGATGTGGAGGTCGCGAACTTCTACCCCGCGATCGCCTCTCGGCTCGGAAACCCCGTATACCGGGCTACCCAGGCATTTGTGCACGTGCTCGTGACACACGCCTTTCTGCGCTCGCTCGCGACCCTGGACCTGGCGGAGTCCCGGGTCCGCCGCTTCCGGCACTGAGACAGGCGGCTAGAGCGAGTGAACGTATGTGGCTCCCGGGCCGGCGCAGGCATGGGCGCCGGCCTCGGTAGCCAGGTGCTCTACCGGTACCGCAGCCAGCTGGGCCAGTGCGTCGGCGACGCCGCTTGCGTCGCCGCGCTGCGCCATTGCGGCGAGGTGCTCGAGCTCGTCGGCCGACTCATGAACCGCGGTCAGCCAGCGCTCGATCAGCTGCTGCTCGCGCCGACCCGCGGGCGGCCGCGGCAGCGCTGAAAGGCGTCGCGCCTGACGCTGCTCCAGCGGCGCAACACTGGCCAGATATGCCCCCAGCGACTGCCGCCGCTGCTGCGCCGTGCCCGTGAACTTCGGCGGCGCGAGCGACCGCACCGCACGGGTCGTGCTCAGGCAGATCCCCTCGGCGCGCTGGATGAAGTCGTGCTTGGAGTAGCTCGAGCCGCACCCGGCAAGAGCGAGTGCCATCACCGCCATGATCAACCCGATCGCAGCGGCAGCCCTGCCCGCACCTGCGCGATCGGTGCGGGCGTGACCAGACCCACGGATCGGCCGGTGCTCGGAGGTCTCTGGCACCCGGCGAGGATAGCCAGCAGCCGGGGTGATCGGACCGGCGGGCCGCGGTGTCGATGCAGCCTCCGCAAGTGTTGATGCGGCGCAGGGATGATCAACATTCGCTATATCTGTGCCTATGAAACTCCTAAGCAAACTTGTCGCCGCCGCGGCCGTGGCGATCGCCTGCATGGCCACCTTCGCGGGTGTGGCGAGCGCGGATTCGCCAACCGTCCTGACGATCGTCGGCACCAGCGACGTCAGCGACTCGGGCCTCTTCCAGAACGTGATCGCGCCGCAGTTCGAGGCCGCCTATCCGCAGTACAAGATCCAGTATTACGGGACCGCCTCGGGCACCGCGATCACGACCGCGGAGACCGGCGCGCAGGTATCCGGTGGCCCGAGCGTGCTCCTGGTCCACGCAGCGTCGCTTGAGAATCAGTTCGTGGCCAGTGGCTACTCCTATGACAACCAGCCCGGATACGCGGTGTTCCGGAATGACTTCGTGCTCGCCGGACCCTCGAGCGACCCGGCCGGAGTCGCCGCCAACGCCTCCAACAACATCGCCCAGGCGTTCGCTGACCTCGCCAACGTCGGCGCACAGGGTGGAAGCTCGCCAGGGCTCACATTCGTGTCCCGCGGCGGTACGCCCGGGACGACCGTCGAGGAGCACGAGATCTGGCAGCTCGTCGCTCAGAACGGGCTCGAACCGAGCAGCCTGACGCTCTGCACCGTGAGTGCCGCCAACGGCGGCGGTGAGACACCGGTGGCCGATGGCCTCGACGTCGGCAGCACAACCACTGCGTTCACCAACGGCGAGCCGTGCGCCGACCTGCCGTCCCTGGACCTCACCTCCGGCGGCCTTCCGCAGGGCGGCGGCCTTCCGGCCTGGTATGTAACGACCGGCGACAACCAGGGCCCCAACGTTCAGGTTGCCGATACCTGCACCAACACGGGCACGAACTCATACGCGGGCATCGCCAGCCCGGCGGACAGCTGCTACGTGTTCACCGACCGTGGCACCTATGACTGGCTCTCGTCCAGGACGGATCCGGCCGGCTCGCTGACGAACCTGTCGATCCTCACCCGGGCCAACAGTGCCAGCGCTCCCGGTGGTCAGAACGCGCTGATCAACTACTTCCACGCCTACATCATCAACCAGGCCAAGGTTCAAGCTGCGACCGGCAGCACCGCGCCCGAGGTGAACCTCCCGGCAGCCCAGGATCTGATCACCCTGCTGACCTCGCCGTCGTTCCAGGCGAGCCTGCAGAACTATCTGGCGCTGACGCAGACCTCGGCGCAGAGCACGAAGCTCGTCAACGTCGGCGCGATTGACAGCGGCGGTGCGCCGTTCATCGGAGATGCATCGCCGGAGATCAGTGAGACCGGTCTCTCCGGGACGCACAGATACGGCTCCTCGATCACGGTCGGCGGTACCGTCACCAACCCTGAGCCCGGCTATCCGGCCCTGGCCAACCAGACCGTCACCGTCGATGAGATCGTCGCCGGTGTGCCGATCGCGGTCGCCACCGGCACGACCAACGCCGCGGGCGGTTACTCGCTGACGTTCTCCCTCAAGACAACGGGCCAGTACCAGGTCGAGACGGGCTCTCTGACCCAGATCGAGAACGCGACGCTGAGCCCGACGTTCAGTGACACGCTGTCACCGGCAGCCTCGAGCGTCGGCAAGGTCACGGTGACCGGTTCGGCCGCGGCCAAGACAGTCAGCTTCAGCAAGGTCAGGCTGAGCAAGATCAAGAAGAACAGCAAGGCGAAGACGGACACGGCCACTGTCACAGGCAAGCTGAGCCCCGCACCTGCAGTCAAGGGCGCCACGGTCAGCGTGATCGCGCTGAACCTCAAGACCGGCAAGCAGAAGACGGTCGGACACGTCTCGATCAAGTCCGGCAGGGCATCCTTCACGGTCAAGGGCAAACTGAACCGCGACACGTCGTATGCGCTGCAGCTGAAGTACACGCAGAAGGGCCAGAAGACGCTGTATTCCGGCCTCAGGAAGCTGACCGTAAAGTAGGGGCGTGGCCCTGAAACCGCGGCTTCTCGCGCTGGTCACGGTTGCGCTCGCCTGCCTGGCGAGCGCAACCGCAGCGAGCGCCTCGCCAAGCTCGCCCGTGACCGTCGTGCTGTACGCGCCCGGGCAGTCGCCGACAGCCGACAGCACGACGATCGGCCAGCTCGAGAGCGGCTGCCCGATCGCGACCTCGGCCGTACCGGCTCTGTACGGCGCCGGCGGCTCACCGACGCCCGCGATCACGGCGAACACGAGCGACATGTGGGCGGTGGCGACGCTGCTGACCGGCCCAGGCTGCCTGCCGACGCCGGTGCCATTGAGCGAAATCGACGAGGTGATCGTCGACAACGCCGGCGGACAGCCCCAGATCGGCACGGACGCCGTCCTGACGCCGAGTGACCTCACAATGCCGAGCGATTTCGCCAACGCCCAGGAGTGGCCGGTCTTCTGGGATGCCGGCACCGTTGACTACGTCCGCCCGAGCCGCTCAGCCACCGACGACAACGCCGCTGACGCTGTCCAGAGCGACGGCCTCGAGCTCGACGTCTACATCGACGGAGCCAAGCCGCTGAACCTGACCGTCACCGCCTCGCCGGCGAACCCGGATGTGAACGCCCCCGTGACACTCAGCATCGACGTCCCGGCCGGCGCCAAGAATGAAACCTACGACTGGAGCTTCGACGACGGCAGCCCGGACTCGACCGTGGTATCCCCCACCCGGAGCTTCCCGGTCGCCGGTATCTACGACGTGACGGTCCAGGCAAGCGGCACGGTCGACGGCTACGGCTCGCTCAAGCTGGAGGTGGGTTCACCGAGTCCGCAGGCAGCCACGACGCCGGTCAAGAGCGGCCCCGCCAAGAGCAGCGGCGGCACTCCGCGTGGCAGCGCCGGTACACGCAAGCACGGTCCCGCGACCGCGAAGCAGCATTCAGCGAAAAAACGGCCGTCAGAGCAACGGGCAACGGCCACCACAACCCAGACCTCCACGGACGCCGCCTCCCAGCCTTCCACTCCGGGCGGTGGATCCGCGGGCGGCCGCGGATCAGGCGGCGGCGGCTCCGCAGCCGGCCACAACCCCAGTTCAGGCCCAGGCGCCGCGGACTCGCCGGCCAGCTCCCTTGGTATCTCACAGATCGCAGCTGCGAGCAAACACGACCGAACACCGGTTCGGGAGCCGCCCGCGAAAGTTGGCCGGCATGACCGGCAGGTCAGCGGACGTGTGCTGGGAACCGTCGAACCGCTGCCTGGCGGCATCGAGAAACTCGAGCAGACCGCTGCGAGCGCCGGCTCGGCGCCGGCGCTCGCCGGGCCCGCGGGACCAGGACCGTGGGCGCTCATCGCTGCCTTCGCCGTCGTCCTGCTCCTGCTCGGCCTCGGCGCAGGACGTGAGCTTCGGCACGTACGATCCGCGCGGTGAGCACGCACGACATCGACAACGCGATCTTCCACGTGTCGAGCGCGCTCGAGGTTCCCGTGCTGATCTGCGCGCTCCTCGCACTCGCGCTCGTGATCTTCGAGCTCGGGAGCTACGCGATCGAATTGCGCCGGCGCCAACGCAGGCGGTTCGACCAGCTCTCAGACAGCACCGAGGTGGCGCGCAAGGCGTTGATCGACGGTGACCGAACCAAGGCTGGAACCGCGCTCAGCGGCGTGGCACGAAGCGCACTGATGGCCTCGACGCTGCAGTTCATCGCGCAGAACGCGCGCACAGCACTCGGCGAGCATCGGCTCAACAAGGCGCTCGCCGACTTCGACTTCGAGTCGCAGCGTCGCCTCGGGCGGACGCGGATGCTGGTGCGTGCCGGCCCGGCTCTCGGGCTGATGGGCACGCTGATCCCGCTCTCCCCTGCCCTCACCGGCCTGGCCAACGGCAATACGCGAACGCTCAGCCACGACCTGCGGATCGCCTTCAGCGTCACGGTCGTGGGGCTGCTGATCGGCGCAGTCGCGTTCGCGATCTCGCTCTCACGCGACCGGCTCTACGGCCAGGACCTCTCAGACCTCCAGTACGTGGCTGCGATGGTCAGCGACGGGGCCCAGGCATGATCAGCGTCACACCGCACTCAAATCGCCGCGAGGATCGCGCCGGCGATCCCCTCGACGGGCTCGTCAACCTGTTTGACCTCGGCATCGTGCTTGGCGGTGGCGTTCCTGCTCGCAGCGCTGTCTTCGCTGCATCTCGGGCAGACGCTTGACCAAGCACGGCCTGCATCCGGTGAATGAGGTCACCGTCAAGCCGGGCCAGACGGTCGCACCGCTGCCGAAACAGGGCGGCACGACGATCGGCCAGGGCACGCGCGTGGGCAGCGTCTACCGGCTCGCTAGCGGGCAGCTCGTTTACGTCCAGAACGCCTCGAGTGGCCGGGTAAGCTCCGGTGGGCTGACCCCCGGTACGGCGAGGCCTGGCGGTGGATCGAGCCGGAGCCGCTGAGTGGCCTACATCTGGCACCAGCTCCAGGCGGCATGGCCGCTGATCTGGATCTCCGGCGGCTACGTCCAGCACGTTGCGCTCGTGACGATCCGGATCGCCCTGGTCTCAACCTTCTGGGCCGTGCTGCTCGGCCTGCCGGCCGGCCTCGCGCTCGGGCTGGGCCGCTTCCGCGGGCGCCGCACCCTGCACGTCCTCGCCAACGTCTCGTTGGGGATCCCACCGGTCCTGGTCGGCATCTTCGTGCTGCTGCTGCTGATGCAGGGAGGCGTCTTCGGGGGGCTACGATCGCTGTACACGCTGAGAGCCGTCTACATCGCCCAGACGCTGCTGGCGCTCCCCTACGTTGTCGCGCTCAGCGCGGCGGCGGTGCAGGGTCTTCCCCCGGGCTGCTCGCGCAGGCGCGCACACTCGGGGCCGGCCGCGCTCAGCTCGCGGCTCTGGCATTGCGGGAGGCGCGAGATCGGCGTGATCGCAGCGGTGATCGCAGCGCTCGCATCGACGCTGACCGAGGTCGCAGCGGTGATCATCGTCGGCGCCAACATCCTCGGCGCCGATCAGACACTCGGCAGCGCGATCGTCGACCAGCTCGACAACTACGACAGCATCCCGTCCGCGCTCGCGCTCGGGATCGTGCTGCTGGCCCTGATCTTCGTGCTGATCGGCGTCGCTCACAGCGCTGCAGCAGCTCGCGCCCACCCGTCTGCGGTTGAGGTGGGCGTAGCCATGCGTCTGCTCTGGGACGAACTCAGGACAGCGGTGCCGCTGATCTTCCACGGCAACCAGTACATGGGCAGCACGATCTGGTTCACCGTTCAGGTGGCGTTCATCTCGACCGCGATCGCGACCGTGGTCGGACTGCCCTTGGCGGTGCTGATCGGCCTGGGCCGCTTTCGTGGCCGCGCGCTGCTGCAGTGGATCGCCAACGCCTGCATCGCGCTGCCTCCGGTGCTTGTCGGACTCTTCCTGTTCATGCTGTTCATACCGCAGGGCCCGCTCGGCGACTCCCGGCTTGGGGGTACACGCAGGTCGGTCTTCATCGCGCAGGCGATCCTCGCGACCCCGTACGTTGTTGCACTCGGCGCGGCCGCGATCCAGAGCCTGCCGCCCGGGCTGCTGGTCCAGGCACGCGCGCTCGGCGCCGGCCGCCGGCAGCTGGCGGTGTTGGCGCTGCGAGAGGCCCGGATCGGGGTTGATCGCCGCGATTATCGCTGCGATGGCCGTCACCCTGGCCGAGGTCGGCGCGATCATCGTCGTCGGCGGCAACATCTGGGGCTACGACCAGACCCTCGCGAGCGCTGCCCTGTACGACGCCAATGCCGCGCAGTACGCCGACGCGGTCGCCTTCGGGATCGTGCTGATCGTCCTGATGCTCGTCCTGCTCGGCGGCACTCGCTGCTCCAGCACCGCTCCGGGCCGACCGCTGTTGCGCTTCCGCGCCCGGCCAGGACGTGACCGCGCCCACAACCGCGGACGCTGCATTGCTGCGATGCGACCGCCTGAGCGTCGCCCGCGACAAGCGCGTGATCGTCCACGACGTCGAGCCTCGAGCTGCATGCCGGTGAGATCGTCGCTCTGCTCGGCCCGAACGGCGCCGGCAAGAGCACCCTGCTCGACTGCCTGGCCGGGGCGCTCCCAGCCCACGCCGGCACCGTCACCCGCAACGGTCGTCTCGCGGTCGCGCTGCAGTCCGGCCGACATGGCGCACCGCACAGCGCTCAAGAACATGGAGCTTGCGCTCGCCTGGTGGGGTGTCCGCGCTCGCGAGCGCCGTGAGCGCGCGATCGCGGCACTCGACGGCGCTGCGGGGTCGATCATCTCGCCGACCGCCAGCGCGCCGTCGCTCTCCGGCGGCGAGCGTCGGCGCGTGCACCTGGCGCGGGTGCTGGCGGTCGAGCCCGAGATCCTGCTGCTTGGACGAGCCGTTCGCCGGGCTCGACGGCGAGTCCAGAGCACGCCTGCTCGAGGACTCGACGGCGTTCCTGCGGGCGCCCGGGCGCGCGACCCTGGTGGTCGTCCACGATCGCGCCGAGGCGTGGGCGCTGGCTGACAGGCTGCTGGTCCTGATCGACGGCGAGCTGGTCGCCGCGGGACCACCCCGAGAGGTGCTGGCCCAGCCCCCCACCCGCGCAGGTCGCCCGCTTCCTCGGCTACGACGGCGAACTGCGCGATGGTGACCGCGCTGCTGCTGACCCGTCCGTCGCAGGTCCAACATCGACCCGAGCGGGCCCGCTGCAGGCTCGCGTCACCCGCACGATCCCTCAGGAGGACACCGTGCGCGCTCGAGCTCACGCTCGACAACGGCATGGTTTTCGCGACCTGCCCGTGGCCGGCGCCGGCGGTCGGCGACGAGGTCGGCGCCGAGGTGCGGGTCCGCATCCCGATGATCCCGGCCCGTTGGCCGAGAACGACCCGGCCGGCTAGATGTCGAACCGCTCGGCGTTGAGCTCGCGCAGCTTCGCGCGGTCGTGGCGGGCGCTGATCCGGCGGACGGTGCCAGAGCGCGTGCGCATCACCAGCGACTCGGTCGTGGCCTTGCCGCCGCTCGGTGTAGCGCACGCCCTGCAGCACGTCGCCGTCGGTGACGCCGGTGGCGGAGAAGAACACATCGCTCGCCCTTGACGAGGTCGTCCTCGGTCAGCACTCGGTCGAGGTCATAGCCGGCGTCGAGCGCGCTGCTGGCGCTCCTCCTCGTCGCGCGGCCACAGCCGTCCCAGCAACTGCCCACCGAGGCACTTGATCGCCGCCGCAGAGATCACACCCTCGGGCGTGCCGCCGATCCCCCAGAGCACGTCGACGGGCGCGTTGTCGGAAACCGCGAGCAGCGATGCGGACACGTCGCCGTCGATGATCAGCCGCACACGCGCGCCGGCCTCGCGCACGGCCGCCATCTGCTCGAGGTGGCGTGGCCGGTCGAGCATCACCACGGTGACGTCGCGGATGTCCATCTTCCGGCGCTCGGCGATCAGGCCGAGCGTCTCCGTCAACGGGCGCTCGAGGTCGAGCAGGTCGGCTATGTCCGGCCCGCCCGCGAGCTTCTCCATATAGACGCAGGGCCCGGGATCGAACATCGCGCCCCGCTCGGACAGCGCGATCACCGTCAGCGCGCTCGGCATCCCCAGCGCCGTGAGGCGCGTGCCCTCGACCGGATCGACCGCGATGTCCACCAGCGGCGGCGTGCCGTCGCCGATCTGCTCACCGTTGTAGAGCATCGGCGCCTCGTCCTTCTCGCCCTCCCCGATCACAACGACCCCGTCCATCGAGACGGTGTCGAGCACATGGCGCATCGCGTCGACCGCGGCCTGGTCGGCGGCCTCCTTGTCGCCGCGCCCGATCTGACGGGCGGCGGCCAGGGCGGCAGCCTCGGTGACTCGCACCAGTTCGAGCGCGAGGTTACGGTCAGGTTTGGTCGACTGAGAAGGTTCCATGCCCGCAGGCTACCGTTCGCGCTCGTGGAAGCGCTCGCAACCCCCGAGTACCGACAACTGCTGCCGCATCCCGGCCCCATTGACGCGCTGCGCTACGTCGACTCGCTCAAGCTCGAACATGACGACGGCAGCACCGAGCGGCCGTACACGGTGGTCAATTTCGTCTCGAGCGTCGATGGCCGCGCGACGGTCGAAGGCCAGTCCCGCAGGCTGTCCGGGCGAGCGGATCGCGACCTGTTCTACGCCCTGCGCGAACGCGCCGACGCCGTCCTGATCGGCACGCGCACGCTCGCCGCCGAGCAGTACAAGCGCATGCTGCCCGACCCGGCGCGCCGCCTGCGCCGGGCCAGGCTGGGCCGGACTCCGGAGCCGTTCGCGGTCGCGATCACCCGCAGCGGCCGCCTTCCGCTGGACATCCCCCTCTTCACAGAGCCCGGGGCCGAGGTGATCGTCTTCTCGCCCACAGCTCCGGTCACGGCCCGCTTGGCCGCGACCGTCGAGCACGCGCCGCTGGTCGACCTCCCCACCGCGCTCACGGCGCTCCGGCACGATCACGGCGTCTCCACCCTGCTGTGCGAGGGCGGGCCAACGCTCCTCGGTGCGCTGCTGGAACACCGACTCGTCGACGAGCTGTTCCTGACGCTCGCTCCGACCGTGGTGGGCGGAACCGGGCCGGGGATCGTGGCGGGCCAAGCGCCGGGTCCGGCAGTGAACACCAAGTCACTGCCGGAAGCACAGACGCAACTTGAGCTGGCCGGCGCGCTCGAGCGCGACGGCACCGTGTTCCTGAGATACCGGCTCTGACTAGAGCCCGAGGTCGCCGACCCCGCGCTCGTCCCAGCCGAGGTGGTGGGCGAGCTCGTGGCGCAGCGTGCGCGTGACCTGCTCGCGCAACAACTCCGGGTCGTGGCCGAAGTCACGCATCAGCGTGTCGCGAAAGATCACGATGCGGTCGTGGAAGTAGTTCTGGACGACGGTGTCGCCCTGATAGAGGCCATAGGCGCCGCGCCGGCCCGGGCCGGTGCGCGCCGTCGCGCCGCCGTCCGAGACGACGACGGCCACGTGCTCGAGGGCGCGATGGAACTCGAGCGGAAGCTCGTCGATCGCCGAGCGCACGAGCGCCCTGAAGTCCTCCTCGTCATCGATCTCGTACTCGCTGTCGTAGTCCTCGTCGGGGTCGTAGCTCCAGGGATCCTCCACGGCCAGCCGCTCGCTGCGGCGCACCAGCGTCTCGAAGTCCTCCTCCGACGCGGGTGACTGCCAGTCGGCGAAGTAGACCAGTGACAGCACCACCACGCTGGTCATGATCACCGCCCCGAGTCCGATCACCGCCAGCATCTGGATCGCCTTCACGGCACCGTTGGTGCTGAATCCTGCGATCAGAGTCAGCAGGCCAAATCCGGCCACCAGGGCAGCCGCTGCCGCCGTCAGGATCCCGCGTGTGGTCGTGGGCGCGCGTCTCACAACCCAATCCTAGCCCGCGGAGCAGTGCTGTAGGGGTCGTTTCAGCAGCGGTCGAGCGGTTCGCCGCCCCGCTTGGGCGGCGAACTCATCCCGAACTCATTCCCTGTGGCGATCGCCTGGCTAAAGCCCAGCCGGATGCCGCGCCAGGAACTTGCCGTATCCCGGCTCTGCGATCCGTGTGAGCGACCAGCGGTCGTTGCCGTTGGCGGCACTCTGCGCGGCCGTGTCGAACCACAGGCCTGCGATCTCCATGTAGGCGTGCGTCGGCCCGTTGGTGTAAATCGTGATCCAGTTGCCGGCCCCGGACAGGCCGTACTTGAGGAACTGCTCGGAGTCAAGTGGGCTCGCAAGCATCGAGCCGGCGTGCAGCACGTAGCTCACAGAGCCCGAGCAGTCATAGCCACGCGAGACGAACGACTGATGGCCGCCACCGTAGATGTAGGGATCGAACGCGATTCGGTTGGCGGCGTTGAGCATGTCCACGATCCGCGTCGGCGTCCCGGTCGCCGGTACGGCGAGGCCGTCGATCAGGGTCGCATTCTGCTCCGGCTGGTTGACGCCCACCGGTCCCAGGCCGACGCCGCCGGTGCCGCTGTCACCCGCGGGCAGTGGTGCGTCGGACTCGGTCGTGGCGGTGGTTGCCACACCGCTCGCGAGCTCCTTCGCGGCCAGCGCATTCTCGGCGATGTGAAGCTTGGAACTCAAGAGCCGCTTGAGCGTGGAGATCGAGGTCGGGCCGGCGATGCCGTCGACCACGAGCCTGTACTTCTGCTGGAACGCCTTGAGCTGCCGTCGCGTCTGGGCGCTGAAATAGCCGGTGGCGGTCGTCTTGAAGCTGAGCGCGGTGAGGTCGTGCTGTAGCGCCAGAACGTCGCTTCCGCTCATTCCGAGACGCAGCATGCGCGTGCCGAAGGCGGCGTTCGAGGACTTGCTCGTCTTTGTCTTGAGGGTGCTGCTCTTCGCCGTGGTGGACGTCGAGGTTGTGCTGCTCGTGGTGCTGGTGGTGACCAGCCCCGTTGTTCCCGCCGCGGCAGCCGGCCCGGCCGCTAGTCCGAAGAACGCGATGGAAATTGCTGCGAGTCGGCGCCAACCGGTCACAGCTTTCGAGTACGACAAACCAACCCACTCTCTTTCTTGCGCCTACGGGGTTAGCTGTCGGGCTCGCGCTGAAAGAGTGTCGCGCTACGTGGCGTTTGGCGGCCACGATTCGCCCCAAGAGCCGCTCTCACGGCTCATACAACTGGTTCCCCCGCTCTGGTCCGAAACCGGTCGGACCAGACTCGGCTGGGTGTGCTGGCGCGGAGCATAACAGCAGGTCCGGTGAATGCGGACGAAACTTTCACAGCCCCGGAGTTGTATGTAGGCTCAGTTACGTCGATGAGCGCCGATTACACCCCACAGCAGGTCGCGTCACTGGCCGCCGAGGGCGGTGTCCAGCTGATCGACGTGCGGGCCGACGATGAGCACCAGGCGGGGCATATTGCCGGCAGCCGCTGGATCGAGCTCTCGGATCTGCCGACGCAGGCGGACACGATCGACCGTGCCCTGCCGGTCATTTTCTACTGCCGCAGCGGCGCCCGCTCGGCGATGGCCACCGAGGCGCTGGTGCAGGCTGGCTATGACGCCCACAACATGACCGGCGGCATGCTCCAGTGGCAGGCCGCAGGCCTTGAGATGGAACCCGCCGACGGCTACGTGGTCTGATCGCTGCGAACCTGCGCGAGGCAACCGCCACCCGCAGATCCGCGGCTACAGCTTGACGACGTTGATTGCCTTGGGGCCCTTGGGTCCGGCCTCCTCCTCATAGGAGACCTTGGAGCCCTCGGCGAGCGAGCGGTATCCGTCGGCGCTGATCGAGGTGTGATGAACGAACAGGTCGCGGCTGCCCTCATCAGGAGTGATGAAGCCGAAGCCCTTCTCATCGCTGAACCACTTCACGGTTCCGGTCGGCATTATGGGAGTTCCTCCGTAGCTATCAGTGCTTCTACCGCGAGGACGTCATCCCGACCACCGGTGCCTGCACCATCCGCGTCGCTTAGAGCGACCTTACATTTGCGGAAACTATCACGACCGCCAGGACCGACACCTCTGAGAACCCCCTGATCACGCGATCGTCACAACCGCTGTCGGGCCGCGAGAATAGGCGCGATGCGCTGGCTCGTCGACGGCATGAACGTGATCGGGACGCGACCTGACCACTGGTGGCGCGACCGCGACGCGGCCATGCTCAGACTGGTCGGTCAACTCGAGCGGTGGGCGGCGGCAGAGAACGAGGACGTGGTGGTCGTGTTCGAACGCGCGCCGTCTCCTCCGATTCGCTCGACCGTGATCGAGGTCGCCCACGCCCCCAGGCCGAAGGCCAATGCCGCCGACGATGAGATCGTCCGTCGTCTCAAGGCCGATCCAGAGCCTCACGCTGTCCGGGTTGTGACCTCGGACCGTGCGCTCAGTGAGCGGGCGTACACGCAGGGCGCCACGGTCGAGGGCTCCGACTCGTTCAGATCCCGGATCGATTCCGATTGAGGCACCTCCAGCCGGCGGGTGGGATCCAGCGGGCGGGGGCGCCGCCGCGTATTCTCGGCTTGCTCGGCCGGCTTGCGACAATAGAAGGGCATGGCTGACAACGGCCCTCAGAGCAACCCCCAGCGATCGGACAACGGCAACCGTCCGGACGGACACGGTCAAGGTCAGCCGCCTGCCTGGCGCATGACACCCGCACCGAACAACAAGCCGAACAGCAGCATGCGCGGCGGCGGGCCACGCGGACCGCGCAACCAGTGGGCGGTGCTGGCCGCGGTTGTCGCGGTGATGCTGGCGATCAACCTCTGGGTGTCGTCCGCGGCGCTGAGCCCGAACCGCGTCCGGATCCCCTACAGCCCGACCTTCATCACCCAACTGGCGGATGGCAACGTCAGCTCGGTCTCCACAAACGATTACGCCGTCGAGGGCACCTTCAAGAAGGCCTTCAGCTACCAGGGCAAGACCGCCACCAAGGACTTCTCGACGCAGTTGCCGTCGTTCGTGGATCGCGACCAGCTCAACGGCCTGCTCAACAAGGAGCACGTCACGATCAACGCCCAGAACCCGAACGCCGGCCCCTCGATCCTCGAGAGCGTCGTGTTCGGCTTCGGACCCGACGATCCTGCTGGTGCTGCTGTTCGTGTTCATCATGCGTCGGGCGGCGGGTGGAGGCGGTGCCGGCGGGCTGATGTCGTTTGGGCGCTCGCGTGCGCGGCGCGTCGAGTCCGCCGACCAGCCGGTCACGTTCGCCGATGTTGCCGGTATCGACGAGGCCAAGGACGAGCTGCACGAGATCGTCGACTTCCTCCGAAACCCCGACAAGTACCTGGCGCTGGGCGCGAAGATCCCGCGCGGCGTGCTGCTGAGCGGGCTTCCGGGCACCGGTAAGACGCTGCTCGCCCGCGCCGTCGCCGGCGAGGCAGGGGTCCCGTTCTTCCAGATGTCGGCTTCGGAGTTCGTCGAGATGATCGTGGGCGTCGGCGCCTCGCGCGTGCGTGATCTGTTCGCGCAGGCCAAGGCCGCGGCGCCGGCGATCATCTTCGTCGACGAGCTCGACGCCGTCGGACGGTCACGATCATCCGCCGGCTCAAACATCGGCGGCGGCCACGATGAGCGCGAGCAGACGCTCAACCAGATCCTCACCGAGATGGACGGATTCGACGCCCGCACCGGCGTGATCGTGCTCGGCGCCACCAACCGCCCGGAGATCCTCGACCCGGCGCTGCTGCGCCCAGGGCGCTTCGATCGTCGCGTGGCCGTGCAGCCGCCGGACCGCAACGGCCGCGAGGCGATCCTCAAGGTGCACACGCGTTCCGTTCCGCTCGCGCCGGAGATCGATCTCGGCCAGATCGCCTCGACGACGCCGGGCATGGTCGGTGCGGACCTCGCCAACCTCGTCAACGAGGCGGCGCTGCTGGCCGCCAAGCGCAGCCACCCCAAGGTCAATCAGCAGGACTTGACCGACGCGCTCGAGCGGATCGTGCTCGGCGCCGCCCGCAGCGTGATGATCAGCGACGAGGACAAGCGGCGGACCGCCTATCACGAGGCCGGACACGCGATCGTCGGGATGCTGACGCCGGGCGCCGACCCGGTTCGCAAGGTCTCGATCATCCCGCGCGGTCAGGCTCTGGGCGTCACCTTCTCCGCTCCCGACGCCGATCGCTTCAACTTCGACGAGCGCCATCTGCTCGCCCAGATCAAGGTCGCGCTCGGCGGCCGTTCGGCTGAGGAGGTCGTGTTCGGGGACCTCACAACCGGCGCCGAGTCAGACATCCAGCATCTGACCCGGATCGCGCGCTACATGGTCGGGCGCTGGGGCATGAGCAGCGCGATCGGGCCAATCGCCGTACTCGCCCAGGAGGGCACGGGCATGCTGCTTCCGGGCGTCTCAGAGACCTCCGAGCAGACCCAGCAGCTGGTCGATCAGGAGGTGCACCGGATCGTCGACACCGCACATCGCGAGGTGCTGACGCTGCTGCGCACTCACCGAACGCAGCTCGACGACCTGGTCGCCGCCCTGCTCAAGCACGAGACGCTCGACCAGGCCGACGCCTACGCCGCCGCCGGGATCGCCCGCAGCGACACGCCGGTGTCGATCTCCGCGCCCGCGGTCGACTCGGTCATCGACTGAGCCGCCAAGCCCGGGCGCCAAGCCCGATCAGTCGCCCAGGTGGGTCATTCGCGCAAGCGCCTCATGGCACTCGACGACCCGCTGCTTGACCGGATCGGAGTCGGCCCGGTCATGAACCAGATCCCACGTCCGGTCGGCAATCTCCCGCGCCGTCTCGGGCGTTGCCAGCTCCCAGAGCCGGTCGACCAGCCGCAACTCGAACTGCTCGATCTGAGCGGCCGGGTCACCAGGCGGCATCTTGGGGAGCGGTTCGCCGGTCGTCTCTCGCCACATCCCGGTGGCGACGAGCAGACGGTTGCGGAGTTCGATCTGATCCATCGGAGGGCAAGATCCTAGACAGGATCGAGCCGCCGAGTTGTCCCGACCGCTGATCGTCGCCGGCCGACCAGCACCGGCACCTCCACAGCGCCCCTCGCACCCGCGCCCCGCCGAGGCACCTCGTAACGTCCGCAGCGTGCTGTTCGTGACCTGGAACGTCAACTCGCTGCGGGCTCGGCTGCCTCGCGTCCTGGAGCTCCTGGAGCTCCACCGGCCAGATGTGGTCGCGTTGCAGGAGACCAAATGCACACCCGCGAACTTCCCGGCCCCTGAGCTCGATCTGGCCGGCTACGAGGCCGTCCATCACTCCGGCGGACAATGGGCCGGGGTTGCGCTTCTGGTTCGGCGCCCCCTGGCGCCGGACCTGCCGGTTCTCGGCCTGCACGGCGACGCTGTACCCGAAGAGGCGCGCTGGTGCGAGGCGACGGTGTCAGGCATGACGTTCATCAGCACCTATGTCCCCAACGGCCGTACGCTCGACAGCCCCGAGTTCCCCCGCAAACTCGGCTTTCTGGAGGCCGCCGCAGCGCGGGTCGAGGCCTTGCGGGCCAGCGCACACGCGGCCACCGGCGCCCGGGGCCTGCTGCTTGCCGGCGACATGAATATCGCCCCTGCCGACATCGACGTGTACGACCCGGGCGCCTACGTAGGCGCCACCCACGTCAGCGAGCCTGAACGCGAGCGCCTGGCGGCCATCCAGGAGCACGGACAGCTCGTCGACGCCTTCCGCCGGCTGCACCCGGAGCTGCAGCAGTTCACATGGTGGGATTACCGCGCCGGGAACTTCCACAAGAACCTGGGCATGAGAATCGATCTGGCCCTGATCAGCAGCGAGCTGGCCGGCGCGCTCGACTCGTGCGGAATCGATCGGAACTTCCGCAAGGGCGCCAAGCCATCCGACCACGCGCCACTGCTGGTGGGGCTCTCGCCCGCGTCCGCCGGCGGATACGCACGACCTGGGGCCCCTGTGGAGTAGCCTCCAGGTGGTGCCCGATCCGTCAGGACTGACGACCCCGCACTCCGAGAACTTCCGCAACGTCCTCGGCAGGCTGCCGACCGGCGTCGTGGTGATCACCGGCGGCGACCCGCAGCAACCGAGCGGCCTCGTCGTCGGCTCGTTCATGTCGGTCTCGCTCGAGCCCCCGCTCGTTGCCGTGTGCCCGGCCAAGACCTCGACCAGTTGGCCGGCCGTGGAGCTCGCCGGCAGCTTCTGCGCGAACGTGCTGTCTGAGGGCCAGGAGGCACTCGCACGCCGCTTCGCGGCATCGGGCGGCGACAAGTTCGCAGAGGTGGACTGGACGCCCTCGCCGGCAACCGGCGCGCCGCTGCTGGACGGCGTCGCGGCGTGGATCGACTGTCGTGTGTACGAGCGCTATGAGGCCGGCGATCACCTGCTCGTCCTCGGTGAGGTGCTGGAGTTGAGCGTCCCGCGCGAAGGCGGAGCGCTGGTTTTCCATGGCGGCAACTTCCGGCCACTTATCTGATCCGTGTCAGCTTCTTCGGAAACTTTCACACCACGCGCCGATGATCTGACCAATGCCGCACATCCTGGTAGTTGATGACGAGCCCGCCGTGCGGCGGGCATTGGAGCGCGCACTGCGGCTCGACAAGTACGAGGTCGAGCTGGCCGTCGATGGTGAGGAGGCGCTTGATCGCCTTGCTGAACAGCCCGCCGATGCCGTGATCCTCGACGTGATGATGCCCGGGGTCGATGGCCTCGAGGTCTGCCGCCGCATGCGTGCCGGCGGCGACAAGACGCCCGTGCTGATGCTGACCGCGCGCGACGCGATCGACGATCGTGTCCTGGGCCTTGACGTCGGCGCCGACGACTACCTCGTCAAGCCGTTCGCGCTGCGCGAGCTGCAGGCGCGGCTGCGAGCGTTGCTGCGCCGCTCCGGCGACGACGGCGACAGCCTCGAGACGCTGCGGTTCGCCGACCTCGTGCTCGATCCGGTTGCCCACGAGGTCTATCGCAGCGAGCGCCCGATCGAGCTCTCCAAGACCGAGTTCCTGCTGCTCGAACTTTTCATGAAGCATCCCCGCCAGGTGCTGACGCGCTCCACGATCTTCGAGAACGTCTGGGGCTACGACTTCGGGCCCACATCCAACGCCCTCGGCGTCTACATCGGCTATCTGCGCCGTAAGACCGAGGAGGGCGGCGAGCCGCGCCTGCTGCACACGGTGCGGGGCATCGGCTACGTCCTCAAGGACTGAGCCGCGGGGAGCAGAACGATGCCGTTGCGCAAGAGGATCAGTCTGCTGGCGGCGGCAAGCGTGGCGATCGGGGTCGCGATCGCAGTGATGATCTCGTACTTCGTTGTCCGCCGCGAGCTGTTCAGCCAGGTCGACACCTCGCTGCGCGCAAACGCAGCCACGATCCTCAGCAACAACCACATCAGCTTCGGCCAGGGGGCCATTCCCCAGGGCTCACCCCGAAGCGGCGGGCCCGACTACGAGCAGTTGGTCCTGCCCAACGGCAGCCACGAGAGCTCCTCCGGGGTGACGCTTCCATATGGCCAGCTGGCGCGGCGGTGGCCGGCGGACAGCGGGACGCGACGCTGACCACGGTCTCCGTGGAGGGCGTCGACATGCGCATGTACGTGTTTCCGTTGACGCTCTTCGATCCCAGCTCTGGTCAGACAGTCAGCAGCTGCATTCGAGCTCGCTCAGCCGCTGAACGGGGTCACCAACGTTCTCTCCAAGCTGCGCTGGGTTCTGGCGCTCGTGTTCCTGCTGGTGCGTCGGCCTGACCGCGCTTGCTGGCTCGCGCCGCGACGCGCCGCGCGATGAAGCCGCTCGCGGAGGTCGACCGCCACAGCCCAGCTGATCGGTGAAACCGACGACCTCAGCCAGCGGATAGATGTGCACGAGGACGACGAGGTCGGCCAGCTGGCCGCGAGCGCTTCAACGAGATGCTCGAACGGCTCGAGAGCTCGCGCGCCGAGCTCGACTCGTCCGGTCACAGCCCAGACGCCAACTGGTTGCCGACGCCTCGCACGAACTGCGCACGCCGGTGACCAGCCTGCGCACCAACGTCGAGGTGCTCCTGTCCGGCGCCCAACTCGACGATGACGACCGCGACCGGCTGCTGGCGGACATCGTCGAACAGAGCGAGGAACTGAGCGCACTGGTCACCGACCTGATCGAGGTCGCGCGCGGCGACACGCCACCGACGAACGTCGAGGACACGCGTCTGGACCGGCTCGTCGAGGAGGGCATCGACCGCGCCAGGCGCAATACGACCGACGTCGAGTTCGTCGAGGATCTGCGGCCGGTCTCGGTCCAGGGCAGCCCCGAACGGCTGATCCGAGCGATCAACAACCTGCTTGACAACGCGGCGCTGCATGGCGGCCGCCGCGGCGCGGTCGAGGTCACCGTCGATCAGACCGGCCTGACCGTGCGCGACCATGGCGACGGCATCCCCGAGGCCGACCTCTCCCATGTCTTCGACCGCTTCTTCCGTGGCGCCAACTCTCGCTCGCGCCAGGGCAGCGGCCTCGGTCTGGCGATCGTCAGCCAGGTCGCGCAGCAGCATCACGGGACGATCACGGCCGCCAACGCTCCCGACGGCGGCGCCGTGTTCACGCTGCAGTTGCCGACCACACCCGTGACAGACGACGCGCGAGCGACGCATCACGCTGAGCTCTCGGCCTAGCCGCCGACCGACACGGCTTCAGTCCCAGCGGTGGCGCCCCGCCCGCAGCGCCCGCAGCTCCGAGACTCCCCGCGACTCATACTCCGGCTCAGCTGCCGAACCGTCGACGGCGCCTGGCAGCACGCGCACCGGCTGCTCGGTTTCGACACATCCCCCGTCCCCATCGGCGGCCACCCGCAGCACCCGCGCCGACGGGCGCGAGGCGATGCACTCAGAGAGCCGCGTGCCGTGGAACACAACCGCAGCGCCGTCGTCGGCCGCGTAGCCGGGCGCGAGGGCACCGCTGGCGACCGCATGCTCGTACACCGGCCGGCGCTCGGGCTCGCCGTCGAGGTGGACCGATAGCGAGCCGGGCAAGAGCCCGATCCCGCTGCACGACCTCCGGCTGGCCGCCACTCATCGACACGCCACCCTCAAACCAGCACATCGCGCCGGCGCTCAGGCCCGCGAGCACGATTCCGCGATCCCAGGCGGTCCGCATCGCATCGTCGATCCCGTGTTCGCGCCAGATCGCGAGCATGTTGCGCATCGAGCCCCCGCCGATGTACAGGGCGTCCTGCGAGAGGATGTGGTCGATCGGATCGACCCGATCACGCCCCAGGTGAAACAGCGACAGCATGCTCGGCTCGCACCGCCATTCCGAGAAGCGCTCGTAGAAGCGCGTCACCTGATCCCGCGGATCACCGCTGGCCGTCGGCAGGAAGCAGACCCGGGGCACCTCCTTGCCGGTCAGCTCCAGCACGAATCGATCGAGCGCGTCGCTCTGGTCATGCTCGGGCATCGTGAACCCGCCGCCGCCCATCGCCAGGATGCGCCGCGGATCATGCGACTCGCTGCCGGCGGCGGCGCTCACGTTCAGGCGGCCACCGCGGTGGCGCCGGCAAGCTCGTCGAGGATCGATGCCCCGAGGTAGCGAACCGGCAGCCGCTCTTCGCTCACCTCGCCGCCGCTGGTGCGCGAGACCAGCGAGGCTGAGGCCTGCGGACGTGAGGAGACGACCTCGGCCAGCTCGGTGCCGATGAAGTGCAGCGCCGCCGAGTCGCCCGCTCCGTAACCGGCCGGCAACCCGCCACCCACAGCGCTGAGGAACGACTCACGCCGGCCCTGCTCCTCGTTGAAATGAACCGCGCAGCTCCACGGCAGCAGCCGAGCCCATCGATCACCCTCGCAGGGCCCTCATGGAAGCCGCTCAGCGCGTGATCGAACCAGCAGAGGGCACCTGCCGAGCCGCCGCACAGGATCACCCCCGCCGCCCACGCCTCACGCAGGATCTGATCGAATCCGTGTGCCTGCCAGGTCCCCAGCAGCGACACGAGGCTGCCACCGCCGACGTAGATCAGATCCTGCGCAAGCAGGTGCTCCCGCGCATCGCCGACGCCTGTCTCGCGGCGGAACAGCGAGATGTGCGAGGGCTCGCAGCGCTCGGACGAGAAGGCTCGATAGAAGCGCACGACGTAGTGGTCGGCATCGCCGCTGGCCGTCGGCAAAAAGCAGACTCGCGGACGGCGCGCGTCCGCGAGCCCGAGCACGTAGTCGTCGAGCAGGGTGTTCCCCCACTCCATCGAGAACCCACCGCCGCCGAACGCGACGATCTGGCTGAGCCGTGGCGCCTTCACGCGCAGAATCGTCGCCTGCGCCCGAATTCCGGTCTTTGGCCCCGCGGCCAAGAATCGGCCGCCGAGCACCTTCAATCGGGCAAGGCCGCGCTTCACGGACTCTCGACGTCGCTCTCCTCGAGCTCGCGATACAGACCGGTCACGACGAACAGCGTCTGCTCGGCGATTCCGACCGCATTGTCGCCGACCCGCTCCAGGCAGCGCGCCACCAGCACCATGAACATCGCCCATTCGCGCAGCTCCGGGTCGTCGCCGACCTCGACCGCGCGTTGAAAGATGTCACGGTTGAGCCGGTTTACCTCGGCGTCCTGGCGCAGCAGGTCGCGGGCGAGTGAGACGTGGCGAGTCTCCAGCGCGTCGCGCGTCTGCAGAACCTCCTGGCGAACCGCCAGACCCATGCGCTCGATCAGCTCGAGAATCGTCTGGTCCTTCGGCGCCTCGTAACCGGACAGCGGCACCAGCTTGGCCATGTTCGCGCACTGGTCCCCCATCCGCTCGATGCAGCGGATGCTGTGCAGCACCGCCGCCGCCAGCCGCAGATCGTCGAGGAACAGCGCCTGACGTCCGAGCAGCGAGAGCACGCCCTGGTGCACCTCGACGTAGCGGCCATCGATCCGACGGTCATCGGCGGCGACCATCGCCGCCAGCTCGACATCCTGGTACTCGATCGCCTCGAGCGCGCGATCCAGCTGCGACACGACCAGGTCCAGGCCACCCAGCACCTGATCCTCGAGCCGCTTGAGCTCATCACGGAACCAGGTTCGATGCTCGCTCCCGGTCCGGCGGCTGGTTGCTTTGTCGGCGTCCGTCATCGCCTACGCGCGATCCTCTCCGATCGGTGGAGCAGCAATCATCGCACGCAGGACACCACCGATCGCGGAGAGGCCTATTGGCGCCGCTCCTCAGCCGCCAGCCGATAGCCGAGACCGAAGTGCGTGTGGATGAACTCCCATCCCGGCAGGGCCGCGTCGAGCTTCACGCGCAGCTTGCGGACGTAGACGTCGACCGAGCGGTCGCCGGCTCGCATCGGGCGGCCCCAGACGAGCTCGAACAGCTCCTCACGGGAGACGATCCGATCGGCTCGGCGGGCCAATTCGGTGAGCAGCTGCAGCTCGCGAATGGACAGCGTCAGGGCGTGACCGTCGGCGCGGGCGAGATGCTCGTCGGGCGTGATCTCCAACGGTCCGAGCTTGAGCGTCTCGGACCGGGATACGATGCTCGCGCACATGAACTGATGGTCGGCTGGAAACCGGTGACCCGCGTTACCGATCCGTGAACCACCTGTGAACACCCTGTGATCACAGGCTTCAGCTGCCGCTGTTGCTCCCGCTGGAGCACAGCGGCTTCAGCTGCCGGCGGCCGCCGCCTCTGAACTCCGGCAGGCGCTCAGGCGACGAGTGCGCGCGCGAGCTCAGACTGAGGGTCGGCGTCGGCCACAACCGCCGCCGTCGCAGCGACCGCTGCCTGCGCATCCGCAGCCTTCTCGCCGCCGTCGAGCTCGGGCGCGAAGCGGTAGCCGACACCGAAGTGCGTGTGTATGTAGCTCCAGTCCGGCGAGGCCGTGCGCAGCTTCTGGCGCAGCTTTCGGACGAACACGTCCACCGAGCGGTCACCGTGGGCCATCGCGTAGCCCCACACGCGCTCGTAGATCTCCTCGCGCCTGAGCACACGTCCCGCCTGCGAGAGCAGCTGCAGGATCTCGAACTCCCGAGCGGTGAGCTCGAGGCTCGCCTCGCCGCGGTAGGCCTGATAGAGGTCTGGGCGCACCGTGATCTCGCCGAAGCTGATCGAGCCCTCGAGCTGCGGCATCTCGTTGCGGCGGTGGCGGCGGATGGCCGCCTCGATCACGCAGATCAGCTCCTCGGCGTGGCATGGCTTGCTCATCCAGGCGTCGACACCGAGCCGCAGCCCGCGCACTCGCTGCGCCACCGATGACGGTCCCGTGCAGACGATCACGGCCAGCCCGGGAAGTCGCGAGCAGATCCGCTCGATGTACTCCCAGCTGCCGGGGCCGAGAATCGCCAGGTCGACGACCAGCGCATTCAGTCGCATCCCGACGAGCGCGTCCGCGGTGACCGCGCTCGACAGCGCCCGCAGCTCCCAGCCGCGCGCCTCGAGCCTGTTGGACAGCACCTGCGTGAAACCGGGATCGCGATCGACAACCGCCAGGCGCAGGCGGCTGTTGACACGCTGCCCGGGGGCATGGGACACGCCGGGGACCGGCGCGTCGCTCAGTTCTGGCGGCATCGCTGCAGCATAATGCCCGCGGACGGCAGCGGGTGGCCCGTCGCGGCCGCGGTCACAAGATCTTTACAAGCAAAGTGCAGCGGATTCTGCTGCCGGACACCCAGATCGGCGCCTGCCGGACACCCACATCAGCGCCGGCCCGGCACGCACATCGGCGCGTCCAGCTTCTGAGCAAGCTCTTACGGTCAACCAGTATTGTGGCCGCCCATGGCGTCCCGTAAGGATCAGAAGGAGCAGGCACGCGCCGCGCGCGTGGCCCAGGAACAGCAGGCAATGGCCAGTAAGCAGCGCACGCGTCGCTTCCAGATAATCGGCGGCGTCGTGGCGATCGCCGTGATCGTGGTCGTGGTCGCGGTCGTGATCTCGAGCAGTGGTGGCAGCAGTACCCCCGCCGGCACGAAGACCTCAACCGGCCTTGCGACCGGCTCCAACGAGCAGAAGATCATCGCTCAGGTCGACGCGCTCTACAAGGGCATCCCCCAGAGCAAGACAACACTGGGCAATTCCGATGCCAAGGTCACGATGGAGTACTTCGGTGACCTGGAGTGTCCGATCTGCCAGGAATTCACCCTGGACGTCTTCCCGCAGTTCGTCAAGGAGCAGGTGCGGCCGGGCACCGTCAAGGTCACATACCGCTCGATGTGCACCGCCACCTGCGGCAGCAAGATGAGCGAGGCCGACGACATGGCCAACTTCAATCGGCAGCAGGTCGCGGCATACGCAGCCGGGACCCAGCGCAAGTTCTGGCAGTACGCCGATCTCTTCTACCACCAGCAGGGAGACGAGGGCAGCGGCTATGCGACCGATGCGTTCCTGACAGGGATAGCCAACCAGGTCACCGGGCTCAGCATCCCGACCTGGCAGACGGACCGCAAGGACCCGGCGCTGCAGGACCAGGTCACCGCTGACAACACGTATGCGCAGGCCAACCTGCCGGGCACGCCCTCACTGATCATGAAGGGCCCCAAGGGCGAGGAGCTTGTCGACAACGGCAACTTCCCGAGCTATAGCGACCTGGCAGCGGCGGTCAAGGCAGTCCAGTGAGCGCGATGGCGGAGTCGGCACAGCCCGCCACGCGCTCAAGCCCAAGGACTTTTGACGCGCTCACGATCGCGATCCTGGTGATCGCGATCATCGGAACGCTCGAGGCGTCATACCTGACCTACGTCCACTATCACGGCCTCGGGGCGCTGATCTGCTCGGGCGCTCACAATGGCGGATCGTCGACCTGTGAGAAGGTGCAGTCGTCGGTCTACTCGCGGGTCGCGGGCATCCCGGTCGCGCTGCTGGGCCTGCTCGGTTACATCTCGATCCTCGGCTCGCTGTTCGTCAGAGGCGAGTTGGGACGCGCGGCCGGCTTCTGCGTCGCGCTGATCGGCTTCGGCTTCAGCATGTACCTGACCTACCGTGAGTTGTTCACGCTCAAGGAGATCTGCGAGTGGTGCGTCGGTAGCGCCACTCTGATGACGATCCTGATGGTCCTGACCGGGATCCGCTTCCTGCGCGGCGAGCCAGTCGATAGCGCCGGAAGCTGAAGCGAGGGGAGAAAGGGGGCATTTTTGCCCCCTTTCTCCCCTCGCTTCCCCAAGACGCCACCCGGCAACTGCATCTGAACGCTCACAGACCGGCCCCAGTGTCCGGCCCGGGGCGCATCATGGGGTCCATGAGTTGGCGGACCACGCGCGCGGCCTCGCAGGGGGGCGTCGCCCCACGGCACGTGGCTGTGATCGATCTCGGCTCCAACTCCTGGCGCCTGGTCGTCTACAGCTATGACGGTCAGGAGCCGACCCGCTGGTGGAAGCGCACGGACGAGCTCTACGAGTCTGTGCGGATCGGCGAGGGCATGGAGGCGACCGGGGCGCTGGGGGAGAACGCGATCGCCCGCGGTCTTGAGACGCTCGCGATCTTCGAACGCTTCTGCCACGCCAGCGGCCTCGGCGTCCACGACGTCCATGCGTTTGCAACGAGCGCGATCCGCGACGCCACCAACCGCGACGACTTCCTGCGGCGTGTGCGCGAGGCGACCGGGTACTCGGTTGAGGTGCTCTCCACCGAGGCCGAGGCGCACTACGGCTACGTGGCGGCTGTCAACAGCACCACGATCAGCGATGGTGTGGTGCTCGACATCGGCGGCGGCAGCATGCAGCTGGTCCGCGTCGAGGACCGCCATGAGATCGCATCGGTCTCGTTCCCGGTCGGTGCGATCCGGATGACCGAGGCCTACCTCGCCAGCGACCCGCGGCGGCCCGCGCGCAAGCGCGATCTGAATGCCCTGCGCGATCACATCGCCGATCAGCTCAACGGCGCCGGCTGGCCCGTCGGACACGGTGGCCGGCTGGTCGGTACCGGCGGTGCCGTACGAAACCTGGCGGCCGCTGCACAGCGCGTCGAGTTCGGCTCCTCCGGAGGGATCGACATCGGCATTCAGGGCCAGATGCTGAGCGCGGACGCGCTCGATGGGCTCGTCTCGACGCTGGCGGCGCTGCCGGTCGACCGGCGGCGCAACGTGCCAGGCATCAAGCCGGGCCGCGGCGACATCATCCTTGCCGCCGCGGTGGTCCTGCAGACGGTTGTCGAGGTCGGCGGCTTCGCCGGGATCGAGGCCTCCGAGGCCGGCCTGCGCGACGGGATCTTTCTCGCGCGCACGATCCTCGAGGAGTCCGAGCCGCTGTTCCCGAATGTGCGCAAGGCGGCCGTTCGCAATCTCGCCGTCCAATACGAGTCCGACCTCCCCCACACCGAGCATGTCGCGCGTCTGGCCCTGCAGATGCACGACTCGCTCGCCGATGGCGGCCTGTTCGAGCCGGCGCAGGGTGAACGTGAGCTGCTGTGGGCGGCGGCGATGCTTCACGACGTCGGCATGACGATCTCCTACGGCGACCATCACAAGCACTCCCGCTACCTGATCGTCAGCGCCGAACTGCCCGGCTTTGACCCGCGCGAGCGCGCTCTGATCGCGCAGATGACCCGGTATCACCGCAAGGGTGTGCCGAAGCTCGGCGAGTGGGCGCGCCTCGGCCGCGCCGGCGACGAGGAGATGCTCGAGCGCTGCGCCATGATCCTGCGGCTGGCCGAGCATCTCGAGCGCGGACGCGATCAGTCGGTCAACGAGGCGCGGCTGCGCACCAACGGAGACGGTGTCGCGCTGCACCTGCTGGCTGAGGGCGACCTCACGCTGCCGCGCTGGAGCGTCGAGCGCTACGGCGATGACGAGGCATTCGAGCGAACCTTTCACCGGCCTCTGGTGATCGGCTGAGATCGTGGCGTTCGGGTGAAACCTTGTCGGCCGCGGCGCTGAGCGTCGTAAGCTTCCGCTGTGCTCTGGCTCCTGCGCCATGCCGAAGCGGCCGAAGGTCGGCCCGACGAGGCGCGTCCGCTGACCACGCGTGGCATCCACCAGGCCGAGATCGCCGGGATCGCGATGCAGCGCCTCGGCATCCACCTCGACACCTGCCTTTCGAGCCCGAAGCGTCGCTCCGTGGAGACGGCGGCACTGGCGTGCCAGCCGCTCGGCCTGGAGGTCGTGACCGAGCCGGCGCTCGCCGGAGCCGACTGGGATGGTGAGCGCCTGGCGGCCGGCCACGGGGACGCTCTGCTGGTCGGCCACAATCCGTCGATGTCCGATGCGCTGCGCCACCTCACAGGCGCTCGAGTACAGATGAAGAAGGGCGGGCTCGCGGCGGTCAGGCACGGTGAACTGGTCCTGCTGATGACGCCGGCCGAACTGGGCATGATTGCTGGCATTCCGGAGACTGACGGATGACGACGCGGAGACACCACCAATGACCGACTCACTGCTTGAACGCGCCCAGGACGACTCCGCCGAGCCGACGCCGAGCGACCTCAACGCCCCTTCCCTGTACATCAACCGCGAGCTGTCATGGCTCGAGTTCAACGGGCGCGTGCTCGAGCTCGCCGAGGACGCGCACCAGCAGCTGTTCGAGCAGTTGAAGTTCCTCGCGATCTACACCTCGAATCTCGACGACTTCTTCATGGTCCGGGTCGCCGGCGTCCACGGTCAGATCGAGGCGCGGGTCGACAAGCGTTCGGTCGACGGTCTCACGCCTACACGGCTGATGGAGGAGATTGCAAAGCGAGTACGCGAACTCGACGCTCGCCACGCCCGTCAGTTCACTGAGGTGGTCAGGCCGGCGCTCGCGCGCGAGGGCATCCGCATCGTCTCCTGTGAGGAGTCGGGCGCATCGCCGGCGCAGCTCGAGCGCCATTTCCGTCGAGCACATCTTCCCCGTTCTGACGCCGCTCGCGATCGGTCCCGGGCGGCCCTTCCCCTACATCTCGAACCTCTCCCTGAGCCTGCTGGTGCACCTGCACGACCCGGCTCAGGACACCGAGCTGTACGCGCGCGTGAAGGTGCCCAAGGAGGTGCTGCCGCGCTTCGTGGAGATCGACGAAGGACACGTTTATGCCGATCGAGGACATCATCGCCCGCCACCTCGACGCGCTCTTCCCCGGAATGGAGGTCGTCTCCCACAGCCTCTTCCGGGTGACGCGCGACGCCGACTTCGACATCTCCGACGAGGCCGACGACCTGCTGGCCGCGGTCGAGGACGAGCTTCGCCGCCGGCGCTTCGGCGAGGTCATCAGGCTCGAGGTCGGCGCTGACATCGAGCCCGGCATGCGCGACGCGGCTGATCGACTGGCTCGACCTCTCAGACAACGAGGTCTACGAGCAGTCCGGGCTGCTCGACCTCACCGACCTCTGGCAGATCGTCGGGCTCGAGGGCCACTCCGAACTGCGCCAGAGCTCGTGGACGCCGCTCACCCATCCCGCGCTGCGACCGCGGGCCGAGGACACCGGCGATGAGCCTGACATCTTCGCCCAGATGCGTGAGTCGGAGTTCCTCGTCCACTACCCGTACCAGTCGTTCTCGACCAGCGTCGAGCGACTCGTGCTGCAGGCCGCGGACGACCCGAACGTGCTCGCGATCAAGATGACCGTGTACCGGACCTCGGACGACTCGGCGCTGGTGCCGGCGCTGATCACCGCCGCCGAGAACGGCAAGCAGGCGGTCTGCATGGTCGAGCTCAAGGCGCGTTTCGATGAGCGCCAGAACATCCGCTGGTCGCGCGAGCTCGAGGAGGTCGGCGCGCACGTCGTGCACGGCATCCCGGGCCTCAAGACCCACGCCAAGACGATCCTCGTGGTCCGCCGCGAGCACGGCCAGGTCCGCCACTACGTGATGATCGGGACCGGCAACTTCCACGCCAACAACGCCCGCCTGTACGAGGACTTCGGCTTCTTCACGACCAACCGTGAGATCGGGCAGGAGGTGGCGAACCTCTTCAACGCGCTGACCGGACTACGCGCACCCCAGCCGCGAGCGCAAGGTGCTGGTCGCCCCCGACTCGATGCGCGAGCCGCTGATCGAGCTGATCGAGCGCACGGTCGCAGCCCACCGCGAGGGCAAGCACGCGCGGATCCGCATGAAGATGAACTCGCTCGTCGACCAGCGCTGCATCGAGGCGCTCTACCGCGCCTCCCAGGCCGGCGTGCCGATCGACCTCAACATCCGCGGCATCTGCTGCCTGACCCCCGGCGTGCCCGGCGTCAGTGAGACGATCAACGTCGTCTCGATCGTCGGCCGCTTCCTCGAGCACTCGCGCGATCTACACGTTCGAGTTCGGCGACGAGCAGGCCGTCTACATCGGCTCGGCGGACCTGATGCCGCGCAACCTCGACACGCGCGTCGAGCTGCTCGTGCCGATCGAGCGGCCCGAGTTGCGCGCCGAACTCAACGACACGCTCGACCGCTGCTTCGCCGACGACACCAACGCCTGGACGCTCGGCCGCCGACGGCGTCTGGCAGCGCCGCGTCCGGCCGCACCCGCTCGGTGCACGCGGAGCTGATGGAGCGGACGCTGGCGGGCGCGTCCGCGCCGCCCACGTTCAGCTGAGGGCTGGCCTGCGCGCTCGATCGGCGCTGCCGATCGAGCTCAGCCAGCGGTCGGCGCGGAGGCCGGACGAACCCCGAGCGTGACCTTGAGCTTGTCGGTCTGACCGCTCGGCTCGCGGACGGTCAGCGTGACCGTGTCGCCGGGCTTGTAGTTGCTGATCGTCGAGATGAAGCCGTCGCTGCCGGTGATCGTGCGGCCGTTGATCTGTGGTGATCGTGTCGCCCGGCCTGCAGGCCGGCCTTGGCGGCCGGTGAGCCGGCCACGACCGCACTGCCTGAGCACGGTGCCGCCGCTCGAGGCGATCTCAGCGCCGCCGCTGGAGGAGTCCATCAAGACACACGCCCACATACGGATGCTCGACCTTCTTGCCCGCGATGATCGTCTTCGCCACCTGCACGTCCGCGTTGCCGGGGGTGGCGAAGCCGACGCCCGAGCTGTCGCCGGAGCTGGTCTGGATCTGGTCGTTGAGACCGAGCACCTGGCCGGCGGCGTCCAGCAGCGGCCCGCCCGAGTTGCCGGGGTTGATCGCCGCGTCGGTCTGGATCGCGCCTGGGATCGTGTAGTTGTTGGGCGCGGTGATCGGGCGGCCGACGGCGCTGACGATGCCCGCGGTGGTGGTCTCGGGCAGACCGAACGGGCTTCCGATCGCCACGACCGGGTCGCCGACCTGAGCCTCGTTCGAGTTCGCGAACGCGATCGGATGCAGCTCCGAGGAGCTCGACGTTGACCTTGATCACCGCCACGTCCGTCGACGGATCGGTGCCGAGCACCTTGGCCGCGGCGGTGACGCCGTCCTGGAAGTGAACGTTCACGTGCTGGCACCGGCGACCACGTGCTCGTCGGTGAGGATGTCGCCCTGCATGTCGTAGACGACGCCGGCGCCCTCGCCGTACTCGGTCTGCGTACGGCGTGCTGAAGAACGCCGTTGTTGCTGCCCTGCTGATCGACTTCACGTCGATGTCGACGACGCCGGGACTGTCCTTCTTGTAGATCTGGTTGACCTCAGCCCGCCCGGCCGCGCTGTCAGAGGCGGGGATCGCGGACGAGGCCTGGGTCGAGGACGAATTCTGGCTGGAGGCGCTCGACGTCGTGATCTGCTCGACCACGGTCTTGGTGGAGCCGCCGTGCCGTTGGCGATCAACAGCGCGATCAGGGCTCCAGCAACCGCTCCTGCGATCACCGGTAGAACTTTGTTGAGGCGGGTCATGGCGTCTGAGGCTCTCCTGTCGAAACATGCGTGCGGGGGTGTGTCTCCCTGTCATCGATCCTGCCCTCGCTATCGCAGAGCTTTGTAAGAACCCACGCTGGTAGGTTCCGGGATATGAGCGGTAGGTCTCCCATCAGCCTGGACGCCGACGTCAGAACTCCCAGCCCCGTCGCTCCGCTGGGGAATCCTCGGCACCGGCTGGATCGCCCAGACGTTCGTGGCTGACCTGCAACTGACGGGTCACGTTGTCACGGCCGTCGGCTCGCGTACCGCGCAGACCGCAGAAGCCTTCGCCTCCCGATTCGGACATCGAACGCGCGCACGGCAGCTATGAGGCGCTGGTCGCCGACCCGAACGTGGACATCGTCTACGTCGCCACCCCACACCCTCGCCATCACGACGACGCGGCACTTGCGTTGACGCGGGCAAACACGTCCTGGTCGAGAAGCCGTTCACGATCAACGCGCGCGAAGCCCAGAGTCTGGTCGAGCTCGCGGCCGCAGCGCGGCCTCGTGATCCTCGAGGCGATGTGGACTCGCTGGCTGCCGCACATGATCGCCATCCGCAAGCTGCTTGCCGACGCTGCGATCGGCGACGTGCGCGCGGTGATCGCCGACCACACGCAGAAGCTCTCCGACGATCCGGCCGACCGCCTGAACTCATTGGAGCTGGGTGGCGGAGCACTGCTCGACCTCGGTGTTTACCCGATCTCATTCGCCTCCGATCTGCTCGGCACCCCTGAAGCCGGTGCGGGCGATCGCCACGCTCAGGTCGACCGGCGTCGACGCCGGAGACCGGCATCCTGCTGCGATACGCGGAAGGCCGGATGGCCGACGCTCTACACCGTCGAGCGCCTCGGCCGGGCCCAACCGCGCCGTCGATCGTCGGCACCGAAGGCCGGATCGAGATCGATTCGGTCTGGTACACGCCCGACCTCGTTCCGCGTCTACGACGCCCAGGATGAGCTCCGCTCGAGCTTGAGTCCGACGTGCCCGGCCGCGGCATGCAGTTCCAGGCTGATGAGATCGAGCGACTGATCGCCGCCGGCAGGCTCTCAGGCGAGATCCTGCCGCTGGCGAGTCGGTCGCGATCATGCGCACGATGGATCAGGTCCGCGAGCAGATCGGCCTTCGCTATCCCGGCGAGTAACGCTCTGTGACGACACTGCGCCACCCGGGCGAGCGGCAGCGAGCCAGCCTGATCTCTGTCGACGTTTGTGTCGTATGGATTCACAAACGTCGACAGAGCCAAGTTGCGGTCTGTCGCGGCAGTCCCCGCCGGCCAGCCTCGCCAGCCGCAAGCAGCCGCACGCAGCTGGCGCGGGGGCGCGCGCAAGCAATGCGCGCCCCCGCATGGCAGAGCCGTTGCTCTAGGTGCTGGATGACGTCGTTGACGTGTCGAGGTCGTGGAGGCTCCGCCGGCGACTGGAAGAGGATGCTGTAACACTTCCTCGCCGCCTGCTGGAACTTCGAGTTGGCCTCGATACTCTTGGGGAACTTTCCGTCGGGAGTTGGCCTCTGGCATCGCCGTGTAGCCGTTCTTACGCACGCATGCCACGAACGACTTCAGCGACGCGCCGAGAAGTGCGTCTTGGCTCCGCGGCACCGCTCGGCGTTGTGCCGCCTCTTGAAGCCGCCGCCACCGAAGCGACCGCCGAAGCCCGACCTGCCGAGCTTCGAGCCGCACGCCTTCATCGCCTTGGCGAATTTGGAGTTACCGCCGCCGGCCGCGAATCCACCCCTGCCGGCCGCGAACCCACTGCCGCCCGAGAAGCCTCCGCCACCACTCGGTCGGCGGCGCCCCGCCGCCGGTCGACGGAGTCCTCGAGCCGCCAGTCGGTGGGGTCCCCGAGCCGCCGCTCGGGGCTGTGAAGTACCGGTGCCGGTCGCTGGACGGCCGCCGCCGAAGCCCCCCGCCCCACGTCTGGGCAGGGTCACGCCGTGCTGCTTGAGGCAGGCCTCAAAGGCGCGTGACGGCTCGAGGCTCGTGGCGCCGATGTCGCACTGGCGTTCTGGCTCGACGCGGTATTGGAGCTGGAACCGCAGGCGGCAACTCCCAAGCCCGCCGCCAGCGAGACGAGTATCACGGCGGCGCCTCGGGGCGCGCGTTTTGCTGGTCTCATGGTTTCAGTCAGTCCTTTCATAACCGCAGATCTGGATCAGCTGCCGAATAGGGAGTTGATTGCCGATGAGGTGCTGGAGCTCGAACTCGAGCCGCTGGAGGATGAGGCGCTTGACGAGCTGCGGCGGCGCCGGAATCGGTGACGGAGGTCGCCTCGACCGTGCCGCTGGAGCCGGCGCTGCCCTGAATCACCACACTGTCCCCCGGATTCAGCTTCCTCCTGGAGACGCTCTGGCTCTTGGTCACCTTGGTCGCGCTGTTGAGCTTCACCTTGACGGTGTTGCCGTTCGTCTCCTTCACGTAGATCGTGCTCCCGTTCACGCTCGACACCGAGCCGACCGTGGCGCCGCCCGCGCCGCCGAAGCCGCCCGCAGCGCCGACGCCGCCGGCTGCCGCGAACCTGCTGGAGCGACCGGAGGCCGAGCTCGACGACCTGCTGGCGCCGGTGCCACCGGAAGTGAGGTCACGGGTACCCGGGAACCCACCCGTGAACGCCGACGTTCCGGTTCCGCTCGAGGTCTTCGACTTCTCCACGCGCACACCGACGAAGAACCCGACGCCGCCGAGGATCAGCGCCATCAGCGCCGCCGTCAGCGGGGTCAGATATCTCGTCCGCGGCCGGGCCGGCAGCGGCTCATCGCCGAAGCCAACCTCGTCCTCGTAGTCATCGAAGGGCTCCGCGGCTGGTGGCTGCGGGGGGCTTGCGTTCATCTCGGCGTCCTCTGGATCCATGTGTTCAGTGCGTTCCATGCCTGGTGCAGCTTCCTGGTCGGTCATTGCTGTCTCACTCGAACCGCAGCGCGTCGATCGGCCGCATCGACGCCGCGCGCCACGCGGGGTAGGTTCCGAAGAAGAGTCCGATCAACACCGCGGCGCCGAACGCCAGGGCAATCGAGTACGGGGCGATCACGGGTTGGACTCCGGCGATCGTGAACTGCCCGCCGATCAGCCCGGCCGCGACGCCGGCGGCGCCGCCGAAGATGGAAACCAGCACCGCCTCGACCAGGAACTGCGTGAGGATGTCCTTGCGCCTGGCGCCGACGGCCTTGCGAATCCCGATCTCCCGGGTGCGCTCGGTGACGGACACGAGCATGATGTTCATGACGCCGATGCCGCCGACCAGCAGTGAGATCGCTGCGACCTCGGCCAGCAGTGTGGTGAACACCTTGTTGCTGGAGTTCGAGGTCTGAAGGATCGAGCTCTGGTTGACGACCTCGAAGTTGCTGGACTCGTCGGACCTCGCGGACACAGGGTCGAGCTGGTTGAGGATGTCGGTCACCTCCGTCTGAGCTGCGCTGAGCGCATCGGCCGACTGAGCCTGCACGAGAATCTGGTCGATGCTTCCGTACCCGGTGATCAGCTCCTGAACCGTCGATATCGGCGCCGCTGCGATGTCGTCGAGATCTGTGGACCCGTTCGAGCCCTTCTCGGCGGTCTCCCCGATGATCTCGAAGCTGGTGTTGTCGATCTCGACGCTCCGCCCGACAGGATCGCTGCCGCCGAAGAGCTCCTGAGCGACGGTCGGGCCGATCACCAGCACATCCGCCCTGCCCTTGACCTCCTTCCTGGTGAACCAGCGACCTTCGGCGATCGCGTAGTCGCGCGCCGACTCATACGCGGGCGTGGTACCGACGAAGGTCGACGGCTCGAAGGTCGAGGACCCATAGGTCAGAGTCACGTCGGACGCGCTGACGACCGGAGCCACGCTCTTGACATCGGGTGCCCTGAAGTGGTTTTCGAGCGCGTACGCGTCCTGCAGCGTCAGCCCCGCGCTCGAGCTCTGGCCGAACAACCCGCCGATGCTCGGCGAGGCGCTGATCGTGAGTGTGTTGGCGCCGAGCGCGTCGATCTGGGCCTGGATCGCCGCCGACGAGCCGGTCCCCACGGCGATCAGAACGATCACCGAGCCGACGCCGATCATCAGACCGAGGACCGTCAGGCCGGTCCGCAGCTTGTTTGCACCCAGGCCCGTCAATGCCACAGACAGGGTCTCGCTCATGCGACCAGCTCCGCCGATTGGTCGGTGCGCTGGTCGTCGATGATGCGCCCATCGCGCAGACGAATCACACGCCGGGCGTGGGCCGCGACCTCCTCCTCGTGGGTGATCAGGACAATCGTGCGCCCCTGGCGGTTGAGCCGCCCGAATACGTCGAGGATCTCGGTGGTCGAGTGGGTGTCGAGGTTGCCGGTCGGCTCATCGGCGAGGATCAACGCCGGGTTGGTGACAAGCGCCCGCGCCACCGCGACGCGCTGCTGCTGACCGCCTGAGAGCTCCGAGGGCAGGTGGGCGGCGCGGTCGGTGAGTCCGACGGACGCGAGCGCCGTCCTCGCCCGCTCGAGTCTGGTCGACTTCGACAGACCTGCGTACTGCAGCGGCAGTGCTACGTTGGCGATCGCCCGCGTGCGCGGGATCAGGTTGAACGACTGGAACACGAAGCCGATGTAGCGGTTGCGCAGGTCCGACAGGTCATCCTCATCGACGCCCCGCACGTCGACGCCGTCGAGCCGATAGGTGCCGGTCGTCGGCGTGTCGAGGCATCCGAGGATGTGCATCAGCGTGCTCTTGCCGCTGCCAGAGGGGCCCATGATCGCGAGGTATTCGCCACGCTCGATATCGACGCTGACACCGCGGAGCGCGTGAACCGAGATGTCCCCCAGCTCATACGTCTTGCGAACGTCACTCACCTGGATGACGGGTCCGTGTGGACCACGCCTGCTCACGGAGCCCCGCCTCCGCCGCCGAAGAAGGCGGCGCGAGCGCTGCTGAAGCCACCGGAGCCGCCCGAGAATCCGCCGGAGCCGAACCCGCTGGTGGAGCTGGTGGTGCTGGTCGTCGAGGCCCCGCTGCTGCCGAGCGACGGCAGTGTGATCGTGATCTGCACCTGCTGCCCGGCCCGCAGCCCGCTCACGATCTGCGACCGCGAGGTGCCCTTCATCCCGACGACGACCGGCTGCGTCACCACTGAGCCGTTGCTCCTGACGAGCTGCACGGTGGCGCTCGAGCCACTGCCGGTGATCGCGTCGCTCGGGATCGTCACACCGAATGCCTGTTGGGTGATGATCGCCGCCGTGGCGCTCATCCCCGGCAGCACCTTCGGGTTGCTCTGTGTGACGGTGATCGTCGCGTCGTAGCTGACGACGCCGTCGCTGTCAGAGCCAAGCGGCGAGATCGAGCTGACGTGCCCGGCCAGCTCGACGCCGCTGAGAGCGGTGATCGAGACGGTGGCCACTTGACCGACCTTGACGCTCGAGATGTCGTCCTCGCTGAGTGAGACAGTCATCGACATCGTGTCGTCGTTGATCAGCTCGGCGAAGCCGGTGCTGCCGGTGCTGCCCGTGCTCTCGGTGCTGGCCGCGCTCGAGCTGTCGCTGCTGCTCGACGTCGCGGACGCTGAGTCGCTTCCGCTGGAAATCGAGGCACCGATGCTCGTGTCAGACAGCGACGCGATCCTTCCCTTGGCAGGGGCGTAGAGCCTGGTCTCGGCAAGTGCCTTCCTGGCCGAGTTGACACTCGCGCGCGCCTCGTCGACCGCAATCTGGGCCTGCTCGATCTCGGACTCGGTCGGCTTGCTGGTGGTGGTCGTGCCGTCTACGGAGGCATTTGAGGCCCCGGTGGCGGTCGACGACGACCGCTCGCTCGACCTGGCCGACGGCGTCTTGGTCGAGGTGGCCGACGGCGCCTTGCTCGAGGTGCTTGTCGTCGGAGTGGTACGGCGACTGCCAGATGTCGTCGTCCTGGTTGAGGTCTTGGTCGGTGCCTTCGTGGCCGTCCTGGTCGTGCTCGTATCAGGCACGGTCGAGGTTGCGGTCAACGTATTGGTCGTCGCCGCCTTGGTGGTCGTCAACGGCGTTGTCGTAGCCGGCGTCGTAGTCGTTGCAGTGCCGGTTGTGGTCGTGCCCGTCACTGTTGTCGTCGTCGTGTCGGCGGTAGTCGCGCCGGGCTCATAGGAGGCGAAAACCGCCTCGGATTCGATGGTCGTGTCATCGACCGTGGTTGACGAGGATCCGTCGGTGGAATTGCTGTCGGTGGAGTCAGTCGAGCTGCCGTTGGACGAGCCGCCTGTTGATTCGCCACCCTCGACTTCGCTCAGGTTCTCCTTGGCGGCGGTCAGGTTCGCCTCCGCCTCCTTCAGCGTCAGCTCAGCCGAGGAGGGATCCAGCGTCGCGATCAGCTGCCCCTTCTTGACATGCTGGCCGACCTTGACGTTGAGCGTCTGAAGCGTGCCGGAGGTTCCGAAGTTGAGGGTGTCGCTAACCCCCGGCTCGACCTCGCCGCTGCCGGAGACGGTTGCCTGCACGACGCCCTTCGCGGCCGTGACCGTCTCCTTCGATGTACGTGCCGCACTGGTCGTGGGCGACCCAGCTGGGTGATGCCCAAAGCGATGACCGCGGCCGCTGCGGCCGCGAGCGAGATGATGTACCACGGTCGCACTGACCGCCGGCTCCGATCGTGATCCATGGCAGCGAATCTACGGACCGATTCCTAGAAATTTCCGCGAGGATCCGAAGAGTTGACAGCATGCGGCCCTGAGTCCCGGAGCTTCAGAAATCGCCTGCAAAAGCCACCTTTCTGCGCGACTTCGAAGAGGCTGCTACGTCATCTCTGCGTAAGTCGGCCGGACCACGGCATGGCCGCGACCCGGTGTCTTTATCCGAGGCCTACACGGAGTCAGCGATGGAGCATTGACTGGCGGTGGCGCTCGGGCCGCGCCGGCTCCGGCGCAGGTGTCGTCGGAGCCGCCGGTACCCGCACCCGCACCTGCAGGCCGCCATCTGGCGGGGCCGTCAACTCGAGCGTCCCACCATGGATCTCGGCAACCGAGCGGACGATCGAGAGGCCTAGGCCGAAGCCGCCTGCGGTGCGATTCAAACGTCGGAACGGCTCGGTCAGCGCCTGCACGTCGCTCGGATCGATCACCGCCCCGCCGTTGCGGACAAGCACCTCCGCCATCCCGTTCGAGCTGCAGGTGGCCACGCTGAGCGCGCCGCCGGCCAGGTTGTGACGTATCCCGTTCTCCACGAGGTTGGCCAGCATTCGCTCGAGCAGGGCGGAGTCGCCGAGCGCAACCGCCGGTGTCAGATCGGCGGTGATGGTGACGCCGGCAGCCTCCGCGCTGCGGTGCAGATCGGTGATGCAACCCCCGGCCAGCTCGGCCAGATCAACGGGTTCCTCGACCCCGCGCACACCCTCGCTGCGGGCCAGGAACAGCAGCGCCGCGATCAGCGACTCGCTCCGGTCGATCGTCTCGCGAAGCGCCTCACCCATCGCCCGCAGCTCTCCGGTGCTCGCCCGTGGATCCGCGAGTGTCACGTCCACCTCGGTCCGCATGATCGCGAGCGGCGTGCGCAGCTCGTGTGAGGCGTTGGCGACGAAGTGCTTCTGGCTCGCGAATGCCGCGTCGAGCCGAGTGAGCATGCCGTCGAACGTGTCGGCCAGCTCCTTGAGCTCATCATCCGGTCCCTGCAGGGCGATGCGCTCGCCGAGGTTGACCCCGGAGACACGCCTCGCGGTGGCGGTGATCGCCCGCAGCGGCGCCAGCGCCCTCCCGGCCATCCACCAGCCGAGGGCGACTGAGACCCCGGTCATGACCACGAGCGCAGCGATGTACTCGAGCAGCAGCCTGTGCAGCGCCGTGGACACAGCCTGGCGATAACCGGCCTGGAACGCGCGCAGCGCCGAGCTTGAAGGCGGCGGGCTGGATGGCTGGGGCGGGGCGCCGTATATCGACCGGTAGAGGGCCGGGTCGTTCTGGTTCAGGTCGTTGCGGAAGCGATGATGGTGGTGCAGGTCGTGGCGCACGAGCAGGTACCCGATGGTCAGCATCGCGACGGCACTCACGAGGAAGACCGCGCCGTAGATCAGCGTCAGGCGCAACCGGATCGTGCGTGTGGGAAGCCGCAGCCTCATCGCCGTCGTCCCGGTTCCTCAGGCCATCCTGTACCCGACGCCGATCACGGTTTCCACCACCGGCGGGTCACCGAGCTTGCGCCGCAGGGTCATGATCGTCATGCGTACCACGTTCGTGAACGGATCGGTCTGCTCGTCCCAGACTCGCTCGAGCAGTGTCTCGGAGGAGACGGTGGCGCCGTCGGCCATCATCAGCGCTTCCAGCACGGCCAGTTCCTTGCGGGTCAGATCGACCGGCTCACCCGCGCGCATGACGCTGCGCCGCGCCGGATCGAGCTCCAGGTCGGCGTGTGACAGCAGCGGCGGCCGGCTGGGGACGGTTCGCCTACCCAGCGCCCGGATCCGCGCGACCAGCTCTGCGAAGCGGAATGGCTTTGGCAGATAGTCGTCTGCGCCAATCGACAACCCCTCGACAAGGTCCTCAAGCTCGCCGGCGGCGGTCAGCATGATGATCGACGTCTCCGGCCGCTCGACTCGCACCTGGCGACAGACATCATCGCCGTGGACCTCGGGCACATCACGATCCAGCACCACCACGTCATAACGAACGACCCGCGACTTGGTCAGTGCGTCGGCACCATCGCCGGCAATGTCCACGGCCATGCCCTCTCGGCGCAGACCGCGAGCAATCGCGTCGGCCAGGCGCTGCTCATCTTCAACAACCAATATGCGCATCGGACTCCGAGGATGACGTTACGTCCGTAAGAACAACATAATCTCGCGTCCGGTTCGGTCGTGGCTTGCGGGGGCGCCCCTGAGTCGTTGTGGCGCCGCGGTTGTCTAACCCTCAAGTTGACCGTGAGACTGCCCGACTTTTGCGTCGTCCGGCTTATCCAGCTTGAGTACCGACTTCAGGTCGGATATCGCGCCTTCTGGATCATCGTTGAAACGCATATCGGTGACGCGAAGGGGCCGCAGACCGCGCGCGAGCAGATAGGCATCCTTCAGCCGGTCCCGCTCGATCTGTTCGACGACGAGGTGGTACGGGCGGCCGTCAAGTTCCAGCACGACGCGGTGCGCCGGCCAGAAATAGTCGAGCTCCCACGGCCCGAACACCTCGTTCCGCAGTGGTTCGGGGATCTCCGGATGCCTGTCCAGCAGACGATCGAAGTCGCGCTCCAGCTCGGACTTCCGGTCCGGCCGCGGTCGGTACGCACAGTAGACGGCGTTCAGCCGCCCGATGCCAGGCGATCCGGCATACCGGTCGATCGTGGCCCTCATCGTCTCGTGCGAGATCGCGCGCCTGCGTACCGCCTCCGCCAGCATCCGTTTGAGACCGTCGGCGCTTTCGGTCCGAGCAAGCTCGGCCAGCAGTCGCGGGACGGTGCTGACTCGCAGACCGTTGATGGTCGTGATCTCACCCTTGACGGGGAGCCGCGTCGTGCGATGAACGCTGAGGCCCGGACGCCGGCGCGCCGCGGACCCGGCACGGGTAACGTCGATCCGTCGCAGGTTCAAGTTGCGCAGGCCGTGCAGAGCCGCAGCCGTGCGGTGACTGAGGAAGGCTCCGTCTCCCGCAGAGAGCAGCGCGGCCATCAGGCGGCCGTCGCGCGAGAGCTTGAGATGGCCGACCGCGTACACGCCCCGATACACCCGGTGGAGCCGGCCATCAGCCGCGAGGTCTGCGACCTGATGACGCGTCAGGCCAGCATCGATCAGCTGCCCCACGGACACGGCGCCGTGCTGCTGCGCCGCGAGCAGCGCGATGACCTGGCCACTCTGTCGACGTTTGTGTCGAATATCTGCATAAACGTCGACAGAGTCGGCCACGACGACGCTTCGAGCCGACTCGGCAACCCCCTGCGCCGCACCAACCCCCTGCGCCGCACCAACCCCCTGCGCCGCACCAACCCCCTGCGCCGCACCAACCACTCCGGTGAACCGCTTACCAGCCTCTCGCTTACCAGCGTCTCGCATGCGCCCAAGCTAGGCCCCGGCGGCCGCTCCACCAAGGAATGTGCCGAAGTTGTTACACCTGTTCAGGCGGCTCGACGACGACGAACTCGATCCCAGCGCGAACGAGGCGGTCGATGTAGCCGCGACCCAGCGCCAGCGCCGGTGTCCACTGACCGCCGCCGCGCTCCGGCAGGTCGTCGTCGAACGCGAGCCGCAGCGCCGCCTCCGACAGCATCTTCGCGGTCTCGCCGTAACCGGGATCGCCGCCACGGACCTCGGTGATCAGTCGCTCAGCGCCGTCCTTGCCGTAGTCGGCCACGAAGCGGGCCCGGAAGCTCGATCGCGCCCGACGCTCGGCGTCAGGCCCGGTCCCGGGGCGCCTGAGCCTCCCGACCAGCCTGCGCGTCGTTTCGAGCTGCGCGAGCAGGCCGATCACAATGACGCCCGCCGCCAGCGCAGCGGTTCGCCACAGCCGCCCGGTCACCAGATAATGCGAGTAGGAGAAATCGGGGCCGTAGGTCGGATCGAGTCGCGCCGTGCGAAGCACGTGCTGCGGGTCGATCACCGGCGCTGGAACGACCCAGCCGCCGGCTAGCGGCTCGCGGCGCGCCCGGCCCGGCCGACCATGGACGCTGCGGCCGGCAGCGATCCGTCCGTCGTCGGCGTTGCGTTCGACCGCGCGGCGCTGGCGGGCCACGCGCCCGGCCTCCTTGAGCCGTCCGATGATCATCAGCGCCGACTGAAAGGTGCCGCCTGAGATCGAGCCGTTGGCCGAGCCGTACCCGCTCAGCTGCACAGGGACCTCGCCCGGCAACTGCAGGACCGTGAACAGCGCGCCGAGGTCGTAGGGAACCGAGTCGAACCCGCAGGAGTGCACAAGCCGCGCGCCGCTGGCGCGGGCGCCGGCATGGTGGCGCAGGTACATGAGGTCGACGAACTCGGCCTCACCGGTGAGATCGAGGTAGTCAGTGCCCGCGGCTGCGCAGGCCGCAACAACCGGCTCGCCGTACAGCAGATACGGCCCGACCGTCGAGACCAGGACCCTCGTTGACTCCGCCAGGGCCGTCACGCCAGCCTGCTCGCCGACGTCGACAACGATCAGAGCCAGGTCTCCTCGACCGAGCCGCTCACGCAGGGATTCCAGCTTCTCACGGTTACGGCCGGCGATTCCCAGACGCGCACCTGCTGGTGCGTGCGCCGACAGGTACTCGGCCGTGAGTTCGCCGACGAACCCGGTCGCGCCCAGCAGCACAATGTCGTGATCACGCGGCACTGGCTCAGGCTAGCCTGACGGCATGCTGATCCGCCATGCCGACCCCATGCTGGACGCCGCCGGCTGTCTCGCGGTCTACGGGCCCTTCGCCGACAACACCCCCGCGAGCTTTGAGGACGCCGCACCCTCCGTGGTCGCGTTCCAGCGTCGGATCGCCCAGGTCAGCCGCACGCATGCGTTCCTGGTGGCGCAGGATCAGGGGCAGATTGCGGGTTTTGCCTACGCCGGGCCGCACCGCGAGCGCCCCGCCTATCGGTGGACAGCGGAGGTCAGCGTCTACCTCGGCCCTGGCCACCGTGGTCGCGGGCTCGGTCGAGCCCTCTATGAGCCGCTTTTCGCCCTGCTGACAGAGCAGGGGTACAGGACCGTGCTCGCCGGCATCACGGTCCCGAACCCGGCCAGCGTGGGCCTGCACCGCGCACTTGGCTTCGAGGAGGTCGGCGTCTATCACCGGGTCGGCTTTACCAGCGGCGGCTGGCAGGACGTACTCTGGATGCAACTGCCGCTCGGGCCAGCGGTACACGAGACGCAGGCTCCCCCCTCCCCCGGGACGCCGGTACGACTCGCAGAGCCGATCGAATTCTGAGCGAACAGAATGAGCGCAATGCCAAAGGGCAGCGAACACAGTTCGCGGCACGCCATGATCGCAGCGAAGCTGCGCTCGCAGATCAAGTCGGGTGAGCTGGCCCCAGATTCCGCGATCGCCTCGGAGGCGGACCTGTCGGCCGCCTTCTCGGTTTCCCGCGGGACGGTGCGGCAGGCCCTCGCCGCGCTGCGGGCCGAAGGTCTGATCACGGGCGGCCGTGGTCGCCGGCCGGTGGTCGCGCGGCCGACTCTGACGCAGAGCTTCGACGAGCTGATCTCATTCTCGGCCTGGGCGGAGGGGATCGGCCGAGTACCCGGCGCGCGTTCCTTGGAGCTCGTGCGACGTCCGGCGGATGCGGTCACCGTCGACCAGCTCGGACTGGAGCCCGGGGATCAGGTGTTCCAATACCGCCGCCTGCGACTGCTCGACGGCGAGCCCGCGATGGTCGAGCTCTCAAGCTTCGTCGAGCCGGTCGGACGCATGCTCCTTGACTGCGACCTCGACCACGGATCCGTCTACGCCCAGCTGGCCGCTCGCGGAGTCATGTTTCACGAGGCCGAGCAGACGATCACCTCGATCGTCGCAAGCGCCGACCAGGCATCGCTGCTGGGCATAGGCCGACGCGCGGCGCTACTCGAGGTGCGTCGCCGCGTGCTGAATCCGGACGGCCGCGCGCTTGAGTTCTCGGTCGACACCTACCGAGGCGACTACTTCGCGATCACGATTCACAATCGCGCGGCGCTGCCGCGCGCGGGGGTCGGACTGGCGCTCGTGTCGTGACCTTCCAGTAGGTCATCCAGCACGATCGGCGCCTGCCCGAACGAGAGCGTCATCCCGACCCCTGCGACGCTCTCGACCACACGCACACCCGGTAGCGGGGCCGTGATGTGGAAGTCGCTCCCGGAAGGCTTCCTGACCACCGGGTACACGCCCTGCCAGCGTTGCCGTACCTCCGGCTTGATTCCCAACAGCGCCCGTGCCTCCTCGAGCAACAGGTTGTACAGGCGCTCGTCGGCGAACGGCGCGAGCGTGTCTCCAGTCGTATGTGTGTCACCCACGATCAGGTCGCCGTCCGGCAACTGGGTCACGAGCAGATGGATCCCACGATCGATGAACTCAGCCTTCTCCAACTCGAGCCGCTCCCGCAGTGCGGCAACGCTCTCACGCGCCGCGAACGCCGGATACCGGATCAGACTGAGCCCTGTCGCCAGCGCGGGCTGGTAGCGGCGTCCGGTCGGCGCCGCAAGTCGCAGCATCTGCAGCTGACACAGGGTCAGCTCCCCCAGCTCGCCACGCAGCACAGGCGGAAGCGAACGAAAGCCGGGACCGGGGCAGACGACGATCGCAGGCGCGCGGACCTCCAACCGGCCGGCGTGGACCAGACCCTCCTCGACATCATCAACATATGTGCCCCATTCCAGCCGGGCCTCCGGGTCTTGAGCGAGGAGGGCTGCCAGGCCCGCGACAGCCCCGCGCGGGTCGACGCGCAGATCGTCCGTGGCGTGCAGGCCGCCCACCACATCATCGGCGGGGATCGGGGCCAGCTCACCGACTTCTCGGGTACTCAGCATCCGTGCGTTCCGTGCCGGTTGCTGTGCCAGCTCCTCCATGACCGCGAGTTCGTCACGATGGCGGGCGACGATCAGCGTGCCGGCCTCTGCCATGAACAGCCGTGCGCGATGGGCCAACTCGAGCCAACGCTCACGTGAGACGGCCGCGCGCTCCTGCGCCTCACCGTCGGCGACACTCGAAAAGAAAAGATGCCCGAAGTTGCGCACGCTGGCACCGACGGCGCGCTCATCGCGATCGAGAACGACGACGCTCAGCCCGCGCCGACGGGCCTCCAGAGCATGCGCCAGCCCGACGATGCCGGCGCCGACGACGCAAACGTCAGTCTCGATGGTTCGGGTTGCTGCTCGCACTTTTGTATATACAAGTCCTTTTGCGGGCGCTTGGGTGCTTGTTCTCACGAGTTTTACATGTCCGCCACCGCGCGCCCTCTGGCCCCGCGCCTCAACTTGTATAGTCATGTTTTAGATGAGCATCCGGTTCGCCGCCAACGACCGCATCTATTCGGCTCCGGACCAGAAGATCCTCGCTATCTGCGCAGATGGCTGGGATCCTGCATACGTCGACGACGCGCTCGAGCGGCAGCTGATGCCGCGTCTCGGCGAGGCGATCTTGAGTGGAGGCAGCTATGCGCTCGGACGCGCTCAGGTGCCGACGTTCACCAACCCGAACAACGTCACAATCGTGACCGGCGTCAGCGCCGCGCGAAATGGAATAGCCGGAAACCACTACCGCACTCAGGACGGCCTCGAGGTCCAGGTCACAGATCCCGGCTTCCTGCGCGCGACCACGATCCATGCAGCCGCACTCGCGGCGGGCGTCGGCGTGCTCTGTGTAACCGCCAAGGAGAAGTTGCGAGCACTGCTTGCCAGCGGCGACGTTCCCGCCTACAGCGCCGAAAGGGCCCACGAGCAGGCGCTGCCCGACGGGACGTCGATCACAGATGTCGTCGGCACGCTCAACCCCGACATCTACGACTGGCGCCTCTCTCCATACACGGTCGACCTCGCGGTCGCACTAGCCCCGTGCTTCGATGCCAGGATCGTCTACGCGTCTCTCACTGACTTCGTGCAGCACGCGGCGGCGCCTGGCGAGCCACTCGCCGACGACTTCTATCGCGCGATGGATGTGTCGATCGGGGCGGCACTGGATGCCGGCTTCGTGATCGGACTGGCCGCCGACCACGGGATGAATGCGAAGGCGGCTGCTGACGGCACCGCGAACGTTCGCTTCCTCGACGACGCGCTGACCGCGGCCGGCATCCGCAGTGCTCACACGCTCTGCCCGATCACCGACCCCTACGTGGTCCACCACGCGGCACTCGGGTCGTTGGCGTGGGTGCACCTGGATGACCTCGATGAACTCGATCATGCTCGCGGGGTCATCGCATCGCTCGACGGGATCGAGGGCGTGCTCAACCGCAGCGCCGCGGCTGAAGCCTTCGAGTTGCCGGCCGACCGGATCGGCGATCTGGTCGTGCTCGGCGACGCCAGGACTGTGATCGGCAAGTCGGCGTCCGCACACGACCTCAGTGCGTTACATGGCACCCTACGCTCGCACGGTGGCCTGCACGAGCGCACCGTGCCGATCATCGTCACGCATCGGCTGCGCGAGGACGCGCTGCGCGACCGAGATCTCCGCAACCGTGACCTCCATGATCTGCTCCTGAACGGCCTCGCGTGACACCCTCGACACTCCCGGTCCACTCTCCTTACAGCGGTGAGCTCGTGGGCGAGGTGCCACTCTCCGCCCCTGAAGAGATCCGGGAGATGCTGGCAGCGGGTTCGGCCTACCGGGACCGGCTCTCGCGCCATGAGCGTTCGGAGGTGCTGTTCGCCGTGGCCGGCGAGCTCGCCGCGCGAAGCGAGCAGCTGGCGTCGCTGATCACCGCTGAGTCGGGGCTCTGTCTCAGGGACAGCCGTCACGAGCTGAGCAGGGCTGCCGATGTCTTCCGGTTCGCCGCAATCGAGGCGCTGCGCGATGAGGGCAGCACGTTCGCGGGCGACGTCACAGCTCATGGCCGCGACCGGCGCGCGCACACGCTGAACGTACCCGTTCGGCTCGTCGGCGCGATCACACCCTTCAACCACCCGATCAACCAGGTCGCGCACAAACTCGCGCCGGCGGTCGCCGCCGGTGCACCGATCGTTCTCAAGCCGTCGGAGAAGGTGCCGCTGAGTGCACTCGCACTGTTTGAGATCGTGCGCAGAGCCGGCCTGCCGTCGGAGGCCGCGCAGATCGTCTGCGGCGAGCCGGCGCTCGTGCTCGACGAGTTCCTCGCGGAGCCGGCGGTGGAACTGGTCTCGTTCACCGGCGGGGTCGCAGTCGGAAAGGCGATCGCCGCCCGGCTCGGCTATCGCCGGGCGGTGCTTGAGCTCGGCGGCAACGATCCGCTGATCGTGCTGCCCGACGCCGACCTGGATGAGGCGGCCGCGCTGGCGGTCTCGGGCGCGTTCGCAAACTCGGGGCAGCGTTGCACGGCCGTCAAGCGGATCATCGTCGTGGATTCGGTCGCCGATCAGCTCATCGAACGCGTCGTAGCCGGCGCCGCGGCGATCAAGGTCGGTGACCCCGCCGACCCCGAGACCGGCATCGGCACCGTGATCGACGAGCACGCCGCGATCGCGATCGAGGAGCGCGTCCACGACGCCGTCGCCGACGGTGCCGAGCTGCTCCACGGCGGCCAGCGCGACGGAGCGCAACTGACACCTGCAGTGCTGGACCACGTGCGTCCCGATAGCCGGCTGGTCGCCAGCGAGACGTTCGGGCCTGTGGCCCCTGTGATTCGCGTCTCAGATCTGGACGCGGCGATCACGATCGCCAACGCGACGCCGTACGCGCTCTCAAGCGGCGTCTGCACGTTCGACTGGCGCGCCATCAGCCGCTGCATCAGGGAGCTCCGGACGGGCACGGTCAACATCCGCGAGGTTCCCGGCTGGCGCACAGAGCTGACGCCGTTCGGCGGGGTCGGCGACAGTGGCCTCGGCGTCAAGGAAGGCGTACGCGAGGCGATCAGGGCGATGACGTTCACGAAGCTCTACACCCTGCCCTGGTCATGACGGGGAGCTCGGCCCAGCCTGACCAGGAGCCGAGGTCTGGCGCCGCCGGTGGCCAGCGGGCCACTGGCGGCGGACCCACCTGCCGTTTGCAAGATTTCACCCACGGGAAGGAAAGTTGCAGCCTTCCGCCGGCGGATCCGCTTTGATGCCACCCCATGCAGCTCCAGCTTCCGGGGAGTCTGGGGCGGGTTGGCGCGCGTCGATCGCGTACCAGGGCGTTGTTCCTGGGAGTCCTGACCGCCGCTCTGACATGTCTTGGCCTCTGCCAGGCCGGCGCCGCGCGGGCCGACGCTTACCAGCTCTGCGCGGGTTACACGGCCTGCTCGACCGGCGACTACAGCACCCACGGGTACGAGTACGCGGCGGGCACGATGTGGTGGCGCATGTACGCCGGCGACAACTGCACGAACTACGCGGCCTACGTCGAGTCGCAGATCTACGGCGTGTCGGAGCCAGCCGGGCTGCTCGGTGACGGCGGCCAGTGGGCCGCGAACGCGGCGGCCCAGGGCATTGCGGTCGACGCGGCCCCGACCGTCGGATCAGTCGCCGAGTGGGATGCCGACACGCCCGGCATGGGCGGTTACGGCCATGTGGCGATTGTCGAGGCAGTCGGCGCTGACGACAGCTACATCGACGTCTCGCAGAGTGGCATGGGGACCAGCGACGACGGCTTCGACTGGGAGCGCATCTATGCGGACGGAGGCTCGTGGGAGCCCTGGCCCAGCAGTTTCATCCACTTCTCCGGGACCCGGATGCCGACCACCTTCCCGCAGCCCGGCAACTGGCTGCCGGGCGCGGAGATCGTCATTCCCGGCGCCTGACGACCGTCGGCGGCCGCCAAGACGGGGCGCCTCCGGTGGCCGTCGCGGTAATTTCTGATGATGGTCGAGCTGTTCGTCCACGACCCGCCACTGACCGACAGCGTCGTCGCGCTCCGCCCCTGGACAGCCGATGACGTGGCGTTCGTGGTGGAGGCCTGCCAGGACCATGAACTGTCGCGGTACTCGCCGACGATCGCGTTCCCCTATCGAGAAGCGGACGCGCTCGCTTGGTTTGAGAGCCAGGAGCCGGCGCGACTGGCCGGGGACGCGATTGACTTCGCCGTCGTGGACGCCAAGTCTGGCGCACGGTTCGGCGCCATCGGTCTTCACAGAGTCAGTGAGGCATTGAGGTCGGCTGCCATCGGCTACTGGCTTGCACGCGAAGCTCGCGGCCACGGCTACGTCAGCCGGGCTGTCCGCGTGCTGGCAGGATGGGCATTTGACGAGCTGGGACTGGCACGCCTGGAACTGACAACCGACCCGGAAAACTCTGCCTCGCAACGTGTGGCTGAGCGATGCGGCTTCCAGAAGGAAGGGCGCCTCAGGTCACATATGCTGGTCCGCCATAGCGGGCAGCGACGTGACTCGCTCGTGTACGGCCTGCTGCCGGGCGAGTTGGTTCAGGGGTAACGGGCGAGGCCGATTGGGCATCGCGGCGGGCCGTTACGGGCGACGCAAGTTTACGGGTGCCGGAAGCTGTGAGAGCCCCCGGCGGCAGGAAACTCGAACGACCGAGTGATCAGCTTCGGCAGCACCGTTGACAGTGCCGTCAGTGCCTTGGCTTCCTGCGCCGCTGTCATCCAGCCCGCGGAGACCGTCCTGTCGAGCCGTGTCCTGAAGGCCGCCGTCAGCGCCGACTCGAGTCCGGATATCGACTTGCCGGATGTCGCCGACACGATCTGAGCGAGTGACTTGCCCGCCGCGAGGTCGGAGCGCAGTGTCGCAGAGGTGATGCCGAGGTAGCCCGTGACCGCTGACTCGCCGACCCCGAACAGACCACGGCCAAACCCGTTGCGGACCCGAGCCGCGTGCCGGCCGAGGCCATGCCCAGTGCCGAAGCCGTGCCCACGGCCGAAGCCATGGCCAGTGCCGGGCCCAGGCCCGCCGGGACCACCGGGGCCGCCGCCGGCATGTCCGCTCTCGATCCAGCTCTTGGCCGCGGCTGCCTGGGCGGCCGTCAGCTTGCCGGCCTTCTCGGCAGCGTTGATCTGGTCGATCCGCGCCTGCTTCATCGCGCTCGTGAGTGCCGCCGGCGTCACGTTCAGCCTGCCGGCGACGTCATTGATGTAGGCCTGACGCGGGTTTGAGGACAGCTGCGTGGCTGCGAACGCCCCGGCACCCCCGCCGAGAAGCGTCACCACCGCTGCGCCTGCCGCGAGCCTCATGCTCACCCGATGCCGCATAACTGCACAGCAAGAACCACTCCCGTGAGAGAAGCGTAAGAATTTCGAGCGCTGCAAGGCCGCTTGCAACCGGTGGGATCGACACGCGCGCGGGCGGACGGCTTCCCGATAGCCTCCTCCCGATGCTCCTCTACAACAGCGCCGTATCCGGCAACTGTTACAAGGTCCGGCTGCTTGCGGCCCACCTGGGCATCCCGCTCGAACTGCGCCAGCTGGACGTCGTCGATCGCTCCGACCGGCCAAACGTGATCGGACAGCTGAGCCCGGTGCTTCGCGTGCCGGTGCTGGTGCTGGACGACGGGCGGCCGCTGATCGAATCGAACGCGATCATCGACTACCTGGCCGAGGGCACGCCGTACATGCCGAGTGATCCGTACGAACGCTCGCAGGCGCTGGCCTGGCAGTTCTTCGAGCAGTACGAGATCGAGCCGAACCTGGCCGTCGCCCGCTTCTTCAGGCTGTTCGACCTGGAGCCGCCGGAGGGGCTGTGGCACCAGAAGCAGGAGGGCGGACGCAAGGGCCTGGAGGCATTCGAGCGCGGGCTGACCGGACGCGACTTCATCGTCGGCGACCGTTACAGCGTCGCCGACATCAGCCTTTACGCCTACACGCACGTTGCCAACGAGGGCGGCTTTGATCTGGAGCCCTATCCCTGGATACGTGCCTGGATCGAGCGGGTCGCAGCCCAGCCGCGCCACATCAGGATCACCGACTGAGCGGATCCGCCAGGTCCGGAGGCTCAACTACACAGAGATCGGTCCTCAACGCCGGCCGCAGCGCTCCCGGGGCGGTCAGCGCCGACTGGGCGGTACCGGCGAGAACTTCTCGAACGCGTGCGTGGCGAACAGCTTGGGGTCCACCTTGGCGATCAGGTCCTCCAGCTCACGGCGCTGGCGAGCGGAGAGGTTACTCGGCCGCCCGCCGGCGTCACGCACCAACAACACCAGGCGTCGCCGCTCCTGCGGCGACAGGCGCTCGAAGTGCGCCTTCGCCAGCATCGCCAGCTCGGCGAGGATCACGAGCCTCGCCAGCGGGACGCGCCGCAGCATCGGCAGACGCTGGGCCGCCTTGGCGGCAGCCAGATTCACGAACGGCGTCGGCATCCAATCTCGATTCTACGTCGGGGTCCGGGCCCCTCCCACTGCCCGGTCGCTGCAATCGGGTCCCGCACTCTCGATCTCGACGCCATCGCCCACACCCGTGCCGCTACCGTCCCGCGTGATGTCGGCTCCCGCCATCCATCCGGCGCTACGCGAGGTGATCGAGCAGCTGGCGCCGCTCGAACGCAGCCCCGGTTCCGAGGGTGAGGCTGAGGCCGCCGAGTGGATCGCCCAACGGCTCGCCGCCGCGGGCTGCGACGCCAGCGTGGAGCCAGCCGAGTATCCACGACGGCTACGCCCGGCCGATCGGTGCGCTGACCGCGATCACGACGCTCGCGGGACTGCTGGCGATGCGCAGGCGCGGTCGCGCCGCCGGCGGTCTGGTGGCGGCGCTGGCTGGTGCTGCGATCGCGGACGACATCGCCAACACCCGCCGCGTGTTCCGTCGTCGACTGACCCAGCCGCGACCCACGCAGAACGTCGTCGCAGTGACCGGGGACCCGCGGCCGAGCGCACGCTGGTGGTGATGGCGCATCACGACGCCGCCTCCACCGGACTGATCTTCGACGACCGCTTCCAGGCCTGGCTCGCACACGAGTTCCCGGGGATCGTCGAGCGACTCGATACCTCGTTTCCGCTCTGGTGGCTGGTGCTGGCCGGGCCCTGCCGCGGTCGCCCTCGGCGCGGCGCGGCGGCGGCGAGCGCTGATCGCGCTGGGCACCGCCATCGCGGCCGCCTCGACCGCGCGTGATGGCGAACATCGCGACCAGCCCGACCGTGCCCGGCGCCAACGACAACCTCACCGCCGTCGCGGTGCTGGTGGCACTGGCGGAGCGGCTGCGTGAGCGAGCCGATCGAGCGGCCTGCGCGTGATGCTCGTCTCGTGCGGCGCCGAGGAGGTGATCCAGGGCGGGATCAACTCGTTTGCCGAGCGGCACTTCCCGACGCTCGCGCACGACCGCACCTGGTTCCTGAACCTCGACACGGTCGGCTCGCCGATCCTCGCGATGTGCGAGGGCGAGGGTCCGGTCGTGATGGAGGACTATTCGACCGGCGCTTCCGCGACCTCGATCGCCCGTGTCGCCGACCGGTCGGGCGCGCCGCTGCGACGTGGCATGCGCGCCCGGAACTCGACCGACGCCGTGATCCCGAGCCACGCCCGCTACCCGACCGCGACGCTGGTCTCCATCGACAGGCACAAGGCGCTGTCCAACTACCACCTGTCGATCGGACACGCCTGAGAACGTCGACTACCGGACGGTCGCCCACGCGCTCCACGTGACCGAGGCGGTCGCCCGCGAGCTGGCGACCAACCCCTGGATCTAGCAGGGCCTACCGCTGGCAGCTCGAGCGGCAGCCCACATGGCAGGGGCACACGCTGCAGGCCCCGCCCTCGAAGCGCCTGAGCGGCCAGCGACCTCCAGCCGCGGCGGCACCGCTGGCCGCCGGGCACGCGTCCACAGCGCATCGTCGCCCAGCGGGTGACGCTCGGCGCGTGCCCTCGGCGACGAGCCCGAGCAGCGTGCGCTCGGCGCCGGTCGGTCGGGCAGATCGTTGCCGCTGGTCATCAGCAGCGCCGACCTCCTGGGTGGTCAGCCCGAGCTGAAGTACTCCAGCAGATCGGCCGGATCCTCGGGCGGCGCCTTGCGCTCGAGCGTCGGATCGAGGTTCGCGACCAGCACGTCATAGGCCTCGACCGTCTGCATGCCACCGGCCTCGAGCGCGCAGGCCGTCCGCTGTGCGCTGAACACGACCGACGGGGCTGTGTAGCGGACATGACCGTCACTGTTGCCGGCCTTGCCCTGAAACTCGGTCGGCGAGCCGGCAGCGGTGCGGGTCTCAGCCTTGTCCTGCTCGTACTCGGCGAGCACCTCGGGCGCGTCGATCAGGCTGACGATGCGGTCGGCGTCGACGCCATCGACCACGCTCAGCACCTCGCGCAGCTGGTCGTCATCGTCGAACAGCAGCGGCGTGTTGAAGTTGGCGAGCTGCAGCGTGCGGAACACGCCCACTCGCTGCCCGGCCACTCGCGGCGTGCGGCGATCACGGCGCGGCAGGCGCGCGAGGACGCTGCCAGGCGCGGCTTCACGGTCAGCGCGAACGGCATGCCCCACGGTCGCGGAACCTGATGCCGCCCTGCGCCTGGCGCACCGGCGTGTAGCCGTGTGACTTCATAGCGCGAGACGTCCTCGCTGAGGCCGACGAGGACGAGGCGCCAGTCGATCTGGCTGCCGTAGCGCCATTCGATCACCCGCAGGGCGGGGTTCTCGGAGTAGCCAAACGGGCAGGCGGGGTCGCTGTAGAGCGTGGCTGAGATGGGAGAGGTCATTCAACAGAGGTTAGGGACCTGGCGACCTCGGCCATCCAGCGTGGCTCACGCCGTCCAGCCAGATGCCATCGATCGGCGTCGATCGCCCCCACGACCAGCCCCGCTCAGCCGTCGCGGAGCCCCTCGGCGACGTCCCGGCTCACCAGGTTGACATAGAGGCCGCCCCGCTCGAGCAGCTCCTCGTGGGTCCCCCGCTCGACGATGGCACCGCCGTCGAGCACGACGATCTGGTCGGCGTCGCGCACGGTCGAGAGCCGGTGCGCGATCGTGATCGTGGTGCGCCCCTCCGACAAGCCGCTCGAGCTCGGCCTGAACCGCCGCCTCGGTCTGCGTGTCCAGGGAGGAGGTGGCCTCATCGAAGATCAGCACCGGCGGGTTGCGCAGGACCGTGCGCGCGATCGCCATGCGCTGCTTCTCGCCCCCGCTGAAGCGGTAGCCCCGCTCGCCCACGACCGTGTCGTAGCCGTCCGGCAGCGACGCGATCAGGTCGTGGACTCGCGCCGTTCGCGCGGCGTCCTCGATCTCCTCGTCGGTCGCGTCGGGCTGCGCGAACCGAGGTTCTCGCGCACCGTGGCGTGGAACAGGTACGTCTCCTGGGAGACGACGCCGACCGTCGCCGCCAGCGACGTCGAGCGACGCGTCGCGAATGTCGACGCCGTCGATCGTGATCCGCCCGCTCTGCGGCTCGTAGAGCCGCGCCACGAGATAGCCGAGCGTCGTCTTGCCGGCGCCGGTCTCCCCCACGATCGCCGTCCGCGTCCCCGCCGGGACCACAGGTCGATGTCACGGACCGTCCAACCATCGGCGCTGGTCTCCGTGCCCGGCTGCGTCTGTTCAGGCTGGGCCTCGTGTCATAGCGGAACGAGACACCCTCGAACCGCACCTCGCCGACGACGCGCGACGGGTCGAGCTCGACCGGGTGCTCGGCCTCGACGATGTCGACCGGCAGGTCGATGTACTCGAAGATGCGATCGAACAGCGCCAGCGAGGCCTCGATGTCGGCGCCGGCGCCGAGCAGCGATTGGATCGGGAACAGCAGCCGCGCCTGCAGCGTCGTGAACGCGACCACGGTGCCGACGTTGATCGAGGTCCCGACGAACTTCTGCCCGGCGAACCAGTAGATCAGCGCGGGCGTGACCGTGAACACGAACTGGATCGTCGCCATCGTCCAGCGCCCGGCCATGCGCGAGCGGACCTCGAGGTCGGCGATGCCGCGCGACTCGTGCGGTGAAGCGGTCGGCGAGGTCATCGCCGCGGCCCATCGTCTTGCCGAGCATGATCCCGGAGACCGACAGCGACTCGGCGACGAGCGCGCTCATATCGGCCAGCCGGCCCTGCTGCTCGGTCGTGATTCGCCGACGCACGCTTGCCGACCTGGCGCGTCATCCAGACCGACGGCGGCACGAAGAACAGCGAGATCAGCGCCAGCTGCCAGTTCAGGATGCACATCGCGACCACCGCCGCGATCACCGTCGTCACGTTCGAGGCGATCGTCGTCGCGGTGTTGGTGATGACGTTGTCGAGGCCGCCGATGTCGTTGGAGATCCGCGACTGCACCTCGCCGGTGCGCGTGCGCGTGAAGAACGCGAGCGACATCTGCTGCAGGCGGTGGTAGACGGCGGCGCGCAGGTCGTGCATGACCTGCTGGCCGACGACGTTTGAGATGTAGGTCTGCCAGACGCTCGTGGCCTGGGAGATGAGCGCGACCAGCGATCATTCCCAGCACGGTCGCCGGTCAGGACGGCGTCGTTGTGCTGGAGGATCCCGACGTCCAGCGCGTCCTGCACCAGGAACGGGTTGAGCATGCTGATCCGCCGAGGAGAAGACGATCATCACCAGCACGACCGTCAGCCGCGTCCGGTAGGGCCTGAACAGCGTCAGGATCCGGCGGCTGTCGCGCTGGCGGGTCGGGTCCATCAGGCCCGGTGTGTTTCGTCCTGCGAGCCGCGTCGACGCGCCGCCACCGCCGCCGGGATTGCCGTGCATCGCTCTCATGCCACCGCTGCTCATCTACACCCATGATGACGCGTCGAAAACCCGGTCCTAACGCACAGGCAGGATTATTCCGGTTGCCGACGCCTAAGCTCCAGGCGAATCTGCCGATAAACAGGTCATGAACGAGCCGTTTGAGAGCACACCGCAAGCCGCACCGCTGACGCCGCATTTCGGTCCGTTGCCGAACGTGTGCCGTCGGTGCCGTCGCCGCTGCTCGGCGGCAGCCCGTTCCCGCCGATCGCCGAGTACGGCTTCCTGTCGGACTGCGAGACGACGGCGCTGGTCGCGCCGGGCGGCGCGATCGAGTGGCTCTGCCTGCCGCGGATCGACTCGCCCAGCGTGTTCGGCGCGCTGCTCGACCGCGACGCCGGCTCGTTCCGGCTCGGGCCGTCAGGCGTGAGCGTGCCCGCGGCGCGTCGCTACCTGCCCGGCACGATGGTGCTCGAGACCAGCTGGGGCACCGGCTCGGGCTGGGTCGTCGTGCGCGACGCGCTGCTGATCGGCGGCTGGCATCACGAGGACGACCGCTCCGGCACGCACCGGCGCGCGCCGACCGACTACGACGCCGACCACGTCCTGCTGCGCACGGTCTCGCTGCGTCAACGGCCAGGTCGAGATCATCATGGACTGCGAGCCGGTCTTCGACTACGGCGCGCAAGCCGGTCCACTGGGAGTACGCCGGCCCCGGCTACAACGAGGGTGTCGCCACCGCGCCCGGGTCGGACATCCGGCTCGGGCTGCGGACCGACCTGCGAATCGGGTTCGAGGGCCCGCGCGCGACCGCACGCCACCGGATGAAGGAGGGCGAGCAGGTGTTCTGCGCGCTCTACTGGTCAGAGCATCCGCCGCCGCAGGACTTCGACGAGGCCTACGCTCGCCAGGTCTGGACCGCGCACCACTGGCAGCACTGGCTCGATCGCGGCACCTTCCCGGACCATCCGTGGCGCGCGCACCTGCAGCGCAGCGCGCTGACGCTCAAGGGCCTGACCTACGCGCCGACCGGCGCCCTGATCGCGGCCGCGACGACCTCGCTGCCCGAGACGCCCCAGGGCGAGCGCAACTGGGATTACCGCTACAGCTGGATCCGCGACTCGACCTTCATGCTGTGGGCGCTGTACACGCTCGGCTTCGATTGGGAGGCCAACGACTTCTTCTACTTCATCGCCGACGTCGCCGGCGGGCACGACGACCTCCAGGTGATGTACGGGCCCGGCGGCGAGCTCAACCTCGAGGAACAGACGCTCGATCACCTCAGTGGCTACGAGGGCGCGCGGCCGGTTCGCATCGGCAACGACGCCTACCGCCAGGACCAGCACGACGTCTGGGGGGCGCTGCTGGACTCCGTCTACCTGCACACCCGCTCGCGCGACTCGCTCGACGAGCGTGTCTGGCCGATCCTCAGCCGCCAGGTCGAGATGGCGATCAAGAACTGGCGCAAGCCCGACCGCGGCATCTGGGAGGTGCGCGGCGAACCCAAGCACTTCACCTCCTCGAAGATGTTCTGCTGGGTCGCCTGCGACCGCGGCGCGCGGCTGGCGGAGATCCGCGAGGACTGGGATCTGGCCAAGCGCTGGCAGGAGGTGGCCGACGAGATCCACGCCGACATCTGTGAGCACGGCGTCGACGAGCGCGGCGTCTTCGTCCAGCACTACGAGACCGACTCGCTCGACGCCGCGATGCTGCTGATCCCGCTGCTGCGGTTCCTGCCGCCCGGAGGATCCGCGCGTGCGCGCGACCGTGATGGCGATCGCCGACGAGCTGACGGAGAACGGCCTGGTTCTGCGCTACCGCACCGAGGAGACCGACGACGGCCTGATCGGCCGCGAGGGCACGTTCCTGATCTGCTCGTTCTGGCTGGTCTCGGCGCTGGCCGAGATCGGCGAGCTGACGCGGGCGCGCGAGCTGTGCGAGCGCCTGCTCGGATACGCATCGCCGCTGGGCCTCTACGCCGAGGAGATCGATCCGCGGACCGGCCGCCACCTCGGCAACTTCCCGCAGGCGTTCACGCACCTGGCGCTGATCAACGCGGTCATGCATGTGATCCGCGCCGACGAGGCGCAGTCATACCCCAGCGGTCCCCAGATCTCGCACGGCTGGCGCTGAGCAGATCCTTTGCCGCCGGGCGTCTCGGCCCGCTGGCCGGACGCCCGCGCCCGCCGGCAGCCGGCAGCCGCCGCGCCGGCGCAAACTCGACGTGACCCGTAGCGTCACACGGGGTTCACTCGTCCCGACACACGCTCGAGCGGCGAGGCCCGAACACTCAGGAGGCACCTGTCAATCCGCAGGATCGAAAGGACCTCTCTCGTGATGAGTCTCAGCGGCCGTGCAGCAACCATGGCCCGCAGTTCTCAGCCGGGTCGTCTCAGCCGCCTCCGGCACCGAGCCCGCTCCCTCGCCGCGTTGACCGCGATCGCGGGCAGCGCAATCGCGATCGGCGCCAGCGCCAGCGCCTCCGCGCAGACCGCAGCCCCCGACCAGCCGACGTTGACGGCTCCGTCCTACTACGTCGCGCCCAAGGACGACGGCCTCGGCGTCGCCCCGGGCAAGATCAAGCACATCTGGATGATCGTCCTGGAGAACAAGTCCTACGACGCGACATTCACCGGCCTGAACAACAACAACTACCTCTGGCAGACGCTGCCGTCGCAGGGCGCGCTGCTCCAGAACTACTACGGCACCGGTCACTCGAGCCAGGACAACTACATCGCGCTCGGCAAGCGGGCAGGCGCCGCAGACCGACACGCAGGACGACTGCGACGCCTACGACGCGTTCTCGGGCATCGATCGACACCAGCGGCTCGCTGGCACGAACCCGAACTACGGCCAGATCGCCTCGGCCGCCGGGCCGAACGCCCAGCCCAACGCCAACGGCTGCGTGTACCCGTCGAACGTGAAGACGATCTTCAACCAGCTCGACGACAACCACATCAGCTGGAAGCTGTACGCACAGGATCTTGGCAACCCGGACTCCAGCGGCACTCCGCACAACGTCGGCAACCAGTACTGCGGCGCCGACGAGACGACGGTCGGCCCGACCGGCTCGACCGGCAGCCAGTACGCGACCCACGGCAGCGCCAACCGACCGATCAGTACGTCGCCTACCACAACCCGCTGCCGTTCTTCGAGTCGATCCTGCAGTCCGGCGACTGCAGCAACCCGAAGCACTTCGCCAACCTGTTCGACTCGAGCGACGGGCTCTACCACGACCTCCAGCACGAGTCGACGACGCCGGCGTTCACGGAGATCGTCCCCAACGACTGCTCCGACGGTCACGACGCGGTCTGCAAGGGCAACAACCTGTCGGGCGGCTGGGCCAACCCGACGACGCCGAACGCTCCGGTCAACTACACCGGCGGCCTGTACTCGACCGACCTGTTCCTCGAGCACATCATTCCCGAGATCGAGGCCTCACCGGCGTTCCGTGACGGCGGCCTGATCGACCTCACGTTCGACGAGGCCTACCCGCCGTTCACGTTCAACAACAGCTTCGCCAACTCGACGCTGATCGCGCCGACCGCGGCGGGCATCATCCAGAACACGGATGAGGCCGGCGAGACGCTGTGGAACCGCTCGCTCAACTGGGAGCCGACCGGCCCGAACGTGCCGCTGGTGACCTCGCCAGTCGGTCAGCAGCTGTCGGCCGGCCCGGGCTACAACGAGAACATCGACCGCCCGAACTCGACCACCGCGACCGGGGCCCTGGTCCCGTGCACGGGCAGCGGCAATCCCGCGCAAGGGTCAGTGCTACCTCGGCGGCGGCAGCACCACGCCGGGAACGTCGGCACGAGACCGCAACGCGCCTCGGCCGGGACCAGCACGATCGCCGACAACTCGATCCACATCACCGACGAGGGCCGGACGGTCACCGGCACCGGGATCCCGGCCGGCGCCTACGTCGGCGACGTCACCGACACCCCGGCGACGGCGACGGCCTCGGCCTCGGCCAGCCCCGCCGGCTTCGTCGACACCGGCTCGTTCGAGCTGGTCGATGCGAACGGCAACCCGCTCACGACGACCGCCGCGGTCACAAGCGTCACGCTCGGCGCCGAGTCCGCGGCGACCGATCCGCAGTACGACGCCTACGACCCGACGACCGGTGGCGGTGACTCCGGCGACGTGCTGATCAGCCCGTACATCAGGCCCGGGACGGTCAGCACCCGCTACTACAACCACTACAGCACGTTGCGCACGATCGAGGATCTGCTCGACGTCAGGCGTGACTCCCCCGGCCTCGACGGCCAGGGCCACCTCGGCTACGCGGCGCAGCCGGGCCTGGCGCCGTTCGGCTCAGACGTGTTCACCAACCCGGACGGGAGAGCCGATGCGTCAGCGCGGCTACCCGATCCGGTCGTTCGGGAACCGCGGCGCACCGTCGCTTCCGGGCCTGAGGCAGCGCTGGGATTCAAGCATGGCAACCGGTAGCGGGCACGCGACCGCAGTCTGGCGAGCATCGGGGGGCGGGCCATCCGGCCCGGCCCCCGTCGCCGCGTCGTGGCTGTCGCCGTGGCCGTGGTGGTCGCGGCTGCCGTCGCGCTCGTGGCGGTCGCTGGCGCTCGGCGGCGCGATCGCACCCCGAGATCGCAGAGTGCGGCCTCGTTGAAGTACGGGAAGATCCCGGACTGGATCCCACAGCAGACGGACAGCCGTCGGATCAGATCGTCGTCGGCGACGGCCGCGAATCCGGTTCTGGCGGCTGCCGAGGGCGACACCGTCAACGCGCATCTGCCGGCGGGCTCGGCGTACGTGACCGCCGTCGGCCCGTCGGTGCCGAACTGGGTCCAGAACTACGCGCACGAGGGCCGTGGACCGCGGGGTCGCTGGCGCCGTCGACGTTCACGTTCACGATCGCCGCACCGAAGGGCGTCGTGCCGCTGAGGGCGGACGACTTCTCGATCCTGACCTCTGCCGGTCAGATCGTGCATCCGGCTGTGACCCTGCCGGCGGCGGCGCGCTGCCGGCGACCGTCAAGCCGGGCCGCCGTTGAACCTGACGCTGAAGGCGCAGCTGCCTGAGGGCGAGGGCGCGCTGCGTTGGGCACCTGGCGGCAATCGGGTGCTCGTCGCCTGGATCTACGAGCTCGAACTCGACTGAACCGCTGGGGGAAGAGGGGATCTGGCACGGAGCCAGGTCCCCTCCGCGGGGGCGTCTCAGCCCGCCAGGGCGATTACAAACCCTGCGATCGCGAGCGCGAGCACCAGCACGCTCAGGAGATCGAGGGCAGAAGGTGTTTTGTGGGTGCTGATCATCGGATTACCTCGCTGTGGTTGCTCTTCGGCATGGCGCCTTGAGTTCTTGAGGCCTCAGCTTCAGGAAAGCACCGGTTCGGAAGAGCTTCCTAAGGACGTCTGATCCGCACCGACCGCCGTCCGGAACGTCTGCTCGGGGCTGCCTGGCCCGCTGGCCAGCAGCCCCGCCACAGCGCTACGCCAACAGTCCCAGCCGCTGGGCCCGCTGCACCGCCTCGGTGCGGTTGCGGACCTCGAGCTTGCGGTAGAGGGAGCTGGTGTGCTCCTTGACGGTGTGCGGGCTGAGGTGCAGCGCCTTGGCGATCTCCGGGTTCGTCGAACCGGCCGCCATCAGGTCGCAGAACCTCGCGCTCGCGCTCGGACAGGCCCAGCGACGCCGAGCGGTCCTGGCGCTCGAACACGGTCCCGCCCAGGCCGACGAGCCGGACCGCGCCGGCGATCTTCGCCGCCGGCCAGTCCTTGTAGGCGAAGCCTGAGGCGCCGGCCGCCCGCGCGGCGCTCGGCCGAGATCTCACCGGCGCCGGAGAACAGCAGCACCCGCGTCGCCGGCTCGGCCTCGCGCAGGCGCTCGCAGACCTGGGCGCCCGACTCCTCGCCGATGAACAGGTCGACGACCGCCACGTGCGGGCGGTAGCGGCGCGCCAGCTCGACCGCCTCGTCGCCGTTCGAGGCGGCGACACAACGCTCGACCCACGGCTGCTGGGTCAGCATCAGCCGGAAGCCCCAGTGGACGACGTCGTGGTCGTCGACGACCAGCACGCGCAGCCGCTGCGGGCTCCGCGTCGCCGCCGTGACCAGGCTCTCAGCCATCGTGAGGGACCACCAGCCGCACCTGCCACTCGTCGCTCCCGCGCGGCCCGAACTCGACGATGCCGCCGCTCTGCAGCGCCTCGAAGGCGGCCAGGCGCAACCCCATGCCCGGGCTGGTGGGCGCGGCTGCGATCGACGCCGTCGTTGACGATCTCGAGCACGAAGGCGCCGTCTGCGCGCGTCGGTCCTGACCTCGACGCGGTCGGCTGCGCGTGCTTGCGGACGTTGCGCACAGCCTCCGACAGCACGCTCTGGGCCAGCGGCTCGAGCGACTCCGGCACGTTGGCGGCGGCACCGGCCTCGAAGGTGATGTGCAGGTCGGGGCTCGAGTCGGACTGGCGCCTGAGCTCGGACTCGAAGGTCGTGCGGGTCTCCCGCGAGCGCCGTCCGAGCGGGCGCTGGATCGCCTCGCGCAGCTCGCCGAGCGCCGCCTGGGTCTCGCTGGCGCAACGCGCTCGCATCGCCTCGGGGAGGTCGCCGGCGCCGTCGAGCGCCATCGAGATCCCGAACAGTCGCTGGATCACGCCCTCGTGCACCTCGCGCGCGAGGTCGATCCGCTGGCGCAGCTGGCGCGCGGTCTCCGCCTGGGTCGCGACGTTGCGCGCGACCGACGCGAGCGCGGCTGCCTTCCCGAGCGTCCACAGCAGATGCCGCTCCGGCTGATCGAGCGGCGGCTCGCTGAGGCTCGCGCTCGGCCACGATCACGCCGACGGCGCGGCCGTTGGCGATCATCGGCCCGCAGACGATCCGCGCCGGCTCGGGCAGCAGGAACGCGTACTCGGCGGGCACCTCGCCGTGGAGGTCGCCGGAGATCTCGATCACCCTGTCCTCCTGCAGCGCGCGTGCCGCGATCTGCGCGGTGTCCACCGAGAAGTTCGCGCCGGCGAAGCTCGCGATGTCGACGCCGTGCGCGCCAGCGGCACGGACCTGGCGGCTGTCAGGGTCGTAGCGGAAGATGATCGCGCGGCGCAGGCGCGCGAGCCGGCAGATGGCGCTGCAGAGGCGGTCGTAGAAGTCGTCGGCGGCCTCGTGCTCTGACTGCGACAGCACCTCGGCGAACAGCTCGAGCGCCTCGACCGGGACAGCGCCGGCGTTCTCGGTCGTCGTCTCAGGTTGCGTCGCCATCACGAAGAGCCTGGCATGCCGGCGGGCGCGAGTGCGCCGCGACTCAGGAGGCCGATCGCCTCGGCGCGGCCGATCGGGCGCTTGCCCCAGCGGCTGCGAGTCGCGAAGTCCAGCAGCCGGTAGAGGTAGTCGCGCAGCGGCGTGCGCTGGATCCCGGCCTGTGCGAGCCGCGCCCGGGTGCGGGCGTTGTCGAACACGGTCGAGATCGAGAAGTAGGGGAAGTAGATGCGGCTGGCCTCGACCGCCACCTCTGACAGCGTCGCGTTGTCGGCCACGAACTCGGCCGGCGGGACCGCCTTCGGCTCCGGCCGGCGGAAGTAGCGCGACGCCAACGAGACGATCTCGCCCAGCGTCGACGCGTCGGAGCCCGCGGTCAGATGGAACGTGCGATGCGCCTCCGCCGGGCCATCGCGAGCTCATGGATCGCGTCGGCGACGTAGTCGATCGAGACGATGTCAAGCGGCGACTCCGGCATCGCCGGAACCGCCTTGAAGAGCCCCGTCGAGAGCGCCCGCAGCGGCCAGTACATGACGTTGAAGGCAGCCGTCCAGCCGCTGGCGCGATCGCCGACGACGATGCTCGGGCGCAGGATCGATCCAGGGCAGATCCGCTCCCCGCGAGCGGACCAGCTGCTCGGACTCGAACTTCGACTGCTCGTAGGAGTTGCGAAAGCCCTGACCGACATCGAGGTCGTCCTCGGTGAAGCGACCTGTGTGTGTGCCGGCAACGTATGCCGTCGAGACCTGCGCGTAGCGCTCGAGACCGCCGTCGGCCGCCGCCAGCGAGGCGAACTCGAGCATCCGCTCCGTGCCGTCGACGTTGATCGCCCGCGCCTCGATCGAGCGGCAGGTCGAACGAGACCGAGGCCGCGCAGTGGATGATCGTCGTGGTCTCCGCTGCCAGGCGTTCACGTGAAGCCTGGTCGAGACCGAGGCCGGGCTCGGTCAGCTCGCCGGCAACCGCCTCGATCCTGTGGGCGAACAGCTCCGAGCCGTTGGCGATGAGCCCGTCGACGACGCAATCCAGGCGCTCGCGAGCCGCCTCGTCACTGTCGGCGCGGACCAGACACGTGATCGGCCTGTTCGCCGCGCTCCAGGTAGCGAGCGAGCACCTCCATCCCAACGAACCCGGTCGCACCGGTGATGAATATGCGGCCGGCGCTGCTCATCGCGAGCGCTCCAGCGAGCGCAGCGCCCAGGCGACGCGCTGGCGGGTCTGCTCCGGTGCGATCAGCTCGTCGATGTGGCCTGTGGCAGCCGCCACCTGCGGGCGCAGGTGCGTCTCCGCGTAGCGCTCGGCCAGCTCCTCGCGAGCGGCCTCCGGATTCTCAGCCGCAGCGAGTTCGCGCCGGTGGATGATGCCGACGGCGGGCTTGGCTCCCATCACTCCGATCTCGGCCTGCGGCCAGGCGAACACGTAATCGGCTCCCAGATCCTTGGAGTTCATGGTGATGAATGCTCCTCCGAAAGCCTTGCGCAGGATGACCGTCACCCGCGGCACGGTCGCCTTCGCGAAGGCATTGACGAATGTCGCGCCCAGGCGGATCACGCCCGCCGCCTCCTGACGCGTGCCGGGCATGAAGCCGGGGGTGTCGACCAGCACCAGCATCGGGACTCCGAACGCGTCGCACTGGTTGACGAAGCGTGCGCCCTTCTCGGAGCTGGCGGCGTCCAGCACGCCACCGAGGTACCGCGGCTGGTTCGCGATCACGCCGACCGGTCGCCCGTCGATCCGGATGAACGCGGTCACGAGGTTGCGCGCCCAGCCCGGTGCGACCTCCAGCATCTCGCCGCCGTCGGCGATGCCGGTGATCACCGAGCGCACGTCATAGACCTGCCGCGGCGACGCCGGGACGTGCGGCGGACGGATCGACAGCGCCGGCAGCGCGCGAGGCTCGGCGATCGGCAGCGGCAGCGCGCGAGTGGCTCGGCAGATAGCTCGAGCAGATCACGGGCCAGCAAGGCCGCGTCAGAGTCGGTCTGAGCAACGAAGTGCGCGACGCCGTTGCGCTCATGCACCTTGTGGCCGCCCAAGCTCGGCTGCGGTGACGTCCTCGCCCATCGCGTCCTTGACGACGCCCGGGCCGGTCAGGAACATGCTCGCGCCCTCGGTCATCACGACCCAGTCGGTCAGCGCCGGCGAGTAGGCGCCGCCGCCGGCCGAGAGGCCGCTGATGATCGAGATCTGCGGGACCTTGCCCGGAGAGCGCGACCGTCTGGCGGAAGATACGCCCGTAACCGCCGAGGGCGCGGACGCCCTCCTGCATGCGCGCGCCGCCCGAGCCGACGAAGCCGACGACGGGGGCGCGAGCGCGGTCGGCGAGTTCGAGCACCCGGACGATCGTGTCCGCGTGAGCCTCGCCGAGCGAGCCGCCGACGTAGGAGTCGTCCTGCGCGTAGCAGAAGACGGGACGACCGTCGACCAGGCCGGCTCCGCCGACGACGCCGTCGCCGGCGCGCGCCTTGAGGCCCATGTGGCCGGAGAACACCTCGGAGCGGATCACGTCGAGCGAGCCGGGATCGCAGAGCGCCTCGAGGCGCTCGACCGGCGTCAGGGTTTCCAGCTCTGTGTCTGCGAAGTACTGCGCTCATCGTGTCATTCCCCATTCGAGAACCGTCGCGCCCCAGATGAAGCCGCCGCCGAAGGCGGCCGACCAGCACGCGATCGCCGTCACGCAAACTGCCCGCCTCGAAGCTGTGATCGAGCGCCAGCGGCAGCGTTGCAGCCGAGGTGTTGCCAAGGTCGCCGATGCAGTCGACGACGCGATCATTGTCGAGGCCGAGGCGCTCACCGACCGCCGTCAGGATCCGCGCGTTGGCCTGGTGGTAGACGAACAGGTCGATGTCGTCGAGCTCAAGCCCGGCGGCCGCAACCGCCTGCTCGGTCGCCTCTGACAGCTTGGCGACGGCGATCTTGAAGGTCTCGTGTCCCGCCATCCTGATCAGCTGGTCCTCTCGCGGGACGTGGATGATCCGCTCGGTATCCGCCTCGCTGCCGAGGATGATCGGGCCGATCCGGCTCTCCCCGGTGGCCGACCAGCACGACCGCGCCGGCGCCGTCGGCGAACACGGCCGCCGTGCCCCGGTCGCTCGGATCGATGACCCGCGACATCAGGTCCGCGCCGATCACGACGACGCATGCCGCGCGGCCCGAATCGATCATCGCGGCGCCAGTGGCCAGCGCGGTCAGGAAGCCGGCGCAGGCCGCGCCGATGTCGAACGCGCCGGCGCGTGTGGCGCCGATCGCTGTGGCGACCAGCGGCGCCGACGTTCGGCATGCACTTCGTCGGGCGTGGTGGTCGCGACCAGGACGATGTCGACATCGGCCGCGTCGACCCCGGCCCGCTCCAGCGCGCGCCTCGCGGCGATCGCAGCGTGGGTCTCGAGCCGCTCATGCGGGGCGGCCACGTGCCGCCTGCGGATCCCAGTCCGTCGCTCGATCCAATCCGGAGCCAGGCCCAGGCGCGCCTCGATCTCAGCCGAGTCGACCGTACCCTCGGGCACGCTCGCACCCACCGAGACGGCCGCCGCACCACCGATCCCACGTTCTGATAACACCGGATTTGAGAGGGTCGTCGGCCTGATCGTCGCAGTCACTCGATTGGAGCATTCTCGCTGAATCACGCAACTCCTAGAAGCGGCTGTTATGAACCACCCGGCCGGGGGGTGATGGAACCGCTGCCCGGGGGTAGTGTCGGTGTATGTCCTGGAGGCGCATGCTCTCAATACTCACGACCGTGCTTTTGGTAACTGCGGGCACTGCGAGCGCGGCGCAGACAGCTCGAGTGCCGAGCGGCGTAAAGGTTGTCGATGTGAAGATCACGTTCCCGCAGACCAAGCCGCGCAAGCCGGTCAGCCGCTCGATCACGAGTCCTCACGCTGTCGCCGAGCTGATTCGAGCGGCCGATGCGCTCAAGACTCCTTCGCCCGGCAACTTCGTCTGCCCGATGTTCATGATTCTCGAGCCGTCGCTGACGGTGGTCTTCAGGGCCGGTCCCGCTGGACCGACCCTCGCTCAGGCGCAACTCCCGGTCTCACTCGGTACCGCCGGCGCATCAGGCTCGAGCCGCTGCTTCCCGATCCACTTCTCCAGTAGGGGGCGCGAGCAGTCCCTGCTCGGCAACGGCTTCGTGCGCCGGGTGGGTCGGACGATCGGCGTTCAGCTCTCCTGATCAGCGTTCAGCTCTCGTGATCAGCGTTTTCAGCTCTCGTGATTCACACGCGAGTCGGGGACGACGCCGCTCGGCCCGCTGCCTAAGATCAGATGCATGCGCTTCTCCGTCCTTGACCAGTCGCCGATCCCGGAGGGGCTCACCGGAGTCGACGCGCTGCGGAACACGATCGAGCTCGCCCAGTTGGCCGACCGGCTCGGCTACCACCGCTACTGGGTTGCCGAGCACCACGGGGGCCCGATGCTCGCAGGCGCGGCTCCCGAGGTTCTGATCGGGCCGATCGCCTCGGCCACTGATGGCATCAGGGTCGGGAGCGGCGGCGTGATGCTGCCTCACTACAGCCCGTTCAAGGTTGCAGAGGTCTTCTCGATCCTCGCCGGGCTGTTCCCGGGACGGATCGACATGGGTATCGGCCGAGCAGCCGGCACTGACCCTCTGACCACCTTCGCCCTGCAACGCGACCGGCGCCAGGCTTCGCCCGACGACTTCCCGTCGCAGCTGGGGGAGCTGCTCGCCTACCTCGATGATGACCTGCCGGACGAGCATCCGTTCGCACGGCTCGCCGCGAGCCTTCCGGGCCGTCCCGAGACGCCCGAGCGCTGGTTGCTCGGCTCCTCGCCGCAGAGTGCGATCTGGGCGGCGGAGATCGGCCTCTCCTACGCGTTTGCGGACTTCATCAACCCTGACGGCGCTGCGCTCGCGGCCGACTACCGCGCCCGGCACGCCGCGCAGCACGGGGATCGCCCGCCACGCACGGCTGTCGCTGTATGGGCGATCTGCGCCGAGACCGACGAGCGGGCACAGTACCTGGCCTCATCGAGCCGGATGTCGATGAGGCTGCTGCGCCAGGGACAGCTGATCCAGGTGCCGCCGCCGGAGAAGGCGCTCGATTACCTGCGCTCGATCGGCCTGCCGACCGACCATGGTTTCACCGACGGCCGCCGCGGGGTGATCGGCTCACCGGACACGGTTCGCACCGGGCTGCTCGAGGTCGCCGACCTCTACGGCGCAGAGGAGGTGATCGTGGTCACGATCACCTACGACCATGATGCTCGCAAGCGCTCCTACGAATTGCTCGCCGACGCCATGGGGCTCGAGCCGCGCCAGAGCGCTCCCGATGGCAGCGAGTCAGCCGCCGACGGCAGCGAGCGCGCCGCCGACAGCAGCGAGCCCGTCACCCACGGCAGCGAGCGCGCCGCCGACAGCAGCGAGCCCGTCACCCACGGCAGCGAGTCAGCCGCCGACAGCAGCGAGCCTGTCACCGCGGCGTGAGGGAGGAGAAACCGCGCGTGGCGCGCGGTTTCTCCTCCCTCACCACGCGCCGTGTCAATTCCCAGACTCCGTGGGCGGCAGCGGATGTCCGTGAGCGCCGAGATGAACCGGTAGCGCACCCTCCGGCCGCTTGCTCGGATCGGTTCGCTCGGCGTGGCGATCGAGCAACCCACTGATCTGCTCGCGCAGCTCGATGAGCTCGTTGGCGGTCAGGTAGATGATCGTGTCGCTGACGAACGGCGCCTCCTGCCACTCCTGTGGATACCTGGAGCGCGCCGCCAGGAACTGACGCACCTGGGCATAATCGCGGTCGAGCACCTGGTTGACGAGCATGTCTGCAGCGGCGTCCACGATCGGGTCATCGGCGCTGGTGGTGATGTACTCGCGGGCGGCGATCAGCCGCCACGGCCGGCTACGCCCCTTGCCGCCCCCGGCCTCCTCCACAAAGCCGTACTTGGCCAGGGTCTGCAGATGCCAGGACATGTTCCCGGGGCTCTCCCCCAGCAGCTCGGCCGCACGGCTCGCGGTGATCTCGCCATCCCGACGCATCAAATCAAGCAGCTCGAGCCGTACGGGGTGTGCCATGGCGCGCATGGTCTGCGCGTCGGTGATGTGGCGCGACTCCTTCATCGCCCAAGCCTCGCCGTCTTTAGAGCCCCACGGTCGGACACCGCGAGGCGCAGGCCGATTCCAACAAGCAGCCATCCAGCGCGCGCTCTCACGGTGGCCCGGCGCCTCTGTTCGCCACCGCGCGCGGTCCTCCGCCATCTGACCCGATACCCGTATCGGGCCTGGTGCCGCTCCCGAGCAAGCGCTGCGGTCAGCTGATGATTGTCTGACATCCCGCTCTCCTTCGACCGATGCGTTGAGGCCTGTGCGATGGAGCCCTACACCGATGCGCCGCGCGGCTTCCGTTCGCCGCCAGTCTTCACAAGACTCCTTGTCACAAGATAACGCGTCACAAGGATCCTTGTCAACCAAACGTGGCATCCAAGCGTTGGACGCAGCGCTCAGGCCTGCAGGGACGAGAGCGCGGCCTGCAGGAACCCGTTCGCAACCTCACGCGCGACCGGGTCGATCGGTATGAACCGCGGCACGTCCATCCGCGCGCCGAATTCCACGCTGAGCTCGGTGCCGTCGGGCCCAAGGTCTCGCAGCAGCCACGTGATCGTCAGTGCCTCGTGGTCGCCACGCTCATCAGCAACACGGGCCAGGGCGATCGATGCCGGCCTGATCGCCACGACCGCAAGCCGCACGTCGAACTCCTTGCGCAGCGGGCCGGCCACAGCCGCCAGCACCGCGTCGATGGTGGTCGCCACGCCCTCAGCGTCACGCTCAAGGACGGTCACGCTCCTAGCTCCCTCCGGGTACCACTTCGGATATTGATCGACGGCGAGCAGGTGCTCGTAGACCCGCCCGATCGCCGCGACGGTCACGCCGACGGCGGTCGCTGTCAGTTCCTTCGTGGGCACGTCGCGCAGATTACCCTTTGCAAGGTGGGGATTCTGGAAGGCACATCGAGCGCGGACATCGACGCGCCGCTCGAGCGGGTCTGGGCACTCGTGGCCGACGTCGAGCGAGCGCCCGAGTGGCAGGGCGGAATGCGGGCACTGATCGGCCGTGAGCGCGACGCCGAGGATCACGTGCTGCTGGCCGACACCGAGACGGACGCCAAGCTGAGAACACTCAAGTCCCAGGTCCGTTTCACGTACACGCCCCCCGTGCGTCTGCAGTGGACGCAGACTCACGGCGACATCAAGTCGGTGGTCGGCTCCTGGGAGCTCGAGGAACAGGGCGCGGAGCTAACCCGCGCGACCTTCCGGCTTGCGGTCGATCTCGGGCGTCTCGGCCTTCTGATTCGCGGCCCGGTCGTCGACCTGCTGCGTGCACAGCTTGCCGGCGCCCGCGCCAACGAGCTCAAGACCGCGGTCGAGTCGGGCTGATGAGCGCCGACGCTCGCGAACCCCGCCAGACCCACGGTACCCACGAGGGGGAAGAGACCCACGGTACCCACGGGAGCTGCGACACCCACGACGCTCGCGAAATCCGCGACCTGGTGGAGAACTGGGCGCTGTGGCGTGACGCCCGCGACTGGGACCGCTTCCGCACGGTCTGGCACGACGACGGCCGCATGATGGCTACCTGGTGGCAGGGCCACTTCGAGGACTTCATCCGAGTGAGCCAGGAGGGATGGGATCGCGGTGTGCGGATCCTCCACTTCCTGGGCGGCTCGACGATCGACATCCGCCGCGACCGCGCCATCGCCCAGACGAAGATGACGATCACACAGCGGGTCGATGTCCACGGAGTGACCTGCGACGTCGTCTGCACGGGCCGGTTCTACGACTTCTTCGCCCGTCGCGATGGTCGCTGGGGCCTGGTTCTGCGTCAGCCGATCTACGAGATCGACCGAATGACTCCGACATCGCCTAACTCTCTACCTCAACTTGACAGTGAGCTACTGGCCAGATTCCCCGACGGTTACAGGCATCTTGCGTATGTTCAGACACTTGTCGGCTACCAGGTGAAGGAGGACATGCCAGGCCTCGAGGGGCCGGAACTGGAGCAGCTCTACGCCGACGGCGCGGCCTGGTTGGAGGGTTGAACCCCGGCCCGGGGCTCACCCCGGGCTCAGAACTCGGCGCGCATTCGGGCGATCTCAACGTCGGCCTGGTAGGCGGCCAGCTCCGGAAAGGCGAGCATCGTCGCGCCGACGCCGAGGATGCACCCAACGCCGCCGATCAGGACCGCGTTGGCAGCGCCGGCGAGGCCAGCAACCAGGCCCGATTCGATGTCACCGAGGCGCGGCCCGCTGGTCACCACCAGGCTGAAGACCGAACTCATCCGGCCGCGCAGCCGGTCGGGTGTGACCGACTGGCTGATGGTCGAACGGCAGATCGCGCTGAGACCGTCAGCCCAGCCTGCCATGCCGAGCAGGATCGCGGCCGGAAGGATCGATCGCGCGAATCCGGCGGCACCGATTGCGACGCCCCACAGCAGAACCATGGCGATCGTGACGACGCCGAGCCTGTTGACGCGTTGAACCCAACCGGACCCGAGCACCGCGACCGTTCCGCCGACCGCGATTGCCGTATAGAGGAGACCGGTGCCGCTCGCGCCGGCGTGGTAGATGCTCAATGCCAGAACCGCAAACAGCGCACGCGGCATCCCGAACAGCATCGCGTTGATATCGATCACGAAGGATCCGGCGAGCGCCTTGTTCGAGGCGACGAACCGCAGCCCCTCGGCAATCGCCTTCTTGACGGGAGGATGGCCCTCAGTCGTGTGCGGCGGCTGCGGCCCGATCGCGATCGCGGCATACAGCATGCTCAGGCAACTCACGGCATCGATCGCGTAGATCCAGGAGACACCGCCGAGCACCCCGATCAGAATCCCGCCGAGTCCTGGCCCGATGATGCCGGTCGCCTGCTGCGTGCCGTAATTGAATGCGAGACCGGCCCGCAGGTAGTCCGCGCCCAGAATCCCCGGAATGATCGAGCCACGCCCGACGTTGTCGAGTGCCGTGCAGCCGGCCAGAACACCGCCGAGGACCAGAATCGCGATCACCGGTGGACTCTGGTCGACGAACGACAGTACGAACAGCAGCGTTGCGACCGCGATGATCCCAACCTGCGCAAGGACGAGCGCCGGGCGGCGATCGCGACGATCGGCGATCGCGCCGCCAACCAGGGAGACGATGATGATCGGTCCGAGCTCGAACAGCCCCAGAAGTCCTACGAGCGTCGCCGAACCGGTGAGCGTGTATATCTGGAACGGCAGCGCCACCAGCACCGCCTGGGTCCCGAGGTTCGAGATGATCCCGCCGATCGAGACCAGGCGGAACTCACGCGACACCCGGAACGGAGACACGTCGACGACGACTTTCTTCAGCAGCGAGAGCAGAAGTCCGCAAGGTAGCGGAGTTGTTTGCCCGCGCGGCTCAGTCGGACGGGGCGCTCGGCGCGACCCTTCGGGCGTGCAACTCAGGTATGAATACGGGTGTGCTGTGTGTCTACGCCGACTCGATCAACCCGGATGACCCGCTCGCGGGGTTGGTCGTCGGTGAGCGCCCGGAGCCGGTCGAGCCCCCGGGCGACTGGGTAACGGTCGACGTTCGCGCCGCATCGCTCAACCACCACGATCTGTGGTCGCTGCGCGGCGTCGGCCTGCCGGCAGAGCGGCTGCCGATGATCCTCGGCTGCGATGCAACCGGCGTCGACCCCGACGGCAACGAGGTGATCGTCCATGCGGTGATCGCCTCCGACGACTGGCGCGGCGATGAGACCTTCGACCCCAGGCGCTCGCTGCTTTCGGAGCGCTTTCAGGGGACGCTCGCCCAGCGGGTGACGGTGCCACGACGCAATCTGGTTGCGAAGCCGGGCGAGCTCAGCTTCGAGCAGGCAGCGTGCCTGCCCACGGCTTGGCTCACCGCCTACCGGATGCTGTTCACGCGCGCGCGACTGGTGCCGGGACAGACGGTGCTCGTCCAGGGCGCCAGCGGCGGCGTCGCGACGGCCCTGATCCGCCTGGCCTCAAGCGCCGGCGTGCGCGTCTGGGCGACCAGCAGGACCGAAGAGAAGCGTGAGCTGGCGGTGGCACTGGGTGCCGATGACGCTTTCGAGCCCGGGTCGCGGCTTCCCGATCGCGTCGACGCGGTGATGGAGACCACCGGTGCCGCCACCTGGTCGCACTCGGTCAGGGCGCTGAAGCCTGGTGGCACGATCGTGATATCCGGAGCCACCACCGGCGATGCTCCCCCTGCCGAGCTGACCCGGATCTTCTTCCTGCAGCTGTCCGTGATCGGCTCGACCATGGGCACGAGAGACGAGCTCGAACGGCTTGCGCAGCTGATGGCGAGCGCCGGGGTCGCACCGACGATAAGTCAGACCCTGCCGCTGGCCGACGCGCGTGCCGGATTCGAGGCGATGCTTGCTGGCGAGACCAGCGGCAAGATCGTCTTCACGCTCTGACACGGCAGCGCCCTGACACGGCAGCATCCTGACGCCGCAGCGCGTTGACACCTCAGCTGGCCGCGGCCTGTCGCGGCGCGGGACGCGCCGGCCCTGTCGCAGCGCGGGCCGCGCCGGCCCTGTCGCCGCGCGGGCCGCGCCGGCCCTGTCGCAGCGCCGGCCACGGACTCGCTGATTCCCGCAAATAGCTTGTGAATCTTGAAACGGAGGGGGTCAAGTCTCGGGCGCTGATGCCTCTTAAGGGCATGGAACTCACAGAGATGCAGGATCACATCGAGCTGTTCGTCCGTAGCCTGATCCGGACCGGCTTGCTTCTGACCGACGTGGCGGCCGACCTCGCCGGGTCACTGCCGGAGACCGCCTACCCCGGCGAGGAACCGGGAGCGGTTGTGCTTGAGATGGTCTGCGGCTCGATACGCAGCGTGCTCGAGACGGTCGAGCCCGAACTGGTTGAGGCCTCCGCAGAGCTGATGGAGATGGCGATCGACCGGGTCGAGGAGCACCTCAGGCTGGCGCTCGCGCTCGGCAAGCGTATGCAGGACGATCTGCCCGGCATCGGATACGGGTGAGCCATAAAAGAGCATGCTGAGCGACAGCGCCGGGCATTTCAACTGTGCAGCCCCGGCTGACGCGCGTCAGCGGCGGCGCTGTGGGCCTCGTCAAGGTCGGCTCTCGTCAGCACCGAGAGGGTCGTCACACCTATGTCCCCAAGCCGATTATCCCCCGGGGAGCTCCTATCGATCGCGCAGATCACCGTGTCCACCGTCGCTGCGCCCTCGCGAAGTGCGAGCGTGGCGTCGCGAACGGCGCCGCCCGTGGTTATCACGTCCTCGATCAGCGTCACCCTACGAGCCGCGACCTCGGCTCCCTCGGCGAGGCGACAGGTGCCGTAGGTCTTGGCCTGTTTACGGACGAACAGTGCCGGGATCCCCGTCAGCTGGCTGAGCATGGTGGCGATCGGAACCCCGCCCAGCTCGAGTCCGCCCAGCAGATCGGTCTGCCCCGGCAACAGCGGGACCATCTCCTCGGCAACGCGACGCAGCAGACTCGGATCGGACTCGAACAGGTACTTGTCGAAGTACTCGGTGGCCTGCCTCCCCGATCGGAGGGTGAACGAGCCTGTCAGGCGGCAGGCGGCGTCGATATCTGCGGCAAGCGAGCTGTGCTGCATGCGAATCCGGATCCTCGGTCGGAGCGCCGGTCGATCAGCCGCCCAGGCCGCCGAACACGGCAAACGGGTTCGGCGGCGTCTCGGCCGAAATCGTGGCGTAGCTCGCCTCAACCTCGATCGTGCTGCCCTCAGGAGCCAGCGCTGAGATCCGATCACCGAGGGCCTTGGCGGCGTCCTCGTCTGCGGCGCCGACCAGCAGGAAGCGCCAGCGCCGGACGCACGGAATGCCCTGAGCCTTGAGGGTCTCTGACAGTGCGACCGTATCCCGGTGTGAGTGGGTGTGCACGCGGACCTCGTACTCGGAGGCGTGCATCTCCGCTGACTCCTCGCGTTCGCGCTCAATCGTCTCCTCATGCTCGGCGGCCGTCGCAGCGGCTGTTTCGGGCAGAGGCTGGTCAGCGTCGACCCATTCCTCGGCGACGGGGTGCCAGCGTCGCAGCGCAGTCTCGATCTTCACGCCGGAGGGCGTCGCCAGCTGCGTAAGCGCGTCCGTCGCCTTCTCGGCCTGCGCCCGAGTGCCGGCATAGAGGAACAGTTCGTTGCCGTCGAGGGAGACGATCACACGGTCTCCTGCGGCCTCCTCCATCCGGTGCTCGAAGTCGCCGTCGCGCAGCAGTTCGCTGAGGTTGGCCGCAGTCGCCGTGGTCGGGCAGGTGACCTGGACACGCCAGTCATCGTTCATCGGGGTTCCTTTCGTGGTGTGGGTCCACGGCCCGACAGCGTAGGGATTCGTCCGAAGTCCGGCCACGAGACCGATCCGGAGTGTTGTCACGGCACGGCGACGTTTTCGGTCGTGGACGCCTGGGGGCCGTCGACCGATGGGGTCCGGTATCGGATCGTCAGCGTCCACCGTCCGCTCGACAGTTGTCCGGCGGACACGAACTGGCCGCTGCCCTGTTTGGTCACGCGCAGCGCAACCCGGTGGCCGTTCTGCGTAGCGGTCACGACTATCGTGGGCAGGGCAAGCCCGGTCGCGACCGATAGCGTCACCGCGCCTTCCGAGCTGGAGCTCCAGTTGGTGCTGACGCTGAACCAGGGTCTGACCAGCGAAGCTCCGCGCACCACACCGCGAACATTCAGGGCACCCGCCGTCGTCCAGAGGGGACGCCCGTTCCAGCTGCAGCTGTCACCCGTCCGCTCGCAGGCGGGCAGTTGGGGCAGCTCAGACGCCCAGCGGAACACGAGGGCGTCCGGGTTGTTCGCAGCGTGAATTCCGAACACCTCGGCATACGATTCTCGGTTCTGAGTTGGCTCCGACGCGGAGAGTCCGTCAGGGCTGTAACCCGCACCGACCGCACAGCGGCTCCCGCAGGCGGTGTCGGCGGTGTCGCGCAGAATCGCGTCGCGGTGGCCCCAGCAACCGGATACCGACGCCTGCGAGCAGGCGATGTTCTGCGTGGTGCCGTCGGGATAGGTGCCGTCGTCATAGACCCAGCCGACGGTGGCCAGGATCGGATTGAGCTCGCCACCGGCCCAGATCGACAGGAAGCCGCCGCGTGCGCCCGCACCGGCCCGGGTCGGATCGGTGCCGGCCTGCGCGCCGGATTGCGCGGCCGCATTCCAGTCGGCCGCGAGACCCGTGTCCGGTTTCAATCCGCGCGCGGTTCGCTCGAGCTCGGTCAGCACGTATGTCTGTTCCTGGACGGTCAGACGGCTCCAGTTGCCAGGCAGGACGAGGGGCCCCAGTTTCTCGCTGCGGCGGCCCGCATTGAGGATCGCGACGGACTCGTCGAGGCACGTGGCCGAGTGGTCGCGCACGCCACGGCAGCTCGACTGGGCGTGCTCGTCGAGCGCCAGCGAGCGAGCCGGATGGTGCGGCGGCAACAGTGATGCCCGCGACGCAGCTGCTCGAGCGCCGGCGAGGACACATGATGTGACCACGAGCAGCACGGCGGTCGCGAGTCGCTGTCTGCTCAGAGGCACGTCATGATCACCCCGACCTCGCCGTCAGGTCAAGCTCGAGCTGGAGCACCTCTGGCGCAAGTGGCTCGGTGGTGGTACGGGGGCGACCGCGCTTTGACCAGTGCGCGACGACCTCCCGGGCCCGACAGGTGCGGTACGTGACCTTGCGATCCAGCGGCTGGATCGCGAGTCCGCCCGCAGTGCTGCCGGACACGATCGCATGAAAACGGCGACCCAGCCGGTCGATTTCGACGATGTCTCCGCTCTCAATGCCTTCAAGTCGCATCAGAGCGAAAGCTTAGGGTGGGCTGATCACGACTGCTCCGGCCCGCAGGGAGCTGCAGGTCCGCACCCCATCGAATCGGCAGCCGGCATCGGACCGGCGAGCGGCGCCGGCGCATCGCCGCTCGGGCGAGGATTCGGGTTCAGCCCGCGTCGACGAACGCGATCACGCGGCAGGGGGAAGCTTCACCGCCGATGATCGGGATCGGGAACGCCCCGATCACACATCGCTGGGTTCCCACGCTGGCCAGATCGCCGCCAAGGTTCTCAACGTGGCAGATGCCCCTGCCGAACGGGACCCTATGCATCACGAACAGGTCGTCCGGCGGGAACAGCTCGTCCACGTCCTGCCCGCTCTGCTGTGCGAACTGCGGCCCGATCTCCGGCCGCCACTTGGTGCGAATGCTCGTATTGAGAGGGTTGTCGCCCGATGCGCAGTCGAAGCCCGTCCACGCCAGCTCCATCTCAACGATCCATTCAGCCATCTCGCGCCCGCCGCCAGGATGGCGCAGGAAGTAGCGCTCCTCGTCCTCCTCGGCGCAGCCGTTGTAATAGCGGCAGTAGCCCGTGTGGTAGATCAGGATGTCACCCTTGCGAACCTCTGCCCGGTCGGTGATGTGCCTGGGTTCGATGACGGCCCAGTCATGCATGTCCTCTGAGATGTCGACGATCACACCTTCGCCCAGGAGCTTGCCCACCGGCACCGAAGCGATGTCCTTGCCCCCGGAGATGATGTGCATCTCGCCGTCGAAGTGCGTACCGGAATGAAGCGGCAGCTCTAGCATCTGCGACACGATCCCGTGTGTCGCATGACGCTGAAAGTATGAGAGCTTCGGCGACGGATAGCCAACCCAGCCAGGTGTGTGGATCGAGAAGCGATGCGTGAGATCGATCGCGCGGACTCGCGCTCCCTCTGCACCACCGAACACAAGTTCGGCGACGTCAACCGGATCCGAGGCAGGTTTTGATTCTGATACGGCCATGGCTGGCCCTCCTTAGGCGTTCATACGAAGTTGTGGCTCTCAGGGGCAGCCCGACCCGTCAGGCCAGATACCGTCGATGCGTGATTGCGCGTTCGCGGACGGCGCATCAGACTGCCGCGCTCGGCCGATGAAGACGCAACGGCGTCCCGCTCTCAAGTGCTGGCGGACGACCGCTCCGCCAGACGTCGAAGGGCAGCGGCTCGGTGACGATCTTCGGTGCTGCAGCCTGGTCGACGCGGGCCATATCGGTGTTGACCTCGACCCGGAGTCCGCTTGGATCGCGAAAGTAGATGAAGATGTTGTTGCCGGCCGCATGCCGGCCGATCGATGCGTCCAGCTCGAGGCCGCGGGCCGCGATCGAGTCGGCGGTGGCGACAATCTGCGCCGTCGACGGCACCGCAAAGCAGAAGTGGTGCAGCGCGGGTTCAGAAGCCAGCAGCAACCCCACGTCGTGATGCAGCACGCCTGCCCGCACGTGCGTGTTGCGCCAAGGCTCGCCAGGCGGCTGCACCGAGTCGCTGATCCGCAGACCCAACACGTCGACCAGGAACGTCGTGGTTGCGCGGACGTCGTCGCACAGCAGCGTGATGTGCTCGAGCAGCACCGGACCGACGCCACAATGGTGCTTGGCGGGAACCGCCGCCATTACGTTGTACGGCCGCGGCTCGGACTCGAGCACGAGCCTGAGCGCGTACCCACCCGGAAGAACCGTCTCGAGTCCGCGATCCAGGCCCGGCTCACCGGTCAGGTCAAGGTCATTGACCGCAGCGCCGGCCTCGCCCAGGCGGTGTCTGGCGAGATCAAGGGCCTCGCCGCTTCTGACTGACAGCGAGAAGTGATCGACTGCCGGCTCGCCCTCGCAAAACCGCAGTTCGAAGGTGTTGGACATGCCGGTGGCCAGGAACAGACCGTCGCTGCACTCCCCCACCACGGCCAGACCGAACACATCTTCGTAAAAGCCCGCCGCGGCCCGTGGTTCCGGCACACGAAGTGCGATGTGAGCCAAGCGGCTGATGATCGTCGGAGCGGTCATGCGGTCCTGGATATCATAAAAGTATTCGTATTACAAAGCGTTGTCGCTGATGAGACGTAGTCCGTCGGCGACCACGGGATCGGGCTCGCGCAGGGGCTCCGGCAGTCCTGTCAGCGCCTCGCCGACCGAGCCTGATCGGCGGTGGCTCGCCGGCGTTGGGCGAGCAGCGTCGCCGTCGTCGATCTCAAGGCCACTGGCGCTCAGCCACTCCAGCAGGAGGATCTCCGACTCGTAGCCGCGCATTCGCAGCTGCCGGAATCGCCTGCTCGGCCAGATCCGGCCCCGGAGCGTCCAACAGCGACAGGGTCTGGTTGGTCACCCGTCCGGATCGAACAGCTCAGGGCGCCTCGATCACAGAGTTCGCGTAGCCGTGACACTTGATTAAGTCGAGTTCGATACGCACGCCCTACTCCCTCACCGCTCGGTGACGAAGTTCATCGCATGACCCGCACGCTGCAGACGGGTTCGACCGCGTTGCCGAGATCTCGCTCGGCACCGGCGACCAGGAGCCGGTGAGCCAACACGAGGTCCTGCTCAACGCTGCCGATCGACTTGAACAGCAGCATTCCGGCGCCGGGGTCCGGTGCCTGCTCCAACCAGTCACCGAGCACAACGGCATTGGCGCCATCCCATCCGAAGCGCCTTGCGTCCTGCATGTCGCCGGGCTCGTGCAGCGCATCCTCACAATCGACGATCACCGCTGCGGCCTCGGCGACGACGTCGCCTGCAAGCTCATGGTGGTCTGGTCGCGTCGCACCCACCGCGGCGACAAGCGGCAGGTGCCTGACGTCGTCATAGCGCACGACCGGGGATGTGGCAGCCGTCGCGACGTAGGCGGCGTCGGCGCCGGCGATGGCCTGCTGGACCGACCCCGCTGCCCGCACGGGAATCCCGAGCTCCGCCGACATCAGCTCGGCATATCCGTCGCGATTGGCAGGCGTTGGCGAGAACACGCTGGCACGATCAACCGATACTGCAGCAGCCAGGGCGCGCAGGCCCTCGCGCGCCTCCTCCCCGGATCCGATCACCGCCAGGGCGAGTGAGCGGTCTGCGAACACCTTCTGGAACGGGAGCGCCGCGGTCGATGACGTCCTCAGGCTCGTGATTCTGCGACCGTCGACTATCCCCAGCGCCTCGCCGGTGCTGTTGCGAAAGAGATGCACGTGGTAGCGCACGTCCTTGCCGACGCGATGGAACTCCTTGTATCCGATCAGGTCCACCTCAGGCAACAGACCAACGAGGATGCGCATCCAGGCGTGCTGATCGCCGATCTGCAGGCGTCCAGTCGTGAACTCTCGCCCGGCTACCAGCCTGGCCGTATCACGGGCGGCCGCAAGACCAAGCTCGCTCGATGCAAGCGCATCGACGCAGTCCTCGTCGAGCAGCCGGATCATGCCGGGTTGCGCCCGCGGAAGAACGCCTCATCGGGCTCATCGTCGACAGCCGCTCCGACGGCTCTGGCCGCCTGTCGCAGCTGGGTCATCTGCGCAGCATTGACTCGGGCGATCGGCCCCCGCAGCGGGCCACCGTTGCAGCCGGTCAACCAGCCCTGGTACTTCCAGACCATGCGCGGAACCAGCGACGTGAGCGCCACAGCAGCCGAGCTGATCGCGGTGCCCGCGCGGCGTACCGGCATCAGCTTCCAATACAGATCCATGCCCTCGCGCCAGGTGGAAGGTTCCGCAAGCAGTTCGAGCATCCGCGGCACCGCAGGCCCGAACGCGTCGTAGTTGGACGTGCCCATGAACCGCATGCCGTAGTTGCGGATCCAGATCGGAGCATTCTGTTCGAGCGGGTCCGTCACCAGCACCTCGCCCTTGAAGCGCTCGAACACATCCATCAGCCCGCCCACGTATGGGAGTCCGACCTCGTTCTTGATCCCCGCGATGTTCGGACAGGCGTCGACGAGTCGCTCGAGGAAATCGACAGGAAAGCCGGCCGGATGCAGGCGAGCGAAGTTCCATTGATCGATCGCGAAGATGAACACTCCGAGTGCAGTGGAGTCGACCAGCGCCCGGGTGTCCTCGAAGATCTCGTCGTAGGAGGTCGGGTGGTAGTGCGAGGGATATGAGGGAAGCACGAAGTCCACCCCCGCCTGCTCGGCATAGGCGATCGTGGCGGCCATCTCAGCGAACGTCGGCTGGGCGCCGTGTACGAACGTCACGAGCTCGTCGCCGGCCTCGGAGACGCAGATGTCGATCATCTGCCGGTACTCGCTCGCGGTGCTTCCCCCCTCCGCGACGATCAGGATTGCCGACATCCCGAGTTCCTTGTGGCGGTTCACGTCAAAGCGGATCGCCGTCTCGTTCAGGGCTGAGACATCGGCCGTAAACGTGGGTAGGACGCAGCCGCAACAACCCGACAGCTCGCCAAGCGCCCAAGCGCGCGGATCGGCGTCGTACTTTGCCACGGCGCGATCGTACTACAAAACCTTTATGCGCCTGAACGGCGGCACACGGCCAGGCTGACAAGGCCAAAAGGCGACAGGGCTTGATGACAGTTGACATCAGAAAGCATTCGTAATACAAGATGGCTGGATGTCGACCATAGACACGCAGTCGCATTGGTTCTCGCGGACGCTGCTCGATTCATACCTGGAGTTCGACCGGTATCCGCGCTGTCGCCGTGACGGCGATGACTACCGGTTTGAGGTCGCACCTGATCGCTGGATGCCGATCGGTCCCGCCTTCTACGACCTTGATCATCAGCTGCAGGCCTGCAGTGCGGCGGGCATCGACGCGATCATCTCGAGCTCGGCATCGTTCGGAGACGTCGACCGTCACCCGCTTGCACTCGCTCGTGAACTGGCGACGGTGGTCAACCGCGAGCGCGCCGAGGCGCAGGAGGCGCACCCCGGGGTCTTCCATGGCCTGGCGACCCTGCCCTGGCAGGACGCGGACGCAGCGATCGAAACGCTCGATCAGGCGGTCTCCGATCTGGGTCTGCGCGGCGTCCTGATCCATTCGAACATCGACGGTTCGCCGATCGACTCCGACGCCTGCAGGCAGGTTTATCGGCGTATCGCCGAGCTTGACGTCCCCCTGTTCATTCATCCGGCGCTGACGCTGTCCGAGGACAAGCTCCGCGACTGGGGTCTCGAGTACCTCGTGGGCTTCATGTTCGACAGCAGCGTGGCCGGTCTGCGGCTGGTGATGAGCGGGATCTGCGCCGAACTTCCCAAGCTACGGGTCGTGCTGCCTCACTGCGGCGGCACGCTGCCATTTCTCGCCGGGCGGATCGACGCGGCCCACTCGCGGCCGTTCTCGCTCGGTCGCACCCTCGATCCACTGCCCAGCGAGCAACTCCGGCGCTTCTACACCGACACGCTCTCGCGAAGCATGGAGACGCTCGAGTTCGCGCAGGGATTCTTCGGAGAGGCACACCTGTTGTTCGGCTCGGACTACCCGTTCTTCCCGATCGACGCCGAGCTCGGATTCGTTCGTACCACGCTGGCGCCGGAATCGCACGGAGCGGTGTTCGAGCACAACGCCCGGCGCCTACTGTCCCCCTCAGCGCGATCGGAGAGAGAATGACGCACGCACTCGGGGTCTCAGACCACATCAAGGAGCGGATGCGCAAGCTACGCGGAGATGTGCGGATCTACAAGGATCTTCAGCCTGAGAGGACCGCGCTGGTCATCATCGATATGCAGGCGGCCTTCCTCGAGCCCGGCGGCGTGATCGAGGTGCCGGCATCACGCGGGATCGTCCCCAACATCAACCGCGCGGCAGGCGGCTTCCGCGAGCTGGGGATGCCCGTGATCTGGATCCGCTCCATGCATCCCACGGGCGCTGCGGACTGGCGCCATTTCTTCGATCACTTCGTGCATCCCGACCGGCGTGAACGGGCTGCCGCAGCGATGTCCGACGACGCCCCGCCGTCTCGCTTCTACAAGGAGATGGACGTCCGGGACTCTGATTACGTGGTCATCAAGAACCGCTACTCGTGCCTGATCCCCGGCTCCTCGAGCCTCGAGCGTCTCCTTCGCAGCCAGGGTCGCGACACGATCGTGCTCGCGGCACCAAAACCGACATCTGCGTCGAGTCGACAGCCCGCGACGCGATGATGCTCGACTTCCGCGTTGCGGTGCTCTCCGACGGTACGGCGACGCTCAGCGACGAGGAGCACCAGGCGGCGCTCAACGTCCTCATCCAGGAGTTCGCAGACGTACTCACGGTCGATGAGGTCCTGGGCGAGCTCGCAGGCCAATGCGACCACTGCCGGCCACTGACCAGAACGAGATCAAGACATGGCAACGACAGAGGGCCACAGCTTTACGCGCCTTGACCCGGTGACGTTTGAGATCCTCAGCTCGCGGCTGGCGGCGATCAACGACGAGGCGGCGATGACGATGCGGCTGGTCTCCGGATCGCCGGTCGCCAACGAGGCCTACGACATGAACGTGGGCCTGATGAATGCCGACGGAGATTGCGTCGCGATCGGCCTCTACATCTCGATTCACGCGCTCGCTCTGACCGCCACGGTCAAGGACATCAAGCGCGACTACGCGGATGATCCCGGCATCAACCCGGGTGACGTGTTCATGTGCAACGACCCGTATGTGGGGGCATGCCACCAGATGGACGTCACGGTGGTCGCCCCGATCTTCGTGGATGAAGAGCTCGTCGGCTGGACCGGATCCACGGTCCATCAGATCGATCTCGGCGGACCCGTCGAGGGACAGGTTCAGATCGGCGCACAGTCGATCTGGGGCGAGCAGCCGATCTTCCCGCCACTCAAGATCGTCGATCGCGGCGTGCTGCGCCGACGATCAAGAGCGTGAGTATCTGCGGCGCACCCGGTTGCCGGCACTGACGGCGCTGGACCTCAAAGCGATGATCGCAGGCTGCAACGTCGCTGTGGAGCACGTCCAGGCGCTGGCCGGGCGCTACGGACCGGAGACCGTCCGGCGGCGATCGAGGACATCAGCGACGTGACCGAGGCGCGCTTCCGGGCACGTCTGCGTGAGCTGCCCGACGGAACCTGGACGCACCGCGGTTACATCGAGTACGACAACATCTACCCGATCATCGTCTCGGTCACGAAGCACGACGACTCGCTCGTGATCGACTTCACCGAGACCGCGGACCAGGCACCGGCGGTGATCAACTGCACACGCCCGGCCTGCGTCGGAGCGACGATCGCCGCCGTACTGCCATACCTCTGCTTTGACATGCCGTGGTCACCGGCCGGACTGCAGCGCGCGATCGAGGTGCAGACGCGCGAGGGCAGCGTGGTCGCACGCCGCCTGGCCCGCGGGCGTCTCGAAGGCGACGACGACCGGCAGCTTCATGTCGACGATCAGCACCAGCGTGTGCCTGGCCAAGATGCTCGCCGCCAGCGAGCAGCACCGCGAACAGTTCATGGCCACCTGGATGGGCGGCCTCTTCGTCGAGGACGTGTTCGGCGATCGACCAGCGCGGCGAGTTCTTCGGCGCGGCGATCCTGGACGCGATGGCCGGCGGATCGGGCGCCAGCGCGGCACGCCGACGGCCTTGACGCCGGCGGCTTCCTGGACTCGCCGTCGGCGATCATCGCCAACGTCGAGGACTACGAGTACAGCTACCCGTTCCTGTACCTCTACCGGCGGATCCAACCCGACACCGGCGGCGCCGGGATGTTCCGTGGCGGCGCCACGCTGAGCATGGCCTACGTCGCTGCACGACGTGAGGAGCTGCCGACGAAGATCATGCACGCCATCGGCACCCAGCAGCCCGGCGCGGTCGGCATCGCCGGCGGCTACCCGTCCTGCACCAACCAGTTCGTGATCAAGCGCGACACCAACATCCGCGAGCTGCTCGACAGGGCGTGCTCCCGAGCGAGCTCGACGAGATCGACGGCGAGCTCGAGATCTTCACGGACAGCATCGTGCAGCACCTCACAGCGGCACGCGACGACGTCTACCGCTGGTCGCGATGGGCGGCGGGGGCTACGGCGATCCGCTGGACCGCGAGCCCGAATCGGGTGCTGCAACGACGTGATCGCGGGCGTCGTCAGCCTGGAGCATGCGCGCGAGCGCTACGGCGTCGATGGTCGACTGCGGATCGGACATCGGTCGATCGAGCCCGCCACGCGACCAGCGACGCGAGCGAGATCCGTGACGAGCGGCGACAGACGGCGAGCTGCGTCGACCGGCCACGCTGGCGAAGGAGGCGCGCCATGAGCGCCGACCGGACGCGGCGACCGTGATCGCCGTGGACAGCGGTGGCACCTTCAGTGACTGCGTGATCCTCGACCCGGACGGCAGGGTCACGATCGGCAAGGCGCCTTCGACCCCGGGAGACTTCTCGCTCGGCGTGATCGCGTCGGTCGGCCCGCGCCGCCGAGCGCTCGGGGCGTGGAGCTCGACGAGCTGCTGCGCTCGAGCGGCGTGTTCGGACACGGCACCACCGCCGCGACGAATGCGCTGTTGACCCGCACCGGGTGAGCGCGTCGGCCTGATGACCACCAAGGGCCACGAGGACGCCCTGATCGTTGGGCGCACCATCCAGAAGGCCGCGGGTCTGACCACCGACGAGCTGACCAATCTTGCCCGCCTGGAGAAGGCCGAGCCGCTGGTGCCGCGGCACCTCATCCGTGGCGTCACCGAGCGAATCGACTACAAGGGCGCCGTGATTGTGCGACTCGACCTCGACGAGGCCAGGCGGGCCGTGACCGAGCTCGTCGAGGCGGGGGTCAGGTGATCGCCGTCTGCTTTCTGTGGAGCTTCATCAACCCGAGCCACGAGCGCGAGGTCCAGGAGATGATCGCGACTGAGTTCCCGACGCTGCTCGGTCACCGCCTCGCACGAGGTCGCGCCGGTGATCAAGGAGTACGAGCGCAGCGCGACCACGATGCTCAACGCCTATCTGAGCGGCGCCACCGATCGCCACATCACGGCTCTCGAGGACCGGCTCGCGGAGGCGGGCTTCGGCAAGCGGACCGCTGATCATGCAGTCCTCCGGTGGCGTGACCTCGGCAGCGAAGGCCAAGGGCCACGCGGTCCGTCTGATCTCATCCGGCCCGGCCGGCGGGCTTGTCGGCGCGGCCGCGATCGGCAGGGCACTCGGATATCCGAACATCATCACCACCGACGTCGGCGGCACGAGCTTCGATGTCGGGCTGGTCGTCGACGGTGAACCGCTGGTCAACAGCCGGCCGGTGTTCGACAAGTACCACACGGTCCTGCCGATCGCCGACGTCGCCTCGATCGGCGCCGGCGGTGGCAGCATCGCCTGGATCGAGCCCGCGACCGGGCAGCTGAAGGTCGGACCCCAGAGCGCGGGCGCCGAGCCCGGACCTGCCTGCTACGGGAACGGCGGCACCGAGCCGACCGTGACCGACGCGAACGTCGTGCTCGGACGGATCGACGCCGACTCGTTCCTCGGTGGCGAGCGGCCGCTGGACCGTGATGCCGCCGTCCGCGCGATCAGTGATCGGCTCTGCGGTCCGCTGCGGCTGTCCCTGGAGGAGGTCGCGATCGGGATCATCGAGATCGTCGATGCCCGCATGGCCGACCTCGTCAGGCGCGAGACGATCGGCCGCGGCTACGACCCGCGGGAGTTTGCGATGTTCGCGTTCGGCGGGGCCGGCCCACTCCATGTCGGCGCCTACGGCGTTGACGTCGGTGCCAAGGCGATCGTGGTACCGGCGCTTGCCTCGGTGTTCTCAGCCTTCGGGATCGCAGGGGCAGACGTCGTCTCGATGCAGCAGGTCAGCGATCCGATGATCGCGCCGCTCGATCTCGAGCGGCTCAACCGGATCTACGAGGAGCTTCGTGCTGCCGCGGTCGCTGATGTGGAGAGCGACGGGATCGCTCGCGAGGATGTGACCCTGCGGGCCGAGATCGAGATGCGTTACCGCGGTCAGGTGCATGAGGTGCGTGTCCCGGTTCCGTCACAGACGCTCACCGAATCGCAGCTCGAGGAGATCATGTCGGAATTCGAGAACCGCTACACGCGGCGTTACGGAAAGGGCACCGCGCACGACGAGGCGGGGATCGAGGCTCGCACCTACGTGGTACGCGGCGTCGGCCGGCTCGGCACGCCGTCGCTTCAGGTGGAGCCGCTCGGACCTGAGGACGCCAGCAAAGCCAGGATCGGCGAACGCCCTGTCTACTTCCGCCAACGCGGCGGTCACGTGCCGACTGCCATCTACCGCTGGGAGGATCTGAAACCGGGCCACGTGCTGGAGGGGCCCGCGGTCGTCGAAGCCGTGACGACGAGCACCGTGGTGCACCCAGGGCAGCGGGCACGTGTCGACGGACTCCAGAACGTACTGCTCGAGACAGTCTGAGATCGCATGCCGAACATCAATCAGTTCCTGCGAATCACCGGCAGTGGCGCCGACGCCGTCACGGCCTGTACCTGCGGCCAGGAGCTCGCGGCCGCCGCCAGCAACTACAAGGAACACGTGCCGCTGCGAGAGCGCCCCGTTCAGGCGGCCGGCCCCTGGGTGGACCCGCACGACATCGGAGCCGGTCGCTTCGTCTGCCGGGAGTTCTTCTGTCCCGGCTGTGCCAGGCTGCTCGACGTCGAGATCGCCCAGACCGGCGAGCCGTTCGTCTGGGACGCTCGCCTCACGATCGACTAGCAATCCGTCTGGCTTGGAGTCCCCTGAACGCCAAGCCACCGGCGACCCAGGGCATTGGTATTGTCTTACGTATTCTCATTTGACCGCTTCGGCGGTCATTGACACCAAACTCGTTGACAATGAACACAGTCAGCACGGATCTGAGCGCCCTGATAGTCGGCGGAGGGATCGGCGGCATGTCCGCTGCGATCGCTCTGCGGCGCAATGGCGTGTCGGTTGCTCTCATCGACAAGGATCCTGACTGGAGGGTCGCCGGGGCAGGCATCACGATCACGGGACCAACGCTGAGGGCGTTCAAGCAGCTCGGAGTGTTCGACGAGATAGCCGAACAGGGGTACGTTGGCGACGGCATTCGGGTTTGCAACGTCGAGGGCGAGTTCATAGCCGATATCCCGACGCCGATGCCGGCCGAGTCAGGCGTTCCCGGTTCTGGTGGGATAGCGAGGCCGGTGTTGCATTCGATCCTGTCTCGGCGCACGATCGCCGAAGGCACCACGGTTCGTCTGGGCATCGAGGTGACGTCGCTCGTCCAAGACGAATCGGGCGTCTCTGCGGTCCTGAGCAACGGCAGTGCCGAGCGTTATGACCTTGTGGTGGGAGCAGACGGCGTCCGGTCAACGACAAGAGCGCAGATCTTCCCCGATGCGCCGACGCCCAGACACACCGGGCAGTGCACCTGGAGGATCTTTGCGAAGCGCCCACCGAACGTGGACCGCCGTCACTACTATCTCGGCGGTCCGGCCAAGGTCGGATTCACGCCGATCTCGTCAGACATGATGTACATGTTCGTGAACGAGAAGTCTCAACCGAAGGTCCTGGGCCAACCCGATCTGGTCGAGGGACTGGTAGCTCTTCTTGACGGTTATGGAGGCCACATCGCCCAGATCCGCAAGAGCATCACGCCGACGACGGAGATAGTTCTGCGTCCCCTGGAGGCGTTCGTACTTCCGATGCCATGGCACATGAACCGCGTAGTGCTTATCGGAGATGCGGCACATCCCACGACCCCGCAGCTGTCATCAGGCGCAGGGATGGCTGTCGAGGACGCGATCGTTCTGGCAGAGGAGATCCAGACTGCCTCCTCCGTGCCTGACGCCTTTTGTGCCTACGCGATGCGCCGCGAGGAGCGTTGCAGGCTGGTGGTGGACAGCTCAGTGGCGATTGGCGAGCTCGAGCAGGCACACGCGCCGGCAGAGCAGTCAACCGCGATTGTCGAGCAGGTGTTGCTCAAGCTGAGCGAGCCGTTCTAACCGGGGCTACAAGCGAATGTCGCAGACGGCGTCCTTGAGGAAGTGGGCGGCAAAGCCTCGCGGTTTGAGTTCGCAGCGCCCAGGGCTGAGGCGGACGAATATCGCCGAACGCAAAAGTCACACCAATCAGATCCGCGGTGTCGCAAGGGTCCACCCTGTGGTATGGACAGCGGAGGTGCGACGCGTTCCCGCACCTCAGCCCGGCAGAGCGCACCGCCGCGATGCCGACGTGCGTTCGCGAGCACACGGATGCCACCGTGCTCATGGCGAGCGACGATCACCGGGTCGACGCCGAGGGTCTCAGAACGCCGTCTCCCGGTTCCGGAATCTCACTCTCCTGAGCCAGGAATAGCCAGCATTTCTTGAAGATCGCCTCGTGTTCGCGCGTGAAGACGTCAGCGTCCCAGTGGGCGTGTCACTTGACGTCGAACTGGCCGTCGCGATCGATGATCAGGTCTGATGCCATGGGTTGATCCTCGGCAATTCGATTTGAAGCGTGGGCGCTTTTCAACGCCGGTCAGCGACTGCTGCGCCACGCACGCTGTGGTAGCCTTGCGTCGATCGTAATACGAATGTCAAGCTGCGAATGCTGGAGCCTGTACCCGTGATCCAATGCACGGTCAACGGAGTAGCGACCGAAATTGACGTGCCCGAGTACTGGACTCTCGCGGACGCTCTGCGTGATTCGCTGAAGCTCACCGGTCTTCACCTCGGCTGTGAGCACGGCGTCTGTGGAGCCTGCACGGTGCTGCTGGACGGAGAGCCGGTGCGTTCGTGCATAGTGCTCGCCTCCCAGGTCGAGGGACATGATGTGCGCACGATCGAGGGCCTGTCACCCGCCGGCGGTGAGACGTTGCACCCGGTACAGCAAGCCTTCAGCGATTACCACGCTCTCCAGTGCGGCTTTTGCACCCCCGGCTTCATCATGCTGGCCACCGGTGTTCTCGAGCGCGAGCCCGATGCGTCGCCCGAGCGTCTCCGGCACCTGCTGTCCTCGAATCTGTGTCGTTGCACGGGCTACAAGCCGATTCTGGCCGCCGTCGCCGCGGCCCAGCAGGAGATGCGCGATAAGTGAAGGCGAAGCCGCCTCTCGCCGGGTTGAAGCTCGGCCAGGCGATACATCGGCTCGAGGATCGCCGCCTGATCACGGGCAGTGGTATCTACGTTGCCGACGTCGACCGTCCGGGACAGGTCTGGGCACGGATCGTGCGCAGCCCGGTGGCCCACGGGCGGATCCTCGATATCGACCTCGACGCGGCGCGCGAGATGCCGGGCGTCATCGGCGCGTTCAGCGCCCGCGACGCGCCCGAGCTGGCGTCGGCGCAGATTCCGCTGCGGCTGGAGGCCGGCGAGGACTCGCCGATCCCCGACTGGGGGCTGCAGCCGATCATCGCCAGTGACCGTGTGCGGTTTGTCGGCGAGCCGGTCGCCGTGGTCGTCGCGTCCGACCCGTATCTCGCAGAGTCCGCGGCCGAACAGGTCTGGGCTGACATCGAGGAGGAGGATCCATTGCTCGACGCGCTCGAGTCGCTCGATGGACAGGCTCTCATGCACCCTGAGGTCGGCACCAACATCAACGTCGACATGAGCTTCGCCGACGGGGTCGACGTCGACGAGCTGTTCGCGAGCGCCGACGTCGTGATCTCAGAGCGCTTCCGCATGCATCGGCACAACGGCACGCCGATGGAGACGCGGGGGTTGGTGGCCGAAGTCGGAGACGACGGACGACTCACGGTCTGGGGATCGGCGAAGGTCAAGCACTTCAACCTCCGAGCCGTGGCGGAGGTTCTCGGGCTTGAGCCGAGCCGAGTCAGATTCCTCGAGACCGAGGTGGGTGGCGGCTTCGGTGCCCGCGGCGAGCTATACCCCGAGGACTACCTCGTGCCATGGCTGGCGATCAGGCTCGGCCGTCCGGTCAAGTGGATAGAGGACCGTGCAGAGTCCCTGATCGCGCTGAATCAGTCCCGCGAGCAGGTCGTTGAGCTCGAGGCGGCTGCTGACTCCGACGGCCGCCTGCTGGCATTCCGCAGCCGCAACATCGCCTCCCTCGGCGCCTACATGCGAACCAACGGGATCGTGCCGCCGATGTTGTGCGGGCAGTCCATGCACGGGCCCTACACGTGGGCGGGGTACGAGTCGCACGCGCTGGGCGTGCTCACGAACAAGACGCCACTGGGCACCTTCCGTGGCCCCGGTGAGGTCGAGGCGACCTTCGCCCGGGAGCGGATGCTCGACATGATCGCCGAGCGTGTTGGCCTCAGTCCGCTGGAACTCCGTCGCCGGAACCTGCTGCCCGCGGAGGCCCTGCCGCACCTCGTGACGCTCAGCGATGAGGAGGACGACGTGCTCCGATTCGGCACCGGGAACTACGCCGAACAGCTCGGTGCCCTGCTCGAGCACGTTCAGTTCGAGACGCTCCGCGAGCGCTACTCGGATGAGAGCGACCCGGACCGGCTGCTCGGCATCGGACTGGCCTGCGCGACGAGTGAGAGTGGTGTCGGCCACTCGGAATGGGCGCGGGTGATTGCTCAGCCGGATGGAACCTTCGTGGCCTATGTCGGCATCGCCTCGGTCGGGCAGGGAATCCGGACGGCACTGACCCAGGTGCTGGCGGATCAATTCGAGGTCGAGCTCGACCGCGTCCGCGTGACCCACCATGACACCGACGAGGTCGCCGACGGCGAGGGTGCCTTCGGCGACCGCGGCATGATCTTCGGCACCGGCGCGATGCTGCTGGCGGTTGAGCAGCTCAAGCAGGCCGCTGCGACGGCCGTCGCCGAACAGGCCGGAGTTGCGCCTGAGGCCGTGAGTGTGGCGGGCCACGACGTCGTCTGGGGGGAGAACCGCGTACCGCTGAGCGAGCTGAACGTCTCCGGTGAGGCCACCTACGTGCCCGGCGGAGGCACCCACTTCTCGTTCTGCGCCGCGGTGGCCGTGGTTGCGGTGGATCGGCGGACCGGCAAGGTGACGCTTCTCTACTACGGAGGCTGCTACGACGCGGGTCGTGCCGTCAACCCGCTGATGCTCGAGGGACAGTTCACCGGCGCTGCGGCACAGGGGCTCAGCGGGGCGCTGCTCGAGGAGTCCGCCTACGACGAGTCGGGCCAACCACTCTGCGGGACCTTCATGGACTACATCATGGCCACGGCAGCAGAGATGCCGCAGATCGACTCGCTTCTGTTCGAGTACCCGGAGACCGCCACCCCGCTTGGCATCAAGGGAGGCGGAAACTCGGGCATCGTCTGCACACACGCTGCGGTCGCGAACGCCGTGTGCGACGCGCTCCGGGAGTACCGCGTGCAGCTGACCTCGATGCCGCTGCGGGCCGATTCGGTTCGAGCCCTGATCCGCTCGGCTGCTGTGTCGGGATGAAGCTGCCGCCGTTCACCTACCACCGCCCGGTTTCGACCGAGCATGCGCTCGAGCTCCTTGCTGAGGAAGGCTCCGAAGCAAAGCTGCTGGGCGGCGGCCAGAGCCTGCTGCCGCTGATGGCCCTGCGGATGGCAGCACCGACGGCGCTGATCGATGTCGGCTCGCTCGATGAGCTGCGCTATGTCCGCCGCGGAGGCGGTGCGATGCGCATCGGAGGCACCACTCGCCACGCGATGCTTGAGCACGAGCTCCACGGGGACGGGCGCGAGGCGTTTGCCGATGCGCTGCCGCTGATCGGGCACCTGCCGATCCGCACCCGCGGCACGATCGGCGGATCACTCGCACATTCCGACGCGACGGCGGAGCTGCCGCTGCTGGCGCGCACATTCGATGCGGCGATCGTCGCGCGCTCGCGTGATGGCGAGCGCGTGTTGCCCGCGGCGTCGTTCTTCGCAGGGATGCTGACAACGGCGCTCGAGCCGACCGAGATGGTGTCCGAAGTTCGCTTCCCAGATCCGCCGGCGGGCTCGGCAAGCGCCTTCGAGGAGTTCAGCGAACGTGCCGGTGACTTCGCGCTGGCCTCAGCCTGTGTCGCTGTCATGACCGATGCGGCCGGAACCTGCAGCTGGTGCCGGGTCGGGCTCGGGGCCGTGTCGGCGACGCCTGTGCGTTCTCCCAGCGCCGAGGGCGTCCTGCTGGGCCAACCGCTCAGCGAGGAGACAATCAGGACAGCCAGCACCGCAACGCTGAACGACTGCGAGCCTCGCGGCGGCCTACATTGCAGCTCCGAGTTCCGCGCCGAGCTGCTCGTGACCGTCACGGAGCGTGCGCTGCGACGAGCCGTCCACAGGTCCACAGGGGGTGGTCATGCAGGTTGAGAACGTCTTCGAGGTCGACCAGCCACGCGAGGCGGTCTGGGACGTGCTGATGGATGTTCCGCGCGTGGTCCCGTGCCTCCCTGGCGCCGCGCTCACCGAGACGATCGACGAGGACCATTGGAAGGCAGACCTGACAGTAAAGCTCGGGCCGGTGGCAATGGCATTCGCATCCGACATCGTCAGGAAGTCGGCAGATGCGGAGGCGGGCACCGTGGTGCTGACGGTGAAGGCACGTGAGAAGAACGGGCGCGGAGCTGCCTCAGCAGACATCGAGTCGGTCCTCGAGTCCATTCCGGGCGGGACCCGGGTGACCATCACGAACCAGATGCGGTTGCAGGGCGCGGTCGCGCGGGTCGGTCGCAGCGAGATCGTCGAGGAGGTTTCGCAACAGATGGTCGACAACTTCGCGACCAGACTGAAGGCTCAAATGACCGGGGAGGCCGGGTCTCACGTCACGCCGGCCGAGCCGCCCTCGATCATTCGAATGTTCCTCGTCTCCCTGCGGCGGCGGCTCCACCGCCTCTTCTCGCGCGATTGAACTCCCCCGCCCCGCGCGACTGAAGTCACCCGGCTCCGAGCTACCAGTGGCGATACTTCGAGCCGGGATGATCAGCCGCCAGGTAGGGCCCGTTTCCCACCAGGCGCTCACGCAGCGTCTGCTCTGCGTAATCCTCCCGGAATCCTCCGCGCTTGCGCAGGATCGGTAGGACGTACTCCACGAAGTCGGCGATCGTTCCCGGCTGGATCGTCGGGTTGACGAGGAAACCATCCAGGTCCGCGCCCTCGACCAGCGCGCACAGGGCATCGGCGACGTCCTCGGGGCTGCCGACGGTCGCCCTTGCTCGTACGCCGTGCTCGTGCCAGGCCTGCAGCACCTCGCCGACTGTGCGGTCGCCGAATCGCGACACCTGAGTTCTGCCGAGCTCCGTGTGCAGCTCGCGCATCGGCGTGGCCGGGTCGTAGGCTGACAGGTCAAGACCCGTGAACCAGGCGTATGAGGCAATCGTGATCTCGGGACGCTGGGCGTCGAGGATCTCCTGATGCTTGCGCTCCGCCTGCTCGCGCGTCGGCGCGATCACGATCGCTATACCGGCGAGAACCTTCAATGAGTGGGGGTCACGACCAACCTTGACGGCCTCCGCGCGGACCCCGTCGACGTAACCACGAAGCTCCTCAACCGTGTTGCCGGACACGAAGACGCATTCGGAGTGGGTCGCGCCGAACTCGCGGCCCCGGCTCGAGCTGCCGGCCTGGAACAGCACCGGGGTGCCCTGCGGCGTGTAGGAGGAATTGCCATAGCCGGCGGTTTTGTAATACGGCCCCTCATACTCGATCCGGTGGACCTTGGCGGGATCCGCGTAGACGCCCTCCTTGTCGAGCACGATCGCATCGCGGTCCCAGGAGCCCTCCCAGACCCGGTAGACGATCTCCATGAAGTCGTCGGCCTGGTTGTAGCGCTCATCGTGCGGGACCGCGGTGATCCCGAAGGCACTCGCTGCCGTGTCGGCAGCCCCGGCGGTGACGATGTTCCATCCGGCCCTGCCACCGCTGTACTGGTCGAGTGTGGAGAGCCTCCGCGCGAACCCGAACGGCTGCTCCACCAGGGTCGCTCCGGTGACGACCAGACCGAGGTTGGTCGTCACCGGAACCAGCATCGCCGCCAGCATCACGGGATCGAGCCGCGGAAGCTCGAGCCCCTCGATGCTGGCGATCTCCGGACGCTGACCGTTGATCTCGGCCCATCCCCAGGAGTCTGCGAGGAACAGGAAGTCGAGCTTCCCGCCCTCGCAGATCTCGGCGATGTTCTTCCAATAGCTCAGCCGATCGAAGTGATACCGCTCGTTCTCTGGATGACGCCACAGCGCCGTACCAGTGTCGTTGGCCTGTGGATTCTCGAACAGGCCGACATGGAGCTGCTTCATCGCTTGGTTATCTCGCTCGAAGCGACTGGCTCAGCTTGACCCGCTCAGATCACGTCCCGGGCCAGATCAGCTGGTTCTTCTTGTTGTAGAGGCTCTGCACCAGGGTCGTATTCTCGACCTTCTGCGTGAGCGCCGGCACCTTCTCCGTCGACGTCATGCCGGCCTGATGACCCCAGCGCTTGACGAGGCCCAGGCTGTACTTCCATTCAGCAGTCGTCTCGGCAGCCCACGGCTTCGGCGACGAGGTGATGAACTTCGACTCGATGCCCCAGATCGTGTTGGTCAGCGACTGCGGGAACGACGCACCCTGGTTGTTCGCCGCAGCCTGCGCCGCCATGTAATTGGCGCACACCGACTTGTGGGCGATGCAGTAGTCGAGCGCCTTGAGGTCGGCCCTCATGAAATCGCCCGCGACAGCTGTGTGCTGCGCCAACCAGGTGCGGTTGAACTGCATGACGTTGTACGTGCCGTGGACTCCGTACTGCGACGGCAGGAACGTGTGATAAGGCTGGCCCGACGCGGCCAGAGCCGAGCCCTGGTTCGACCTGTAGCCGATCAGACCGTCAACGGTCCCGCGCGTGACGACCGTCGGGTCGTACGAGGTCATCTTGACGAAGTTGATCTTCGAGATGTCAACGTTCGCGTTGAACAGCATCTGCAGCGCCGAGGGCGTGATGTTCGTGTAGTAGCCGAGCGTTCCACCCTCGAGGCCCCTCAGGGTCGGGACACTCTGGTTGGTGTAGATCGCCGACGGGTCGGTCTGACCGTAGGTCGCAACCGCCGTGATGTTTGCGCCGGTGGCCGCGGTCAGAAGCGCGTCGGCGGCTGTGCCGATACCTGTGACCTGGGCACGGTTTGAGGAGACCAGTTCTTCACCGGTGAACGAGGCCGCGTTGAGCGAGACCTTCAGACACAGATTCTTGAAGTAACCGAGCTTCTGCGCCATGAACACGTCCACGATTCCGGCCGACGCGTCGTATGAGAATGGAGAAACGAAGTTGATCGTGCCGGCAGCCGAGTTCCGATGGCAATCTTTCGCCGGGATCAGCGATTTTGCCGACGCGGCACCGGTGCCGGCAAATGCGCACCCAGCCAGCACCGCGGCTGTCGCCAGCGCCCCGGCGGACATCTTTCTTCCTGCGGCCGCCCATGGCGACGAAGTGGCCCGAGCGCTACGTCCCCGGGCGAAGGTTGTCCTGAACACCGCACTACTCCCCTTGTAGATGTTTACCCGTGGATTGGGCACCACTGTGGCCAATGTGTATAGGAGCCGTTTCCGCATGTCAAGACCTCACGGAAGCTTTGCCATACCTTCATAGTCCTGAAATGGGCAGTAAATAAGGACTAATCGGGAAAAGCCTTCGTCACCTGTACGACAAAGTCCCCGCATCTGGCGGACTCCGTGTCGGAGAGCCTCAGACGGTCCCTGAACAGAGCGCTAGCGCCGTCAGCGCGTACACGCGAGCGGTTCGCAGCAGGTCCGCTTTGGAAACCGCGTAGGAGCCGTCGCCGGCCACCCCTGGAGGGCCATATGTCAGAGCGGGAATCCCCATCTCGTTGTAGATGTTGTGATCTCGCCACATGCTCGTTTCAGGGGCCGTCGCGATCTCCGGCCCAGCGCTGAACTCGGCGACGTGGGCCGCGTCGAGCGCGTCGGCCAGCGGTTCGATGCCCCTGGCCTCATAGCCGTCGCGGTTGAGGAACTGCTCGACCTTCCCCTCGAGACCGAGGTCCTCGAGCATGCCCTCGAGCTCGTAGCGCAGCAGACCGCCGTCCTGTCCCGGCACGGTCCGGATGTCCAGATACAGCATCAGCACTTCCGGATTGGTGAGGATCATCCATGGACGACCGGAACGCACAGCGGAGATATTCACCTTGGGGATCACCGTGCCGCCCGCGCACTCATACGTGTGTGCCTGCTCGTATTCGTATGCCCACTCCTCCAGCCGCTGCAGCAGTGGTACGGCCCTGAGGATCGCATTCGGCTGGTCGGCCTGTGAGTACGGCCGCCGCAGGTACGGCGTATAGAGAACGGGGCCGCCATAGACAGTGATCTTGTAGAAGGCCTTACCCGCCTCGACCCAGCCCTTCTTGAACGCGGTCGCTTCCGCGCAGAGGCAGTACTGCGGGCGCGGGGAGTGGTTCAGGAGGTATCTGGTGCCGACTTCCTTGCTCAGGTAACGCTTGCCCTGGAACTCGTCGACCGGCTCCTGGCCGATCTCTCCGGCGACCATCGAGAGATAGATGCTCCCATTGAGGCGCACGCCGGCATCGCGGATCGCCCTCGCGGCGATCATGAACGCCGACATCGGGCCCTTGTCGTTGACGACCGGGTTGCCGATGAGCATTTCTCCATCCTCCCAACCGAGGTGGTATTCGGGCAGGCTGGGATCCCGGGTCGTGAGATGGTCCTCGCGGGAGACCGACACGTCCATGTGGGCGTTGAAGGCGAGTGCGGGCCCCCGGCTCTTCCCGCGAACCTCGGCAAAGACGTTGAACCGATCCTCGAACATGCCGACGCGCTGCGGATCCAGCTCCTGGTCGGCCAGCCACTCATATATCGCGTCACCGACTGGGCCTTCAAAGCCTGGAGGGCTCTCGACATTGGACAGGTTGAGGACGAGCTCGACGAGCTCGTCCTCATGTATCCGGCTGAGCACCGCGCTCGCCGCGCCCGGGTCAATCACGTCGTCTCCCCTCACTCACCGGCCGCAGCCGGACATCGCGATGGTCGATTCCAGGCCTCGCGCCGGATGGATCCCACGCGCGGTCGTGGAATCAACCACTTATCCGCGCCTGAAGACCTCAAAGGTCACAAACTCGTTGTTGACGTCGATCACGGAGAAGGCGAGCGGCTCTCCCCTGTCCGAGTAGTGCGTCTCGAACAGCCGCATGAACGGATGCCCCTGCTCGATGCTCAGCGTCGTGCTGACGCCGTCGGCCTGCACGAGCGCCGAGAGCTCCACCACCGCATGGTCGATGGGGGTTGTGCAATGCCGGCGGCTGAAGTCGAACAGGGACGCCGGTACGGGAGCATCGAATCTGTCGGATTTCAACATCTTCCACGGGACGACATCGCGGATCATCATCGCGACCCTGTCTTCAACCACGTAGTTCTTGAGCGTGAGCAGGCACTCGCAATCGTCGGCTATGTCAAACATCGCCTGGACGTCAGCTGTCGGAACCGCGCGTTCCCACTCGACCTGCACCTTGATCTGGTAGCCCTTCTCACGGAGCAGCACGTCAAAGCCGACCAATCGCTGCAGCGCCAGACCCGACGGGCGAATATGGCTATTGACGGTCGTCCCGACGGCGCGTTTGCGGTTGACGACGCCGTGCTCCTCGAGGCTCTGCAGCGCCGCGCGAATGGTCGTGCGACTAACGTTGAACATCTCGGCGAGCACGTCCTCCGGCGGTAGCCGGTCCTCGAAACGCTTCTGCAGGATTGCTTCCAGCAACGCCTTCCGCACACGCTCTGCCAGGGGCGTGTCGTCCAGCGGCTCCAGTCCGAACTCCTTCTGCTTATTCACGTTCGTCACAGCGTCTCCCCGCCGATTGTCAGCGCATATAGATCCGTCCGGCGGTCCCGGCGAGGCGTGATCGACTCGCCGCGCTGCTGAGCGGCCAATCCGGCATCGAGATCGACGTCCACGGTTGCCGTGCCGTCGCTGTCGCCGGAGAGTGGTCCACAGATTATGTGTCCGAGAGGATCGACCACCAGCGACGAACCCAACAGGACGTTCCCGCCGAAGCTTCCAGCGGATGAGGCACAGGCGATGAACACCTGACTCAGGTTGGCTTGCACGATCGCGGCTTGGGCCTGCGAGGCCAGCCCGTTCTCGTCCCAGAGCTGCTTGTCGAATCCGGGCACCCAGGCGGTCGGTACGAGAATCAGCTCTGCGCCGCGCAGCGCCAGGATCCGCACGACCTCGACGAACCGCAGGTCGTAACAGACGCACACGCCGATTCGACCCCATGGCGTCGTGTACACCGGCAGTCCCAGATTGCCTGGGGAGAACACGTTGATCTCGTCCGCGAACAGGTGCAGCTTGCGATAGGTCAGAGCAACTCCGTCACCGTTGACGACCACCGCGGTGTTGTAGACCTCGTCGCCGTCGCGTTCGCAGAACCCGCCGGCGATATACCCCGCGTAGCGACGCGCGAGGTCTGTCCAGACCTCGACAGTATGGCCATCAAGCGGCTCCGCGAGCTCGCGCACGCGCTCGGGATCGGTTCCGTAACCCGGGACCGCGAGTTCCGGGAGCAACACGAGCTCCGCCCCGCGGTCGAACGCGGCCGTGGCAGCTCTGATCGAGCGAAGTCGCGCAGCGTCGGCGTCATAGGGTTCGCCGCTCGTCTGGCAGATAGCCAGGCGCAGGGTGCGCCGAGGTACCTGAACCGCGCTGGGATCCGCGGTCGCGGCGCTTCCGCCGGGCTGCTGGTCACCGGCTCCGTCTGCGCTTGGCGCCCAGCTGCTCATGAGCTACTCCGCGACGACCCGATAGTCGCCGCTCGCCCGAGCCGGAGCGACGATCGCGACGAATCGCACGCCGTCCGGGCCTGCGATCACGCGGTGGCGAACACCAGATGCGATCACGGACCAGCCCCCCGCGTCCAGAACAACATCTGCATCCTCGGCGATGAACCGTGCCTGGCCGGACTCGATGAGCGTCACCTGCTCCTGCTCGTGAGTGTGCATCGGGAACTCAGCGTTGGGGGCGAACTCGTACACGGTGAGAGTCGAGTTCTGTCCTGTGATCGTTCGTCGCACTATTCCGTCGTAGGGGCGTTCAGGCGTGATCGCGTCAAGGCGCCCGACCGCGGTCTTATTCGGCGTCTGGCGGTCACGATCGAGCATCGGCGAATCGTAGTACATATGCCTGAGAGCACAACGAGCGCGACTACACCTCAGGCGCCGTCTGCATCAGCCTTTCCACGTACTTGGCGAGTACGTCGACCTCGAGGTTGACCCTGCTGCCACCGACCACGCGGCCGAGGGTCGTGCGTGTCTGCGTCTCCGGAATCAACGAGATCATGAAGTCTTTCGAGCTGACCCCAGCCACCGTGAGACTCACGCCGTCAACCGCGATCGAGCCCTTCTCGGCCACATAGCGCAGCAACGGCTGCTCGGCCTCCACGGTGACAACCTTGGCGAAGCCGTCGGCTTGCACCGCCGACACGATGCCGACGCCGTCGATGTGCCCTTGGACGAAGTGGCCATCCAGACGCTGGTCGACCGCCAGCGAGAGCTCGAGATTGACCTGATCCTCGGAGACGAGCTCACCGAGCGTCGATCGCCGGAGCGTCTCGTGCATCACGTCCGCAGCGAACGTGTCAGATGTGAGAGCGGTCGCGGTCAGACACACTCCGTTCACCGCGATCGAGTCGCCCTCGTGCATCTCTTCAGCAAGCGCGGTCTCGATCCGCATTCTCGCCCCATCCGCCGTTGTGATCATCTCAGCCACCCGTCCCGAGTGGCTCACAAGTCCGGTGTACACCGGTACATCACCTCGAATTCAGTTGTTGGCTGAGCAGCGCGTCAATCTTCACGCGTGTCGGTAACGATGGCACCGCGCCGGGCCGAGTGGTCGCAAGTGCCCCCGCGGCGGTTCCGAACCGGGTCGCATCGGCGACCGCAGCGCCCCGCGAGATCGCCGCCGCGAAGGCGCCGCAGAATGCGTCGCCGGCCGCGGTTGTGTCAACCACGTCAACGTTGGGCGTGTCGATCAGGAGCTCCGGCTGCTTCGGACCGTTCACGCTCGCGCCCCGGGGTCCCAGCGTGACGATCACCGCACCCACGCCGGCCGCGCACATCGCTTCGACGCCGCCGAGCTCGGCCGCCTCGCTCTCGTTGGGAATGGCGAAGTCGCACAGCGAGAGCAGCTCCTCGCCGGCTGCTGCAGCGGGTGCCGGGTTCAGAATCGTGATCGCGCCCCGCGCTCGGGCTTCGCGGAACGCCGCGACCACGGTCTCCGCCGCCACCTCCAGCTGCGCCAGAACCACACGTGCGCCGCGCACGCCACGAGCCGCCGCCTCAGGCATCAACAACGCATTCGCGCCCGGGTAGACCATGATCTGATTCTGTCGTTCACTGGGTGAGGTGGCGATCAGGGCTCGGCCGGTCGGGACAGACTCGAGCGTCTCAAGATTGTCGACACCGACGCCGGCGTCGCCTGCAACACGGCGGAGCATCGTGCCTGCGTCATCGGAGCCGACGCACGCGCACAGCTTGGTCAGGACTCCGGCTCGGGCGGCCGCAACCGCCTGGTTCAACCCCTTGCCTCCCGGATACTCGGCGTAGCCGGTACCGAGCACGGTCTCGCCCGGGCCGGGCAACCGATCGCCCACCACGACGACGTCGAGGTTGACGCTGCCGACGACACAGAGCGCGTGGAGCTCGCTCATCGCTCAGCGCCTGCGCAGCCGAGCATCTCCCAGCGCGGGATGGAACCAGCCGACGTCATCAGGATTGATTGTCCCTCCCGGCTCGACCACTGCATCGATCGCGTCCAGCAGATCGCTGGAAAGCCTCACTTCGACAGCCTCCAGCTGACCGGTGAGATGTTCCAACGTGCGGGGCCCGAGGATCGCGGCCGTGACCGCACGATGCTCGAGCACGAACCCAAGCCCGAGCTGGATCAGCGTCAGACCGGCTTCCGCACCAAGACGTTCGAGCTGCTCGATGGCGTCGAACTTCCTGTCGGCGATCGCGGCGTTGCTGAGATCGAAGTGGTCGGGGTGGCGTGATGCCCGCGAATCGGGTGCGGCGGCGCCGTCGCGCCGGTACTTACCGGTAAGCCAGCCACCGTTCAGAGGGCTCCAGACGACGACGCCGAGCTCATATTTCTCGGCGACCGGAAGCACGCCGGCTTCGGCATGGCGCGCCAGGACCGAATAGGACGGCTGCTCGCTCGTGAAGCGCTGATACCCGCGCTGCAGCGATGCGACCTGCGCCTCGACCAATTGCTCAGCCGGAAACGCCGACGTGCCGATCGCCCGCACCTTCCCCTGACTCACCAGATCCGACAGTGCGCCCAGGGTTTCCTCGATGTCAGTCGCGGGGTCGGGGCGATGGACCTGGTAGAGATCGATGTAGTCGGTCTGGAGACGCTGCAGGCTCTCCTCCACGGCGGTCATGATCCACTTGCGCGAGTTGCCCTGGCGGTTGACACCCTCCCCCATCTGATGGTGGAACTTGGTGGCGAGCACAACCTCATCCCGTCGCCCCTTGAGCAGCCGACCAAGGATCTCCTCGCTGCTCCCGAACCCGTACTCGTCCGCGGTGTCGATGAAGTTGATACCCGTGTCCAGCGCGAGATCCAGCATCTGACGGCACTCGGACTCATCGGCGGTGCCCCAGTCGCCGAACATCATCGTTCCGAGGCAGAGGCTGCTGACCGCTATGCCTGAGCGGCCCAAGGTACGGTATTCCACTGCTCCGGTCCTCGCTTTCAGTCTTAGCCGGCCGTCCAGTTGGCGCAGGGCAGTTCGCCGGTGAGCGCTTTGCTCATACATCATACGTACCGGACGGGCGCGCGTAATACTGCCTACTTGCGCCAGCACAGACAATCCCTTGCCTCCGTGACATTCGTATGACAAGATGTCGACCCGTCTGATGGTCCGCCTGGTACGTCACCAGAGCCGGGACGAACGCAACGAGATGCTCGACACCCCGCAAGGAGACTCCGTGCCAGACCAGATGGTCGACTCCTCACCCGAGTTGGGCGCCCGCGGCGGTGTGCGAATGGACGGAGTGTCAAAGACCTTCGAGTCCGGTGACGGCGACAATCTCGTGCTTGACGATGTGAGTCTGTCGGTCGACCGCGGCGAGTTCGTATCGCTGATCGGTCCCAGCGGATGCGGCAAGTCGACGCTGCTCAAGCTCCTCGCGGGCCTGCTGGAACCGGACGGCGGCACGATCGTCGTGGATGGGGAGAGCGTCAGGGCAGCCACCCGGCACAAGTCGATCGGGCTGGTCCCGCAATCGCCCGCCCTGCTGCCATGGCGTGATGTGCTGAGCAATGTCTCGCTGCCGCTCAAGCTCGGCCGAAAGACCGATGAGCCGCGGTCCCTGCGAGATCCCGTCGAACTGTTGGAGTCGATGGGTCTGGGCCACGCGCTCAAGCGTTATCCGGCCGAGCTCTCCGGAGGGATGCAGCAGCGGGTGGCGATCGCGCGTGCGTTCGTGTTCGATCCGGGCGTGCTCTTGATGGACGAGCCATTCTCCGCGCTCGATGAACTCAATCGCGATCACCAGCGCATGGGTCTGCTGCGGTTCTGGCAGTCAAACCGCAAGGCTGTCGTGTTCGTCACCCATTCAGTGCCGGAGGCCGTGATCCTCTCGGACCGCATCTTCGTGATGGCCGCCCACCCCGGAAGGATCATCGGCGTTGTGGATGTGCATCTACCACGACCGCGCGACAGCGAGATCTTCGACAACCCCGAGTTCTCAAACGTGGAACGCAGGGTCCGCGCGCTCCTGCGCGAGGCCTCGGAACTCGGTGGAGAATCCGAGGATGTCTGACGTGCGCGATCAGACCGGAGTGCGGTCCCCCGCACCGGCTGCGACCAACGTGGCACCGCGCCCACGGCAGCGGTCTCGCCGCGGTCTGTCTCGCAAAGCTCCGCGGTTCGCGGTCTGGCTCGCTCCGGTGATCGCGTTCGCGGTGGTGATCGCCGCCTGGGACATCTACGCAACCCATCACCCCTACATCATCCCCACGGTCGGAGACATCTGGCGCAGCCTCAAGGGCGATACGGGCATGTACTGGTCGAATTTCCTCTCGACCCTGAAGGAGGTCCTGATCGGTGCGGCCGGCGGAATCCTGTTCGCCTTCACCCTGGCCGTGATCATGGCTGAGCTGCCGATCTTCGAGTATGCGCTGATGCCGTTGATGGTGACGCTTATGGTCACTCCGATCGTCGCGATCGCCCCGGCGCTCGTGATCGCGTTCGGCTTCGGCGAAACGCCGAAGTACCTGGTCACCGGCCTCGTGGTCTTCTTTCCGATGCTGGTCAACTCGGTCGCCGGACTGCGTGACATCGATGCCCGCACGCTCGACTTCTTCACGACCATGCATGCCAGTCGCTGGCAGATCTTCCGCCACCTGCGACTGCCGGGCAGCATGCCCTTCGTGTTCGCCGGCCTGCGCATCGCGCTGCCCCTGGCCGTCGTCGGCGCGACCGTCGCGGAGTTCGCCGCCGCGGGCCAGGAAAACGGTCTCGGGGCGCTGATCACCACGGCCTCCTCCTCGGCTGACCTGCCGGTCATCTGGGCCGGAATCGTGCTGCTGTGCGTGATGGGCGTCGGGCTGGTCACGATTCTGGCACTGGTGCGGCGGCGGGTGCTCTGGTGGGACAACGAAGCCGCATTGGCTCGGCGCTGACGAACACTCGACGGACTTGGCCTCGCGCACAGCTGAGGCTTGCGTACAGCTGAGGTTTACGCCCAGCTGAGCCTTAGAGTCTCTGCGCGATGCTGAAGATCCATCTCGCGGAGCGGGCCGACGTCCTCGCTGAGGCGCTCGCCGAGCTGCTCGTTGAGGTGCCGGCGGATCCGTTCGCCGCTGAGGTCGTGGCCGTGCCGACCCGAGGGATCGAGCGCTGGCTCACGCAGACGCTCTCATCGCGTCTCGGCACTCGCCCCGGCCAGCGCGATGGCGTCTGCGCGAACGTCGAGTTCCCGTTTCCCGGCCGCATCGTCACCGAGGCACTGGCACTCGCCGAGCGGAATCGAGCCGGAGCGTGACCCATGGTTGCCGGCGCGGCTCGTGTGGCCTCTGATCGAGGTCGTCGAGTCGGCAGCGCAGGAGGACTGGCTCGACCCGCTGACCCGCCACCTGCGCAGCGGCAGCGACCAGCGCTACTCGCGGCTGGCGCAGGTCGCGCGGCTGTTCGACGAGTACTCGGTGTGGCGGCCGGAGCTGATCCAGGCCTGGGCGCGCGGCGAAAGCGGCGGCGTCGACGAAGGTCGCGTCGCCGGCTGGCAGCCGGAGCTCTGGCGACGACTGCGCGCGCACGTCGGACCTCCCGAGTCCGGCCGAGCGACTCGAGCCGGCCTGCGCGCGGCTCGTGTCCGAGCCGCAGGTCGTGGCGCTGCCTCCGCGCCTTGCCCTGTTCGGGCTCACGCGTCTGCCCGCCAGCCACCTGCAGGTCCTCGAGGCCCTGGCGAGCGGCCGCGACGTGCACCTGATGCTGCTGCACCCCTCGCCGGCGATGTGGGACAGCGGCGAGCCCCGGAACCGTCTGCTCGCCTCCTGGGGCGAGACGTCCGCGGCCTCCAGACCCGAGTCAAGGGGATCGGCACGGAGATCCACCATCCGCTGCCAGCGCCGGAGCGGCGCGACACGCTGCTTGAGGCACTGCAGTCCGACATCCGCGCCGATCGCCAGCCACCCGGAGCGCCGCTGCCGACGGCGACGAGGACGCCGGCTCGCAACTCGGCGGCGACGACCACAGCATCCAGATCCACGCCTGCCACGGCCGCGCCCGCCAGGTCGAGGTCCTGCGCGAGGCGATCCTCCACCGGCTGGCCGACGACCCGACGCTCGAGCCACGTGACGTGATCGTGATGTGCCCGGACATCGAGGCGTTCGCGCCGCTGATCGAGGCGACGTTCGGCGGCCGCGGGCCGCGTCTGAGGAGCGAGCGCGGAGGAGCGAGCGGTCGGCGAGCCGCCCGCCCTGCGCGTGCGGCTCGCCGACCGCTCGCTGCGGCACACGAACCCGATGCTCGGCGTGCTCGCACGGCTGCTCGAGCTGGCCATCGAGCCGCGTGACCGCCTCCGAGGTGCTCGACCTGGCCGACACCGAGCCCGTGCGCGCACGCTTCGGCTTCGACGACGACGACCTGGCGCAGATCCGCGACTGGGTTGCGAGCAGCGGCATCCACTGGGGCCTCGACGCCGCCGGCCGCGGCGACCTACAAGCTCAGCGAGGTCGACGCCGGCACCTGGGCGGCCGGGCTCGAAGCGGCTGCTGCTCGGCGTCACGATGACCCCGAGCACGGCGCGCTGTTGATCGGGGTGCTGCCGGTCGCCGAGGTCCAGAGCGGCGAGATCGAGCTCGCGGGCCGCTTCGCCGAGTTCATCGACCGGCTCGACGCGACCCTGCGATCGCTCGCCGGACCGCAGCGCGTGCCCAGCTGGACAGCGGCGCTGGCGACGGCCGCCGACGCGCTCACCGCCACCGCCGGCGCAGGACGCCTGGCAGCGCAGCCAGCTCGATCGGACTGCTGGCGGAGATCGATCGGCGAGAGCCGACGCAGGCAGCGCCCGAGCTTGACCCTGCCCGAGCTGCGGGCGCTGCTCGGGCACCGGCTCGAGGGCCGCCCGACCCGGGCCAACTTCCGCAGCGGCCACCTGACCGTCTGCACGCTCGTGCCGATGCGCTCGGTCCCGCACCGGGTCGTCTGCCTGCTCGGCCTCGACGACGGCGCCTTCCCGCGCCAGGCGCCGCGCGACGGCGACAACCTGCTGCTCGCCGACCCGCAGCGCCGGCGACCGCGACCCGCGGACCGAGGACCGCCAGCTGCTGCTCGACGCGCTGCTGGCCGCGCGCGAGGCCCTGATCATCACCTACAGCGGCAACGACGAGCGCACCAACGCGCCGCTGCCACCGGCGGTTCCGGTCGGTGAGCTGCTCGACGCGATCGACGCCACAGCACGTGTCGCGCCAGCGGGCGCGACACGACGAGCAAGGGACCAGATCGTGATCCGCCATCCCGCTGCAGGCGTTCGACCAGCGCAACTTCGTCGGCGCTGGATCGGACCCGGCCCGTGCCGCGACGGCTGGAGCTTCGAGGTCGCCGCGCTGGCGGGCGCGCGAGCGTTCGTTGCCCCGCGCCACGACGCCGCCGCCGTTCCTGGCCGAGCCGCTCGCACCGGCTGCCGACGCTGGCCTGGTCACGCTCGAGGAGCTGGTCGCGTTCGTCCAGCGGCCGGTGCGCGCCTTCCTGCGCCAGCGTCTCGGGTGTCCTGCTGCGCAGCGACGAGGATGAGATCGCCGATGGGCTGCCGATCGAGCTCGACGCGCTGGCACGCTGGGGCGTCGGCCAGCGACTGCTCGAGCGCCGGCTCGCGGGCGCCGACTCGACGCGCGCGCGTACCTGCCGAGGTCGCGCGCGGGACGCTGCCGCCGGGAGCGCTCGGCGAGCCCCGTGATCGAGGAGATCTGGCCGGCCGCGACGCCGCTCGCGGACGTCGCGAGGCCTACGCCGAGGACACCGAGCCGCGCTCCGCACCAGACGAACCTGACGCTGCCCGACGGCACGCGGCTGACCGGACGGTCGCCGGTGTCCACGGCCACGTCGTGCTGCAGCGTGAGCTACTCGCGGCTGAGCCCGCGCACACCGGCTGGCCGCGTGGGTGCGGCTGCTGGCGCTGATCGGCTGCTGCAGCCGGAGATCCCGTTCGAGGCGGTCACGATCGGGCGCGGCGGACGGCCCGGCGCGGTCGAGATCGCACGCCTGCCGCAACTCGGCGGCGATCCCGGCGTCAGCGTCGAGCAGCCGCGCTCGAGGAGCTCGGCAAGCTGACGCGCTGCGGCCGACGGGCCTGCGCGAGCCGCTGCCATTGCCGTGCGACACGGCGCGGCCTACGTCGAGGCCGCGATCCGACGGCGAGGATCCGGTCGCTGCCGCGCGGCGCAGGTGGGAGTCGGGCTGGTACGACAACCGCTACATCGAGCGCGAGGATCAACGAGCCCGAGCACCTGCTGGCGTTCCCGGCGGGCTCGGACTGCGACCGGCTCGGCGAGCTGCGCGCTGCCGGTCTGGCGACCGTTGCTGCAGCGCGAGGTGATCGACTCGTGAGCGACGCAGCTCTCGGCGGCGGCGAGCGGCGCAGGCGTCCACCCCGATCCCCGTCGACGCACAGCGCTTCGACCTGCGCGGCGAGCTGCCGCGCGGCGTGACCGTGCTCGAGGCCAGCGCCGGTACCGGCAAGACCTTCACGATCGCCGCGCTCGCGGCCCGCTTCGTGGCCGAGGGCACGCCGCTCGACCAGCTGCTGCTGGTGACGTTCACGCGCGCGGCCACCGGCGAGCTGCGCGAGCGCGTGCGCGAGCGACTGGTCGACGACCGAGGCTGAGCTCGCCGGGTGGTCGCCGGCGCTCCGCCGACCGGCGCCGACGAGGTGATCGCGCTGCTCGCCGAGCGCGCCGCTGGAGGTGGTCGCGCTCCGCCGCGAGCGCCTGGCGGACGCGATCGCCAACTTCGACGCGGCCACGATCGAGACCACGCACGGCTTCTGCCAGAAGGTGCTCGACAAGCTCGGGACGCTCGGCGACATCGAGCCCGACGTGACCTTCGTCGAGAACGTCGACGACCTCATGCACGAGGTCATCGACGACCTCTACGTGCGCCGCTTCTTCCGCGACCGCGACGGGCTCTCGATGTCGCGGGCCAGGCCGGTGCGATCGCGCGGATCGCGATCGAGAACCCGACGCTGCAGATCCATCCGCGGCAGCCGCGAGAAGGGCACGGCCCCGGCGATGCGCCGCGGGCTCGCCGACCGCGGCTCGCAGTGAAGCTCGAGGCCCGCAAGCGGCGGCAGGCGCTGATGACCCACGACGACCAGCTCACGCGGCTGCGCGACACGCTGCGCGGCCCCAACGGCGCCGGCGCGCGATCGCGAGCCTGCGGCAGCGCTACCGGGTCGTGCTGATCGACGAGTTCCAGGACACCGACCCGATCCAGTGGGAGATCGTGCGCAGGGCGTTCGCGACCGAACCGACGCAGGGCACGACCCTGGTTCTGATCGGCGACCCCAAACAGGCGATCTACGCGTTCCGCGGCGCCGACGTCTACGCCTACCTCGACGCCGCCGCGAGCGCCGGTACGCGCGCGACGCTCGATGTCAACCGCCGCAGCGACCAGCCGCTGCTCGACGGCCTCGACGCGCTCTTCGGCCACGCCCGCCTCGGCCACCCAGGGATCGTGTACCGGCGCGTGTCAGGCAGCACCGGGCCACCGAGCGCCGCGCCTGCTCGGCGCGCCCAGCCGAGGCGGCGCTGCGAGTGCGGCTGCTGCCGCCGGACGAGCCGCGGTGCGTGCGAACCGCCAGCGGCTTTCCGAACGCCGAATCGACGCGAGCGTTCATCGCCCGTGACCTCGCGGCCGACGTGGTCAGCGCTGCTCAGCTCAGGAGCCCGAGATCGAGCGGCGCGACCATGACGGACTCACGGTTTCCCGCGCACCGATCGCCCCCGGCGACGTCGCGGTGCTGGTGCGCACGCACCGCAACGCGCGGCTGATCCAGGACGAGCTCGAGGCGCGTTGGAGTTCCCGCCGTGATCAGCGGCTCGGGCAGCGTCTTCGGGACCCTGGCGGCGACAGGACTGGCTGACGCTGCTCGAGGCGCTCGAGCAGCCCTCACATCCGTCGCGCGCCCGGTGCCGCCGCGCTGACGCCGCTGATCGGCATGACCGCCGCCGAGCTCGCGACCGCGACCGAGTCCGAGCTCGAAGCGCTGCACCAGCGGCTCCACGCCTGGGCGCGGACGCTGCGCGAACTCGGCGTCTCGGCGCTGGCCGACTCGGTCCTGATCGGCGGCCGCGCGCCGGAGCGGCTGCTCTCCCAGACCGGCGGCGAGCGCCGGCTCACCGACCTCCAGCACGTCGGCCAGCTGCTCAACGCCGCGGCCGGATGCCGAGCAGTTCGGGCTCGCGGCGCTGACCGGCTGGCTGCGTCAGCGGATCGCAGCCGCCGACCGCGAGGGCTCAAACGACGAGCGCACCCGGCGGCTGGACTCCGACGCTGACGCGGTCCAGGTGCTGACCTTCCACCGCAGCAAGGGACTCGAGTTCCCGGTCGTCTACTGCCCGTTCCTGTGGGAGCCGGGGTCATGGCCGGAGGAGGGCAGCCCCGGTCTACTTCCACGACGACCGACGGCGACGCGCGCGATCGACGTCGGCCTGCAGTGGCGACGGCTACAAGGCCCACTACCTGCGCAGCACAGCGTCGAGGAGCGCGGCGAGGAGCTGCGGCTCGCCTACGTGGCGCTGACCCGCGCGCGCCACCAGGCGGTGATCTGGTGGGCGAGCTCCTGGTACGCGAACGACTCGCCGCTGGGGCGGCTGCTGTTCGCGCAGCGGCCGGACGGCGAGGTCGACTGGCGCGGCGGTCGCAAGCGCCCGCGAGGCCGACGCCGCGCAGCGCTTCGAGGAGGTGCCGGGAACTGGCGCCGCACGCGGTCGCGGTCGAGGCGGCCGGCCTGGGCCTGCCGCGTCAGATGGCGTCCCGGCGCTCGACCCCGACGCCGTGCTCGAACGCGCGCGCTTCGACGCGCCGGCTCGACACCTCATGGCGGCGCACCTCCTACACCGCATCTGACCGCGGCTGCGCACGATGCGCTCGTCGCCTCCGAGCCGGAGCAGCGCCGGCGTGCTCGACGAGCCCGAGGGCCCGCCTGCCACCGAGGCCTCCGCAGCTGCCGCTCTCGGCGATGGCGAGCGGCCCGCGGCTCGGCACCCTGATCCACGAGACGCTTGCAGCTCGCCGAGTTCGACGCGCCCGATCTGACCCGCGGCTCTGACCACGCAGCTCGGGCAGGCGGTCGCGCACCGCCCGGAGCTGCTCGGCTGCCCGCCGGAGCTTGCGGCCGCCGGCCTTGCATGCGGCGCTCGCCACGCCGCTTGGGGGCGAGCTCGGCTCGCTGGCACTCACAGGCCTCTCGCGACAGACCGGCTCGACGAGCTCGAGCTTCGAGCTGCCACTGGCCGGCGGCGACGAGCCCTGTCGAGCGCGGCCCGCTGCAGTGACCTCGGCGCAGCTGCTGGACTCGCTCACGCCTGCCGATGACGACCCGATCGCCGGATACGCCCAGCGGCTGTCCGATCCGAGCGTCGCCTCGGTGCTGCGCGGCTACCTGACCGGCAGCATCGACCTCGTGCTGCGGGTGCCCGGGACGCGCGGCCGCGGGCGCTACGCGATCGTCGACTACAAGACCAACTGGCTGGCGCCGGCCGGCGAGCCGCTGACCGCTGCGCACTACCGCCACCGCGCGCTGGCGGCCGAGATGCAGCGCTCGCACTACGTGCTTCAGGGCCTGCTCTACTCGGTCGCGCTGCACCGCTATCTGCGCTGGCGGCTGCCCGGCTACGACCCGGCGACCGACCTCGCCGGCGTCCACTACCTGTTCCTGCGCGGGATGCTGGGCCCGAGAGCCCACCGGCGTGTTCAGCTGGCGACCGAGCGGCGAGCTCGTCTGCGCGCTGAGCGACCTGCTTGGCGGGGGTGACAGACGATGAGCGCGATCGACGATCAGCTCGAGCTTGACCCGTTCGCGCCGCGAGCTGCCGCTGCGCGCACCAGAGTGGCTCGCCGCCGCGGTCGCTGCCGGCGAGCTGCTCGCCTCCGACGTACATGTGGCGCTGACGCTCGGCGCGATCGCCGAGGTGAGGACCAGCAGGTGCTGCTGGCGGCGGCGCTGGCGGTCAGCCGCCGCCCGGCAGGGCCACGCCTTCGTCGAGCTCGCTGCCGAGAGCCGCCGCGCACGTGGCGCGCGTCTGCGAGGCGCTGGTCGGCGACGACGATGCCGACACGGTCCGTCCGCTGCGGCTGATCGGCGACCGGCTCTATCTGGACCGCTATTGGCGCGAGGAGCGCCGCCTTGCGGCGGCGCTCCTCGCCCGCAATCGGATGCGCGCCGACATCGGCGACCTCGCGACCCTGGGCGCCGCGATCCGTCACGCGTTCCCGGCCGACGCCTTCGCCGAGCAGCGCACCGCTGCAGCGGTCGCGTTGCTCCGGGACCTCGCCGTTATCGCCGGCGGACCTGGCACCGGCAAGACCAGCACGGTCGCCCAGATCGTGGCGCTGACGCAGACGCTCGCGTCGGAGCGTAGGCGGGCAGCCACCCCTGATCGCGCTGTGCGCGCCGACCGGGAAGGCTGCCGCACGCATGCAGGAGGCGGTCGGCGGCAGCATCCGCGCCTCAACCATCCATCGCCTGCTGGGCTGGCTGCCGGGCGGCCGCTTCCGCCACAACGTCACCAACCGGCTGCCGCATGACGTCGTGATCCTCGATGAGACCTCGATGGTTCCGCTCTCGCTGATGGTGCGCCTGGTCGAGGCTGTGCGTGACGACGCCCAGCTGGTGCTCGTCGGCGACCCCGACCAGCTGGCGGCGATCGAGCTCGGCGCGGTCCTCCGTGACATCGTCGGCCCGGCGGCCCGATCGCCGCAGTTCGGGCCGGGGATGCGCGCCGCCCTCGAGCGCATCACCGGATCCGATCCGGGCCCTGGCCTGGACGCGCGCTCGTTTGGGGACGCGGTCACAGTGCTGCGGGTCGGTCATCGCAGCGTCGCCTCGATCGGGGTGCTGGCGGAGGCGATTCGCCGCGGTGACGCCGACGCGGTCGTTGCAGCACTTGCGCCGGCCGACGGCAGCATCGTCTGGCTGCAGGATCCCGTGACGGATGCTGAACCGCTGAGGCTCGAGGCGGTCGGAGCCTACGCGCCGCTGATCGCAGCCGCCCGCGATGGCGATCCGGCCGCAGCGCTGCGGCATCTTGCCGGCTTTCGGCTGCTGTGCGCCCATCGGCGCGGACCCTTCGGCGTCGGCCACTGGACCGAGGTCCTGGAACAGTGGCTGCGCGAGGCGGTCCCGGGGTTCGAGCCCGGCCCCCAGTCCTATCCGGGACTGCCGCTGCTGGTCACCCGCAACGACTACGAGCTGCGCCTGCACAACGGCGACACCGGCGTGGTCGTGCGCGGAGGCGCAAGCGCCGGAGGTGACGGACGTGACCGGCCCGATGCAGGTGAGCTGCGCGCGGTGTTCGACACCGGCGGCGAGACGGTTGAGCTCGCCCCGTCGCGTCTGGGGGACGTCGAGCCGCTGTTTGCGACGACTGTCCACAAGAGCCAGGGTTCCGAGTTCGATGTGGCAGGACTGGTGCTACCGGAACCGGACTCGCAGCTGCTGTCTCGCGAACTGCTCTACACGGGTGTCACGCGGGCGCGCCACACGTTGATCGTCGCCGGCGGCGAGGAGTCGGTGCGCCTGGCCGTCGCGCGGCCAGCGGGCCGCGCGAGCGGACTCAGAGATCTGTTGTGGGAGCCCGAGTCGGGAGGCGGAGTCAGCTCACCCGGTTGAGCGTCAGCGCGGCCTCGGCCTTGACGGTCTTGCCGACCAGCAGCGGCTTGCTCCAGCCGAGTCCGGCCACGTCGTGGTTGACCTTGACACTGCCCTCGAGGTGAAGGTGATCGCCATGAGCGATCGCGTACACCGGGAAGCTGAGCGGGATTCGGGTCGACTGGATCTCGAGGCTGCCTTCCGCCGTCAGATGATCGTGACCGCTGGGGATCAGCTCGTCGATTCTGAAGGTCATCTCCGGAAACCGCGTCGAGTGGAAGTAGGCCGCGCTGCGAAGATCGGCATCGCGCTTCCGGACGCCGCTGTTGACGCTGGTCGTCTCGACCGTCAGCTCACCCTTGACCGCGCCATCGGCATCGACGGTGACACCGCCGCTGAAGCGCTCGAAGACTCCCGTCACCGGCAGCAACCCGAACAGCGCCCTGGCCTTGAAGAACACGTCGCTGCCGTCTGGGTCTATCCGCCAGTCGCCGGTCGGAAGGCGGTCGACGAGCAGCGCATGATCGTGATCGTGGTCAGGCACGCGCGGGAGTCTCTCACAACGCCGCGGTCAGCTGGCGGCGATCGCGTCTGCGAACCGCTGCGCTGCTTCGGGCATCAGCTCGAAATAGAAGTTCGCGTCGATCGCCTCGAGCTCGATCACGACGGGATCACCGTCAGGGCCCGGGACCATGTCGACGCGGGCGAACAGCGGCACCCCGAAACGACCGCTGATCTCGGCATGTACGCGCTGCGCGAGCGCCAACTCACGGTCGGTCGCGACCCCCGGTACCACCAGGTCGGGCTCCAGCATGATCGCGGCCGGCCCGTGCGCAATCTCCGCGACCGGCGCGACCCCGGATTCCCGCAGCACCGGGTTCTTGTGCAGCACGTGTGAGACCTCGCCACCGAAGAAGACGACCGCCTGCTCGCCGCCGGCGTCGACGCCGGGCAGGTAGGGCTGCACCAGCGCGCTGCGGCCGCTGGCATGGATGCGCTCGACGAGCTGCCTCGCCTCCCCGGCGGCGCCGGCCTCGAAGCGCCCCGTGTCCCGCGCTCCGGCGGAGACGTTCGGTTTGACCACGATCTCGGCGTCGTAGTCCGGCAGTGCCGCGCCGGGCTCGAGCAGCGCCGTCGGCACCGTTGGCGCGTCGAGCTGGGTCAGGTAGCGCTTGTCGGCGTTGAAGCGCAGCAACGCCGGGTGGTTCCGCAGCCGTTCCGGCCCGACCGACTCGGCCCAGGCGAGGAACTCGTCGACTCGCCCGGTGTAGTCCCAGACCGACCTGACCACCACCCGGTCATACGCGGTCCAGTCCACGCTCTCGTCGTCCCAGGCTCGGAACTCGGCGCCGACGAGCGGAGCGGCAATCCGGTCGTCCTCGAAGCCATCCCGATGGGCGGCACAGGTCACGAACGCGATCTTCGACAAGCTATCCGACCCGCATCCACATCACGATGTGCGGGCCGATGTCCGGCTCCTCCCAGACATCCCCCCGCGCCCTGAGGCCCGCGCGCTCGTACAGCGTGCGGGCCGCCAGCCGGGCGTTGCACCACAACATGCCGCCGCCGGCCCGCTCCACATGGCCGATGATCGCTCCAAGCACCGCCGATCCGACGCCGAGTCCCCGCACCTCCGGGTCTGCCGCCATCGCCCGCACCCGCCAACCGGTCGGCTCGTCAGGCGCGAACGGCGGTCGTTCCGGATTCAGCCGCCCGACCGCGAGCACGCGATCATCGGGTGTTACCGCGGCGTAGGCGATCGTGGTCGGCAGCAGGTCGTCGGCGAGGAGGAAGGGCATATCCTCGCCGAGGTGGGGCCTCAGCACGCGCTTGCGCAACGCGAAGATCCGCTCCACCGGAACCTGCTGAACGTCGAACTCGATCACCTGGGCAGGTCTAGCAGAGGCAATCGCGTCGGCGGCGATCGCGTCGGCGGCGCCGGCCGGCATCGCGAGTGAACCTCTACGCTGCTTTGCGCACATGGCAGCGACGAGCGGCGTCCGTGGAGACAGACCGGCCCTGTTGGCCGCAGCCGAGGCGATGGTCACCGCCTGGGAGGCGCGCTTCGGCGCCTTCGAGCCTCACCCTACGACCGTGCCCGACCCGGAGCGTCTCACGCAGGCATGGGACGCGTTCACGCAGCGGATGGACGATCACTACCCGTTCTTCCACCCCAGCTACGCAGGGCAGATGCTGAAGCCTCCCAACACGGTGGCGGCCGCCGGATATCTCGCCGCGATGCTGATCAACCCCAACAATCACGCGCTCGACGGCGGACCGGGGACCAGCGCGCTCGAGCTGGAGGTGGTGGAGACGCTGGCCGGCATGTTCGGGCTCAGACAGCCCTTCCTCGGGCATCTGACCTCGAGCGGCACGATCGCGAACCTCGAGGCGCTCTGGGTCGCTCGCGAGCTGCAGCCGGGCCGGCGAATCCTCTACGGAGCTGGCGCTCACTACACGCACGGGCGCATGTGCGGCGTGCTCGGCGTGGAGGGCGTCAGCGTTTCCGCAACGCCCGATGGTCGCATCGATCTCGATGCGGTCGAGGCCGAGTGCCGCCACGGCGACGTCGGGACGGTTGTGCTGACACTGGGCAGCACAGGCGTCGGTTCCGTCGACCAGGTCCAGGAGGCGCTGGCGCTGCGTGACCGCTACGGCGTGCGATTGCACATCGATGGCGCCTACGGCGGCTTCTTCAAGCTGTTGGCGGACGCGCCGGAGCCGCTCGTGAATCCGGCACCGTTCGCGGCGGTCGCGTCCTGTGATTCGATCGTCGTTGACCCGCACAAGCATGGGCTTCAGCCCTATGGGTGCGGGGCCGTGCTGTTCGCCGATCCCGCGGTCGGCCGCATCTACAGGCACGACTCCCCCTACACGTACTTCACGTCGGAGGAGTTGCACCTGGGCGAGATCAGCCTCGAGTGCTCGCGGGCCGGTGCCGCCGCGGCGGCGCTGTGGCTCACGCTTCAGGTTTTCCCGCTCAGCCCTGAGGACGGGCTCGGGGCGATGCTCGCGGCGGGTCGCCGGGCCGCCCGCGAGTGGGCGGCGAGGCTCGCTGCCTCGCGGAGCCTCACCCTCCACCTCGAACCTGAACTCGACATCGTCACCTTCTTCCCATCCGGCGACGCGCTCTCCGAGATCGACGCGCGCAGCGGCGCGCTGCTGAACGCGGGCATGAATGACCCCGCCACCCCGACCTTCCTGAGCGTGCTGAACGTGGACCGGACGACGTTCGCAGCTCTGCACCCTGAATTGGCCCTCGACGCCCCGGCGGCACGCGTGCTGCGCAGTGTGCTGATGAAGCCTGAGCACGAGCACGCCGTCGACCATCTGCACCAGCAAGTGCAGTCGCTCGCCGAGCGCTGCTGAGGCGGGAGCCGTTCACAGGCTAACTTCGGTGCATGCCCGAATGGGACGCGGAGATCGAGGTCGACAGGGCGCTCGCGCAGCGCCTGATCAGCGAGAGCTTTCCTGACCTCGATTCCGACGAGCTCAGGCTCCTCGGGGCCGGCTGGGACAACACCGTGTGGGTCACGGGTGACGCGGTCGCGTTTCGCTTCCCACGGCGTCAGATCGCACTTCCGGGAATCGCACGTGAGATCGCCCTGCTCCCGAAGCTCGAGCCGCTACTTCCCGTCAGGATCCCAGACGGCGGGTATCCCGGATCGCCCGGCCCGCTGTTTCCCTGGCAGTGGTTCGGCAGCCGCTTGATCGACGGCGAAGAGCTCGCCGAGAGCCCAATCGAAGCGGAACGTCGTGCGGAACTGGCCGGAGATCTCGGTGCGTTCCTTCGGCGCCTTCATCAGGTGTCACTCCCGGAGCTGGACGGGCTGCCGGTTGACCCCATGGGCCGCGCGGACGTCGGCGTCCGCGTGCCCCGCACCCGGGCACTGCTTGCCGAACTCGATCCGTCCGGCGAGCTGGGCAGCAGTGCCGAGGAGATCCTGCAGGGCGCTCTTGAACTCGCTGCCGCTGAGGAGTGCGTGCTCACGCACGGAGACCTCCATAGCCGCCACACGCTGGTCGACGACCGCGGCCGCCTGGCCGGTGTGATCGACTGGGGCGACCTCTGCCGCGGCCCGGCCTCGATCGACCTGAACGTGTACTGGGGACTGTTCACGAGCGCTGGGCGACAGCGGTTTCTGGAAGCCTACGGCGACGTCGACGCAGACACGCTGCTGAGGGCGCGGGTGCTTGCCCTGTTCCTGAACGCGATGCTGCTGCTCTACGCGCTCAATGAGAAGCTGCCGGCGCTCGCGACTGAGTCACGCAACGGCATCGAGCGCACGCTGAGCGATTGACGGCCTGCTGCGCAGGGTTGGAGCCTGCCTGCAAGTGCGGCCGCACGCCCGGTCGCTCGGAAAACCAGCGCACTTGCGGCCGTTTATCTCCCATGCGAGTGTGGAGTCGACTCCATGGCGTGCGGTTGGAACAGAGCGGCATCATGCTGCAGGCCGTGCCACGGACTGAGCGCGCCCAGGCATACCGTGAAACCAAGCCGCTCCACGAGCGCATGGCTCCGTATCACCTCCAGGGCTACACCCGCGACCCGCGACGCACGAGTGAATCGCGAGAACTGGCGCGGCGACTGGCCCTCAGCAGGAGGGCCAGCGTGTAGCTGGCCCTCCAACCCGGCGAGACTCATCCCGTAACTACTACGTCCCGGCAGGCGATCCATCGCTGGATCGGTGCCATGCCGGGCGGCTTGACACTCCCGACCACCGGGACTGGCCGCCCCGCCGAAGCGGGGCGCGTGGCGCCGGTTGAGCCTTTCGGCCCGCGGCCGAGTGGGCGATCCGCCGGACCGCGAAGGTTACCGATCGCGATCCGGCAGGTCCTGTGCCCATGCCCGGCGAAGCCCCGTGGCTACAGCAGGTGGTTGGCCTTGAGGAACGTCTTCGCGACAGACGACGCCGACTTCTTGTCGACTTCGACGGCGGAGTTCAGCGCGATGATCGCCTTCTGGGTCAGGAGCTTCGAGACCTTGTTGACCGTCGTGGTGAACGCCGAGCCCTCGGTGTTCGCGACGCTCTGCTTGACGACCAGGCCGACGTTCTGGAACCCGAAGATGAACTTCGTGTCCTTGAGGACGACGTACCTGCCGGTCTTCAATGGCGGATCGGTCGTGAACACGACGGCCGCGTTGACCTGCCCGCTGTCGAGCGCGTCATAGAAGCTCGAGATCGTCAGCGGCACGAACGTCGGGTGGTCGCCGTAGATCCTGTTGATGCCCAGCAGACCGTCCGGGAAGCGGGTCTGGAACTCAGCGGCACCACCGAGCTTGACGGCCGCCCCGAGCTTCTTGAGGTCAGCGATCGTCTTGAGACCGTGGGCCTTGGCGTATGCGGTGGTGACCGCGATCGCGTCGGAGTCGGTGAACGGCGTCACCTTCGTGAACGCGTAGCCGTGCTTCTTCAGCCAGTTGCTCGTCTCAGTGGCCGCTGCCGCCGAATTCTTCGGGTTCTTGGTGATCCCGGCGACCGTCGAGAGCAGCGTCCCGTCGTACTCCGGGTAGGCCTGGATCTGGCCCTTCTGCAGAGCCTTCCACGCGATCTCCGTGGAGCCGAGGTTCGGCTTCAGATTGACCTTGTACCCCTGCGCCTGCAGCGCCTGCTGGTACAGGTCACCGAGGATGTACTCCTCCGGGAAGTTCTTGTCTCCGAGGGTGATCGCCGGCTTGCCGGCGCCGGGTAGGGCCGCCGCTCCGGCGGTTCGGCTGTGGGCGGCGGACGTGGCCACGCCAAACGCGCCGCCGCTGACCACGACGGCCAGCAGCGCGACGCCGCGCCCCATGCTTCTGCGACTGAACATAGTTCCTCCTGTGGTTTTCATGTGATGCATCAGATGGCTACGGCTCCGATCGGAGCCGGTGTGAGCTCCTCCGCGTCCGCGTCATCTGAAGTCTGTTTCAGCCCTGCCGGCGTGATCGCCCGCTGCACGACAGCGAGCACCAGCTCTATGAGAATCGCCATGAGCGCGATGCAGATCGCCGCTCCCAGCACTCCCGGGAGCTTGTAGCCCGCCTCGTTGTCACAACCTCGCCAAGGCTGTCGGAATATCCGGCCAGCGCGGCGATCGTCGTCGTCGAGACGACGAACAGCGCCGCGGTGCGAACGCCCGCCATCACCAGCGGGATCGCCAGCGGCAGCTCGACCCGCCACAGCACCTGCCAGCCGGTCATGCCCATCCCCCGCGCCGCGTCGACGAAGTCCGGGTCAACCTGTTCGACGCCGACGTAGGCGTTGGTGATCATCGGCGGAACCGCCAGAACGACGAGGGCCAGCAGCACGCTCTTGAGCCCGATCCCGATCACCGCGAAGCCGATCGAGAGCACGACCAGGCTGGGCAGCGCGCGCCATACGTTGCTGAGGTTGATTGCGGTGAACGAGCCGCGATGGATGTGTCCGAGCCAGACACCGATCGGCAGTGCGAGAAACATCGAGATCGCCATTGCGATTGCGGTGATCTTCAGCGTGCCCAACGCGTAATAGGTGAGCGTCGTGAAGTGGGGCTCGCCGGGGATCTGCCCGTTGCGCCCGATGAACTTGAATGCATCGACGAAGCTCTGCATGTGCGCCCTAGACCGCCCGCATCCGTGACCACGGAGTCAGCAGCCGCTGTACCAGAACGAGCAGTGCGTCGGCTGTGATCGCCAGCAGCACCGCCAGGCCACCGGCGGCGATCAGCTCGGTCTTGAAGTTGCTGTCGCTGATCGCGCTGAGGATCGGCACTCCGAGCCCCGAGTTGTCGATCAGCGCGGCGAGCGTCGCGAGCGCGACCGTGCTCACGGTCGCGATCCGCAGCCCCGCGATGATCGCCGGCAGCGCCAGCGGCAGCTCGACCTTCCACAGCAGCTGCCTGTTGCTCATGCCCATCTCCGCGGCCTGCGTCGAGCACCTCCGAGGGAACGTTGCGGAGCCCCGTGAGGGTGTTGCGAAACAGGATCAGCAGCGCGTATGCGACGAGCACGACCACGGCCGTCGCGCGGGTGAGGCCGAGGCCCGGGACCGGCACGAGCAGCTCGAAGAACGCAAGTGACGGGATCGTGTAGAGAAACGAGGTGAAGCCGATGATCGGCTGCTCGACCCATCGGAACCGGTGTGCCGAGCAACGCCAATCCCATCGAGATCGCAAAGCCGATCGCGACCACGATCACCACCAGCACGATGTGCTGCAGCAGCGCGGGCCACAGCACGCTTCCCCAGTTCTGCTGGAACCAACCCCAGCAGAACAGGCGGTTTGCGCGCTCGCAGTCATATTGATGCGGGGTGCCGAACGTCGGGATCACGGTGCCTGACCCGATCAGCAGCTGCGGATTCACGCTTCACCTCGGGATGCGTCCCGCTTGACGGCATCCCGTCCGAGCCGTTCCCGAAGACGCGACCGATCGCCTCGAGCGTGGCCAGCCCGACGACCTCGCCGTCGCCGTCGACGACGGCCAGCGGGGCGCCGCCCACCGCCAGCACGGCGGAGAGCGCGTCGCGCACGTTGGTCGTCACCGGGAGCTGGATCGCCCGCGGGCCGGTCGCCGTTGCATGTGCGAGTTCGACATCCGCCAGCGTCGTCAGACCAAGGCGCTTGAGCGCGCGGTCGGCCCCGACGAACTCGGCGACGAACTCGTCGGCGGGGTTCGCGAGGATCTCGGACGGCGTCGCGTACTGGGCCAGCACGCCGCCCTCGCGCAGGATCGCGATCCGGTCGCCGAGCTTGATCGCCTCGTCGATGTCGTGGGTGACGAACACGACCGTCTTTCGCACCTGCGCCTGCAGCCCCAGGAAGCTCGTCCTGAAGGTTGGCGCGGTTGATCGGGTCGATCGCGCCGAACGGCTCGTCCATCAGCATCAGCGGCGGGTCGGCGGCGAGCGCCCGGGCGACGCCGACGCGCTGGCGCTGGCCGCCGGAGAGCTGGTGCGGGATAGCGCGCGGCCGACGTCGTCGGGGTCGAGCGAGATCAGCTCCAGCAGTCTCGACGCACGCGCGCGTCGATCCGCGCGCGGTCCCAGCCGAGCAGCTTCGGCACCGTCGCGATGTTCTCGCCGACGGTCAGGTGCGGGAACAGGCCGACCTGCTGGATCACGTAGCCGATCTCGCGGCGCAGCTCGGTCGGGTCGCGCTCGAGCACGCTGCGCCCGCCGAGCAGGATGTCGCCGCTGGTCAGCGGGATCATGCGGTTGATCAGCCGCATCGCGGTGGTCTTGCCCGATCCGGAGGGGCCGACCAGAACACAGACCTCGCCGGCCGGCACGGTCAGGCTGAGGCGGCGATCGCCGGCTCGCCGCTGCCCGGGTAGCGCTTCTGGACATCGCGCAGCTCGAACTCGAGCGCGCGTGACACGCTCCCGCCGGCGGCGGCGCCCACGGCGGGGCTCGCGTCGTTGTCCAGCGTATCCATTAAGTCGTGAATTTCGATTGCTTTAGTCGAGATAGCTCGCTGAGCGTACACCACCTACGAGCCTGGCCAACGCCCTGGCCGACGAGCGAACGGCAGAGGTCAGACACCGCAGGAGATGGGTGCAGACGCCGATGTTGCGCGCGCTGTGCAGTCGGCGTTTCGACCAGACGCATGCGCCTCGACGACCGTGAGCCTGCGACCAACTGGCTGAGTCCTACCACCAACGTCCACTCCTCCCCGTCGACGGGAGCGGCTTGACAACGACTGACCTCGTGCCCAATTGTCGCGTACCGGTGCGTCGGCCGAATCCAGCCATCACGACGCCTCCATTCGCCGCCTTTGAGCGTCCGTCACCCTCAGCGTCTACCCGCGCAGCGCGGTTCCCGAACGAGCACCCGGGCTGACTTGTTGACGTTTGTGAAGCCATTCAGCACAAACGTCGACAGAGTGCTCCAGACCGGCTCGGATCAGTCGGCCTGGAGCGCCCCGGCCGCGGGCCGGCGCGAGTTGCGGTCGCCGCCGGGTGCTCGCGCAGCGCGACGGCACCGACGATCGCCGCGAGGAATCCGATCGCCGCGATCACGGTCCAGCCCTGCTGGAAGGCGTTCAGCGCCGCCTCGGGGGTGGCCGGCGAGCCGACCACCGCGACGAACACCGACACGCCGATCGCCAGCCCGACCTGACGCAGCATGTTGACCACACCGGAGCCGGTCGCGAACGAGTGTGGCGGCAGCGCCGATGCGCCGGTCGCCATGAACGTCGGCAGCGTCAGCCCGACACCGATGCCGGTGCAGATCGTCCCCGGCAGCACCTGGCCGAGGTAGTTCGGGTTCGAGACCCGGCGCGCAGCGCCCACCAGGCGACCCCGGCCGCGTAGATCGTCGCGCCGACGCCGATCACGCGGCCCGGGCCGAAGCGCGCGATCAGCGGCCCGGTGAAGCAGGAAGCCGAACAGCGGCACCATCAGCGGCCCGGGCGCGAACGCCAGGCCGGTCTGCAGAGCCGACCAGCGCCAGACGTCCTGCATCCACAGCACGATCGAGAGCAGCATCGCGCCGAACGCGATCGAGAACGTCAGCGCCACGATCGAGGAGCCGCGGAACGCCCGGATCTTGAACAGCGCCGGGTCGATCAGCGGGTTGTGGTGGCGGGTCAGGCGCAGCACGAAGGCGCCCAGCAGCAGCAGCCGCCGCGACCAGCACGCCGATCACACGCGCCGAACCCCAGCCCCAGTCGTTGCCTTCGACCAGGCCGAGGCTGAGCAGCGCGACGCCGGCGGTGATCGAGCGCCGCGCCGAGCCAGTCGGGCGCCTTGACCGGGTGGCCGGGCACGTTCGGGAGCCGCAACCAGCCGATCACGACCGCGACCAGGCCGATCGGGACGTTCACGAAGAAGACCCAGCGCCAGCTCGGCGGCCACCAGCAGCCCGCCGATCACCGGCCCCAGCGCCGCGGCGCCGCCGCCGACCGCGGTCCAGGCCCGCACCGCCCCGTGGCGCTTATCAGGCGCGGTGGTCGCCAGGACCAGGCTCAGCGAGGTCGGCGTCAGCAGCGCCGCGCCGGCGGCCTGCAGCACCCGGAAGGCGATCAGCATCCCCAGGCTCGGAGGCGGCCCCGCAGGCCGCCGAAGCCAGCGTGAACATGAGCGCGCCGAGCAGGAAGCCGTTCTGGCGCGGCCTGCTCTCCGAGAGCCGGCCGAACAGCACCAGCAGCGACGCGTAGACGATCGCGTAGGCGTTCAGCACCCACGACATCGAGCTCAGGTCCGCGGTGCAGGTCACGGGCCATGCTCGGCATCGCGACGTTGACGATGAACAGATCGAGGCTGGCGAGCACGACGCCCGCGCACACGATCACGAGCACGAGCGTCGGCGAGGCGTCGCCGCGGCGGAGCTGGCTTAGTTTGGTCATAGCCAGCAGCGTAACAGATCTGGCTTAGCATCATCCTTTGTCAGCTACAATGCCGGCCATGAAGCGGCCGAGATCCACATGACCGGCGAACGCTGGCCCCGCGTTCGAGCTGGGGGGCTGCCGGACGCATGCCCGATCGAGCGCGCGTTCGAGACGCTCGGCACCCGATCGGCCTACGTGATGATGCGCGAGGCGTTCTACGGCGCGACCCGGTTCGAGGAGTTCGTCGAGCGCACCGACATCAGCGAGCCGGTCGTCGCCGCGCGGCTGCGCGAGCTCACCGACGAGGGCCTGCTCGAGAAGGTCCCCTATCAGGAGCCGGGCCAGCGCACCCGCAGCGGCTACCGGCTGACCGAGAAGGGCAGCGACTGCTGCCGGTGCTCGTCGCGATGATGCGCTGGGGCGACCGCTGGCTGTTCCCCGACGGCGCGCGGGTGGAGCTCACCCACACCGACTGCGGCAGCCCGGTGCACGCGGTGCTGCAGTGCGAGGCCGGGCACGAGGTCGACGCCCGAGAGCTCAGCTCGACCTCAGCGTCGTCGCCGCGGCTGCGTGAGCCGGCTAGCCGCTCGTCCAGCGCGTAGATCGTCGCGATCGACGCCAGCGTTCGCGACGTCTGGATGCAGGCCGGGATCGCCGGCCATGCCGCGCCGAGTAGATCGAGGCCGCGCCGAGCCGGCGCGAGACGCACCGTCGCCTCGACCACCGCGACCAGCAGTCGGCACCATCAGCGGGTCGAAGTTGCCGGGTCAGCTCCAGCACCAGCACCGTGCCCGCGAGCGGCCCCTGCATCGCCGCCGCCAGGAAGGCGCCGCCGCCGATCAGCGCGTAGGTATCGGGCAGCGACCCGTGCCAGACGTGCCCCCACAGGTTCGCCGCCGACGCCGGCCAGCAGCACGCCCACGGCGAAGGTCGGGGTGAACAGGCCGCCGGGCGCACCGGACGCGACGCAGGCGGCCGTGACCAGCGGCTTCAGCATCAGCAGCACGATCATGCAGCCCCAGGCTGAAGCTGCCGATCAGCGCCAGCTGCACGATCCCGCGCCCGTTGCCCAGCAGCTGCGGGTAACTGCAGCGACAGCAGCCCCAGCATCCCGAACGCAATCAGCGGCGCAAACCAGCGGCCGCACCCGCTCGGGCGGCGGCGGTTGGCGGCCGTGATCAGGCGCGTCCAGCCGGTCGCGACCAGACCGATGATCGGCCCCATGATCACCGCGAAGACCAGCTGCGAGGCGATGGAAGTGATCGGCGCGCGACGTGGTAGATCGGGTTGTCGCCGAGGAAGATCCAGGCGACCGCGGTCGCGGTCACCGACATCAGCAGCGCCGGCAGCACGAACGGCAGCGCGAGCGTTCCGAGCATCACCTCGAGCGCCAGCAGCGCGCCGCCCAGCGGCACGTTGTAGACCGCCGCGAAACCCGGCGCCCGCGCCCGACGCGACCAGCAGGCGCCGCTGCCAGACCGGCAGCTTGGCCCACTCGGCGGCGCTGCTGGCGAACGCCGCGCCCGCGAGCTGCGGCGCCGCCTCGCGTCCGAGCGAGACACCCATGCCGACGGTCACGATCGACAGCACCCCGCGGGCGATGCTCGAGAAGAACGGCAGCTTGCCGGAGCGCAGCCAGATCGCCTCCGTGACCTCGGTGCCGCCGGTCGAGGCTGCGTCCCAGGATCCGCAGCCCGATGATCACGATCACCGCCGCGACCAGCAGCGCCACGACCCGCCGCCAGTGCGGTGAGGCCTCGACCGATGCCAGCAGCGTCGTGCGGTGGACGCCGTAGGTGATCCGCTCGACCAGCCGCAGCAGCCCCACCAGCAGCCGAAGCCGCGAGCCCCGCGAAGACCCCAACGCCGATCACCAGCGTCCAGAAGCGAACGCTGTAGCAGGCGACGATCCCCAGGCCGGTCACGTTGCCCTGCGGCGAGGACCAGCGGTGGTGACCCGAATCGGCGCCGCTCACTGGCCCGGATTCTATGCGCGGGCCCTGCGGCCACCGGGCCGCGACCGACCGGCCACCCGACCTCGTAGCCTGAATCTGAGTATGTGGGATCTACAACCGACGCTGATCGGCAGGCGCGCCCGACTCGAGCCGTTGGCGCCAAATCATCGTGACGATCTGTTCGAGGTCGCAGGGCCGCCCGAGATCTGGGACTACTGGTCGCTCAATCCTGGCTCCAGCCGAGCAGGCATTCGACGACTGGTTCGACCGCTGCATCGGCGGCGGCAGCTGATGGCGGCGACTCGCATTTCGCAACGATCTCGCAGGAGACCGGGCAGCCCGTCGGCAGCACCAGCTTCTGCACGGCGCGTGAGGACGATCGCGGGATCGAGATCGGCTGGACCTGGCTGACCCCGGCGGTCTGGGGCACCGGCGTCAACACGGAGGCGAAGTTCCTGCAGCTGCAGTACGCGTTCGAGACGCTCGGGTGCGATCCGCGTCGATTGGGACACATACGAGCAGAACGCACGCTCGCGCGCCGCACTCGCGGAAGCTGGGGGCGAAGTTCGAGGGGGTGTGGCGCAACTTCTCGATCCGCGAGATCGACGGCAGCGCGCGTCCTCGGCGTTCTACTCGGTGATCGACGAAGAGTGGCCGACCGTGCGCGCGAACCTGATCGCGAGAATGGAGTCGCCGAGGATGCGCGCGGCACCTGACGAGCCCAACGTCGCGCTGCGCCCAGCCGCCGACGGTGAGGGTCAGGAGGTCGTGCTCGCGTTCCCCTACGACGGCCATCTCGTCGCCGCCGTGCGGACGCTGCCCGGACGCCGGTTCGACTGGGATCGCACGCGAATGGTCCGCACCGGCCGACGGCTGGGTGGCGGCGAAGCTCTCAGAGATCCTGCGGCTGCGTCCGGAGCTGACGCGCACCGCCGAGTTCGACGACTGGCTCGCGACAGCCGAGCAGCACTGGGTCGGCCACGTGCGCACGACGCGCTATGACGGGCGCGGCTGGTTCGTGCTCGACACGCTCGCCGGCACACCGCCGGCGGCGCTGCGAGAGGGCGCGATCGAGCACGACGGGCGCTGGCTGGCGCCGCTGACCGCCCAGGCGGCGGCCGCGCTCGCGGAGCTGCGCGACGCCGCGGCTCAGCCTCGGCGCCCGCCGCTGCGCTCGAGGCGCTCGAGTACGGCGAGCAGCCGCCGGCCGCGCGGCTGATCCTGACCCGCGGCGTCGCCGGCGAGCGCTTCACGCTGGAGACCTTCTGGGATCCGGAGATCCAGGCGGCGTTCGAGCAGCTGCCGGGCGCGGCGGCCAACGAGATCAAGCTCGACGCCTGGATCGTCGACCAGCTCGACGCGTTCATCGCCTGCACGAAGTCGAGGTCGCGGCGCCCGCCGCCGAGGCGCTGGCGCATGCTGGCCGAGCAGCACCGCGCCGCGCAGCGGGCGGTCGCGGCCTCGCGAGCGACCACCGCCGAGCCGATCGACGACGTCGCCGCGCGGCTCGGGCGGCGAGCTCGCGCCGTTCCAGTGGGTCGCGGTCCGCTACGCGCTCGACGCGCGCCGGACGTTCCTCGCCGACGAGCAGGGGCTCGGCAAGACGGTCGAGGCACTGGCCGCGCTCGAGGCCGACGGAGCGTTCCCGGCGGTGGTCGTCTGCCCAGCGTCGATGAAGCTGACCTGGTCGCGTGAGGCAGCCCGCTGGCTGCCTCACCGCTCCCAGGTGGTGGTCAGCGGCCGCGAGCCCGAGCCGGCCGGCAACGCCGACATCACGATCCTCAACTACGACATCGTCCAGGCGCGTCTGGCAGAGCTCGTGGCCAGCGGGCCACGAGCGCTGGTCGCCGATGAGTCCCACTACTGCAAGAACCCACAGGCCAAGCGCACGCGGGCGGTGCGGCGGCTGGCCGACGCGGTGCCGAACGACGGCCTGCGGCTGGCGCTGACCGGCACGCCGGTGATGAACCACGCCGATGAGCTGATCGCGCAGCTGCGCGTGATCGGCCGGCTGGGCGAGTTCGGCTCGGGCGCGAGCTTCAGCCGCCAGTTCGAGGGCGAGCTCAGTCGAGGAGCGGCTGCACTGGCATCTGCGCCGCCACTGCTTCGTGCGCCGGCTGAAGTCGGAGGTGCTGCCGCAGCTGCCGGCCAAGCGCCAGGTCGTCGTGCCGGTCGGCGCTCAACAACGAGGAGGAGTACCGGCTCGCGGAGGACGACGTGATCGAGTGGCTGAAGAGCCAGCCGCTCGACCTCAAGGAGCTCGACGCCAAGATCGCCGCGACTCTGCGGGCGGAGCGGCTCGCCCAGCTGACGGCGCTGCAGCGGCTGGCGGCCCGCGGCAAGCTCGCCGCGGCGCTGACCTGGATCCACGACTTCCTCGCCTCGGGAGAGCCGCTGGTCGTGTTCGCGCGCCACGTCGAGGTGCAGCAGGCGGTGCTCGCGCGGTTCCCGGACGCGCTGCACCTGTTCGGCGAGGACAGCGTGACCGCGCGCCAGGCGTCGATCAACGCGTTTCAGGATGCGGACGGGCCGCAGCTGATCGTCTGCGCGACCCGCGTCGCCGCGCAGGGCATCACGCTGACCCGCGCGTCGAACGTCTGCTTCCTCGAGCTGGAGTGGACGCCCGCGATCCACGACCAGGCCGAGGACCGCTGCCACCGGATCGGCCAGCGCGACGCGGTCACCGCCTGGTACCTGCTGGCCGCCGACACGATCGACGAGACGATGGCGCGGCTGATCCAGCGCAAGCGGGAGATCGTCGACGCGGTCACCGACGGCCGCGGGCTGCCCGACGGCGGCCTGATCGACGGCGTCGTCCGCGAACTGCGCGAGGGCCGGCCGTTCCGGCACCTGCACGCGGTCGCGCTCGACTCTGACGCTGATGCCACGCTCGCAGGCGACGCCAAGAGGCGGTGGCGCAAGACCTGACGTTGGCGTCGACCATGACCGCCGTGTCGAACCGTAACTGCCCTGTTACCGAACGGCCCGTACAACATGGTCATGCCAGCGCGGCTGCGAAACGGTGTGCTCACTTGTCTCGCCGCGCTGGCATGCCTGCTCGTCGTCGCGGGCTGTGGGGGGTCGTCCAGGCCCAAGGTGCACAGTCACGCGGACGTGTTCATCGCGTTGAGCAAGTGCATGCGCGCTCACGGGGTCACCAACTTCCCCGATCCGGGAGCCAACGGCGGTCGCGGGATCAACCTCGCCGGCACCGGAATCAACCCGCAATCGCCGGCGTTCCGCACGGCCCAGGGCGTCTGCTTCAAGCTGATGCCGGGCGGCGGCCCGAACAATCAAAGGGCGAGTGCCGCACAGATCAGGCAGGCCGACGCGACCGCGGCATGCATGCGGGCGCACGGCGTCAGCGGCTTCCCCGACCCGATCATCTCGACAGGGACGCCCAACCTCAATCCTGCGAACTACAGCTCGGTCGAGGCTGGTGGCGGCATCATCATCGCGATCCCCAAGTCCATCGATGAGCGGTCGCCTGCCTTCCTCAAGGCCGCCAAGACCTGCGAGTTCCGCGGCTGATCACTGACGTTGCATCGCTCACGGCTTCGTGCGAGACCTCAGCGCGCCCGGCTGCGATGCTGCCCGACCCGCCCCGCTCCGTCCCGGAGCGCCGTTCGAGCTCCGCTGGTCGGCAGGCGACCTGCTCAATCTGACAAATTGATGCTGGTCTGGGCGATGTGCTCGAAAACGCGTTGCTTCCGTGCAGCTACGAGCAATTCGACCGGCGACGAGTCGATTTGTCAGATTGAGCACGTCCGCGGCCGATGCCGCAGCGGGATCGCGCGAGCGCGCCTCGGTCAGATATGAGCTGTGATGAGTGGCGTCTGTTACCAGGTGTTGCGGTGCACAACCTCGTCGAACGGGCGGCGGTTGGGCTTCTTGATCGGCTTCAGCGGGCGATCTGCCGGGTAGCCGAAGTCGATCACGAACTGGAGCAGCTTGTCCTCAGGCAGGCCGAGGACCTTCCGGGCCAGATCCTGGTCGCCAACCGACGAGTGACCGGAGCCGATTCCGAGATCGGCAGCGGTGACCATCATCTGCATTGAGGCCTGGCCGAGGTCGTAGAGGGCGATCTCACGCTCGTGTCCCTCGTAATCGTCGATCACGATGCCGACCGCAGCGCCCGCATGAGCGATGTGAGCCCCGCCGCGCCAGACCTGGGAGAGGGCCTCGAGTTGTGCCCTTTCCGTGACGACAACGAAGTCCCAGGGCTGCCAGTTGCGTGACGACGGCGCACGCCATCCGGCCTCGAGGATCCGCTCGAGGGCGTCCGCGGGCGGCTGCACACCGGTGTACTCACGCACGTTGCGGCGTGACGTGATCGCGTCCCAGGTCTCCATGCGGGGCTCCTTTCAGGGCTTTTCGACTGAGAGTGAGAAGGCTGCCTCAAACTGCTCGCCCGGTCCGACCCAGTGCAGACCGATGCCCGAGACCAGTGCATCGACCGGAGCGGTCATCGGTTCGAAGCAGATGAACTGCGATCTCTCGGGGGCATAGACCTGGCTGACCGGAAAGCCCTTCACGTGGGTCAGCGCGATGCGGCGGCGGTCATCGGCGACCACGAATGTCGGCGCAGGCACGTCGGCGAGTCGGTCATAGCCCGTGTCGAACGTCCGATCGCCGAGCGGCCCGTCCAGCTCTCCGGGTGCGATCACGGTCGTCTCGCCCGTCGGGATCATGCGCTCGTCCACCTCCACCTGGCGGGTGACCGGGATCTCGACATGCCAGCCACGCCGGTCTGAGCCTGGCAGTGTCAGGTAAGGGTGAAACCCAAATGATATGGGAACGGCATTGTCGGCATCGGCGATGACGGTGAAACTCACTGTCAGTGTGTCTTCACGAATCGCAGCGGTGTAACGAAGCCGGTGTGCGAATGGGAACACTGCCAGATACTCCGGCACGGCGCCGAAATCAAGCTCGGCAGTCAGGCTGTTCCGCTGGGCGTCGGTCGGTCGCCAGTGCGGGCTTGCAGCCAGCAGCCCGTGAATCGCGGTGCCGGTCGCGGCGTCGCGGTTGGTCAAAGGCGAGTCCGGGTCGAGCGTGATCTGATGGCCACCGAGCTCGAACTTCCAGGAACTGACGCGGTTGGCCCACGGGTAAAGCAGCGGCAGCGCAAAGGTCGCACCCCTGGCGGCGTATGCGTCCAGGCCCTCGCCCTGCGCGAACAGCTCCTCGCCCTCGTGCCGGAGCGAGCAGCCGATCATTCCCAGCTCGGGGACGAACGTCGCCTCGAGGGCTCCTTCAGGATCGGAGATCGTGATCTCGTATGCCACCGGCACAGTCTCTCAGACACCGGCTGGTGAGGCGCCCGAGCAGGGCAGGTCCAGCTCAGCCGGTGTTGCGAAGGCCACTGGCGATCCCGTTGATCGCCAGCAGGCTCAGTCGGGCGAGCTCCGCGCTGTCCGCACCCCGTCGGCGCCGTTTGAGCAGCTCGATCTGAACGAACGAGAGCGGATCGACGTAGGGGTTGCGTCTGTCGATCGAGGCCTGAAGCACCGGTTCGCCATCGAGCAGTCGCTCGCCGCCCCTCACCCGCACGAGTTCGGCGCGCGTGAGCTCGAGCTCGGCATCGAGGAGTCCCCAGATCCGGTCGCGGGCCGGCACCTGATTCCACAGCGCGATGTAGCGCCGGGCGATGCCGGGATCGGCCTTGCTGCAGCCCATCTCCGCGTTGGCAATCAAGGTTTGGAAGAACGGCCACTCGGCGGTCATCGCCCGGAGCGTCTCGATGCCGTGGCGCTCACGCGCCTCGCGCAGGGCGGTGCCGAGACCCAGCCAGGCGGGCAGCAGAATCCGCGACTGCGTCCAAGCGAACACCCATGGGATCGCTCGGAGGTCGTCAATCCCGCCGGCTGCCTGACGGCGGGCGGGCCGCGAACCCAGTCGCAGCCGCGAGACCTCCTCGACCGGCGTCACGTTGAGGAAGAACTCGATGAAGTCCGGGTCGTCATGTACAAGCTGCCGGTACATGGCCTCGGACGTCGCGGCCATCTCATCCAGCACCTGCTCGTAGCGAGCGGTTTGCGGAGGCTCCTCGGCGCCCGGCCCGAACAGCGTCGTCGCCGACGTCAGCAGCGTCGCACTGGTGGTCAGCTCGAGTTCGCGGTGGGCGATCTCCCGGACGTTGTATTTCGCCGTGAGCACCTCGCCCTGCTCCGTCATCTTCAGGCGCCCCTCGACGGTGCCGGGCGGCAACGCCAGCACGGCGTCGTTGGTCGGGCCGCCGCCGCGACCGATCGAGCCGCCGCGCCCATGGAAGAAGATCCAGCTGACACCGTGGGCCCGGAGCACCTCGGCGATCCTGACCTGGGCGCGGTAGGTGCCCCAGCCCGAGGCCAGGTAGCCGACGTCCTTGTTGGAATCCGAGTAACCGACCATGATCTCCTGGTGGTCGCCGACCGCACGCAGCGCCTCTCGATAGACCGGCATCTCCAGCAGCGTCGCGAGCGTGGCCGGCGCGGCGGCAAGGGTCGCGCCGGCCTCGAACAGCGGCACCAGCCGCAGTCGCGCCGCAGCACCCCCTGCGCGGCTGAGGCCGGCCTCCTTCATCAGCAGCAGCGCCTCGAGCACATCTGACGGAGCCTCGGTCCCGGAGATCACGTAGGCCTCGATCGCGCCCTCGTGCCCACCATCGAGCACGCTCCTGATCATCCGGAAGGTCTCGATCACCTCCCGGGTCTCCTCACTGAAGCCCGCCACGTCGGCGGGGATCAGCGGCCGGTGGTCGGCGATGTGGGTCTGCAGGAACGCCGCCCGCTCGTCCTCAGGCAACAGTGCGTAGCCGGTAACCACTCTCAGGGTGCCGAACACCTCGTCGAGCGCCGCACGGTGCGCCTTCACGTGCTGGCGGATGTCCAGTGTCGCGAAGTCAAAGCCGAAGACCTCCACCTGGCGGATCACGTCGCGAAGGTCTCCGGCGGCGCTGTAGGCGCCGCCGTCCGCGATCAGGGCGCGTTCGACGCTGCGCAGATCGGCCAGGAGCTCGATGGGTGTCTGGTAGGCGCTGACCGTCCCAGCAGCCACCGCCGTCCCAGCGGTGGCTGCTGCAGCTGCGGCAGCCGCCACGGCAGCCGCCTGATTCGTGGCAGCCGCAGTCGTGGCAGCCGCAGTCGTGGCAGCCGCGTTCGCAGCAGTAGTGGCCGCCGTCGCGCGCAGGCGTTCGCGCATGAACGTTGCCGCGCGGCGGTACGGCTCCTCGGCATTCAGCGCCTGCAACTGCCGCGCGAGCGCTGGGAAGTGCGTCTGTCCGAAATCGAGGATCCCGTCGAGCTCCGATCCGGGAGGAGCAATCTGGTCGGAGAAGGAGAGCCTCCCCGCCAGCAGCTCCAGGCGGCCCTCGAGGAATCGCAGGCAATGCTCGCGCAGCAGCCCCAGCGCCTGGACGGTCGTCTCCGGCGTCACAAACGGGTTGCCGTCACGGTCACCGCCGATCCACGAGCCGAATCGCAGCAGCGGTGGCGTCGGGATCTCGGCGCCGGGATAGGCCTCGCGCAGAGCACGATCGAGGTCCCGGTACACCAGCGGTACCACGTCGACGAGCGTGCTCGTCAGGTAAACGAGCCCGCCTCGCACCTCCTCGAGCACCGTCGGTGAGATCGCACGCAGCTCGTCAGAGCCCCACAGCTCCTGGACGGTGGCACGGATCCGCTCACGCGCCTGCTCGGGGTCGCGGCCGAGGCGCTCGTCGAGCGCCCGCAGTTCGTGGAAGATGCGGGCCTGCTTGGCAATCGTGGTGCGCCGGCGAGCCTCGGTCGGATGTGCGGTCATCACCAGCCGAATCTCCGCCTGCGAGAGCAGCTCGCGGACGGCCTCAGCGGAGATTCCACGCCGCGCCATTCCCCCGATGACCTCCTCGATCGAGCCGCTGCGCGGGGCCGGCCACTGCCGTTCCTCACGCGCGCGAATGCGGCGAACACGCTCGTTGTCCTCCGCGAGGTTGATCAGCTGAAACCAACGCGTGAGCGAGCGAATCAGGAGCTCGATCGCATCGAGATCGAGCTCTGAGATCAGGTCCTCGAGCTCATCGCCGGCAGCCGCATCGCCGGAGCGTGCACGGCGTGCAAGCTCGACAGCTCGGGTTCGCAACGTCAGAGTGTCACCGGCGCCGCTGGCGTGGCAGACCTCGTCGAGCGTGTCACCGAGCAGTTCGAGGTCGGCCTCGACGTCGCGCAGCGCCGTGGGCCGCGCGGCGCGAGCCGGAGTCTGCTGATTTGACAATGCTCCGGCTCGGTCGCGCGAGGAGTTCACTCGTCGAAGTCGGGCGGAGCGCCACCCGCTGCGGGAGCAGGCTTGCTCGCGGGCTCCGCGACCGCCTCGGCGACCGTCGGCGTCGGCGTCGGCGTCGGCGGCAGGTGCCTGCGCCGGCGTACCGCCCTCCTCGGGTGCTCCGCTCAGCTTTTCGACGCTCGCGTTCATCTTGTCGCCGACCTTGACGATCTTGTCGGCGTACTTGCCGTGGGTCTTGGTGTTTGCCACCTCACCCGCCGATTGGACGGCGCCCTGGATCTTCTCCTTGTTGTCCGCGACGGCGGCCTGCGCCTGGTCGCGGATGCCCTTCAGCTTGTCGCTGAATCCCATCCCGATTCCTTTCATTCCATTGCTGGCCTGATGCCGGGCAGCTTAACGCTCGCTCGGGGCGCGAGCGAACGACAGGGACGGTGACGCTCGATCCAGAGTGCATCGCGAGCTGGCGCGCTCAGCTCTGGACGCTCGAGGGAGGAGAAAGTGGTCGTGGGGACCGGTTTCTGCTCCCTCGCGGCCCCGTCTTCCGCAGTCGCCGGATTCCGCGCAGATCCTCGAGCGCAGTCGCGATGATGCGGACGCTCGAATCGGGATCCTCCACCCAGCGGACTGCGAGCTCGCGGACACGCAGCCCATCGCACTCAGCCAGGTAGAGCAGCTCCGTGTCGAAGAACCAGTTCTGGTTCTCCACGCGTTCCAGCACCGGCAGCAGCTCCCGGCGGCGAGCAGCCTTGAAGCCGCACTGCGCGTCCGAGAACCCCACCCGCAGTGACAGTCGCAGCAACCCGTTGTAGCCACGTGAGATCAGCTCGCGCTTGAGCGAGCGCTCGACCTCGGCACCCGCGGCCAGGCGCGAGCCGATCACCAGATCGGCCTGATCGTCGAGCAGCGGGGCGACCAGCCACGGCAACAGCCGGATGTCGGTCGAGAGATCGACGTCCATGTAGGCGACCGCATCGGCGCTGCTCGCCGACCACGCCGCCCGCAGAGCTCGCCCACGGCCCTTCTCATCCAACTGCAGCACGCCAACGCCCTCCAGAGTGGTTGCCAGTGAGTGCGCGATCGAAGCAGTCGCGTCGGTGCTGGCGTTGTCAGCGACCGTGATCCGCACGTCCAGATCCGCAAGCGCCCGGGCGGCATGCGCGTGCAATCGTTGGACGCTCGCTGCCAGGACGGACTCTTCGTTGTGGACCGGAACGACGATCTCAAGTGTCGGCCGCATCACGACTTTCCTCGGGCAACCGCAAGGATCCTGGCCGCTCGCCCTGAGCAGTCGTAGAGCGCGGAGCCGTCGACGGTCGTGGCCTTGCGACAGGCCTCCGTGACCCACTCCATCGCATCGCGGCTTCCGACCCGGCCACCGGCGATGCCACCGCCGGATCCACGGTTGCCGCTGGCGCCGCCGAACCCCGCCGCACCGCCGAACCTCGCCGCACCGCCGAAGCCGCCGCCGAGGCCACTCGAGCTGTCCAGCACCCAGCGGATCTTGCCGGTGCGTATCTCCTGCGCGAGCCAGGCGGCGCTGACCTCGGACTCGTTGCCGCTGAAGCCGCCGATGCCCGCAACCTTGGAACCGTTTTCGATGATCGCGTCCTCTGCCGAGGTCTGGCTCGAGACTGCGACGGTGCCGCCGCCATGGGCGTCGGCGTACCTGACCACCGCGGTCAGTGACCCGCTGCCACCGAACCCACCGCCGAAGCCCCCGGCACCCGACCACCAAACCCACCGAGGCCCCGCCGCCGAAGCGACCGCCGGCGCCGGCCGAAGGCCGAGCCCGCCGAGCCGCCCGACCCGGCCGAAGCGCCCGGGCCCACCGCCGCCCGGCCCGGCCGAAGCGCCCGAGCCGAACAGCTCTGGACGGTCCGCCGAAGCGGCCGGCCGAGCTCGAGCCGGCGCGCCGCACCGAACCCGCCGGCCGACCGCCCGCCAAAGCCAGCACCACCAAAGCGGCCGCCGGGACCGCCTCCGCCGAACCGACCTACGTTCGCGGGTCCGCCCGCTGGGAAGGTGCTGCTGGTCGCATGGCCGAGCGTGTCGACCGCCCAGCCGCCGGCGCGATCGAGAGGGCCGCCAGCACGACACCGAGCGCGACCAGGCGCGCCCGTCGCCGGCCGTCAGCGCGAGTACGAACGCGGTCAGGGCAGCCGACGGCGATCAGCAGCGGTTTCAGCCAGCTCATCGTGTCCTGCGAGTGGAGAACCGCAAGCTCGGTGGCCAGACCGGCGGCGATCGCGATCGGCGCCATTACCGCGCGTGGCGATCGCCACGCGCGATCTGCGCCGACGCCGGCGCCGACCAGCGCCGCGGTCCACGGGTGCGAGGAACGACACGTAGTAGGGGTGGAAGATGCCCTGGGCGAAGCTGAACGCGACCGCCGAGGTCAGGAAGGTGCCGCCGATCGCGATCGTCCAGCCGGTGGTCGCGTTGCCGCGACGAAGTCGCGTGAGCACGATCAGTCCGATGCAGCTGACGACCGCAAAGCCGAGCAGCCACCCCGCCTGACCGCCGAGAGCGGTGTTCAGCAGCCGAAGCGGCCCCGCGCTGCCGCCGAACGTCGTGCTACCGCCACCGAAGCCGCCGCCACCACCCGGCCCGGCGGTGCCGCCCGGTCCACCGGACTGGCCGTCAAGCCGACCGACCCCGTTGTAGCCGGTGATCAGCGACCAGATGCTGTTGTCGGCGGTACCGGAGATCCAGGGGCGATCGGCGGCCGGCGTCAGGGTCGACGAGCAGCGGCCAGGCGCCGCCGACCACGATCAGTCGCGGCGCCGCCCGCCAGCAGCTGGCGGATCGTCTTGAGCGGCCGGTGCGGCGAGCTCCAGAGCCAGGCGGCGGTGATCCCGGGCACGACCAGCAGGGCGGCGGCCATCTTCGCCTCGAAGCCGAGTCCGACCGCAAGACCGGCGAGGACGATCCACCGGGTGCGGCCGTCCTCGAAGGCGCGGACCGTGAACCACAGCGCGGCCACACAGCAGAGGATCAGGGCGGCGTCAGGGTTGTTGTGGCGCGACATCGCGACCGTGATCGGCGTGATCGCGAGGGTGAGGCCGGCGAGGGCGCCGGCCAGACGACCGAACCTACGGCGAACCAGGTCATAGATCAGCGCCACCGTCAGCATCCCCATCAGCGCCTGCGGCACGAGGATGCTCCACGAGTTGAAGCCGAACACCCGTACCGACAGCGCCTGGATCCAGAAGGCCAGCGGCGGCTTGTCGACCGTCATCACGCCGCTGGGGTCAAACGAGGCGTATAGAAAGTTGTGCCAGCTGGTGCTCATCGAGCGGACGGCCGCTGCGTAGTAGCCGTTGGCCCAGCCGTTGCGGGAGAGGTCCCAGAGGTTGAGGAAACCCGTGAGGACGAGCAGCGCGAAGAGCTCGGGCCGCCGCAACGACCCGAGCCTTGCACGACTGAACGCATCTGAAAAGCGCTGGCCGAGGGACCGGCCCCAATCGCCGAGCGGAGAGCGCTCGGCGGATGGCAGTTCTACTGCTCGAGTGGACCGGGAGGAGAGAGAACCGGAATCGAACATGTCAGCCAGGATCCATCTCGTTTATGTGAAAACAGTCAGAGTTGCCTATGAGCGCCAAACTCTGTTTACGCGCAGCAGACACGCACTAGAAGGTCCTTGCAGCACGCGACACGCGCACGAGTCCGGGACCAACCAGCCTGTCGGCCGGTCGCATCGGAGTCAGGGCAGGCGCGCGCCCATTCGCACTGAGCCCGCCAACGCGGCGATCAGCAGGAGCGCGGCAGCGATCGCGAAGTATGCGGTGATGTCGTGCCTGCGGCTCACGGTGGTGAGCTGCCGCCCGAGGCTCTGGTAGATCGACTGGAGGTCATCGGAGCTCTGCGCGTCGAACGAGTGCCCCCCGGAGGTCCGCGCGATTGCGGCCATCAGTTCCGGGTCCGGCGGGACCGAGACCGGAGGCTGGAACGGGTTCACCGTTATCGTGGCTCCGGCAGTGCCAAGGGCGACGGTGTAGATCGGCACGTGCTCACGGTGGGCGACGCGCGCCACCGTCACCGGGTTCACTCCGATGTTGGCTGATCCGTCCGAGAGCAGCACGATCGCCGAGGGTTGGTGGTGCTTGCCGTCGGCGTGCAGCAGCTGCAGTGCAAGCTGCAGCGCCGGTCCGGTCGCCGTGCCGCCGCCGGCCTGCTGACTGTCGATCAGGGCACGCGCGGCGCCGTGATCGACGACCGGGCGCTGAACCGCATCGGGCTGGCTCGAGAAGCCGATCGCACCCACCTTGATGGTCGACGGGACCTCGTTGATGAAGGTGTTCGCGGCATTGACCGCGGCCCCCAGTCGAGTCGGTTTGACGTCGGTCGCGATCATCGAGCCCGAGTGGTCGAGGACCAACATCAGCGATGCCGACTGGATCGGAACGCGCTGCGTGACCCGCGGCCGTGCCAGCGCGATCCCGCCCGCAGCGAAGGCCGCCAGCAGCAGGATCATCGGCAACCGACTCAACCAGCGCGAGCTCGCGGCCGCCGCCAGCTGAATCGAGTCGACCGCCGTAAACCGCACCGCGTAGGTCCGGCTGCGACGTCGCATCCGCCACTGTGCGAACAGCGCCAGCGGGATCAATGCCAGCACGAGCAGCCATATGGGACTCGCGAAGCTCATCAGATCCGGCGCCCCAGTTCGAGCAGCCAGTCCTGGTCGGTCCGCAGGCGGATGTGGTGCACCCGCAGACGCCGCAGCTCGGCCGCGACCGCCTCGCGCCGCTCATGCTCAAGCGCAGCAAAGCGCTCACGCAGGCGACGATTTGAGCTGTTCACCTGCACCAGTTCCCCGGTCTCGGGGTCAACCAGCGCAAGGCGCCCGACGGCCGGCAGCTCCTGCTCGCGCGGATCGCCGATCTCAACCGCGATGGTCGCGTGGTGCAGGCGCAGAGCCCCAAGCGGCCGCTCCCAGTGATGCTGGTCGCGGAAGTCGGAGATGACCACCAGCAGCCCCGGCTGGCGCGCCAACCGCCTCGCTCGGCTGAGGGCATCCGCCAGCGCGTGTGGATCGTGTGCGCCGTCCTGCGCGACCCCCTCGGCAAGCAGCCTGCTCAGTGCGATCATGCCCGGCTTGGAGCCGCGCGGCGGCAGGATCCGCGAGCCGGTTCCCGGCGAGCCCGGCCCGAACGCGACCACACCGACGCTACCTGCCCGCCGCAATCCCAGCCGCGCGAATACCAGCGCCGCGCCCTCGGCCACGTCGGCCTTCAGCCTGCGCGCCGTCCCGAACGCCATCGACGGTGACAGGTCGAGCACGATCCAGGTCGACAGCGCGCGTTCTGGTACATGCATGCGCACGTGCAGGGCGCCGGTGCGCGCGCTTGCGGCGGCGTCGATGTGACGGACGTCATCGCCCGGCTGGTAGGGCCGCAGCTGCGCGAGCTCCGTGCCGAACCCGACGCCGCTGGCCCGCCGGTCGCCCGGAAGCGTCCGCGCGATCAGCCGGTTGAGCGCGGGATCGAGCGAGTCGATCAGCGCACTGGGCATCGGCCCGGGCCCCTGACGGGCGTCGGGCGGACGCAGCGTCGCGGTGCCGGGCCGCTGGCTCACCTGCCGCTCGCGAAGTTGAGGCCGCCCGCGGCGCTCGCCGCCCCGCTCCCCCATCACCGCGGATCAGGTGGCTCGTGGAGCTGACCGGGACCGCCGCCAGGATCTGCTGGAGCAACGCGTCGACCGTCACACCCTCGCTGAGCGCGTCGTAGGAGAGCACGATCCGGTGTCGCAGCACGTCCGCGGCCAGGTCGCGCACATCCTCGGGCTCAACGTGGCCGCGACCGCGCAGCATCGCCAGCGCCCGCGCCGCCTGGACCAGCCCGATCGGACCGCGCGGACTCGCGCCGAACTCGATCATCGGCTCGAGCTCGGGCAGGCCGTGAGTTCCCGGATGCCGGCTCGCGTCTGCGAGCGCGACCGCATATGCGACCAGCTCGCGGTCGGCGCTGATCGTCGCCACCGCGACCGCGTGGCGCTCGAGGTCCGGCAGGGTCAGGCACTCGCGCACGGCGACCGCGGGACGAAGGCTGCGACCGACGACCGCCGCCTCCTCCCCCGGCGACGGATAGTCGACCACGATCTTCATCAGGAAGCGGTCGACCTGGGCCTCCGGGCAGCGGGTAGGTCCCCTCCGACTCGATCGGGTTCTGGGTCGCCATCACGATGAACGGAGTCGGCACTCGATAGGACGTGCCGCCGATCGTGACCTGCTCCTCCTGCATCACCTCGAGCAGCGCCGACTGCACCTTCGCCGGCGCACGGTTGATCTCGTCCGCGAGCACGAAGTTGTGGAACACCGGTCCGAGCTCGGTGTCGAACTGGCTCGTGTCGGGCCGCCAGACGCGCGTTCCGATCAGGTCCGCCGGAACCAGGTCAGGCGTGAACTGAATGCGGCCGAAGCTGCCACCGAGCACCGAGGCGAGCGTCTTCAACGTCAGTGTCTTGGCCAGGCCGGGAACGCCCTCGAGCAGCACATGTCCGCCCGCCAGCAGGCTCACAAGCAGCCGCTCCAGCATCGCGTCCTGCCCGACGATCACGCGCTTGATCTCACTCAGCGCCTCCTGCAGCGACTCACGCGCGTCGTCGCGCGCGCGCTGAATCCCCTCGATCTCAGTCATCTGTCCTCCGTCTTTCTCGTGTTCAAGTGTTCAAGTTGTTCAAGTTCTTCATGGCGTTCCGGTGTTCAGCTTCCTGATCAGTTCAATCGCCCGAACCACAGCAGCGAGAACGCCCCGGCGGCAGCCATCAGCGACCAGTCCGAGGCCGATCGCGACACCGATCAGCGATCGCTGCACGTGGGTCTCGACCGAGCTTCTTCGCAAGCCGGTCGTAGATTGTGCGCACCGTCGTGCTGTCAGCGGCGCGGTACGGCATGCCCGCCTGACTCCGCCGCGATCTGACCCAGCTCGGTCGGATTCACGGGCACGGCGGCGGTGACCGTGTGGCCGTCGCGCTTGATCTGGATGGTGCCGTGGGCGGTCCCGATCGAGATCGTGTAGACCGGAACGTGCTGCTTCTTGGCCTCCTGCGCCACCGCCAGCGGGCTGACACCCACGTTCGAGGTTCCGTCCGAGATCAGCACGATCGCACCGGGCGGATGCTTGCCGTCGATCTTCGGCGCTCCCTTGATCGACGTCGAGCGCGAGCTCGAGCGCCTCGCCGATCGCGGTGCCGCCCCCGCCCGGCTTGAGCCCGGCGATCGCTGCGGCCGTGAGCCGATGATCTCTGGTCGGCGACTGCAGCAGCGTCGGCTGCCGCGCGAACTGGATCGAGCCGACCTGGATCTGGCTGGTCACGCCGCTTACGAAGCTGGCGGCGGCCCGCTTGGCCGCCACCAGCCGCGACGGCTGCACGTCGGTCGCCTGCATCGAGTTCGAGACGTCGTTGGCAAGCATCACGGTCGCACCCTTGACCGGCACGGTGCCGGTGTGACGCGGCTGGGCGGCCGCGACGATCAGCATCGCCAGCGCGAGCCCATGAGCGCGACGGGCAGGTGCCGTCGCCAGCCGGGCCGTTCGGGGCGACCGACGCGGTCAGCGGCTCGGTGGCGAACGCCAGCGCCGCGCGCTCGCGCCGACGCTGCTCGGCGACGTACCAGGCACATAGCACCGGGACAGCGAAGAGCCCGATCAGTACGAGCGGTGCAGCGAAGCTCACGATCTCACCGGTGGATCGATGGGCGGGTCTGTCATCGGCACCGACTGATATCTCCACGAACGAGGAGCTGCGAGGACCTGGATATTCGACGATGGCTCCCGGTCTCTGGCCCGCCGTCGAGGTTGCAAGCTGGGGCACGGTGTTGATCTGATGCCCATCGACGCTGGCGATCACATCGCCTGGCTCGAACCCGGCCTGATCGGCCACGCTGCCCAGCTTAGGGAATTGACCACGGCGCCGTTCGGACCGGTCACGATCTCCATCCCAAGCCATGTCGCAGTCGGCCCGATCCGGCCGGCGCGGTGGTGTCGGCCGTTGCAGTGCGGCGCCGCCGTCGGGTTGTCGGTGGGCGTGGTCGGCGTCGTGATGCGCGCGGGTGTACTCGTGGTGTGCCGCTCGCGGCTTGTTGGAGTTACCCCCGAGGGTCACCGCCAGCGCCATCCCGACAGCCAGCACGAGCAGGAAGGCCGCCGCCGCCCACGCGTAGCGGAGCGGCCGCGCCGTTCTGCTTTGGCTCGCGGCGGCTCGGGCTCCTCCGGCGCCTGCGGCTGTCGGGCTCGACCAGCGGCAGGCGCGGCGGGCGCTGCTGCAGCAGCGTTCTCAGACTCCCGCTCCCAGTTTCCCGACCAAAGATGCTTAGGGCCGCTCATCGGAGGCAACAGTAGGCCTGATTCGTGAGAGGTGGGTAAGAGCAGCCCGGGCTGACTGGCGTCCGCCCAGCGGGCCGGTTCGGGTCAGCCTGCGATCTGCGGACGGCCCGCCATCTCTGACTCTACGCGTCCTGCGGCCGTTCGGGGTCGGGCTGATCGGGTTCGGGGTCCGGCTGATCCGGCTCGCGACCGGGCTCGCTGGGCTCCGGCACAACCGGTTCCGCCGGCTCGCTCGGCCCCGGCACGGTGGCGGGTTCCGCCGGATCGCCAGGGGTCTCGGGATTGGGTACGGCTGGTGTGATCGGCGCCGGTGGGACGATCGGGGTTGGAGACTCGGCCGGCTCGGTTGGGACCTCGGTGAGCGGGGCGACCCGCATCCCCTCGAACCCTCCGACTGGCGTGGCCGCGACGGGCCACGCGGGCATGGGCCGCTGGAGGTTGGCCATCAGGTCGTCACCGTGCTGCTCAGACCCGACTCGACTCGCTCGATCAGCTGGGCGAACGAGTCCGCGAACTTGTCGACGCCCTCACGCTCGAGTGTCCTGACGACGTCCTCGTAGTCGATGCCGGCCCGGACGATCTCATCGAAGGTTGCATGCGCCTGGTCGACGTCCCGGTCGAGCGTGCGGGTCACGGATCCGTGATCCTCAAAGGCTTGGATCGTCTCGGCCGGCATCGTGTTGACCGTGCTCGGGCCGATCAGCTCCTCCACGTACATGACATCGCGATACGCCGGGTTCTTGGTTGACGTCGACGCCCACAGGCAGCGCTGGGGAGTCGCGCCCGCGGCGGCGAGCTCCTCCCACTCCGGACCCGCGAAGACCTCCAGGTAGGTCTGGTAGGCGAGCTTTGCGTTCGCGATCGCCAGCGTGCCCTTGAGCCGGTCGTGGCCGCCCAGCTCGTCGAGTCTGCGATCCGCCTCCGTGTCGACGCGGGAGATGAAGAACGAGGCGACGGAGGCCACCGTGCGTCAGATCGGCGCCGGCCGCGTAGAGCCGCTGCAGACCTCGCACGTATGCCTCGGCAGCCTGACGATGGCGTTCGAGCGAGAACAGCAGCGTCACGTTGACGGGGATCCCAGCCGCGATCGTGTTCCTCGATCGCCTCCAGGCCTTCCTCGGTCCCGGGGATCTTGACCATCAGGTTGGGCCGGTCGACAACCTCGTGCAACCGCTGCGCCTCGACGATCGTGCGCTCGCTGTCGTGGGCGAGCCGTGGGTCGACTTCGAGCGACACCCAGCCGTCCGCTGCGCCGCTTTGCCGGGCGCTGTGACGTGTCCGCCAGCAGGTCGCAGGCGCTCGGACGTCGTCACCCGCGATCGCGATGAAGGCGTCATACGGGTCGCTGCTCGGCAGCCCCGAGCCGCTCGCAGTTGCTCGTCGTAGCTGTCATCGTCCGCGATTGCCTTCTGAAAGATCGTGGGATTCGAGGTCACCCCGACGATGCCGTCGTCGATCAGCGTGGCGAGATCGCCACCGTTCCACGAATCTGCGGGTGATGAAGTCGATCCATGGACTCTGGCCATGGTCGCGGAGCGCTTGAAGTTGCGTGGCCATCGGGCCTCCGTCGTCGCCTGTCTATAGGTGCCAAGAGGAGTCTTCCCCGGCCCACAGAGCGCAAACTCCGACATGCGACGCCGAATCGGCTCACATCTGTCCGAGCGCGTCCCGGTGTTCGTCCCCTGAGGAGGGGTTCGAGAAGACCTCGAGCGACTCCGGATTTATCAGCCATCCGCCGCGCTCGGAGCGAAGGAACCCAGCGTCTGCAAGGCGAGCCAGCCCCAGGCTCACCGTTGGTCGTTGAGCCCCGACCATACGTGCGAGCGTTTCATGAGTGACCGACATCCGTACCCAGATGCCATCGGTCCTGACCACACCGTGGCGGTCAGCGATCGACCAGAACAGCGCCAGCAGCCGATCCTCGACCCTCGGCAGCTGGCTGATCGCCTGCTGCATCAGCGCCTGCTTGGGCTGCTGGGCGGCGCGTCTGAGGATCGCGGGCAGAATCTGCGGCCACTGGCGCAGGATCGCGAACAGGCGCTGATCGAAGATTGCGATTCTTGCCCGGTCGAGGACCGTCCACTCGAGATTCACGGGGATCGACTCGCTGATCGGCCCGTCGAGCAGCACCAGGGCGCCGTTGCTGACCACGCGCGCGCACTCGCGTCCTGCCATCCGCAGGTTCGTCGTGAGCGAACCGGACAGGACATGGAAGGCGAAGATGTCACCCTCGACCCCGGGTACCTCGCGCAACGCGGCGAGGCTGAGCGGGCCCGTCTCAAGCGCCACGCTCGGAAGCACGATCTGCTGGCTCGCCTGTTCGATCCGACCGGGGTCGAGGTCCTCGGCGAGCTCTGGATCGGCGACGAGCAGTCGCACAGCGCGAGCACGCCGCAGGGAGCTGCCGTCAGAGCTGATCGCCATCACCGTGTGAGCTCGACCCTGGGACCCGCAGATACAGACACACGCAACTCAATACCCGCTCAGCGAAGAAATACTCGCTGGGTAGCTCGCCGGACGGTCGACTGCCGAAACCTGCGGTTTCAGAATCCGGCGTCGCGGGCATCATCGGGTTGGGACTCAACGGTGGATGACCGACGCGCACACTTCCTCACGATGCTTGGCGACACGTGCGCGTCGGCCGGCCTCGCAAGCCTGCCGATCAGCCTGGTTCTGATCGACGGCAGCCGGGTCTCCGGCACACCATCTCCCCAGCCGACCGTCGACGAGGCTGACGATGCGCTTGAGCAGACGGGATACGCGAATCGACTGCTGATCAACGGAGCGTCGGTGGCAATCGACGAGGTCGTTGCGTTCGCGGTCAGGAGTCCCAACCTCCCAGACGAGGGTGAGCACAACCGCAGCTAACCGCTCAGGCGCCGAGCTGCGGCGCGAATCGAAAGCTCCGAGCTTGAACCGCGCAGCCGTGTCGGCATCGCTGAAGCTTCGACCAACCGCGGTGGTTCCGTCGCCGGTGGCCACAGTTCCGCTCCCACCAGGTGGGCCAGGCGTGCGACGGACCTGCTCACGTTACGGGCGACCGTGACCGGCGCATCGCTCCCGTGAGATCGCTCCAGGCTCCGGAGAATCACGTGCAGACCGACGAGATCAATGAACTCGACGCGCCCAAGGTCGAGGTCGACCCGGCAACCCGTCCACGCGAGCAGCCTCAGGCGCTGATCGAGTTGCCGGGCCGAGGCAATGTCCAAGCTCCCCCGGAGCGTGAGCCGCACCTGACCCCCAGATTTCCCGTGCTCCTCGACGTCGAGGTGACCGTCGTTGGACTCCATCGGGCGCGAGGGTCTCAGCCGCACTCGACCAATACAAGTCGGGGCGTTCGAATGTAACGCGCCGAACCTGAGCCGCCGTCGATACGCAGGGCTCGCTACGCAGTTGCGTAGTCGGCTACTGATGTCGACGCTGCGCCCGCGACAGGCAGTCTGGTGCCATCCAAACCGAGAACGTGGAGGGCACGATGAAGACTCAGACGTCGAAACGTCGCTGGTGGATCCTGGCGACGATGACCGGAGCACTGTCGATGGTGATGATCGACCAGACGGTGGTGAGCGTTGCGTTGCCGACGATGCAGCGCGATCTGGGGCTCTCGAGCACTGGCGTGCAGTGGGTGGTGAACGCCTACCTGTTGCTGTTGGCGGTGTTCGTCGCGCTCGGTGGGCGTGTCGCTGACCTGATCGGGGCCGAGCGCACGTTTCGCGCCGGCACCAGCGTGTTCGTGTTCGCCTCGGCGCTGTGCGGGCTCGCCCAGAACGAGACGATGATCATCGCGGCACGCGGGCTTCAGGGAATCGGCGCGGCGCTGATGGTCCCGTCAACGGGCGCGGTCATCGTCAACACGTTCGACGTCCGCGAGCGCGGCAAGGCGATGGGCATCTACAGCGGCGTCTCGATGGTGTTCCTCGCCCTGGGCCCGCTGGTCGGCGGATTGCTGACGCAGAGCGTCAGCTGGCGCGCCGTGTTCTACATCAACCTGCCGATCGGGATAGCGATCGTCGTCGCCTCCAGGTTCACGCTCATCCGCACCCCACGCCCGCGGGTCGCGCGCAGCGCGATCGACTGGGTTGGGCTGCCGCTGCTCGTCGGAGCCTTCAGCACCCTCGTGCTCGCCCTGATGCAGGGCCAGGTGTGGGGCTGGACCTCACCGGCGATCATCGCGCTGCTCGGCACGGCCGCGGTGCTGCTGCCGACCTTCCTGTGGTGGGAGACCCGCGCCGAGGCTCCGCTGGTCGACCTCAAGCTGTTCGCGACTCAAGAACTTCGGCGCGGACGGTGGCGTCCTCGCCGCCGTGCAGTTCGCGCTCACCGGCGCCTCGGTGTTCGGCGCGGTCTGGTCACAGCATGTGCTGGGCTTCAGCCCGATCCAGGCGGGCGTGGCGATGCTGCCGCTGACGATCCCGCTGCTGTTCGTCGCGCCACTCGGCGGGCGCCTGTATGACCGCTTCGGACCGCGTCCACTGCTGACCTGCGGCTCGCTGCTGATCGCCTGTGGCCTTGCATGGCTCGCCTGGCACCTGCATCTCCGTGACTACCCGACGCTGATCCCCGGCTACATCCTGATGGGCGTCGGGATCGGGCTGACGGTCTCTCCCGGGACGACCGACGCGCTCGGCGGCGCCAAAGCGTCACAGCGCAGTCAGGCGAGCGGCATCGTGCAGACGGTGCGCCAGCTGGGCGGAGTGGTTGGCCTGGCTGTGCTGGGGGCGATCGTCACCCAGGTCTCGTCCGTCGCACCGACAGCAGGTGCCGCTGCCCACCTCACCGCTTCGACGAACGGGGTCTCTGCGGCCTACTGGACCGGAGCCGGGGTGATGCTGGCGCTGGCCGTGATCGCCTGGTGCGTGGTGCGCCGCCGCGATGATGCCTTCGCGCCCGCCTCAGAGATCGCGACGGTCGCTGATTCCCAGCTTCTGCATGCCGCGGTAGAGGTGGGTCTCGACGGTCCGAACTGACAGCACCAGCCGGTCCGCGATCTCTGCGTTGCTGAGGCCCTGGGAAGCCAGTCCCACAAGCTGTTGCTCCCGGGGCGTCAGCGCGATCGCGGTTGCGTCGAGCCCGTCGATCGCCGGCAGCACGCCACCCTGCCCCTCCGGATGCAGCGCGCGGGCTCGTGCCGCTGCACGTCGAGCCGAGTCCTCGCGGCCCTCGCTCAGGAACGCGGCCGCCGCCTGGCTGGCGGCCTCGACCGCATAGCTCAGCGCCCCGATCTCCGCCATCTCCTCGGCCGCAGCCAGGAGCTTGGCGCCATCGCGCGCGGATCCCGCCGCCGCATGCTGCCGGTAGGCGCTCACGAGCCGCGAGCGGTTGCGAGCCGCCAGGTCCTCGAGCAGCGGCGTGGCAGCAGCAGCGCCGCACCTGAATGCGTCGTAGGCCAGCTGCGGGGCGAGGCCCACAAAGCTGTCGAACTCCGCCGCGGCATCGAGCAGTTGGTCTGCCGCCACCTGCGGATCCCGGACCCTGGCGGCCCAGCCCTCGGCGCGCGCAAGCGGCACACGACCGACCGGCAGCGGCTCGAACTCGGAGCAGCGCCGGCGCAGGCGATCGAGCGCCCGCATCGTGCTGTCGAAGTCGCCTGAGAAGGCCTCGATCCCGACCTGCACGACCAGGACGTGCCCAAGCACGTTGAAGGGATCCTCATGCACCAGGTGTGCGCGGGCCTCGGCCAGCCAGCGGCTCGCGTCCACGTAGCGCGAGCGCAGGAAATTGAGGCGTCCGAGCGTGAAGGCAGCTATGCCCGGCGGCGGCGTGATGGTGGTCGCGGACGCCGTCACGGACGATGCTTCCCATGTAGTTCCTCGAGCTCATGCCATTCGTAGCCGGCCTCGATCGCACTGAGACTGAGCGCGCCGAGCACGCCCAACCTCGCCGATGTCGTCTGAGGCCGCCGGCCTGCGCGTTCAGCGCGTCAGCCGCGGCCGCGTCCCCCTCGCCCGCCAGCAGCAGCGACATCACATACGCGGCACGGCCCTCACGGCGGCTGGTCTCGGAGGCGCGCTGGCTGTTGGCCAGCGTCGCGGCAGATTCGGGCGTTCCGAAGTCACGCGCAAGTCCCAGATAGCGGTCGCCGACGCTCGCGACGAACGCCTGCCAATCCGCGTCGGAGCGCCAGCTCCGCGCGCGCTCGAGTCGTCGCGGCGAGCGGCATCGTTGTCACGCAGCCCCCAGTGGTAGAGCCACAGACGGCGGCGCAGGTATTCCCGCGGATCAGGGCTCGAGCGGCGCCTGGTCCTCGACGTCGCCAGCACCTGCTGCGCCTCGGCGTAACGGTTGCGCATCGTCAGCGAGCGAGCGAGGATCAGGGCGCGCGGGCAATCCGCCGACCTCCGGCGGGATCAGCGAGGCGAGCTCATGCCCGAAATCAGGGTCGCCGGCCTGGTTGGCGGCATCCGCGGCCTGCTAGCAGGAGCTCGACCGTTGGCGTCTGGCCCGCATCGAGCGTGAGCCGCGCGACCCGCAGAGCGTCATCGGCACCGAAGTTCGGCCGCGCCTCGATCACCGCGATCAGGCGGCGGCAGAGTGCGGCGGCGCGAAGCGGCGGCAGGGCGTTGCGGACCGCCTCGCCGTAGAGCGGGTGGGCAAGCCTGACCTCGCGCGCCGAGGTCGCGATCAGTCCCTGCGACTCGGTGTCGAGCAGCGCCTGCTCATCGGCGAGCTCGAGCGCCTCAGCGGGGCTGATCGGTTCACCGAGGGCGAGCAGTTCCGCAAGCTCGGTCGATGCTGGCGAAAGCCCCGCCAGGCGCTCACCGACGAGCTCGATCAGGGTGGCGTTGGCGGCCGGCTGACCGTCCAGACGCCAGAAGTCCGCCGTCATCGATCAGATCGCCGGAGTCGACAGCGCCCCGGACCAGCTCGCGCAGGTACATCACGTTACCCGGCTGATTTCGGCCAGCCAGGCGACGCGGCCGCCTCGACCGGCCGCCGAGCGCAGCCTCGACAAGTTCCTGGATCTGCTCGCCGTCAAGTGGTTGGAGCTCGAGCCGAGTCGCGATCTCGTCCTTCCAGAGCGAGACGATCGCGTCCGGGCAGGGCTCACCGGCGCGGAGGGTGGCGATCACGAAGGCCGTGCCCTCGCTGGCGAGGTGGAGGGCCAGCGCAGCCGATGCCGGATCGAGGAGATGCGCGTCGTCGATCGCGACGACTGCCCGGCGGCCATCCGCGCGCTCCCTCAGAGCCTCGGTGCAGCTGCGCATCAGCGCGATCGGATCGTCCGGGCGTGTCTCTGCAGGGAGCAGGCCTGCCAGGGCGCCGAGCGGAACGTGGCGGCGCTGCGCGTGGCCTGAACCCAGATCGTCAGTGCGCCCGCGGCCGGCTGCCGCGTTCAGCGCCTCGCGGGCCAGCCGAGTCTTGCCGACGCCGGGTCCGGCGGCGATGACCACGCCACTGTTGTGGCCGGCGTCCAGGGCAGAGGTGAGCTCGGCCAGTTCGCTATCGCGCCCGACCAGCGGCCACCCCGACCCGGGTGGCGAGGCATTCGGCGGAACCCCACCAGGCATATCCGGGCGTAACTCTACGCGGCGTCGGTTCAGAACCAAGCCCCGGTCCACTCGACGGCCGCGTCGCCGCCGACGGCCAGCTCGCCCAGATGCTGGGCCGACCCGACGAGCTCGGCGAGCCGCACGGCCTGGCCGGTCCACGGTCCCGTCTCATCCTGAGAGGAGACCGCGAGCGGAGTCGCGATCTCCGCGAGATCGACGGATCGCAGCCTGAAGCCGAGCGCGCGGCGATAGACATCGAAGAGCGGTTCGCGCATATGACCGTAGTCACGGATCGCTCTGCGCAAACTGAGGCGGTGTCGGGCGCGAACAGCGCCGCGAGGCGAAGCTCCTCATCGAAGTGGACCCGGTTCCCCTCGAGCAGGGGTCCGCGCATGGCCTGTGGAAGCGCGTTCACGAGCGGTTCGGATGCGTCCAGGATCCCAGGGAGCAGGGCAGCCGCGGCCAGGCGGTTCGTCATCGTGAGAGCCTGCGCCGCGCCCAAGGCCCCGTGGTCGGCACCGATCAGGGCGATCCTCGAGGCGTCGACGTCCGATCTGGAGCCGGCGGCATCGAGCACGGCGTCGATCACCGTGTCCCACCGCGGTGTCAGAACGAGCCTGAGGTTGCGCCTCGCAGCCTGCCGGCCCGGTCCGTCGAACGTGAGCCAGTGGTAGCCGCGCGCGTGAGCTGCGGCACCGCCCTGAATCCAGGCATGCGAGGTCGCGACGCGGCCGCCGTGGTCGATCACGATCAGCGGGCGGCGACCCGGGCCGCCGCTGAAGAAGTACGCGGGCAGACCAGTCTGGGCGAACTGGATCGTGAGCCGTTGTGCGCCGAGGGCGTCGACAGCGGCATCCCAGCAGTCGCGCTGGCGTTGCCAGAGAATCCGCTCGTTGACGGTTCCATCGGTCTGACCGATGTGCGCGATCGCCGCCGCGTAGTAGGAGGCGGCGGCCAGGTGGCTGCCGGCGAGGTCGTACGGGTCGGGCGCAGCCCAGAGCGCGCCTCCGGCGGCCGTCCACTCGATCAGCCACGAGTCGGGATCGGCAGGCAGCAGCCGCCCCAGGGTCCGCTCGATCGTTTCCGGATCGGCGGCTCCCCAGCGGGCGGCTGCGCGGAGCTCTGCTGTCGACTGCTCCCAGGCGAGCTCTGAGGCCCGCCCGAGTCCGGCTGACATGGCGTTCGGCGATTGACGCTCAGGCGGCGGCCGGAGCGTCATCCTTCTCGCCGGTTGACTGCTTGATCGCCCACACGACCAGGCCGATCGGAATCACCCAGTTGAAGATCAGGTTGCCGCGGGTGGTGTTGATCTGAGCGGCGATCACGTGGAACGGGATCATCGCGGCGAAGACGGCACCCCACATCAGCGTCAGGCGGCGGTTCGTCTCCTTGAACTTCGGCGTGTTCCAGAAGCGCTCGGCCACCTGCTCGCGGGCGTACTGCTCGGTGAAGGGCGTGAACAGCAGCGACCCGAACGCGATCAGCGAAAGGCCGCCCGCTGCGAGGCCGCGTGCGTACTTGGCGACCCAGTCCGCGGTCGGGGCGTCGGCCGTGAACGCGATCACCGTGAACACGGCGAAGGTCAGCACCGCGCCCAACTCAAGCAGCTTGGGCTTGCGCGCCTTCACGGCGGGCGCGGCGATCACGACTGAAGCAAACAGGGCGACGATCGACGCGAGCTTCATCGATGAGTGCGCGGCCAGCAGCGTGAACGCCACCCAGGGCGCCAACGCCACGTAGATCCCAAAGCCCTTCCCTGACTTCTCTGCGGTGTCACTGCTGCTGACTGCGTACATCTGAACTCTCCTTGATCGGTGCGGCTTGAACTCGATGCGGAGAAGTTCCCACCCCCGGCTACGCAGGTCTTGCGTAGCCGGCTACGTAACTTTGGATCGGCGACTGCGGAGGCCACCGGCCGCGGTGCTGGCGGGCGCGCGCCAGCGGGCGCTGCGCCCGCGAGGAATCAGGCGTCGAGCCGTACGTTGGTGTCACCGGCGCGCACGCGGATGACCCCGTCGATCGACTCCAAATCGGCCGCCAGCGACGCGATCGGCCCCCGGCCGAGGAGGCCGAGCCTGACCGTCACCGTGCGCTCACCGCCGCGGACGCCCTCGCGTTCGACCGCGAGGTTAGCGATCGCAAAGCCGTGCTCCGCCGACTCGGCCACCAGCCGCCGCAGCACGCCGCCGCCGTCCTGGTACGTCACCCGCAGCGGGGAGATCTGACGCGCGGCCGGCAGATACCGGGTCATGTACGGGTATCCGACAGAGATCAGCAGATAGGCGACCGTGCCGGCGGTCGCGATCACGGTCAGGCCGCCGCCGGCCGCGAGTCCGACACCAGCGGTCGCCCACACACCCGCTGCGGTCGTCAACCCGCGAACGCTGTTGCGCTGAACGAAGATCAGGCCACCGCCGATGAAGCCGATGCCCGACACCACCTGTGCAGCCACGCGCGAGGGGTCGAGCTCGACCACTCGCCATTGCAGAACGTCGGCAAAGCCGTAGGCGCTCACGATCATGATCAGCGCCGAACCGGTACCGACCAGGGCGTAGGTGCGCATCCCCGCGTTCTTCTGACGGATCTCGCGCTCGAGCCCGATCACGGTCGAGAGCAGCAGCGCCAATCCGATTCGCCACAGAAGGTCCCACTGTGAGAACTCCATGGTGTGTTGGATCCTCATAACGCCTCCTTCCTACCCCATCTCAGGGCAGAGTGAGCATAGGGACCGCTGATCTCGTGGGTATCGCGCCGCTCGATGCGTGACGATCTGTGCATGGCGATCAGCAACGCGATCATCTTCGCCCGCATCCGGCGGGTTCCGCCGGGCTTCGTCACCACCTACGGCGACGTCTGTCCGGGAGCGCCGCGGCAGGCCGGCCGCGCGCTGTCGTTGGCGGAGGCTGATGACCTGCCCTGGTGGCGGGTCGTCCGCAGCGACGGCACCTGGGCCAAGGGAGACCGGCAGCGGCGGCTGCTCGAGGATGAGGGCGTGCCGATCAGAGGCGATCGTGTGCTGATGAAGCAGGCACTGATCGATCCTGAGGCGATCCACTGAAGCGCTTTTTCCCGGCCGGGATCGCCAGCACGACCTGAGCGATCGCGCTGACGTCTCGGCCCGAGCAGGTCACGCGTTGACTGCCACCTCGAGCAGCTGCCCGATCTCGACGCCGTAGCCGGCCGCCATCGGCGGAGAGGTCTTAGCGATCTCAGCGGCCGCGTCGATGTCGGCCGCCTGGATCACCGTGTAGCCACCGATGCGCTGATCGCCGTCGACATCGCCGACGCGCAGGGCCCGGCCGACGCCGTCGCCCATCTCGACGACGCTGTCCTGGTTCTCACCGAACCACTGCATCCAGGCGGCGTGGCCGTCGCCGGTGATCTCGGTGAACTCCTGTGGGCTGCGGAATGTGAGCAGGAACTTGGGCATCTGGACTCCTTCGCTTCCTCGGCGCGGGGCCGAACTTGATGGACATCGATGCAGACACCGGCACCTGCAGGAATTGGGCGGCCAAGCGCGGCCGCCCATATTCGCGACCGCCTGGTGTCTACACGCCGAGATACCAGGATGAGAGGATCCAGATGTGACCGAGATGCTGCTTCACCGCGCCCGCACGGGCGACGAACACGCCTTCGCCGAGTTGACCGCACCGTATCGTCGCGAGCTGCACGTCCATTGCTACCGCATCCTCGGCTCGGTTCAGGACGCCGAGGACGCGCTCCAGGAGACGCTGCTTGCCGCCTGGCGCGGGCTCGGAGGCTACGAGCGGCGCGCCTCGCTGCGCACCTGGCTCTACCGCATCGCGACCAACCGCTGCCTGAACAGCCTGCGGGCCACCGGACGGCGCGCGCCGATGCAGCCGCCGTTCGCTGAGCTGCCGCTGCCGCCCCCGAGCCGGCAGACCGAGGTCGTCTGGCTCGAGCCCTACCCGGACCTGCTGCTCGATGAGCTGCCCGACGCCGCCCCGGGGCCGGATTGCGTCTATGAGTCCAACGAGTCGATCTCACTCGCGTTCATCACTGTGCTCCAGACGCTGCCGCCGCGCCAGCGAGCTGTGCTGATCCTGCGCGACGTGCTCGGCTTCCGCTCCGCCGAGGTCGCCGAGATGCTCGAGCAGACCGAGGATTCCGTGGCCAGTGCGCTCAAGCGGGCGCGCGCTACGCTCTCGCGCGCGCCCGACCTGCGTGAGGCGCCGCCGCCGGTCCCCGAGTCGCCGCAGGAGCGCGAGCTGGTCAGGCGCCTGACCGAGGCCTATGAGAGCGGCGATGTCGACGCGCTGCTCGAGCTTTTCACCGAGGATGTCTGGCTGCGGATGCCGCCCGTGCCGCTCGAATATCAGGGGCGCGATGCCGCCATCCAGTTCCTGCGGGTCGTCGTCTTCGACCCAGGGCATCAGCTGCGCATGCTGCCCAGCCGCGCCAACCGCCAGCCGGCGCTGGGGATGTATATCCGCGATCCCGCCACCGGCATCTTCAGGGCAAGCGGCCTGCTCGTCCTCAGCCTGTCCGGCGACCGGGTCTCTGAGATCACCCGGTTCGATAGCGGCGTGCTCGCAGCCTTCGGCCTGCCACGCTCGTTGCCGGCCGGCTGAGTTAGCCGGCGTTGAGCCTGTTGGGCCCGAACTCGCTAAAGCATCTCGCGGAGATTTCCGACAATCAACCCAGATGCTCGATTTCGAACAGAAGCTGCCGCGGCGTGTCGAGAAGCCCTGGGGGCATGAGATCTGGTGGGCGGTCACGGACCGGTACGTGGGCAAGATCCTGCACGTCAACAGGGGTCATCGCCTCTCGCTGCAATACCACGAGATCAAGGATGAGGCCTGTTACGTGCTGTCGGGCCGCCTGCTGCTCGTGCAGGGACCTGCGGAGGACTCGCTGTTCGAGCGCACGGTCAGCATCGGTGATGTCTGGCACAACGCCCCGGGCGTGATCCACACGATCGAGGCGCTCGAGGACTCTGATGTGCTCGAGGCCTCCACCCCCTACCTCGACGACGTCGTGCGGCTCAGTGACCAATACGGTCGCGAGGGCACGAACGCGATCTGACCGCCGCGGCGCCGCCGCCGGCGGCTATGGATGAGCGGGCCGGTCCGGCCTCCTGCGCAGCAGCACGAACGTGAGGCAGGCCAGGGCCACGGCACCGATCACCGCAAACGCGGTGACGGTCAGCGGGCGCTGGCCATGGGCGCTCGGGGCCAGTAGCTGGAGCGCTGCGACGGCCAGGAGCTGCACCGGGATCTGGATGGCGACGAGGCGCAGCAGCGGACGAACGAACACGGCCGGCTGCAGCCAGCCGCGCCAGGGAAGCTCGAGCATCAGCGCCGAGAGGACGTGCAGCAGCTGCACGCCGGCGAGCAACACGAGGATCCTCCAGCTCAGCGTCGCCTGGTGTCCGAGCTCGCCGAGCGCCAGCATCAGGATCAGCAGCCAGCCGAGCAGGTAGTAGGGCGCCCAGGCGGCCAGCAGGGCGAGCAGCGTGCCGACGGCAAACCAGCCGCCGACGCCGAAGACGACCCCGAGCAGCAGCACGGCGACGGCCACGAACGCCAGCCGGACCGTGACGCCTGGGATCCTGGCGTCGGCGGCCGGCAGGTCGGCCGGGGCTCTCAGCGCCGGCATGCTCATCGTCGCGCTCCCGCCGAACCGAGCCCGCGCGGCGGGCGACTCAGCAGCTGCAGGCGTGCCGCCAGCGGCAGCGGGTCGCTCGCCTGCGCCCAGCGCAGCAGCTCGACGCCGCGCGTGCGCAGGATGCGGACGCGGTCGTCGCGTTCCATCATCACCATCCGGTGCGCGACCCGCTCGTAGCGGGTCGTGCGGGCAAACCGCGCCGGTGGCAGCACGTCCACGGCGATCACGCGGTGGCCGTTGCTGCGCCAGCTCAGCGCCAGGTTGACCGAACGATCGTCGAGCAGGCTCGAGAGCAGGTAGACGAGCGCGCCCGGCGGCACGATCGGTGGCCGCTGGTGGCGGAACGCCACGCCAGATGGCGTCGGTGACCTCGATCGCCTGTGACAGCCGCGCGAGATGGCGGCTGCCGCCGGCGTGGGCGATCATGCGAGCGCGGCTCGAGAGGTCCTGGAAGCCGACGCGGTCGCCGGCCTCGATGTAGGCGCTGGCGATCGAACTGGCCGCCTCGCGGGCGATGTCGAGCGAGCTGATCCCCTTCTCGGCGGCGAGGTTTCGGCTCCACTCCGCGACCTGCTCACCGACGTCGTCGCGGCTGTCGATCACGATCAGCACGGTCGCGTCGGCCAGGGCGTCGGTGCGGCGCACGTAGAGGTCACCGGCGTCGCGGCCCCGTCGTGCGGTGGCCTTCCAGTCGATCCGCCGCAGCCGATCACCGGCGGTGAACGGATGGATGTCACGGAAGTCGCCACCGTCGCCGGCGCGGGCGGACTCGTGCGAGCCGGTCAGCCCCTGCAGCCGCTGCGGCAGCGGCAGCGCCCGGATCGTCTGTCGCGCGGGCGCGACCACGCGTTCGCCGACGATCGGCTCCTGGGGCGTGCTCGCCGCCGTCGCGTCCAGCCCGAGGAAGCGGTATTCGAACCGCACGAACTCCTGCGGACCCGAGTGCAGCAGCGGCACGCGCCCGCAGAGGTCGCCGGCCCGCGGACCGGCGACCACCAGCTCGCGTGCCTGCTCCGCCCAGCACGCTGTAGCGCAGGACGACGGTCTCGACGTGCGGGGCGGCTCGATCGCGAGGTGGTACTCGAGCTCGGAATCGCCGGCATCCGCAAGTGACAGGCTCAGCGACGCTGACGCTCGCCTCCCTTGGCAGCCGGTCCCAGCTCAGCGCGGCGGCCACGACCAGCGGCAGCGCCAGCAGCGCGATGTCGATGCGCCCGGCGATCAGGCCGATCGCGGCGAGCAGCAGCGCCAGGGCGCCACCGGCGGCGAGCGCCGGCGAACGCGCCCACCTCTGCTCGGTGGTCACATGCACCGGTCCCGCTCGGTGGTCACAGTCACCTGGTCCTGCGCGCTGGCCCGTCCGCGCTCACTGCGGACCGACGCCGCTGGGCGAACGCCCGACCGTGGGTGGCCCGGCGACGGTCGCGACGATCGCCGGCGACCACGTCAGCGGCGCGGGTCCCGTCCGCCCAGGCCTGCGTCGTCAGCGAGAGCCGGTGAGCCAGCACCGGGACCGCCACGCGCTTGACGTCCTCCGGGGTGACGAAGTCGCGTCCGTCGATCACGGCCAGGGCGCGGGCGACCAGCATCAGCCCCTGCGAGCCGCGCGGCGAGGCTCCGACCTCGATCGCCTGGTGGCGGCGCGTCGCGGCGGCGAGGTCGACGCAGTACGTGGCGATGTCCGGCTCGACGTAGACGCGCTCGATCCCGGCCTGCATCGCCCCCAGCGTGGCGGCGTCGATCACCGGCTCGACGGAGGCGACCTCACGCCGGCGCTCGACGCGGTTGAGCAGGATCCGTTGGTCTCGCCGTCGCGCTCGGGGTAGCCGACGGCGAGCCGCACCATGAAGCGGTCGAGCTGGGCCTCGGGCAGCGCGTAGGTGCCCTCGTACTCGATCGGGTTCGAGGTCGCGATCACGTGGAACGGCGACGGCAGCGGGAAACTCTGCCCCTCGACGGTAACCTGCCCCTCGGCCATCGCCTCGAGCAGCGCCGACTGGGTCTTCGGTGAGGTGCGGTTGATCTCGTCGGCGAGGAACAGGCCGGTGAAGACCGGCCCGGGACGGAACATGAACTCGGCGGTGGCGGGCGAGTAGACGAACGAGCCGGTGATGTCGGCCGGCAGCAGATCGGGCGTGCACTGCAGGCGCCGGAAGTCCAGGCCGAGCGCGGTCGCGAGGCTGCGCGCCGCCAGCGTCTTGCCGAGCCCGGGCACGTCCTCGAACAGCACGTGGCCGCCGGCGAGGATGCTGGCCAGCGCCAGCTCGACGGCATCGCTCATGCCGACCACGACGGTGGCGACGCGATCGAGGATCGCGGCGGCGAGCCGCGCGATCTCCTCCACCGGCAGCGCGTCATCGTTCACGGTTCCCTCCCGGGTAGTAGTTGGGGTTCAGCGCGTCCAGCACGGCGAGGCAGTGGACCAGTGTCTTGCGCCGCATGCCGCGCCGGTTCGTGCGTGTCAGCGTCCGGTAGACGCGGGTGCCGATCCGCCGCTCGATCAGGTCGCGGTGCTCGGGGTTGTCGAGGTAGAGGCCCTCGAGCGCCAGACGGCGTACGGCGATCTTGTGGAGCCGGCGTTCGGCCGTGAGTCCGACCGTGCCCCACCCGACGCGCAGCGATCCGGAGAGGATGGCCACGTCGCTGCGTGATCCGTCGGCGCGCTTGCGCACATGATCGGGAGTGCGATCTTCCGGAATCGGCGCCGACGACGCCACCGCCACTGCCAGGATCAGCACCGTGATCGCGCAGCCGAGCAGGATCGAATGCCAGACGTCGACGCCGAAGTACCAGCAGATCGCCGCCGCCGCTACGGCAAGCCCCGTGGCGATGAACGTCTCACGGCGTCTGGGCGGGCGGAACGCTCGTGTGAGATTGCGACTGTCCATATCCGGCTCGTTGCTCAGCGCGCCGTGGCCGTGCCGGTCGGGTCGGCCGCGTCGGCCGCGTCGGCCGCGCCGGCCGCGCCGGCCGCGCGCCAATTCTCCAGCAGCTGTCGCAGCGCAGCGCGCACTTCCGCAACGTCCGCGGGCGTCACGGGATGGTCGCCGAAGCGGGTACGAAGGTACAGGCGCAGCAGCGTCCGCAGCGCCCGGTCGTCCGCAAATGCGCTGCTGAGGACGCGGGTCGCGAACTCGGTTGGGGTCTCGGCCGGGCCGCGCCGCTGGATACCTGACTCCTCGGCCGTCTCCTGCAGGCCCAGCCAGGCCCGCACGACGGCATCTGCCGGGTCGCGATCCTCGTCGAGCTCGTGCAGCGCGAGCTCGATCCCGGTCAGCAACGCCTCCGGCTCGGGTGCCGCTTCGGCCGGCGCCGCCTGGACGCTCCCGACGGTCGAGGCGTGAACGGTGGGCGCGGCCGGCGCGCGGCGCCGGCGCCACAGGCGCAGCAGCAGGAATCCGATGCCGATCGCCAGCGCCAGCGCGGCCAGCACTCCCAGCCAGACCGGCAGCCCGACCGTGCCGGGCCGATGCGGCCGCTGCCTGCCGGGTCCCGGCGTGGTTGGCGTCGTCGCCACCGTCAACTGCTCGGTCTGGGTCCCGCCACCAAGGTGCGGGTACCACCGCGCTCCGGTGAAGTGCGAGGTGCCCCCGATCCCAGCGGCGGCGATCACGATCACCGTCAGCAGCACCGCCAGCGGCAGCGCCGCGCCCGCTCCCGTCCGCCGACCGACTCGGCTCGCATTGCGCAGCTCTGGACGCACCGTCCTCACGGTATCGGGAAGCTCACCACGGGGCCGCAGGTGCCCGGGCCGGAGCGGTTGGCGTCTCCCCCGGCCCGTACCCTGCTTTGCCCAGTGCCCGAGCGTCCGTATCGCAGATCGAAGTCGTTGCCAGGCCACCTCCCGGAGGCCGCCGCCGGGGAGGTCCTGATCTGGACCGACGGCGCCTGCCAGCGCAACCCCGGCCCCGGCGGCTGGGCTGCAGTGGTGTGCTGGGAGGACGGGGCGGTCGAGGAGCACAGCGGCGGCCTGCCCCAGACGACCAACAACATCATGGAGATGACGGCGGCACTCGAGGGTCTGAGGGCGCTCCCGCCCGGGCTCCCGTGCCTGCGTCGTCACCGACTCCCGCTATCTGCATGACGGCATGACCACCTGGATGGCCGGCTGGAAGCGCAAGGGCTGGAGGACCGCCTCCGGCGACCCCGTCAAGAACCGGGAGCTCTGGCTCGCGCTCGAGGCCGCGACCTCCGGCCACGAGCACGTGCGTTGGCACTGGATCAAGGGACACATCGGCCACGCGCTGAATGAGCGGGCCGATGCGCTGGCGGTCGCGGCGGCTCAGCTTGCCATGTGATCGCACAGCGCCAAGAGGCAGCCAGAACCTTTCGCCAAATGCGCGTGCGTTCAGGCGCTGGCGCTGAGTTCTGCTGCGGCGCCCGCACGACGTCGCTCACGCCGTGCCAGCAGGCTCGCAATCGCCACGCCGATCTCGAACAGTGCGTAGAGCGGGAGCGCCTCGAGCATCATCGTGATCGCATCCCCGGGAAGCGCCGCGCCGATTGCGACACAGACAACCAACGCGAGCTTTCTGCTCTTACGCAACCGGCGCGGAGTGACCACTCCGGCCTGTGTCAACGCCACGATCATCACCGGTACCTCAAACACGAACCCCATCGCGAGCAGGATGGTCGCTGCGAAGCGGTAGTACTGGCTCGCCTGCACAAGTACGGTGAATTGACCCGCATTGAAATTCTGCAAGAACCTGAGCGCTGCCGGCAGTACCACGATGTAACCGAACACGACGCCGACGATGAACAGGCCGGGAATCGCTATCAGAGCGGGTCTCGCCTGTCGGCGAGCCTGAGCGTCGACGGCAGGCATGAAGAAGCCGTAGATCTGCAGGAGGATCACCGGCAGTGACAGGATCAGCGCAAAGATCAGGGTCACGGCGATGGTCGTGTTGAACGGCTCGGTGATGCCCAACGTGATCGGTTTGGCCCCATTCGCGTCCGCGGTGCTCCGCAGTTTGTGCGCGTCGACTCCAAGGCGGGTGGAAACGGCCGTCAGCGTCTGCCGCAGGCCCGCAGGCTCGCTGCCGGTATTGAGCGCAACGGCCAGACGCCGGACCTGGGCTGCAATGTCACCCGTGGTCGTCTGCGTCAGGTAGTCAGAGCCGTTGATGCCCTCTCCCGCCTTGGCCTGGCGCAGAGTCGCATGCGACAGTGGACGCGTTGATCAGGCGCAGCAGCTGGTGGTTCTGCCAGAAGCAGACAGCGAATGCGGCACTGACCACTGCCAGGACCACTATCAGTCGCGTACGGAACTCATCGAGATGGTCCACAAACGACATCTGGTGGTCGTGACCGACGCTGGCCAGCGCCGCACGGAAAGCGCTTGGCGCCATCATGTTCAGTTCGCCCGCTGCGCCCGAGACCTATCGGACGCGTCTACGCCGCGGGCGTCCGGTCAGCTTCGGAATTGACCGGCGCCTGAGGAACCTCCGGTGCCACGGCTGCAACGATCACGGGTTCGGTCTTGGCGTTCTCCGGTCCGAAGGGCGTCTCTCTGCTGACCGCTTCCTTGAAGCCGCGCAGCCCGTCACCCAGCGAGCGTCCCATCTCCGGCAGACGCTTCGCGCCGAAGACCAGCAGCATGATCATGAGCAGTAGGGCGAGATGAATTGGATTGTCGAGTCCCATGGCGGTTCACTCCGTTCAGCTTGTTGACTCTTCTGCCCTCTGTACGGCGAACCAGCCTGGATCGGATCACTCGGGACCCAAAGAATGTTGAGGGCGGTGGATGCCGGGCGCAGTGGACGCCAGGCTGTCGATCAGCTGATCGGCGCGACGATCACTGGCTTGGTCGTCGGGACCTGGCTGCCACCTGCAGGTTCCTCGGTGACCATCACGGCCTTGACGTTCTTGAGGCTTCCCGCGACGCCGACGACACCTTCGCCGGATCGCGTGACGCTGAAGAGCGTCTTGGTCGGAGCCAGATCGCCATGTGTGTTCTGCAGCCAGACCTCGTAGATCCGGTCGCCCTTGGGCTGAGGGAGGTGGTGCACGATCAGCTCCGTGTAACCGTTGCTGGCAACGTGCAACTGCGCGTTCCCCACCGTCGCGTTGAAGACCTGGACCGAAGTCCCGGACGACAGGATCTGGGTTCCGGCGATCACCACCGCGGCCAGCAGTGCGGTGATCCCTCCTGCGAACGCCGGTCGTGAGAAGCTGAACCCGGCACCACGACGGGAGCGCACCTTCCGACCTGCGGCATCGGAGCGGACGTCCTTCAGAACCTGCTTGCGAAGTGCCTTGGACGGCTGCTGCTGAGGCGCCGCCATGCCGAGGACATTTCGGACCTGCTCGAAGCCGTCCAGGTCGTGCTGGCAGATGGCGCAGGTCGCAAGGTGCGCACGGAACGCATCGCTCTCCTCCGGAGTGAGCGCGCCGAGCGCGTATGCGGCTGCGTCACCATCACAGTCATGTGCTTGGGACATGTCAGGTTCCCAGCTCATGTTAGGGCTCCGGCAGGGTTCTCCAACACGACCTGGAGCTTGCTCATGCCGAGCCGCATCCTGCCCTTGACCGTTCCTGCCGGCAGCTTCAGGAACTCGGCGATCTCGGTGTGGGTGAACCCTCCGAAGTAGGCCAGCTCGATCACCTGCCGCTGGTCGGCGGGGAGCCCTTCGAGGGCACCACGAACCTGGCTGGCCTGATCACGTCGCTCGGCTTCGGCTTCGGTGCGCTCGGGAGACTCCATACGCTCGACTGCACCATCGTCTGAAACGTTCCTTCCGGATCGCGATGCCTCGTGCCGGAACACGTCAATCGTGCGGTTGTGGACAGCGGTGAGCACCCATGACCTGACGCTTCCTCGCGTGCGGTCGTACTTCTCACCACTGCGCCACAGTGACAGGAACGCCTCCTGCACAACCTCCTCGGCCAGCGCGCGCCTCCCACACATCCGATAGGCGAGTGAGAAGGCCGGTCCGGAGTGCCGGTCGAAGATCACCTCAAAGGCCCGGGCATCACCGTCGCAGACCATTTCCATCAGGTCCTCGTCAGACAGTACGGCTCGTCTGCGACTCGGGGTTGCGATCTTGGATCCCAGCAACACGTGCAGGTATACGGCACCGGCGCGCTACTGGATCAGTGGCGACGCTCCGGATTGTCGTACAGCCGGCAGGCTGGATCAGTCGCGGTGGCAGTCGTGACCGCTCGAGCGCGGGACGTCGAGGGTCGGGTTGCGACCGAAGAAGCCTGAGGGCTTGAGCACGAAGCCGCAGTGCTCGACCGGCATCACCGGCCAGTCCTCGGGACGCGGGAAGTGGGTCGGACCGAAGGTGTGCCACAGCACGATGTCGGTGCCGTCGAGGTCACGGTCAGCGGCGGCGTAGGCGGGCAGTCCCCCGCCGCCGGGATGCTGGTTGACGAAATCCCCGGCCGGAGTAGCGCTCCGACGTGGTCGTAGCGCGTGACCCACAGCTGCCGTGAGGCGAACCCTGCGCGCTGCGCGAGCGGGCTATTGCGGATCGGCGATCAGCGTCGGCGCCTGCTGCGGGTGAAGCGTCCACGCGACCGGCTCGTCGAAGCGGTTGCGCTTGCCGGGGTTGATCACGCGCCAGGTCCGGCCGCGGGTCGCGTCGGCCAGCCGCGCCACCCTCGGACTCACTCGTCAGGCGGGTGATCGTGCGGGTGATCGCGTTGCCCCACGGGTTCTCGGGGCCGACCGGGAGCTCCGTGGACGTCGATCTCCTCGACCGCGTTCTCCAGACCGTCGACCATCATGTCGAGCCGCGCGCTGAACAGGTGCTGATGCGCCGGGGCCCCAAGCCCCGGCGCGACCTCGGTCGCGTAGGGGTAGTCCTTGCCCCGGTAGCCGGAGGTGAACAGGATCCCGGTGAGCTTGATCTCGAGCTCGATCTTGCCGTCGAGGTACAGGTACCAGTAGAAGCCGTAGTCGTAGTTGCCGATCGTCGCGAAGCACGAGATCACCAGGCGGCGCTGGCGGCGGGTCTCGCTCGACCCGTTGAACATGTCGGTGTGCTTCCAGAGGACTCCGTGGTCCTCTTCATGGATGCAGATCGCGTTGCGGATCTGGCGTCGGATTGCCGTCGTCATCGGGGATCGTGGCGTCCAGATAGGCGATCTCGCCGAGGCAGTCGCAGCCGAGCTCGAGCGAGTTGACGAACTTCCCGACCAGGTACTCGCCGGTGTCGAAGTAGTTCTGCCAGTACCGGAACGGGCCGGGGTCTCCGTAGGGCACGACCATCTCCGGGACCGATGCGCGGTAGATGACCGGTCGCCGCTCACCGGCGTCGTCGAGGCTGATCTGGTGCAGCACGAGTCCCTCGCGGGCGTCAAAGCCGATCCGCAGCGCCCAGTTCTCCCACTCGAGCGAGTGGCCGTCGAGGGTGAAGCTGACGCCCTCGGGCTGGGTGATCTCGATCGGACGCAGCGAGGTGCGCTCCGGGCCTCGCACGGCCGGATCGTTGTAATCACCGGACTCGGCCGGGACGGGCATGTCGAGCTCATCGATCAGCGTGAGCACGCGCCCCTCGACCAGGTCCACGTAGGCGGCGACCCCGTCAACGGGATGCGCCCAGGCCAGGTCCTCGGGCGACTCGTGCAGGAACGCGAGCACGCGCACGATCCGCCGGCCCGACTCGCCCTCGAGCTCGTAGTTGCCGGCGGTCAGCGGGCAGGCACGGATCTTGCTGATGTCGGTCAGGCCGCGCCGCGCCATCGCACGCCCTCCAGCCTGCGTCGGCGTGCACGATCTGCTCGGCGCGCGCGAACTCGACGTTGAGGATCGGGAACTGCCCCTCGCTCACCGGATCGATCGGTGCGGCTCGTGACGACGCTGGTCGCCCGTGACCGACACGACCACGTCGGTCAGCGCGCCGGATGACGATGTCGACCAGCAGCGCCCGCAGTCGGCGCTCGAGCTGGCGAGCCCGGCTGGTGTGCGAGCACCTCCGCCTTCGGCGGCTCCTCGAGTCCGTAGTAGCTGAATTTGACGGTCGGCGTGACCAGCGCCGGCCGCTTCGAGGATCCGGCGTCCCGCCTCGAACTCCGCCGGCCGTCGCCGGGTCCAGCGGATGGCCGAGCGCCGGAGTCGCTCGCCTGTGTGCCGGTGCTTGTCGCAGTCATGCTGTGGCCTCCAGGATACGAGGGGCGAGACCGATGGCCTCAGTACGGGTATTGCGACGGGACCGGGCGCGACCGTCAGCCAGCGCAGCTCGGTGAACTCCCAGAGGTTGCTGTCGCCGCCGGATCTGCCGCCGAGCCCGGAGCTTCCGAAGCCGCCGAACGGGGCAAGCGCCTCGTCCTGCGGGGTCGCGTCGTTGACGTGCACCATTCCAGATCGCAGCCGCCTGGCGACCCGCATCCCGCGGCCGGCGTCGGCGGTCACCACCGAGCAGACCAGGCCGTACTCACTGTCGTTGGCGAGGGCGACCGCCTGATCGTCATCGTCGACGACGAGCACCGGGCGCGATCGGCGCGAAGATCTCCTCGCGCCACAGAGCCATGTCTGGGGTCACATCGACCACGACCGTCGGCGCAAAGAACGGCGCGTCAGCTCTGGCCGCTGGTCACCACCCTCGCCCCTGCGGCGACCGCGTCCTCGAGCAGCCGCGCGGCGCGCTCGTGCTGGGCCTGGTTGATCATCGGCCCGAGCCCGACCTCCTCGGTCACCGTGTTGCCGAGCGTGATCGCGTCCGCACGCTGCGCGAGCGCGTCGACGAAGCCGTCGGCGACCGAGCGCGCGACGATGTGCCGGCCGGCCGTGATGCACGTCTGCCCCTGGTAGTGGAAGCTCGACCAGGCGGCGATCATCGACGCCTGTTCCAGATCGGCGTCGTCGAGCACCAGCAGTGCGTTGTTGCCGCCGAGCTCGAGCGAGACCTTCTTGAGCAGCTGCCCGGCGCGCTGGGCGATGATCCGGCCGACCCTGGTCGAGCCGGTGAAGTGGATCATCGCGACGTCGGGATGCTCGACGATCCGCTCGCCGACCTCGACGTCACCCGGCACCACCTGCAGCAGACCGGGAGGCGCTCCGGCGGCGGCGAACGCCTCCGCCAGCGCGATCCCGCCGCTCAGTGGCGTCTCGGGTGAGGGCTTGAGCACGACCGCGTTGCCGAGCGCGAGCGCCGGCGCGATCACCCTCATCCCCAGCACCACCGGGAAGTTCCAGGGCGTGAGCACGCCCACGACGCCGACCGGCACCCGCTCCGACAGCGACAGGCGCCCGGCGTGCGAGGACTGCAGCAGCTCACCCATCGGCCGCGCAGCCAGCGCGGCGGCCTCGATCAGCTCGCTCTGCGCCGCCCCGATCTCGTAGTCGGCCTTGCCGCCGATGCTGCCGGTCTCGCGCATGATCAGCTCCCGCAGCTGGTCGGCGCGCGCGCCGAGCTCGGCGGCCACGGCACGCAGCAGCGCCGCGCGCTCTGTGTAGGGAGTCTGCGCCCACTCGGCCTGCGCGGCGACGCGCGCTGGCCACGGCCCGGTCGACGTCGTCGGCGCTGGCGAGCCCGACGCTGGCGAACATCTCGCCGGTCGCCTTGTCGCGCACGTCGATCACGCCCCCGCCGGCCGGCTCGCAGAACTCGCCGTCAATGAACAGTGTCCGATCCCGCTCCAATGTCGCCACTACGACCTCCGATTGCTGGGAAAGCGCTTTCCACAAGCTACCGAAGGCCCGCTCACGATGCAACCGAACCGTTCGGCCAGCGCCGTGCTCTCGCGCAGGATCACCTCGCCGGGGACGGGCAACAGCCGCGGGGCCTCATCCTGCTCCTGATCGAGCGCGAGCCTCCCGGCCATCTCCCCCATCGCGGTGAGCGGAAGCCTGACCGTCGTCAACCGCGGCCAAACGTCGCGCAGCGTGATGATGTCGTCGAAGCCCGCCACCGCAACGTCGCCGGGAACGCTGAGGCCGGCGGTGCGCAGACGTGCGAGCGCACCGACCGCCATCACGTCGTTGACCGCGAACACGCAGCGCGGCAGCGGCGCGCTGCGGGTCAGAAGCGTGCTCGACCGCCTCATAGCCGCCGTCGCGGTTGAACTCGCCGGTGATCACGTCGCCGTCCTGCAGGCTGACGCCGGCCGCCTCGAGCCCGGCGCGGAAGCCGTGTCAGGCGGTCCTGCGCGGTGTGCAGGTGCGTCGGCCCGGCCAGCACCGCAAAGCTGCGATGACCGGCGGCCACGAGTGCGGCCGCAAGCGCCCGTGCGCCGGCCTCGTTCTCGGGCGCGACGGTGTCGATCCCCGGCAACGGCTGGCCGATGCAGACGGCGCGTCCGCCGCCTCGCTGGAAGATGCTCGAGCTCGTCACAGAGCGCCCGCTGGCGCTGATCGTCATCGCTGCGGCTGCCCGCGATGATCACCGCGCGCGCGCGCATCGAGCGCATCATCGTCACGTAGGCGTACTCGCGGTCGCGCATCGCCAAAGGCGTTCCCGATCGAAACCACCGCCGCGTGCTGATCGGCTCGCTGCACTACCGCGGTGGCGATCGTCGAGAAGTACGGATCGGAGATGTCGTGGACGAGTACCCCGACGATGTCGCTGCGGCCGGTGGCGACCGTCCGTGCCGGCAGGTTCGCGCTGTAGCCGAGGTCATCCGCGGCGCGCGTGACGCGCTCGATCAGCTCGCCGCTGACACGCCGGGACCCGTTGCCCAGCACCCGCGACGCCGTGGCCAGGGAGACGCCGGCGCGGTCGGCGATGTCCTGCAGGTTGACGGCGCGTGAGCGTTCGTCCGCGATCAGAGGGCCTGCGAGCCACGCCGCCAGCATAGAGTCGCGCGCGGTCTCGAAACGCGCCCCGGCGGTCTGCCGCGGCAACGCGCCCCGGCGGTCGGCCGATGCGCACCCTGGACGTCTGCCCGAACGCACCCCGACCATCCACCCGTTGCTCTTGACCGTCTGCCTTGATCGCCGCTAAGCTTCCTGGAAAGCGCTTTCCAGTGGGACGGCGCTCGTCTCGCGGGTGGGCAGCCCCACCGAACCACGAACGGGAGTTGGAGCATGTCGCAGACCGTCATCAAGGTCGCTCTCAACGGAGTCACCGGACGCATGGGGTACCGCCAGCACCTGGTCCGCTCGATCCTCGCGATCCGCGAGCAGGGAGGCGTGGTTCTGCGCCGACGGAACGCGGCTGCTGCCCGAGCCGATCCTGGTTGGACGCAGCGCCGAGCGGTTGCAGCCGATCGCAGAGCGTCACGGGATCGACAGCTGGACCACCGACCTTGAGAGCGTGCTGGCCGACCCTGAGATCGGGATCTACTTCGACTCGCAGGTGACGAGCGCCCGTGAGGCCGCGCTCACCCAGGCGATCGCCGCGGGCAAGCACGTCTACACGGAGAAGCCGACCGCGGACGGGCTCTCCGCTGCCCTGGGTCTGGCGCAGGCCGCGGTCACCGCCGGCGTGATCAACGGAGTCGTGCAGGACAAGCTGTTCCTGCCCGGGATCGTCAAGCTGCGCCGTTTGATCGAGACTGGCTTCTTCGGCCGGATCCTGTCGGTCCGGCTCGACTTCGGGTACTGGGTCTTCGACGGCGAGCACGTCCCGGCGCAGCGCCCATCATGGAATTACCGCGCCGAAGATGGTGGCGGCATCGCGCTCGACATGCTGCCGCACTGGCGCTACCTGCTCGAGGACCTGTTCGGCCCGGTGACGGCGTTGTACGCGCGCCAGGCGACACACGTTCCGGTTCGGTGGGATGAGCGCGGCGCGCTCTACGAGGCGACAGCCGACGACAGCTGCTACGCGATCGTCGAGCTGGCGGATGGCATCGTCGCCTCACTCAACTCCTCATGGTCAGTGCGTGTCAACCGGCGTGAGCTGCTCGAGATCCAGGTCGACGGAACCGACGGCAGCGCAATCGCGGGACTGCGCGAGTGCGCCGTGCAGTCGGCTGCGGTCACGCCGATGCCGGTCTGGAACCCCGACCTGCCGGACGCCAACGACTACCGCTCTCAATGGGCCGATGTGCCGGAGATCGGCGTCGTCGACAACGCCTTCAAGACCCAGTGGGAGTCATTCCTGCTCCACGTCGGCGAGGGCCGCCCCTTCCGCTGGGACCTGATGGAGGGCGCCAAGGGAGTCCAGCTGGCTGAGCTCGCGCAGGAGTCCTCCGCTACCGGGCAGCGCCTCGAGGTTCCGGCAGCTGGCGCTGCCCGTGAACTCGAGCCGGTCAGATGAGCGCAGACGCTCACGCTCCCCGGGCGCGCACGGCCGTGACCGTGGAGCGCCCCGCCTGGCCGGCCACGCATCGGCCGGCCAGCACGCGCCGGGCCTACGCGGCCGCGCACGTCGCCGCGCGCTCGGACGGGGAGATCGACTGGGAGTCGACGCTCGCGTTCCGCGAGTATCCTGTGGTCGCACGGATTCGGCATCGCCGAGGCGATGGACACGGCGCAGCGCGGCATGGGACTGACGTGGGAGCAGGCGCTAGAGCTGATCGAGCGCACAGCCGCCCGGGCGGCTGAGACCGGCGGTCTCGCTCGCCTGCGGCGCGGGCACCGATCAGCTGTCGGACTCTGACGGGGCCAGCCTGGCGCAGGTCAGCGCCGCCTACGAGGAGCAGATCACCGCCGTCGAGGACGGCCGGCGCGACCGTCGTGCTGATGGCGAGCCGCGCGCTGGTCGCGGCGGCCCGGTCGGCCGAGGACTTCCGCGACGTCTACCGGCATCTGCTGGGAGGGGTCCGGCGTCCGGTGATCCTGCACTGGCTCGGAGAGATGTTCGATCCTGCGCTGACCGGCTACTGGGGCGCCGATTCGTTCGAGCAGGCGGCGGCCACCGTGCTCGAGATCATCGCCGACGCCGGCGGCAAGGTCGAAGGCATCAAGCTGTCGGTGCTCGACGCCGGCAAGGAGGTGTGGCTGAGGCGTCGAGCTGCCTGCCGGCGTGCGCATGTACACCGGAGATGACTTCGGCTATGCCGAGCTGATCGAGGGTGATGAACAGGGCCACAGCGACGCGCTGCTCGGGGCGCTGGCGGCGATCACCGTACCGGCGGCCGAGGCCTTGGCGGCCCTGGACGAGGGCGACAAGGTCCGCTACCGGTCGCTGATCGAGCCGACGGTGCCGCTCTCCCGGACGCTGTTTGAGGCGCCGACCTATGAGTACAAGGCCGGGATCGCGTTCATCGCCTGGCTCAACGGGCTGCAACCCGAGTTCGCGATGGTCGACGGCTTCCAGCGGCGGCGTTCCGACGAGCATCTGATCAGTGTCTTCGAGCTTGCCGCCGCCTGCGGAGCGCTGATCGAGCCCGAGCTGGCGGTCGAGCGGATGTCACAGCACCTGCGGATCGCGTCGGCGGTATGAGCGTCGGGCCTGAGCGACTCTCGCTCAATACCGCGACCGTCAAGCGCCTGAACCTGCGTGACAGCGTCGAGCTCTGCAGGCGCCACCGGATCGGTGGCATCGGGCTCTGGCGAGAGCAGATCCAGGAGATCGGACTCGACGCCGCGGCCGCGATCATGCGCGATTCCGGACTGCGGGTCTCGAGCGTCTGCCGCTCCGGATTCTTCACGGTGGAACCGGGCGATCGGGCGCGAATGCTCGAGGACAATCGCGCCGCGATCGATGAGACCGCCGCTGTCGGCGCCGACGTGCTGGTGCTGGTGGGAGGCGGCCTCGCTCCCGGCAATCGGAGCCTTCCCTATGCCCGCTCGCTGATTGCTGAAGCGATCGGCGAGCTGGTGCCGGTCGCCCGGGCAGCCGGTGTGCGCCTCGGGATCGAGGCGCTGCACCCGATGTTCTGCGCTGACCGCTGTGCGGTCTCCCGACTGGGCCAGGCACTTGACCTGGCACTGCAGTTCCCGGCTGAGACGGTGGGCGTCGTCGTCGACGTCTACCACGTCTGGTGGGATGACACGGTGCTTGACGAGATCGCGCGGGCAGCGGAGCGGATCTTCAGCTACCAGGTCTGCGATTGGACACTGCCGCTGCCCTCAGACGTGTTGCTCGGCCGTGGCCACGTCGGCGATGGCCACATCGAGTTCGGGCCCTTGACCCAGGCGGTTGAGGCAACGGGCTATGAGGCGATGATCGAGGTTGAGATCTTCAACGAGGAGATCTGGGCCGCGCCGGCGGACGAGACCGCGCGCACGGTGCGCGAGCGGTTCGACGCTCACATCGTCGGCTAGCTCTGGCGAGCCGGTGTCGCGATGGTCGGCTCGACCGTTCGCAGCCGCCTCCGAGCCGGCGAGGATGTCCGCCAGCGCCGCGTCGGCCGCGAGCTGCGCGGCGCCCATGATCGTCGCGTCCGATCCGAGCGAGCCGGAACGGATCTCCGTCTCCCAGGTCAGCCGCCGCACGGTTGCCCGGACCTTGCTCAGCAGCAGCGGACTCTGGCCGACGCCGCCGCCGAGGATCAGCAGGCCGGGGTCGAGGATCGCGACGACGGCGGCCGCCATCTCACCGATCTCCTGAGCGTGCGTCTGCACCAGCGCCTGCATGTCCTTGTCACCCGCCTGCGGCGGCGGCGAAGATCGCGGCTGCGTCGGGGGTCCGGCGCCGGGAGGGCAGCCGCCGAGCGCGTCTGACCAGGTCGCCCGCGCCGAGCCGCTGCTCGAGCCCCAGGCGGCGCGGACGCAGCTCCGCGCTCCACGGGAACGGGAGGCTCGCCGACCTCGCCGGCGCCACCCAGAGCCGCCGCGGAGCAGGCGACCCTCATTGACGATCCCGAGGCCGATTCGAACGCCGACCTGGAGGAAGCAGAACGTCTCAGCGCCGACGGCGCTGCCCCACCGGCCCTCGGCGATCGCCGCACAGTTGACGTTGTTCTCGATGTCGATCGGCGACCGGGCGCTCGCCGGGAATCGGCGTGCGGAGCGACTGGACGCATTCGGCCACCGGCGCCAAGCTCGACCGGGAGCGGGTCATCGACAGCTCACCTTGATCGGCGCCGCGATGACACAACGCAGCAGGTGCGAGCGCGAGCCGATCTCCTGCGCCACCGCGGGCATCAGCTGCCTGGCGGCGGCCACAGCGGCGGGACTCACATCGGCCTTCGGTGGCGGCACCGGCATCTGCAGGTCGGCCAGCGGGCGGCCGTCGATCGTCACCGCCTGAACCCGCACCCGCGTCCGGCCGAGGTCGACCGCGATCGCGTAGCCGGCGGACTCGGCCACCTGATAGACCGACGCCGGACGGCCGAGGTTCCCCTGCACGGTCGTCGACTCCGACACCAACTCCGCGGCTGAGAGTTGCTTCATCGCCGCTGACAGCGTCGCCTTGGACAGTCCGAGCCGGTCTGACAGCTCCAACCTGCGTCGTCAGGCCGGCTTCGACGATCGCCCGCAGGATCATCCGCTCGGTGTCATTGAGCTGGACGGGGGCCGCTGCCGGTGTGGCGAGGCCCGGAGCGACGCGAGCTCCGGCGCCGCCCAGCCGGCTTCCCGTTGTTATGGGATGTCGGGGTCAACGCGGGCGACGCTACCCGGGGGTCTCCGCGGTGCCTTGCTCGCGTCACGCTCAGTGGATCGCGTCGCCGCTCTCCGGGTCAAAGCAGTGCATCCGGCTCAGATCCGGCACCAGCCGGACCTGCTCACCCGCCCTCACAGCCGTGCGGGCGCCGAGGCGGGCGACCCACCCGTCCTTGTCGGAGACCTCCGCCTCGGGCAGGTACTCCTCGCTGTCGAGGTCGACGGCCACCGCCGGCCGCGCCCGCTTGGCGTCGGAGCTGAAGTGGACGAGCTGCTCCGATCCGAGCGCCTCGATCAGATCGATCACGCCGCTGATCGCCGGCACGCCGTCGTCGGTGGCCAGCGTCAGATCCTCGGGGCGCAGCCCGATCACGAACGTACGTCCGGCGTACTCCCGCAGGCCGGGAGCGCGCTGCAGCGCGGCGTCCGCCGGCAGCACGTTGGAGCCGACCTGCAGGCTCTGGCCATCGGCCGACAGCTGCGCCTCGAACAGGTTCATCGACGGTGACCCGATGAAGGCGGCGACGATCAGATTGGCCGGCTCGTCGTAGAGGGTCTGCGGCGCGGCGCACTGCTGCAGTGAGCCGGACTCGAGCACCGCGACCCGGTCGCCCATCGTCATCGCCTCGGTCTGATCGTGGGTGACGTAGACGGTCGCGACGTTCACGCGACGCTGGATCCGCAGGATCTCAGCGCGCATCTCAACCCGGAGCTTGGCGTCGAGGTTCGAGAGCGGCTCGTCCATCAGGAACACCGACGGTTCGCGAACGATCGCGCGGCCCATCGCGACCCGCTGGCGCTGGCCGCCTGAGAGCTGGCCCGGGCCGGCGGTCGAGCACTGCCGACAGGCCGAGGATCTCGGCCGCCCTGGCGATCTTGGCCTTGCTCTCCGCCTTTGACACCCGCCGCAGCCGCAGCGGAAAGCCGATGTTCTCGGCGATCGTCATGTGCGGGTACAGGGCGTAGTTCTGAAAGACCATCGCCACGTCACGCTCCTTGGGAGCGGCCGTGGTCACGTCCGTTCTCACCGATCAGGATCTTGCCGTCGCTGACGGTCTCAAGCCCGGCGATCATGCGCATCAGCGTGGTCTTGCCACAACCCGGACGGACCCACGAGCACCATCAGTTCGCCGTCAGCGATCTCCAGGTTGAAGTCCTCGACGGCCTTGAAGCCGTTGGGATAGATCTTGGTCGCGTGTTGCAAGGGTGATTGATGACAAGGGTCGGTTCTCCTTTGAAGTGAATGGCCGCGTGCGGGCTGCTGGCGAGGCTCAGCGCCCTGGTCAGCCGACCGTGCTCCCGGCGAACATGCCGCTGATGAAGCTGCGCTGCGACGCGAGGTAGACGAGCACGACCGGCAGAGCCGCGAGAACCGCGCCGGCGGCGAGCGCCCCGTAGTTGCTGAAGTGCGCGCCCTGGAAGTTGGACAGTCCCTCGGTGACGACGAACAGCGACGGGCTGGAGACCAGGACCAGCGGCAGCAGGAACGCGTTCCAGGTCCAGAGGAAGACCAGTGCCGCCATGGTCTTGACCGCGGGCATGACATTCGGGAGCAGGACCAGGCGGAAGACGTCGACGCGCGTGGCTCCGTCGAGGACGGCTGCCTCGGTCAGCTCCTTGGGAACGGCCAGGAAGGCCGAGTTCATCCAGAAGATCCCGAACGCGATCGACTGCGCAACCTGCGGGATGATCAGCGCCCAGTAGGTGTTCAGCCAGCCGAACGAGTGCAGCTCGTAGAACCACGGGGTGATCAGCACCTCGACCGGCAGCATGAACCCGAGGATCGCGACGTAGAAGACGAGCCGTCCGCCCATCGGTTTGAGCAGCGCCACCGCATAGGCGGCGAGCACGGCGACGATGACGCTGAGCACCACCACCGACACGGTCATGATCGCCGTGTGGACGCGTGTAACTGGGAGAACCCGCCCTGGGTCCAGGCGTACTTGAACGACGAGAACGACAGCGACTTGAAGAAGCTGATCCCGCTGTTGTTGTCGTTGACCTTGTCAAACGACGTCGTCACCAGCACGACGATCGGATACAGGGTGACGATCGCGACGACCAGCAGGATGATCGAGGAGAGGGTGCGCTCAGTACGTGAAAGCACAGGAGCGCTCCTTTCGTCGGGTGTTGAGATCGACAGCGTGCTGCGCCACAGATCGATCGCGAAGGCGGCTGGGACCTGGTGGTTCATCGACGGTCTCCCCGTTCCAGCAGCGCGCGGATGATGAAGGTGAACACGAAGGTCAGCAGGGCGAGTGCGATGCCGAGCGCGCTGGCGGAGCCAACCGCCCCAAGCTGGAAGGCGTCGCGGTAGACAAGCAGGCCCGGGACGGTCGTCGATGTACCGGGGCCACCCAGGGTCGCCTGGTAGATCAGCGTGAAACTCTGCAGTGAGGCGACGATCGTGATCGTCAGCGCAACACCGATCTCCCGCCGCATCATCGGCACGGTGATGAACCAGAACTCGCGAATGATTCCGGCGCCGTCGACGCGGGCCGCGTCGTAAAGCGACGTCGGGATCCGCTGCACCCCGGATAGGAACAGGACGAAGCAGAGGCCGAAGTCAAGCCAGACGGCAACCAGGCCGATCGGCGACCAGCGCATCACTGAAGCTCCCCAGCCACGGCGTGCCGACGTTTCCGGCCAAACCGAAGGTGTGCAGGAGGCTGTTCAGGGTTCCCGGTCCTGACGGCGCCAGGATCCAGGTCCAGACGATTGCGACAACGACGGTCACCAGCACCTGCGGCAGGAAGTAGATGACTCGAAAGACGCCCATGCCGCGTTGCGGCAGCCGGGCGATCAGGGCCGCGGCGATCAGCCCGAGCCCGGTCGGAATCAGCGAGTAGAAGATGATCAGGATGCCGGCGTGTTCGAGCGACTGGCGCTCGACCGGGTTGGTCCATAGCGCCGTGTAGTTCGAAAGGCCGGCCGAGGTCTTGGGGCCGATCCCGTCCCAGTTCAGGAACGAGTAGTCGACCGCCTTGACCAGTGGATAGAGGATGAAGGCCGCCAGGAACGCCGCGGCCGGAAGGATCAGAAGCAGCCCAAAGCGACGGTCGCCCTTGCTCTGGGGGGTGTCGAATTCACGCGCCCGGGCCCTGCGTCGCCCCCACCATGAAGGTGGGGGCGACGCCAGCGCTGCAGGCGCGCTGGATAGGGTCGGGGACTGGTTCACTTACTTGCTGCCCCAGTACTGCGTGTAGTCACTCTGCAGCTCGCTGATCATCGCCTTCGGCGTCAGACCACCGGACTGCAGCTCCTGTACGGCCGCCATCTCCTGGTTGAGGAAGTTGGGCGTCGCGTAGTCCAGGAACGGCACCAGCTGGTTGGACTTCACCGCTGAGGCCCAGCCCTTGGTGGCCGCCTGGATCATCGGCGGGAACTTCGCGAGCACTGACGGCTTCGGCGCCACCACCGGCACCTCACCCTGCTGCAGGTCATCCTTCTGAATCGTCGGGCTCAGAGTGACGTTGATGAATGCTGCAGCCGCATCCGGGGACGCCGACTTGGTCGGGATCGAGTAACCCTCACCCGGGCCGCCCGTGAGCGACGGCGGCTCCCAGAACCCGGCGTTGTTGTGCAGGGCGCTCTGTACCGAGGAGATGTACCACTCACCCTCGATGAAGAAGCCGGCCTTCCCGGAGGTGAAGTGTACTCAGCGCCTGGTTATCTGACAGACCGCTGTAACCCGGCGACAGATAGCCCTCCTTGCTCCAGTTCTGGAACGTCGTCGCCGCCTTGACGTAGCCGGGGACGTTGATGCTCGGGCTCTTGCCCTTGTGGAACACGAAGTTGATGCTGGTCGAGGCCTTCGCGAAGGCATCGGCGAGCGTGTAGAAGACGTGCACCGGCTGGTACGCGGTCGGCTGACCGCTCGCGTATGCCATCGGAGTGATCCCCGCCTTCTTCAGCAGCGGAAGGTCAGCGAAGAACTGACTCCAGTTGGTCGGGATCTTCGCGCCCGCCTTCTTCAGCAGCGTCTTGTTGTAGAAGACGCCGAGCGGAGCGGCACTCCACGGCACGCCGTACACGTTGCCCGAACCGAACGCCTTTCCGTCAGACGTGAAGGAGTTGTACTGCAGCGGCACTGTGCCGACTTCCTTGGTCCAGCCGTACAGCTTGCTGTAGGGCGCGAGGTTGAGCAGCTCCTTGTCGGCGACGAGCCGACCCATGCTTCCGAAGCCCTCGTTTGTCTCGGTCACGTCCGGTGCGCTGGAGCCATTCAGGGACAGCGGGAGCGAGTCGGTCTGCTCCTCGAGCGTCATCTCACGGTTCGTGACCTTCCACTTCGGATAGGTCTTCTCGAACAGTTTGATCACGACCGGCATCAGGGTGTGGCCACCCGGATCGTCTGCCTCGGTCTCCCAGTTCCACTGGGTCAACGTACCGCCCGGGCTGGAGGCGGTCAGCTTGCCCGCCTTGGCACCGGCTGCGCCTGCGCTGCCTGCGGCGACCAACACCGCGGTTGACAGGGCACCGGCAAATGTCAATGCCATGCGAGCTCGGCGAGCTCCCAGGATCGACGATCGCTTGGAACGGTCGACACCATGATCGGCCGCCAATTGTGATTGGTCCATCATTTCCTTTCCCCTCGAGACGACATTGAACCGCCCACGCCCGTTGACGACGGCGGCTTGCGACGTATGTTCAGACGATGGCCTGCTTGAGCTTCACCTGCGGTTGCGGATAGCGGAACTTCCCGCTCGTAAGATCCAGTTCCTCGGCGCTGCGGGCAGACAACAGCTGCAACAGCGCCATCTCGTAGACCGCCCGGATCAGGCGTCCTTCGCTGGACGGCACGGCCACCGCGGTCACCGGGCTGTCCGACGGCTCAGACGGCGACGTCGTGAACTGCGCGGCAACACACCCGATCTCACGGACCTGACGAAGGATGACGGCGATGCCATCATCGGAATCGTCACCGACGATCACGATTCCCCGCCCCTGCTCGAGGCTCTCCATCGGCCCATGCAGGTAGGCACGGGACTCAAACCAGCCCCCGGGTAGGCGGGGCGCCTCGCGATACAGCAGGGCTCCCTCCGCGGCACCGGCGGCCGCATCGGGAGTCCCGACGAAATCAATGCTGCTGACGCGCGCCAGCCGTGCACCGACGTCCGCGACGGCGTCCACGCTGGTCGCGCAGAAGCCGTCCAGCACATCCGGGACCGCCGCCCACTGCTCCTCAAGCCGCGCCGTGGCGGCCTCGGACTCCCAGGCGGAGATCAGGAAGGCCAGCGCCTGCAGGCCACCGGTGTAGCTCGTGGTGGCGGGAACCGAGTCCTCAAGCTGCGCGCAGGCGACCGCGAGGTCGACCATCGTCGTGAGGGTGCCGTCCAACTCCGCGGTCACGGAGACGACCAGGCCCTGCCGGCGCTGGCGCAGCCGCTCGACCGCCGCGACCGTCTCGAGGCTCTCGCCGGAGGCGGAGATCGCGATGTAGACGTCGGCGACGTCAAAGTCGTCCTCCCACAGCTGACCGACGTCGACCGCGAAGGCTCTCACCCCCACCTTCCAGAACTCGCGAACCGCGGCCATGGCGGTGTAGTAGCTGGCGCCGATCCCGATGATCGCAACGGCGGCGCCGTCGCTGCGGAGAGCGCGCAGCTCCCCGGCCGCGCCGACGAGCTGTGCCCGGTTGGACTCGAGCACGCCAGGTTGCATTGCGATCGCACTGCGGTAGGGGATCTTCTTCACGAGTGGCTCGTTCCTTCCTGGGTTGAGGAGTTGATGGCACCGGCAGCACCGCCCGCCGAAACCTGGCCGGCAACCGATGAGAACTCGGGGAAGCGGCGCCGCAGGACGGGTCCGATCTGGCCCTCCGGCTCGCGGCCCGCACTGAGCGCCACCAGGTCCTCTGCCAGTGTCAGCGCACCGACCACGGGCGGCTCGGTGAGGACCACCAGCGGTCGACGTCGGTGACACATCGGCAAGCGCGTGCCGCAGCGCGTTCTGGAACCAGGTCGCGTTGACCACCACGCCACCGGCAGCGACCACCGTGTCAACCGCGGCTCCACGATCGCGCAGGTCGCTGATCAACGTCGCGAGCGCGAGCGCCTGATGTTCGATCACGTCCAGGATCAGAGTCGAGTCCTGTTCGAGCGCCTTGGAGAAGAGCTCCGGCGTCAGGTGAGCCCACGCCGGCGGCGAGGCGAATTTGTCGAGGGCCGCAGGCAGCTCGCGCACATGGTCGATCCCGAGCGAGTCACATAGGAGCGAAACCAGCGGGTCACCCTCGCTCGCCACGGTCATAGGCCTCGGCGACGGCGCGCGCAGCATCCCGGAACATCCCCGTGCTGCTGCCCTCATCCCCGATGTAACCGCCCCACCCGCCGGCGATCGCCAGCTCACCGTCGGCGTCATATCCGACGACCACCGATCCGGTTCCGGAGATCAGCCCGACTCCGGCCGGCGCCCTGACCGACGGCAGCAGCAGCTCGGCATCGTTGACCGCGAGGATCGGCAGAGTCGCCGAGCCGAGCCCGCAGCGACTCCTCAAGCCGCGCGCAGAGGACGCGGTCGTTGCAGCCGTGGGATCCGACCGCCAGCGCTGCGGGAACCGCGCCGATGTCATCGACCGCAGCACTTCGGCGATGCCCTCGGCAACGCGGTCGAGTCCCTCGCGGTGCCATTCGTAGCTCGGGACGATCCGCTGCTCACCCGTGGAGAGAGCCAGGTGCGTCTTGGTGCCGCCGACGTCAACGCCGACGGTCAGCGAACCTGGTCCGTGCTCCTCTGTACCGCTCTCGCTCAACCCTTGTCTCCACAGCTGAAGGGATTAGTTTGATCACCCTACCGAACTTAAGCTGAGCTTGTCAAACCCCGGCTTGCGCGCATGGCAAGGCGGATGGCGCCCGGCCGGTGGCTGCCCCATGCGGTCAACCACCGTGCCGGGCCCTCCTCCCTCGTGGGACCCGGAGACTAGATGCAGCGTTGTTATCGGCCGGTTAGCTCGGCATTAGGGACCGCCGTCGTATTCGCGGGCCCAAGGTGTCGTAGCCCAATACGGATCACCGGCCGCCTGTCCGCTGCCAGGCTCCGAAGCAGATCGACATGAGCACGGAACTGTCAAGAACACTCGACGCACAGGCTTCGCGGCGGCACCTCGCGAGCGTTTTGCGCTCAGCTCGAGTGGGTGCCGCCGATGAAGCCGAGGTGCTCTCCACAGCGGCCCGAAGCCGGGACGGCGATCCGGATTCCTGGGTGTCGGAGTGGATCTGGACCGCAGGCGAACTGTGGTCGGCGGCAAACCGCCCCGGGCTCCGGCCCGGCCCCGCGGCGGGCGCGCTGTTTCTGCGGGCCGCGACCTATTACGGCGTTGCCCTGTCCCGGCTGGCAAGCTCGGCCGAACACGGGCGCGCCGCGGTCCTCTGGCGCCGGCAGCGCAGCTGTTGGGATCGTGCGGTCGAGCACCTCGGCGGCGTGCGCATTGAGATCCCTTATCTGGGGATGTCGCTGCCCGGATACTTCTTTGCCGCGCCGAACTCAGCCGGCCATCGGCGGCCGCTCCTGATCATGCACAACGGCGCGGCGATCCCCACCTCGGCGATGTGGGGCTTGGCGGTGCGGCCGCAAGCAACCGCGGCTTTCACTGGATGACCTTCGACGGCCCCGGCCAGCAGGCAGCGCTATGCGAACGCGGTCTGTGCTTCAGGCCAGACTGGGAGACGGTGCTGACCCCGGTCCTCGACGCGGTCTCCGACCGTCCCGAAGTTGACCGCGACCGTGTCGCCTCTATCGGTATCGGCCAGGCGGGTTACCTTCTGCCGCGGGCGCTGTCACGGGAGCACCGGCTGACAGCAGCCGTGGTGGCTCCGGGTGTGATCGATGTCGCGGCGGCGTGGCTCGACGCGCTGCCGGCCGGCTTGCGAGAGGTCCTGTACGACCGTGGAGACGCCGCATTCGATCGGGCGTTGCGAGCCGAGTTTCTGTTCGCCCCGGAACTGGAACGCTGGCTCAGGACCTGTGCAGCTCCGTATGGGCTGGCCGCCGCCTCGCCGTCGCAGATCTTCTCCCGCCTGAACTCGTACGGCCCCAGCGACGATCTGAGCGCAGTGCGCACACCACTGCTCGTGGTCGATCCGGGGCCGGACACTCCGTGGCCGGACCAGTCGCACCGGCTGCGCCTTCAGCTCGGCGCGTCCGCGTCACTCGTCCGAGCAACAGCCGATGAGCGTCAGGAGCGGATGTTCGGCTGGCTGGAGGACGCTCTCGGTGCCTGACACCCTGCGTAGCGGTCGCCTGCGCGCCCACCCGGACCGCGTGCGTGCGATGGAACCCCGGAACGGATGCGCTCCGGCCTTAGACTGCCGCGAGATGTCGGATCGGGCGACAGCCACCGTCCCGACGGTCACGGGGATCTGGCCGCTCGTGGGCCGCCAGGGCGAGCTTCAGGCCATCGCCGCCGCCCGCGCCGACCCAGGCTGCCGCGGAGTTGTCCTCAGTGCCGTGGCGGGAGCGGGCAAGTCGCGGCTGGCCGACGAGGCGCGCGCCGCGACCGAGGCAGATGGCGCTCTCGCGTACCGCGCACAGGCGACCGCGAGCAGCGCGACGATTCCCCTCGCGGCACTGGCGGCACTGGTTCCCGACGATGTCCGCACGGATCGAGCCACTTGTGCTCCTGCAGCGCAGCGCCGAGGCGCTGCAGGCGCAGGCTGGGTCACGGCCGGTGGTGCTCGAGGTCGATGATGCCCACCTGCTCGATCCCGGATCGGCGGCGCTGGTCCTGCATCTGGCGAGCAGCGCCGGCGTGTTCGTGCTGGCCACCGTCCGCTCGGACGCGTCAGCTCCGGACGCCGTCGACTCGTTGTGGAAGGACGCCGGGGCGCGGCGGATCGAGCTCGGACCGCTCGGCGACGATGCGATGGCCGAGCTGATCGAGACCGGGCTGCAGGGGCCGGTGGAGCAGCGCTTCCTGCGCCGTGTCCTCGACATCTGCGCCGGCAATCCGCTGTTTGCGCGCGAGTTGGTGCTGGGAGTGATCAGCGAGGGTCAGCTGACGTTCGACCGTGGCCTGTGGCGGCTGCACGGAACACCGACGATCTCCCCGTCCCTGGCAGCGCTGGTCTCCCGACGCATGGGAGCCCTGGATCCGGCTCAGCGGCGGACGCTTGAGCTCGTGGCCCTGGGCGAGCCGATGCGTCTTGACGAGCTGGCCGCTCTCACGGACGTCGCGGTCCTCGAGGCCGCGGAGGCGTCTGGGATGCTGTCGGTCTCAGCCGACGGGACGCGGACCGAGGTTCGCCTCGCCCACCCTCTGTACGGGGAGCTGCTGCGCGGACAGCTGCCGGTACTGCGCGGCCGGGAGCTGCGGCGGCAACTCGCCGACACGGTGGCGCGGCGGGAGCCGCTGGCCCCCTACGACGCTCTCCGCATAGCCCGCTGGCGGCTTGATGGCGGCGAGTCGGTTCCGTCGGAGCTGCTGATCGACGCCGCGCGGGCGGCCAACCTCTACGGTGACCCCGAACTCGGCGCTCAGCTGGCCCGCCGGGCCGTGGACGAGGGTGCGGGTCTCGCGGCGACGCTGCTGCTGGCCCGCGCGAACGTCGTCCGCAATCGGTTCGCCGAGGCCGAGGCGGTGCTCGCCGCTGCTGAGTCGATCGCGCCTGGTGACGCCGACGCGATCGCCTACATCGGCCAGCGTGTCCACGTTCTGTACTGGGGACTTGGCCGCCTCGCGCAGGCGCGAGCGTTCCTGGCTCGAGCTGAGGCGTGGTCGGCGGACGCAAGCTGGAAGCGCCGGCTGGATCCGTGGCGGCTTGTGCTGTCTGGGTTCGTCACCGGATTGGATGACTTCGAGCGCGAGGCGGCAGAGACCGAGCGGATCCTCGCCGACCAGAGTCTCACCGGACGAGAGCGCCTGCAGCTGGAGCTCGCCCACGCCTTTCGGCTGATGGGCGTGGGCCGGGTCAAGGATGCCGATGCGCTCGCGCGCAGGATCCGGCCGCGAGCGCCGCTGCGCGGCAACTATGACGCGTACGGGCTCGGTCTGATGTCGATGATCGGCCTGGAATCCGGGAGAGGACTGGGCCGATCTGGAGGACTACATGTCATCGATGGTCCGTGACGGCGTGCGCGCTGGCGACCATGAATCCGCCGGCTTGGGTTCGTTCACGCTGGCCTCGCTGGAGATGGCGCGCGGGCGCTACCGCGAAGCGGAGCGCTGGCTCGCTGAGGCCGACGCCCAGGTCGAGCGTCAGGACGCGCTCGGCACGGTGCTCAGCATCCGCGCGCTGCGCGTGGGGATCGCTGTTGAGCGCAGTGATCCGGCCGGCGCGCAGGCGGCGCTCGCCTCCGTGCGCGAGCTGGTCGGACATGGCGAGCCGCTGCCCACGCAGGTCAGCTACCTCACGCGTGCCGAGGGTTGGGGAGCGCGGGCACTCAGCGACGCTGCGGGAGCCGAGTCGTTCCTGCAGGCCGCCGCCACAATCGACCGGCCTGCCCTGCGATCGCTCCTGCTCTACGAGGCGCAGCGTTCAGGAGCAGGTGCAGAGACCGTGGCGACCGAGCAGCAGCGCCTGGCGCAACGGTGCGATGCGCGGCTGGTTGCCGCCTACGCCGGCCACGCCACGGCACTGGCCGCCCGCGACGGGATCGCGTTGCTTGCGGTCGCGGACGAGATGGAGACGATCGGCGCTCGTCTGTACGCGATGGAGGCGGCCGCCGACGCCGCGCGGGAGTTTGTCGCCGCTGGCCGCGAGGACTCGGCGCGACGAGCATTTGCACGGGTGACGGAGCTCTACGTGCCGGACCAGGGTGCCGAGATGCCCGTCATCGACGGCCTCGGGACTCCCGCCACAGAGCTGACCCGGCGCGAGGCCCAGATCGCCTCGCTTGCCGCCCGTGGCCTCTCCAATCAGGAGATCGCCGAGCAGCTCGTGCTGTCCGTGCGAACGGTCGAGACCTACGTGTACCGGGCGATGCAGAAGCGTGGCGTCGGTAACCGCCGCGAGTTGTGAGCACGAGCGCCATGGGCCGTCTGTTGCTGAAGGATGAGTTGCTTGACGCGCAGCTGGTGAGGGCGGTCGGAGCGGCCGGCTACGGCGGGGCCGACTTGGGCGAATGTCTGGCGACCGCTCGGCGGATCGATGAGCGCTGACCTGGATAGTTGGTTTGAGCAGTGGTCGGCGACCGCTGCGGTGGTGGCCGCGCTCGCCGAGCGTGAAGCGGCAGCTGGAAATCGTGAGTCGGCACGGCTGGCGTACCTGAGAGCGAGCACCTACCACCGGACGGCCGGCGTGATGTTGCTCGGTGCGCCGCTGGATCGGCGGCTGGTATCCGCCTACCGCGCCCAGGCGGAGATGTTTCAGCGCGCGATCGCGCTGATGGACGTGCCGGCCGAGACGATCGCGATCCCCTTCGAGGACACGGTCCTGCCCGGCTATTTCTTCCGTCCGGCCCGGGACGGTCATCGGCGGGCGACCGTGGTCCTGACCGGCGGCTACGACGGCACGGCCGAGGAGCTGTACTTCGCCAACGGAGCGGCCGCGCTCGCGCGCGGCTACAACGTGCTCGCATTCGACGGGCCGGGACAGGGACGGGTGCTGACCGAGCAGCGGCTGGCGATCCGTGCCGACTGGGAAACCGTCATCGGCGCCGTCCTCGATTACGCGCTCGCGCGCGACGACGTGGACGCCGACCGTGTCGCGCTGATCGGACTGAGCCTCGGAGCGCACCTCGCGCCGCGCGCGGCGAGCGCCGAGCATCGCCTGGCGGCCTGCGTGGCCGACTGCGGCGCCTACGACCTCTACGCCGCATTCCTCGAGAGGCTGCCCGGGCCGCTGGCCAGCCCGCTGCTGCTCGAGCGTCGCCTCGTCCGGCTGGCGTTGGGCGGCTACTGACGTTCCTCGCCGCGCAAGCCCACGGCGGGATGGGCGCTGCGACGCGGGAATGCTCGTCCATGGCGTCGATAACCCGCTCGCGCTACATCGACACGCTCCGCGCGTTCACGCTTCGCGGCCGAGCGCCACAGATCACCTGCCCAACCTGGGTGTGCAATGCCGAGGGTGACGACATCAGCGATTCCGCGCCGCAACTGGTGGACGCGCTCACGTGCGAGAAGACCTACGTCCACTTCACCGCCGCCGAAGGAGCCGACGATCACTGCGAACAGGCCGCTCGCGCGCTCTATCACGCCCGCTCATTCGGCTGGCTCGACGGCCTCCTGCACCCTGACCAGCCGGCGCCCAGCTAGCTGCGCGCGGGGTTGGTCCACTTCAGATGCGGACGGCGTCGGCGGCCGCCAGTCCGGCTCCCACCGGCCCGGCGAGGCTTCCGAGTGACGCGGCAAGCACCGGGACCAAACGCGTATCGAGCGCCTCGACGGCCGGGCGCATCGCCTCGACTGCCGCCGCTCGATAGCTATCGACGAGGCCGAGGCCGCCCCCGATGACCACGGCCGCGGGGTCGAATGCGTTGACGAGCCCTGCAAGCGCAAGGCCGAGAGCAGCCGCAGCATCGGCGACAATCGTGGCCATCGCCGCGTCGCTGAGCACCTCCTCGGCGCTGGCGCGGCCGGTCGCGCGCTCGAGCGCCAGTCCGCTTGCGACGCGCTCCACCGGCGGCGCGCCGACGACGACGGCGTTCCCGCGCGCGCCGGCGAAGGGTCGCCCATCAAGCATGAGCGAGTGGGAGATACCCGTGCCGACGCTCACGTAGAGCCATGGTCCGCGAATCCCACGACCGGCGCCAAGCCGACTCTCGGCGATGGCGCCGGCGCGGACGTCGCTCTCCAGGTGAACCGGGGCGATGTCCGCAAAAGCCCGCTCCAGATCGAGATCCCGCCAATCGACGGTGAAGGCGCTCGTCGGCCTGCCTTCGGAGCTAACGAATTCGCACAGGCCAATCCCGACACAGGCAAGTTGCGCGCTGCCTGACAGGCGCATGACGAGATCGACGCAATCGGCCAGCACGGCGCGGCCGCCGCGTTCGCAGCGGGAGGGTATGCGCGCCCGCGCGCTGACGATCCCGGTCAACGGATCGAGGATGCACGCGTCGATCTTCGTGCCCCCGACGTCGACGCCAGCGACGAATGTCACGGGTCGGCGTCGCCCCGGGTGTCCAGATAGTGAGGTGCGACGCCCACGAGCGCCTCGGCGTTCGACGCGGCGTAGTTGCGGTACTCGTGCGCGATCCCAGCGGGAACGAAGGCTGCATCGCGTGGCGCGAGTTCGAACACGTGGGTCTGGTCCGCGGTCCAGGCACGCACCGTCAGGGTCCCGCTCGTCACGTACACGATCTCATCGCCGCCATGGACATGAACGCTCCCGGCCTTACCCGCGGATAGTCCGAGCGTGGCCACGGTGAGGTGCTCTGTGCTCGCCAGCAGGCCGACGAGGCTGTCGCCCTCCAACCGGTACACGACGTCCTCTGGGCGCAGCCACGTGAGGGTGCGTCCGGGCGCTTGGTATCCGGGAAGGTGGCCCAATACCGAGTCATCCGTGTATCGCGACTGCGCGAGATATTCGCGGCTGCGGGCATAGGCCCGGTGGTCCCTTTCGCGGGAGGTGGGGCAAGGAACTCGAGCACTCGCAGGGGCTCCGGACCGTAGGCGAACACGTGGTGCCACGTGTTGGCTCTGAAGAATGCGCTCTCGCCCGTGGGCACGCGAATTACCTCGCCGGTCTCCGGGTTGGCCAGGATCATCGTCCCGGACAACACCGTCAGCACCTCATCCGCTCCAAACACCGTACGGAACTCGGCCGAATGCCGGAACGTACCGCCGGGCGCCAACCCGAAGACGAGCGCATGGATCTTGTCGGTGGAGCCGTAGATCCAGTCGAACACCTCCCCGGCCTCGGCGTCCCCCCAAATGTGCCGCGTCACGGTCGCGTACGGAATCGCGGCGGGACCGGCAAACTGCGGCCGCGGGGATGACCGGTACACCGTCGGCTCGGCCGGCCCCGGTCCCGGCGAACCTGGTTTCGTGTCCTCGCTGCTCATACGAGCCTCCGTGGGCCATGGACGCACCGGTCGTCCACCTCGTGTACGGCGAGGCCACCGTAGTCGAGCATCCGGCCAATACCGGAAGCTTCGGCCTGGCGGTGAGATCGGCCCGAATCGCCCGTGAACACGCCGGTCAAGCTAACACAAGGCATGGCCGGATAACGCTAGTCGTGATGACCCGTTGCCACCGCCTCTGGCGGCGGGTCGAGTCGCCTGGCGAGCACCAAGCACGAGGCCGCCGCGAAGGAGGCCAGCCCGAGTGTTCCGATGAAGGCGCGTGGGCTGAGGCGTCGGTAACCGATGACGGCGGAAACGCAGTCACCGACGTCGGCGAGAGCCGAGGCCTCGAGCCAGCCGCGCACCGGTGTGCCCTTGCCGAGCGCGATCACAGTTCCCAGGCCGAGCGTCAGATCTCTGAAGCCGACCATCCGCGCGAGCACGGGAGCGACGCCGTCGGCTTCGGTTGGCTCGCGGGCGATGAGGCGCGCAGCCGTTCCAGGAGCCGCGATCGCTCCGATTCCGAAGGCGATGCGCGCCCGGGCCAGCGTCAGTGCAATCGTCGCGTCATCCATTGGCGACGAACTTCCCAGCACCGCGGATCTGCTGGGTCTCTCTTGCTCGCGTTGGGAGCGCCATCTCAATGGATCCTACGGCTCGCCGAACCCAACGCTCGCGTAGTCTGCAAAGTATGGATCTGGACCTGATGATTGAAGGCCAGGAGGGCGTCACCTGGCAGCAGTGGCTTGACATCGCGAACGCGTGCGAGACGCACGGTATCCGCACTCTGTTCCGCTCGGACCACTACCACAACCTCGACGGAGAAAATCCGGAACGGGGAGCGCTCGACGCCCTGGGGACCATCATCGCGTTGGGCGCCGTGACGACCAAACTGCGGCTGGGGACGATGGTCTCGCCAGCGACGTTCCGTCACCCCTCGTTGCTGGCAAAGCTGGTGACCACCGCCGACCACGTGTCCGGTGGCCGGGTCGAGCTTGGGCTCGGTGCCGGCTGGAACGAGCTCGAGCACGCCACCTACGGCTTCCCGTTTCCGGATCTCAAGACGCGCATGCAGATGCTCGAGGAGCAGCTCCAGATCGTGCATGGCCATTGGGGCTCCGGCAAGTTCAGCTTCGACGGCGGTCATTACAAGTTGCATGCGCTGGATGCACAACCCAAGCCGCTACAGCAGCCGCATCCCCCGCTGCTGATGGGCGGGGCTGCAGGTCCGCTCGCCGCCCGCTTGGCGGCGAGCTACGCCGACGAATACAACACGGAGTTCGCCGGCGCACACGAGCAGACTTCATCGGACCCGTTGGACGCCGTCTACACGGCCGCGACCATCGTCCGCGAGCGCAGGGCCAAGATCCTGGCCGCGTGTGCGGCCGCGGGCCGGGACCCGATCCCATTCTCGGTGATGGCGCCCGCCGTCGTCGGCATCGATCAGTCCGACCTCAGGGCTCGCGCAGCCCGTACCGCCGCCTTTCGCGGGCTCGATGTCGACTTCGTGCTCGCGGGGCCGGAGGGCTGGCTGGTCGGAACAATCGAGCACGTGGCTGAGCAGCTGCAGGTCTTGAAAGACCTCGGCGTCAGCCGATTCCTGTGTCAGGTCCTGCCTCCTGATGACCTCGATCTGATCGAGCTGCTGGGACAGGAGCTGGCGCCCCGGGTGACTTGACCGGCCGGCCTCAGCACGCCCCTGAGGTCGTCGGCCAGGCGTCCTTTTTGTAACGCGGCCCGAAACAAAATTGTTTCGCCTTGCGTTACAATCGTTGCAATGGCAGCCCTCAACCCATTCATTTGGGACAGACCTTTGGATGATCCGAAGAAGATCGTCGGCATGGACGCCTTTGCACAGCAGGTGGCGCTGACGCTCAAGGGCCAGACGAACGTCGCGCTCTTCGGGCCCCGCGACACCGGGAAGACGACGTTCACCAACCAACTTGCGCTGGAGCTCGGGCGTGACCACGGCCCCGACGCCCCGACATTTGACGTCGTCAAGATCAACCTCCAGCGTGTCGTCAGCATCCCCGGCTTCATCGGTTGCGTGCACGACGCGCTGTCGGCGCATCCCGAGTCAGGCTCCGACGTTCGGCGAAACGGCAGTTCGACGCTCTGGAGAAGGAGATCGGCTTTGACATCAAGGTCATCAAGGGGACGGTCAAGAGTGCGGCCCGCACCCCCGAGCAGGATGCGGAGACACTTCACGCACAGCTCGTCGCATGCCGGGCTCTCCGACCATCTGGTCGTGGTCTTCGATGAATTCCAAAGGCTGCCGCACTGCCCCGGAGATCCGCTCGCGGTGATCCGCTCCGCTCTGATGAGCTCCGGAGCCAACCACGTCTCCCTGCTCTTCACGGGCTCCATCCGAAACGCGCTGCAGATGATGCTCGAGGACTCGAGGAGCCGATGTTCGGCGAAGCCGCACAGCTCCAGCTGCCGGTGATCGGGCGCACCGAGTTCCTGGAGTACCTCGAATTTCAATTCGAGGCCACCTCAAAACCAGCAGAGGAAGACGCCCTGAGCATCTGCTCAACCTGACGACCGCTCACCCCCGGCGGACGCAGCAACTCGCCTGGGCATGCTGGAACGAGACGCGAGCCGGGACCCGGTGGACCTGCAGACCGTCATCGATGCCCACAACGACTGGTCCAGACGATCGAGCGCTCAGAGTTCTCCGCGATGCTGAACCTGCTGATCAGTGGCGATGACGGCGAGGTCAACGAGGTCCGCGCGCTACAGATGCTCGCCGACAGAGGCGGGGAGAAGCTCACCAGCCGGCCACAGGTCGCCCGCTACGGCTTCTCCAGCTCCGCCCGCATCAAGCCCACGCTCATCCGACTCCAACGCCGTGGCCTGATCGATGAGCACCGCGGTGTGTGGAGGATCGTGGATCCATTCTTCGAGGAGTGGCTCCGCCGGTCGTCTCCCCTCGCCGAGGCGCCGAGCGGTGAGTGAACCGCAGGCGGGCGAGCCTACTGCTCTCACGGCGACACCCCGGCAGTATCCAATCGCGCCATGGGGCTATAGGGCGATCGCCCGATGCGGCGACGCGCAGCCCAAAGCAGACTCCTGCCAGCACCGGAGCCGCCTGGAGGCGCCGGCCAACAAAGGAGTGCAGCATGCTTCTGGCAACGACCACGGTCGAGGATTTCGACCGCTTCACCGACGTGTTCTCCACCAAGGGAGCGGAGAAGCGCAAGCAGCACGGATCGAAGGGCGCGCTGGTGTTCCGCGACCCCGCCGAGGACAACCGCGTCATGGGTGATCTTCGACTGGGACCTCGACGGCTGGAAGGCCTTTGCCACCGATCCCGAGGTCCCGGCGATCCTGCAGGAGGCCGGCCACCAGGGTCGGCCGCAGGTGCCCGAGTTCAGCGGCCACTACGAGGCATAGGAACAACGTCATGACTGACAACATCAGGGTCGGCGTGATCGCCGATCAGACCGGAGCGCTGGCGCTCGATGGGCGGCGCCCAGGCCAACACCGCGAGGCTGATCGTGGACGAGGTCAACGCGGGCGGGGGGATCCTCGGGCGGCAGGTGGATCTGATCATCGAGGACAGCGCCAGCGACGATGCGCAGGCCGCGGCGAGGCCACCAAGCTCGTCCAGTCAGGACAGCGTCGCCGTGGTTCTCGGGGGCATCTTCAGCTCGACCAGGGAGGCGATCAAGAAGCCGGTGGTCGATGGAGGGCGAGACGCTCTACATCTACCCGGAGCAGTACGAGGGCCAGGAGTACCACCCGCTGCTGTTCTGCACGGGCGCCGTGCCGGCTCAGCAGGTCGAGCCTCTGATCCCGTGGCTGATGCAGCGCACGGGCGCCCGGACGTTTTATCTGCCCTCGGCGGACTACATCTGGCCGCAGGTGATGAACCGCAAGGTGCACGAGGTCGCGTCGGCCAACGGCGGCGAGGTCGTGGGTGAGGAGTACTTCCCGATCGACCACGACGATTGGGCGCAGACGGTCGAGCAGATCAACGGCCGTGGCACCCAGGTCGTCTTCAACACGACCGTTCCACCCGGGTGCTTCTCGTTCCTCGAGGCGCTCGCCGAGTCCGGGTTCACCAGCCGCGGCGGGATCGTGTCGTGACGACGTACTTCGAAGAGAACCTCATGGGTGCGCTGCCGTTGGAGATGACCGACGGGCTCTACGCGTGCATGGACTACTACCAGTCGGTGAGCGATCCGTTCAGCCGGCGGCTGCTCGAGCGCTACAACGCACGCTTCCCGCAAGGTCCGCAGTTCACCGGTGGAAGCGGCTCGACCGGCATCTACCGTGGCTTGAAGCTGTGGGAGGCGGCCGTGACCGAGGCCGGCACGCTTGACCAGGACGCCGTCGCCGCCGCGCTCGATCACGCTTCGATCGCGGAGGGCCCGGGTGGGCCGGCCGCGATGGTTCCGGGCCAGCATCACGTTCGCATGAACATGTACATAGCGCAGGTGCGCGGTGGCGCGCTCGAGGTCGTCGAGAGCCTCGGCACGATGGACCCCAAAGAGCACATGCAGGCGGTCGCATAGCTGCTACGAGGGGAGCCGCCCCGCTTTGCGGCTCCCCTCTGTCTGGAGAGCCCAGCGCTCCTGCGGCCGCGTACACGGTAGGATGCCCACGATGGCCGGGGGGCCTCCCACATCGGGCGAGTTGCCAGCCGCCGGCTGGCGGGTTCGCGCGTCCGAGGTGATCGGCGCGATGTCGATCGCGACCGACCTCGGCACCGGCCAGCCGCTCGAGCACGCGCTGCGGACCGCGATCCTGACGGTCCGCCTCGGTGAGCTCGCCGAGCTTTCACCCTATGAATTGTGCGACGCGTACTACGTCGCCCTGCTTCATTCGATCGGCTGTACCTCCGATGCAACCGAACAGACCGAGCTGTTCGGTGACGACATCGGGCCTCGTGCGAAGTTCGCGCTCGTCGATGGCGGCAACCCGGACGAGGTCGCCGCGTTCCTGGCGGACGTGGTCGGCCAGGGGCGACCGCCTGAGGTCCGTGAGCAGATGGTCGCCCATGCGCTCGAGCACGCGCTCGACATCGCTCGTGGCGACGTTCGCGTTGCACTGCGAGGTCGCCCAGCGGTTCGCCGGCTGGCTCGGTTTCGGGCACGGAGTGATCGTCAACCTCGCCTTCGTGTTCGAGCGCTGGGACGGCAACGGCTTCCCGGGATTGGCAGCGGGGGAGGACGATCGCCCCGCCCGGCCCGGGTGCTGCACGTGGCGCGCGACATCTCGGTCTTCCTGTCCGCCGAGGGGCCGCGGTCGAGCCGCCAAGGTGATCGAGCGCCGCTCGGGCGGGGCGTATGACCCGCAGCTGGCCGCCCTCGCGACCACACACATGGACGAGCTGCTCGACGGGCTCGACGACGCGCTGATCTGGGAGCAGGCGATGGCTGCCGAGCCGCCCCGCAGCGCTGGATGAGCGAAGAGCAGATCGATGCCGCCTTTCGCGTCGTCGGGACGTTCACCGACCTCAAGTCCTACTGGCTGCGCGGGCACGCCGAGGGCACCAGCCAGCTCGCCGAGGCGGCCGCGTGGCGGCTCGGCCTCCCCAAGGATGAGGTCGCCACGGTGCGACGGGCGGCGCTCGCGCTCGACCTTGGCCGGGTCGCGGTCTCCAACGCGATCTGGGAGAAGCCGAGCCCGCTCGGGTCTGACCGACTGGGAGCGAGTGCGTCTGCACCCCTACTTCACCGAGCGCTCATTCGCCCGCTCACCCGCGCTCGCGTCGGTCGGTGAACTGGCCGGAGCTCACCACGAGCGACTGGACACAACCGGATACCACCGCGCAACCGGCGCTGCCGGGTTGTCACGGGCCGCGCGGATCCTCGCGGCCGCCGATTCCTACCAGGCGATGCTCGAGCCGCGGCCACACCGGGCGGCGCTCCATGCCCCAGCTGCCGAGGCCGAGCTGCAGCGCGAGGCCAGTGAAGGCCGACTGTGCTCAGAGGCGGTCGACGCCGTGCTCGCGGCCGCCGGCCACCGCGTCGTCAAGAGGCCTCGTGAGCTCCCCGCCGGGCTGACCGACCGCGAGCTCGAAGTGCTGCTCGCACTCGCCAGCGGGAAGACCAATCGAGAGATCGCCGAGGCACTGGGGATCTCAGCAAAGACAGCCGGGCATCACGTCCAGCACATCTTTGACAAGACCGGTGCGCGGACCAGAACCGCCGCGACCGTCTGGGCGTTCGAGCAGCACCTCGTGCCGCTCGTTCAGTCGTAGATCACCGCGCTCAGTGCGACGGGTTCGCAGCTGGGTTCCGCCCAGCAACGCCGCAACGGCCGGAACTGGGTTCGGCGGTCGTTCTGATGGCAGTGGCGTGTCTGGGTGGCGGGCGTGGAATCTTGCGCTCAATGGCTCCTTGGTCAGGCGTGCACGGTCACCCAATCGCGTCTCCATAGCCATCCCACCCTTCACCACCCACTGGCCGGGCTCGGCGCCCTGCAGACGCGCGACGACACGCTGGAAAATCAACCGGCGGCGGAGCCTGTCAACCGCTATTCCGGTCTCGTCGGAAATGTTCCCGATGCGCGCCTCGATCGCCATCCGCAGCGCCTCAGGCGTGTCGTAAGTCATCATTTCGCCGCAATCGTCAGGGCTCGCTCGATCCGTAGCGCGGCACGAGGATCGATCGCCTCAGACCTTGCTCGCAGCTGCCGGCGAGTGACGACTCCCGCTGCCAGCGCCTCCTCAATCGCATGAACTAGTTGATCTCCCTCAGCACCGACCGCGGCAACGTCGATCAGCGATCGCAGAGCCGTGGTGAGCGCGAATCCGCGTCGCTGCTCCACGTCCCCTGGCGGCAGATCGCCGAAATGCAGCACGACCTCGTTATCGCGCATGCGAAACCCGCGGGGCACAGTGAGATGGATCCGTGCAGACTCGAACTCCCCGATTCCGTAGACGCCTAGTGCCGTGTCGTGCGAGATCACGGCCCGACCTTTCGCCCACAGCGTCCACCGTGCTAGGTCGTCGTGCAGGTCCGGGACCCATTCGGCCAGCCGAAACAGGCCGCGGTCGACCCTTATCCAGGTTCTGGCCCGCACGTGGTATGCCTGCGCTGAGTACGAGTAGCCGAGCTCATGCGCCTGAGCGGCAGAGAAGTAGCCGGCCTGTTCCGCTGCCAGGGCAAAGAGGCGGCGCCTGAGATCACGGCGGTCAATTGGCACGCTGGAACTATACCAAAACTGTAGTTTTGCGCATTAGCTTCGCGTCCTACTTCAGTTTTAGTGAAGCATCAGGTGACATAACCCGAC